>NZ_LWSF01000006.1:356105-483083 GCF_001651785.1 Amycolatopsis sp. M39
CCACGCTCTTCGGAAAGCGCTCGACGAGTGCCGCTGGAACGGACCCGCGTTCGCGAACGAGGTGAACAGGATCGGCCGCGAGATGGGCCTCGACCTGCACTACGCCCGGCCTTCGGTGTCTCAGTGGCTGGGGGGAGTGCGTCCCCGGCCGCCGGTGCCCGAGGTCATCGCCGAGGCGATCTCCCGGCGGCTCGGGCGCAGGGTCACTGCCGAGGAGACGGGCTTCGGCGTCCCCGGCCCCAGGCGCGGCGGTTACGACCTGGGGGAGGAGCGGCCCGGCGGGCCGGCCTGGCCGCCGAAGAGCCCCGTTCCCTATTCCCTCGACGCCCTCGCCGCGGTGCCGGACCTCTCCGGCCTGGGATTCGGGAGCGCGCGAGAGCGCGGATCCGCACTGGCCGCCCGCGATGTGCGCTCGGTCGCGACGATGACGGAAATGTTCGCGTGCACTGTCGCCCAGTTCGGAGCCAGTCCTGCGCGCAAGGCTATGCAGTCCTACATCGATACGAAGTTGCGTCCCCTCCTGCTGCGGCCGGCGAAGCCCGGAGTCCGGTGGGAGTTGCTGAACACGGCCACGCGCATGGTCCGGGTCTGCGGTTACGCCCACTACGACGACGAGGCCCACGGCAACGCTCAGCGCTATTACCTGCTCAGCGCTTCCGCGGCGATCGCCATCAGCGACACCGATGCCGTGGCGCGGGTGCTGCGGCTGCTCAGCATGCAGGCGAGGGAGCTCGGACACGCCGCCCCCGCCACCCGGCTGGCGCGCCTCGCGCTGGAACACGGCCGCAACTCCGGCACCGGGATGCGCGCGCTGCTGCACGGGCAACTGTCGGCCGCGGCGGCGACCGCGGCCGACGGGAAGACTGCCGACCGCCACCTGCGGACGGCGAAAAAGCTGGCCGGGGAACCGGATGGGCGGACGTGGCCGGGCGTGCTCACCGGGGCGTACGTCTCGTACTACGAGGCGGTGACCGCGAGCCATCGCGGCGACCGGACACGGGCCATCACTGCGCTGGCCGAGGGCGTGCGCCGATGTCCGGCCGATTTCGCCCGGCTGCGTGTGATCATGCTCGCCCGGCTCGCGGAACTCCAAGCGCGCGAAGGTCGCCTGACGGCGGCCTGCCGGACCTGGAGCCAGTTTCTCAGCCAGAGCGAAGCTTTCCGCTCGGCGAGCATCGACACCGCGGTACGCAGGGCGAAGGCGATCCTGCACCCCTACCGCTATCACGAAACGGCGGCCGAGATCCTGGCACAGATCGCGCACCGGCACAGACACGACCGGGTCCTTCCCGAGACCATCTGAACCGAGGACCGGACCATGCGCCTCGCCGAGCAGGCCACCGCTTTCAACGACTGCGGCGAATCGAGGATCGTGCCATGCCGAAGGCGAGGGCTCGACGCCTGAATCGCGTCCTCGGCCGAGGAGGGAAACGCGCCCCGATTCGCGGTTCCGGCCGAAGGGCGACCGATTGCCCTGCTCGCATCCGGCGCCCCGATGACGCGGGCGGCCTGGCGGCGGCCGTCGGGCTTTGCCCGGAGACGGAGTCCGTTCGGCGGCGGCACACTGTGCGAGGGACCGGTGCGATGGGGTGAACGTCGGGATGTCACGCGGCGGGGCCCACCGGAGGTCTGCCCGGCGGCGGAACGGCCTCGGCGCGCTGCTGCGCTGAGCGGGGGCGGGCATCAGGGTGGCCCCAGCTTGTCCGAGCCCGGTCAGCCGTGTGCCGCACCGGGGCGGAAAACCGGGCCACCGTGGACGGTGCCTGCTCATCCTGCGGAGCGAGGCAGCGCTGCTCGTTCGCGGTCGGCCCCGGCCAGGTCGTCGTCTGCGCCCGCGACCGACGGAGACTCGCTGGTGCCGAAGGCATCCGAGCGGCTATCGCCAGCCGGGGTGTCGCTCCGGCCCCGGTTCCTGCCGCCGGGTCGTTGAAGGCTGCTTCGCCCTGCCGCCGGTTCCGGAGGTCGCGGTTCTGCCGGGACCACCGGGTAACGTCCGGTCTGGGTCGCACCGCCTGCCGTCACCGGCTCAGCACCTGTTCGGCCGCTGGCGGTCCTAAGTGGACTTGATTGGCGGTGATCGGTCCCTCCGCAGAGCGGAGAACCGTCAGGAGGGTGGACGGCGCAGGCTCGCGTAGCCTTGTTTTTCGGACGGGCGCCAGCTCAGCTTGCCTTCGTACAGCGGGGCGATGAATTCCATGACATGCCGGTAGCAGGTGACCGAGCTGTCGTGGCCGAGCATGTCCGCGGTGTTGGTCATGACCGCCGCTTCGCTGACGTAGTAGCCGATGGTGGCCTCCAGCTCGGCTTCCGTGGGCTGCCTGCTCTGGTCGACCCGCCGCAGGACACGGCGGGAGATGTTCAGGCACGCGTCCCGGAAGACGTTGTCGTGCTCGGCCTTCTCGCGGATGACGGCGGTGATCTCGTCGTGAGGCGTCCCGCCGCGGAAGTCGTCGAAGGTGAGCAGATGGGCCTGCGCGGTCAGCCGGGGGACCCCGATCCGGTCGAACGCGCGCAGTGTCCTGCCTCGCAGCATCGACAGGTTCTTGCGCACTTTGGCGAGAGCGCGTTGCTGGTCGTATCCGGCGGCTTCCAGCAGGCTCCGCATCTGCTCGCCGGGGGTCACCACGTCGAACGTCCGGAACCGGTCGTGCATGGCGGCGACGCTGAAATCGATGACTTCCTGGCTGAAATAGCTGTTGAACATGCTGAGCGCGAGCAGCCCGTGCTCAGCCTTGTCCAGCAGCCGCGCGCTTTTCTGATCGATCGGGACGAAGTGGTCGCCGTACTCGCCAGTTCGCATGAGGTGCCGCCTCTCCGGCAGTGAAGCTGCCCGGTCTCGTCAGGTGCGTTCGCGTCTCGACGCGCTGGGACCGCCGGGCCGGGCCGGTACGGGCAGCGCGCCGCCGATCCCGCTGTCCGGGGGAAGACGCTGGTCGTGCTGCCCGGCCTCCTCCCGGTGCTCCGGTGCCCGCACCACCGGGATGTCCTCCTCGCGGAGCGGACGCAGGGCCCGTGCGCGACGGGCCTCAGCCGCCGCCACGTACGGCGCGAGCCGGTCGTCTTTGCCCGCTCGGGCACCGGCGTCACGTTCGCGGAACGCGGGCGCGATCTCGGTGCCGAACAGTTCCAGCGCTTGGCAAATGTGGTCATGCCGCGTCCGCCCCACCGCCTGGATGAAGATGACCTGGTCGAGTCCGGCTCGTTCGTAACCCGCGAGCAGCCCACGCACCTCAGCGGGGGTGCCGATGATTCCCTGCTCGGGGTGAAAGGGGATGCCGGTCTCCTCCCGCTGGAATGCCGACCACACATCCGTGCGTCCTGGGCGGTGGTGCCCGGACGCCCAGATGCGGCCCAAGCTGTAGCCGAAGTACCGCAGCCCCGGGGCGATCCGCGCGATCGCCTCTTCCCCGTCGTGGTGCACCGAGAACCCGAAGAGCGCGGCGACGTTCGCGTTCACGGTGTGTCCGATGGGCACGCACTTGCCGGACCTGATGATGTCGTAGTACTCGGCGACCCACGTCTTCGCCTCTTCCGGCTCGACGAATCCGAAGACCAGCGCTCCCATGCCGTTTCGGGCTGCCCGGAGAATGGACTCGCGCCGTGCGCAGGCGAGCCACATCGGCGGGTGCGGCCGCTGCAGCGGCTTCGGCACGATGTTGCGGCACGGCATGCTGAAGTAGTCGCCTTCGTGCCCGGGATAAGGGGTCAGCGCGAGCATGTCGGCCGCGGCCTGGGCGCCTTCCTGCCACATGGCCCGCTTCTCGTCGTAGGGCATCCCGAAACCGCCGAGTTCGAGTGCCGTGGCCGCTTCACCGGTGCCCCATTCGACCCGGCCCCCGCTCAGCACGTCCAGCGTCGCGATCCGCTCGGCCACCCGCGCGGGGTGGTTGATCCGGGGCGAGGTGAGGCAGACGCCGTGGCCGAGCCGGATGTCGCGGGTGCGCTGGGAAGCGGCGGCGAGCAGCACCTCCGGCGCGGAGCAGTGGGAGTACTCCTCAAGGAAGTGGTGTTCGACGGCCCAGGCATGATCGATGCCGATCCGGTCGGCGAGTTCGATCTGTTCCAGCGCCTCGGCGAACATCCGCTGGTCGCTGTCCGGGCTCCACGGCCGCGGAGCCTGCAGCTCGTACAACACCCCGAACTTCATGGCAGCTCTTCCTCCCGGACAGTCGTCCCGTTCGACGGTTCAGGCTACGAGGCTCTCAGCCCGGTGGAGCCGGGGTAAGTACGCACGGGGAAAAGGCTGTTGAGCGTCGCGACGCGTTAAACCGGGCAGGCGGGCGGAGACATCAGGTTCTGTTTCGTGGCCGGAAAGGGAGCCGTCACCAGTCAGGCGATCAGGACATGCCGGCCGCTTTGCCCGGCACCCGGTCGCCGCCCTCTCCGCGCCGGGAGAACAGAATGAACAGGCAGCGCCGCTTAACGGCCTGATGAGGTGAACGGCTTGTAGCCGTGGAGACACCGCGACGACGCTGGATGTTCCACACCGGCGTTCAAGGGAGACCATCATGTCGGCGAAGTCCCGGCACGGGCGAAATACGGGGGCGATGACCGTCTCTGGTGGACGCGATGGCTTCGGGCCGCCCGTTTCCGGGGCGCGGCGGCCGCCGGGCGCGGTGGAACTGGCGGTCCGGGATATCGCCGCCGGGCGGCCTGTCGTCGTGCTCGACGCCGAAGACCGTGAGAACGAAGGGGACCTGGTCGTCGCCGCGCAGAAGGCCACTCCGGAAATCGTGGCCTTCATGATGAGCGAGTGCCGCGGGCTGATCTGCGCGCCGATGGCCGCGGCGGACCTCGACCGCCTGCGGCTGCCACCGATGGCGGCGGCGAACACCGACCCCATGGGCACCGCGTTCACGGTCTCGGCGGACGCGTCCTCCGCCCACGGGGTCACTACAGGTATCTCGGCCCGGGACCGCGCTACCACGCTGCGGTTGCTCGCGAACGAAGACACGGCCCCGGACGATTTCACCCGGCCGGGCCACGTCTTTCCGCTCCGGGCGCGTCCCGGCGGTGTCCTCGTCCGGGCTGGGCACACAGAGGCTGCTGTCGACCTGGCCTCGCTCGCCGGATTGAGACCGGCCGCCGCCATCGTGGAGATAGCGGGACCCCGCGGCCATCTGCTGCGCGGTCCCGAGCTGGTCGAGTTCGCCGGCGTGCACGACCTGACGATCGTGTCGATCGCGGAACTCGCCGCCTGCCGGGACAACTCGGCAAAGCGGATCGAGCATCCGGCTGCCGACGCGGGATCAGTTCACCGCTCGCGGTCACAGCGGCGTAGCCGGCAGTGAGTACCCGGCGCTCCTCCGCAAGGACCCGCGGCGGCCGCTGCCGTCTCGCCCGGTGCCGGCCCCCTGGCTCGGCCGCGAGACGGGGCGAGGAGTTGCCCGACCACGCGCAGCCCGCGGCAGAGGTTCGTCCGCTCCGCACACGAGCACCGGACACCTCGCGGTCGCAAGAAAGACGGCACGCCGCAGGTCACATCGACCTGGGTGGGCCTCGGCGGCACTGCGATCGCGGTGCCGCCGTCAGCCTCGACTGAGACAGCGGCCGGTCGCCACGAACGAGAGGGCGGATCGCGCGGGTGGTGCGTCCGGCGGCCACGCACGCGTCCACATGCCGGAAGCAGACACGGCCAGCGTGCGCGGCCCCAGCCCCTCCTCGCGAACTCCGCGGGCAGTCGCGCCGCGATGACCGATCAACGTCCGCCAGAAATAAACCGGGAAAACGCGGCAACTTCTTCCCTGCGGCCGTGCACCGGGTGAAGTCTTGATACAGCCAGGCAATCACCGGGGAGGGCCTGGCCGTCCGATCGCGGGGTCCGTTCGGCGGCGAAATCCCGAATAACGGATAGGCGAGGGAGAACCTGATGCACGCTCGCAGCCCCGACGACGGTTCCGCGGCGAAGACCGGAGACTGGCCGGCCGGCTCCGGACTGTTTTCCTCCCTGCGGTTCGCTGCCCCGCCGATCCCGGAGGGGCGCACCCCGAAGCGGGTGCTCCTCACCTGCGCCACCAGCCTTCTGGGATCCTTTCTGCTGGACCGCTTGGTCAGGGCCGGGGTGGCCGAGGTGCGCTGCCTGATCCGTGCCCGCGACGCCGCGCACGGGTTGTCCAAGCTGGCTGAGCGGGTGCGCGGCCACGGGCTGGACTTCGGCGCGGTCGAGGGGAACGTCGTTCCCCTGGCCGGTGATCTGTCACAGCCCCGGCTCGGGTTGTCCCCGGACGCTTACGACGAACTGGCGCGCACCACGGAAATGATCGTCCACAATGGATCTTTCGACGCTGGTCCGGCCCTGGCATCGCCGCGGGCGGAGACGGTTGTCTCCGGCGTGCGCGCGTTGATCGCCCTGGCGGCGAGCGAGCGCCTCAAACCGCTGCACCACATCTCCACCCTTCTCACGATCGCGGGATCGGGGACGGCGCACCTCCGCTACATACTGGAAGACGACCGTCCAAGCCCGCTCGGCACCGACCGGCCGGGCACCGCCGACAGTCGACGGGCAGCCGAGGATCTGGTCCGGGAAGCCAGCTCGCGCGGCCTGCCGGCGGCGATCTACCGGCCGCATGCCATCGCGGCGGCTGCCGAAGGCGTGCTGCGGAGCGGCGACACCCCGATCGGTGCGTGGACCCGTGCGATCGTCGACACCGGGGCCGCACCGGAGGCCGATCTGCCGCTCGACTTCGCCCCGGCCGATTATGCCGCCGACGTGATTGTGCACGTTTTGCGCACCCAGCCTCCCGACGGCCGCGTCTACACCATCACCCACCCCGCTGCCGGCGAACTGAGCGCACTCGTCGACCGGCTGCGGAACCGGGGGTACTCCATTCGCGACATACCTTACGATCGCTGGGCACAGGACGTCTCGGCCCTCATCCAGTCGCCCGGCCATCCTGCGCGGCAGCTGGCCCCGCTGATCAGCGAGACAGGGACGGCGACCGGGCAGATGCGGCCACACTGGTTCTTCCCCGAGTTCAGCTGCACCAACACGATTCGCGCGACGGCCAACGCGGGCCTCGACCCGCCGCCCGCGGGAACCGCCTACCTGGACGGGTTGCTGGACCGCTTCGCCCGGTCCGGCCTGCTGCCCCCGCCGTCGGCCGTGCGACAGCGCCCGTCGGACGCCGCAACGGTGGTTGCTCCCGGGGAACGAAGCGCCCGGCTTCTCAGCGCGCTGACACCGAGGATATCGAGGTTCGTCCGGGAAACCTCTGCATACCGCCGATCCTGCACGCACGGCCTGGCGCTCGAAGACCTCCGCCGGTTCGTCGCAGGCGAACTCCCGGCGCAGTTGACAGAGATCGCGGCATTCGAACGCATGGCGGCCGAATTCGGCTCCTCTCCGGCCGGTGACCTCTTCCGGAAGATGACACAGGCAGCCCGCACTGTCCGCCCCGTCCTCCGGGAAGCCGCCGCCGAACTCGAAGTGGACCCGGCGCAACCAGTCCCTCAAGGCGCCGTCGACTTCGGTTGCTTCATGACAGAACTGTCCCACCGTGCGCGACCGGGCGCCGCGGCAGCCGTTCTGCGCACCAATTTGCTGCTGTGGTGTGCTGTCAGCGCCGAACTGCTCCTCACCCTGCGCGGTCTCGCCAGCACCCCGGCGGCGATCGTCCGGTATCTGGAACAGTTCGAGCACCCTCCAGTGGATATCCTGTCCACCTGCGCCGACGTTCTCGTCGCCGCCGTCGAACTTGGCGAAGACGGCGACGACATAGCCGCTGCCGTACGACGAGCGGAAGCCGCGCTACGAGGCTACTTCAAGACGGTTGTCGGGGACCCGGTGCACTGATGCGACCGCCCGCGTGACTGGGTTCCGTAGTAATGCTAGTGGCCAGCCTTCCGTATTCAGGGCCCTGGCGAATCCTCGGTGAATACGCAGCCTCGGACGGGGAGGGAGGTGACAGAGGATGCCGCGCACCGCCTGCTGGCCGTTCCGCAGGTGACCACTACGAGTCACTTTCGCCGGCGGCTCCCGGGCGGGTTTTCCGAGGGAGTCCGCCTCGGCCTGTCGTGGTCGCTGCGATCCACGGGAAACCGCCGAGAGCGAGAAAAGTCACCGTACTGTTTTATCGCATCCAAGCAGTGTGAAAGGAACGCCTGTGGCACGCGAAGAATCCGCAGATTTCCTGCTCTCCTCCAGTCTGGACTACCTCTATTCCGCTGCGTTGCGCGTGGCCGCCCTGGTCAACGTCGCCGATCAGCTCGCCGACGGCCCGGCGGACCCCGGAGAATTGGCTGAGCGCACGAAAACGCATCCGAACGCACTCGCGCGGGTTTTGCGCCTGCTCGCCTCTCGCGGAGTTTTCCACGAGGACGGCGACGGCCGCTTCGCCATCACCGCGCGAGCCCAGGCCCTGCGCACCGACTCTCCGACGTCGGTCCGCGATGCGGTTCTGATGATCACGGAGCCCGCGATCTGGCGTCCTGCGGGCGAGCTCGTCGCCGGCGCTCGCACCGGGCTGGCCGCCATCGACGCCGTATACGGCAGCCCGTTCTGGGAGGTGCACGCCCGGCCGGCGAGTTCGACGCCGGTATGGGTCAGTGGTCCCAGCTGGAGGCCAGGGGGTTCGCCCAGAGCTATCGTGTTCCTCCGGACGGTCTGGTGGTCGACGTCGGAGGCGGCCGCGGCAGGTTCCTGGTGGAGCTGCTGCGAATCCGGCCCGACCTGCGGGGCATCCTTCTCGACCAGCCGATCGTCGTCTCGAATCACGATCTTGGCCAGCTGGACGACCGAGACCGCTGGCAGGCCGTTTCCGGCGACTTCTTCGAAAGCGTTCCGCCGGACGGCGATGTCTACGTGCTCCAGTACATTCTCAACGACTGGCCCGACGACCAGTGCGTACGCATTCTGCAGAGCATCCGCCGATCCATGAAGCCCGAATCCCGGGTCGTCGCCCTCGAATGCGTAGTGCCGCCGGGCAACGCGCCGCATGCCGGAAAGGGCATTGATCTGGTCCTGTTGGCATCTTTTGCCGGCCGGGTCCGCACCGAGGCCGAATTTGCCGAGCTCTTCTCGGCCGCCGGGATGCGGCTGACCAGGGTGATGGAAAAGACGGGGCCGGGGTTCCTGTCCATCGTCGAAGGTGTTTCACAGTGAGACCGGAAAACAGCCTGTGGAGGACAGTGTGACAATTCCGACCGGCCCAGGCGTGGCCCTGGACGACGAGTATCCTCGCCCCGCCGGAGACGACTTCGAAATGCGAGGGCTGAGTGCGCTGGTGGTGTCCGGCAGCCGCGGGATCGGCCGGGCGATAGCCTTGGAACTGGCCAGGCGCGGCGTGGCGGTGACGATCACTGCCCGGCACCCGGAGTCGCTCAAGGAGGCGGCCGAGAGCATCGAGAGGGAGACCGGAAACCCGATCCAGCCGGTGGTCGCCAACAGCCGGAAGGCTGACGAGCGGCAGACGGCAGTGGACCTCGTGCTGAAGACCGGGCGGCTGGATCTGCTGGTCTACGCGACGGGCATCAACCCCGCCAGGAACACCCCGGCCGTGGACATGGCTCTGGACACTTTCCAACGGACGTTCGACACCAACGTCCTCGGCGCGCTGGGTTACGTGCAGCTCGCCTGGCATGCCTGGATGAAAGACCATGGCGGTTCGGTTCTGATGCTCAACACCGTGGCGGCGACCAGTCCTTTGCGGCTGGCGGCCTACAGTGCCACCAAAGCCGCGCTGCATCGGCTGACCGAGGACCTGGCCGACCAGCTCGCGCCGAGGGTGCGGGTGAACGCGATCGCGCCGGCCTTCGTGCGCACCACGTTCATGGACTCCGTCACCCGCCTGCCACCGGAGACGATCGCCGCAAGCTACCCGCTGGGCCGGATCGGACAACCCTCCGACATCGCCACGGCGGCGGCCTTCCTGCTCTCGCCGCTGGCGTCGTGGATCACCGGCGTGACCCTGCCGGTCGACGGCGGCAAGTCTGTCTCGGCCGTGACCCACGACCGCGAACACCCGCCCGTCGACTACCAAGTCCACTAGGCTCGACCTTGCCCGCGGCGGTTGTCCGGTGGCGCAGGGCCGGGAAGCCTGCCGATCTTTCCTTCGCGACACAAGGAAGATCGGCTGAGCCCCGCAGGCGATCGTGTGCGGATGCACCGGCCCATCCGGTGTAGTGCGGAGTCCGTCCTGGCTCCGGCGGGAGTTCGCGTCCGCAGCGCGGCGGCTTCCGCGAGATTCGCGTGGACGCATCATCCGGAAAGCCGGTCTTCAGCAGCTGGAGATCTGCTCTGAGCTCCACGCGTTCGCTCATCGACGATCCGGTGCCGCGGCTTGTTCCGGCTGGCCGCGGCGCTGTTTCCAGCCTCGTCACGGGTGTTCCGTCCAGGCGGAGGACTTGGCCCGTGAGCTGCTCGCCTGCGGCCGGCTTCGCCGCCGCGGGATCGCCCCAGCTTGTCTCCGCGGGCGGCTGCGTTGCGACGGGCAGTCTTACGCGAGATCGGCGCGTCTGCGAGTGATGAGCCGGATCTCGTGAGTTCGCGCAAGGACGAGCGGGAGCCGCGGTTCGAGCACGCCGCGGCCTGCTCGCCGTCGTCGAGGTCTGGCCTGGGGCCGTGGGTCGATCGCCCGGACGGCTCGGCCCGGAGAACGGCCGCTCGGGCCGATGGTCAACGAAGAATCCGTCGTTGCTCGGGAACGAGAAGCCTCCTCGCTTCTCGCCAAAGCAGCTGGCTGACAGGGGAAGGCAGTACTGCGGCAGCCTGACCGGAGACCCAGCGCAGGAGGCAACCTCATCGGATTGGCCCGTTCCGATGCGTGTGGACTCGGTCAAAGGGCAGGGGCGCGACCCGCTTCGACCGCGATCCGTGCTCGATGGCAGTTCGCGTACGCGAGCGTCGATGTTCCCTACGGCACCTGATCGAGTGTTCGTTCGACGAGGAGCCGTGGCTGGAGCTGATCTCGTCGATGGTCGCGCCGGCCGTCGCTGGGGTGTTCGCCACGCGGTCCTCACGGGACAGCCGGCTTCTCCAGCGCGGGCGGCGGCGAGGCCAGAAGGGAGTCCACGACTCCGGCCTGGCCGATGACGGTCGCGTCGGCCACCCGGACGACGACCTCGCCGGGAACGCAGACGCGGTCGACCCACTCCTGTGCGCGTTCCTCTCCGAGGTACCGGGCCGCGATCCGGTGCATCCAGCGGCGGACGTTCCCGGCGTGGTCGTCGATCTCCGCGTCGCCGGTTATCAGCACGAAGGCGAACGGGGGCCGGTCGTCGTCGAAGCAGATCGCGATCCTGCCCTCGCGTAGCATGGCCCGGCCCTTGACCGAGTCCGCGCGAGCGGTGAACACGACGGTGCCGCCGTCGAGGTCGACCCAGACCGGTGTCACGTGCGGACTGCCGTCCTTCCGCGTCACCGCGAGCTTGCCGGTGCGCGGTGCCGCGAGCACGAAACTCTGCCACCACTGATTGTCTATGACCTTGCCGGGCACGGCTGCCTCCGTTCATCTGTCAGACCAGAACCTGCTGTACTCCCGGGAAATCCCGCCTTCCCACTGTTGCCGCACCGCGTGCCGTGCGGCAACAGTGGGGATGATGGACGGGTTAAACGACGCGAAGCGTTGACTGCGGAAGCAAAGCGCCGAAACCTTGCCGGGGGACGCAGAAACAACATTCGCGATTCGGCAGCCGCTTTCGCGCCGCCGCCGCGATCAGGACACTGCACTCCACAAGCTCGGTCATGGGCTGCGCCGACTCGCGCCCGCCATCCAGCGGCAGTGCGCGCAGATCCGGTTCGTCCGTCCTCCGCCGGATAGTTCCGCGGCGAATCCTTCGACCTGGCAAGGTATTGCTAGACCGAGTGCGCGGCAGCTTCGACGGCTCTCGTGCTGAGTGCGGTCGGCACGTGAGGCCCGCGCCGGTGCTGAGCACGCTGTGGCGGCTGGCGCGTCGTTGCGCGGGATCACCGCCGTGATCGGCGGCCGTCCCGCAGGCCGGTGGTCGGCGCGCTGGGGGACTATCTGGGCGAGAAGTCCGGGTGATCGTCCACTGTGGAGGAAAATTGAACGCCCGGGATCCACCCGCCCTCGCCCGCCTCACGGTACCTCGGCGGGACCGGCTCGGCGGAATTGTCCACGACCACCACCATGCGTCTTGACCTGCACGGACGTAGTTTTCGGCTCGCGCGCGGACTGCCTCGCCACGATTACCGGGCCGCACGCCAAACCCGGGCACCGATCACGGCAGGAAGGCCCCGGCACTCCGCAATGACTTCGCTCGCGCGCCAGCACAGTCTGGGCGGCACTCATGACGTTGGCGTGGTTCGGCCGCCGCGCCTCGAAGCCCCTCGCTTCGAAATCCCCCGGCCCGGCAGCGTGGCGTGGACGTTCGGGCGTGGTCGCCGGGTCCGCGGGCGTTCACGCCGGCTCGCTCCCGGCGTGCGGCGGGGGTGCGTTGAGGCTGCGCAGACCGGAGCTGAGGACGGCGAGCAGCGGCACGGCCAGCAGGGCTCCGACGATCCCGGCGGTGACCAGTCCGGCGGCCAGCGCGAGCACGACCGCCAGCGGGTGCAGCCGGATGGCCCGGCCGAGCAGGAATGGCTGCAGGACGTGGCTTTCCAGCTGCATCACCCCGATCACGATGGCGAGCACGACGATTCCCGGCAGCACGCCGCCGGTCAGCAGTGCCACCAGTACCGCGACCANCGCGACCACGCCGGCGACGACCGAGCCGACCACGGGGATGAACGCGCCCAGGAACACCAGGGCGGCCAGCGGGGCGGCCAACGGCACCCCGACGATGAGCAAACCCGCCCCGATCGCCACCGCGTCGACGACCGCGACCGCCGCGGTGCCGCGGATGTAGCGGGCCAGCGTGGTGAACCCGGCCTGCCCCGCGAGGTCCACCCGGGGCCGGAACCGGGCGGGCGCGACGCGCAGGACGAACGTCCAGATCCGCCTGCCCTGGGCGAGGAAGAAGATCAGGCAGAACACCATCAGCAGGAACTCGGTGGCCAGTTCGCCGACCGTGACCGCGGTCGTCACGGCGCTGGAGGCGATCGAACTCCGGTTGTTGTCGAGGGTGGTGGCCACCTGGTCGAGCATCTGGTCGAGCTGCCCCTGGCTCAGGTGGACCGGGCCGGTCCGCAGCCATTCGCGAAGGTCGGCCACGCTGTGCGAGATCTGCTCGATCAGCGCGGGCATTCCCGCGGTCACGGTGAGGACCACGAAGGTGACCACTCCGCCGACCACGGCGATTCCGCCGACGATCACCATCGCGGTGGCCAGCGCGCGGGGGACTTTCTTGCGTGCCAGCCAGGAAACCGACGGTGCCAGCAGTCCGGTCAGCAGCAGTGCCACCGCCACCGGCACCAGCACTGTCGCGAGCTGCACGACGACGAACCCGATCAACGCCATCCCGCCGGCGACCACCAGCAACCGTCCGGAGACCGCGGCTGCGACACGTAACCCGTAGGGCACCGCCGCGAGAACGTCCTCCGTGGTCGGGCCGTGCCGGGCCGGCGGTCTGTCGCTGTTCATGAGCACCTGGCTTCCTCGCCCGGGATCCGGGCCTAGTGGGCGCACGAGACTAGCCCGCACTGTCTCACGCGCAGGCTTCCGTCCTCGGGCAGGGCGTCATCGTCAGAGCAGGCAGCCGCGTGCGACGCATTGCGTGTCCGGCCGGGGACGACGGCGAACAGCCCGGCGGAATCACTCCGGAGTACGCCCTGTCCGCCGGCTTGCGGGGTGGCTTGGGCTCCGGCCGCAGAGCCGGCCGGGTGTTCGAAGGACTCTCGGTGGAACGAGGCCTCAAAGCGCACGACGTTTCTTTGTTCGCGGCAAAAACGAGAGCATCTCGGTCTCGGGCAGTCGCGCACAGCGGATCCTGGGGCGGACTGTGCACGCACGTTCGCGAGGGCTGGAATATCGGCAAGCCCTGCTACGGAACCCGCGCATGAACCGCTGATCCCGGAATGGATGCACGACGAACTAGTCCAACGGCGTGCCGCCGAACGCACCTCCCGGAGCGCCGGCAAAACCCAGCGGACACCCGAAGACGGATGTGCATGTTCCGGGGCAGGGTGCTGTGTCCATGCGGCCGGCCGAGCACCGCCAACCGCGGCCGACCGGACAAGTACGGGGGCCATCGGAAGACGCTGTACTTGCGAGAGGACGCGATCCCTGCCTCGGTCGGAGGGCTTCTCTCCGATCGGCTGTTCGGGCCAGACCGGTGCGGAAGATCAGCAGGCGAAGCACAGAGAGGCCGAACTCAAGCGGCTCCGTCAAGCACTTGATCACCTGGCGCAAGCAGCGGCCGACCCGTTCACGAAGGCGCTCCGCGAGAAGTACGACAAGCTCGAACACGAGCGCGCGCAGATGGTTGCCGAGTTCGACGCGCTGCGCGAGGCGGAAGCGGCCGCGCCTAAGCGCCCGAAGGCGGAGGAAGCCAGCCTTCTCGGCGCAGTGCCCCGGCTGGTCTCGACCTCGCGAAGGCCCCCCGCGGATCTGCTCATGGCCCTTTTGAGGCAGGAAGCGCTGTCCGCGATCGCGAGTGCGGCGAAGAGGACCACTGAAGTGACGAATCGAACCGGGACCGGCTTGGCCGCGTCCGGCGGGGATTTCCGACGGTGCCCCCGGTGAGATTCGAACTCACACTGGACGGGTTTTGAATCCGTTGCCTCTGCCAGTTGGGCTACGGGGGCGCAGTGCCGGAAACTTTACGGGACCCGCCCCTCCAGCCCCAGACCGGGTCCGGTGATCGACTGGGGGCCGGGGCTGGGTGTCGCCCGCCACTTCGTGGTGAACGCCATCGTGGGATCTGGATCGGTCCCGGTACGCTGGGCTCTCGCGGGTGACCGCGTGTCGAAGACGTCCCGCCGAGCCTTCAGGAGGACACCGGTGACCGAACAGGCTGCCGAGTCGAACGGCGCCGCCGGCGTGCCGCAGCGACGGGTGCTCGTCGCGGAAGACGAGGCGCTCATCCGGCTCGACCTGGTGGAAATGCTGCGCGAAGAGGGCTACGAGGTGGTCGGCGAGGCCGGCGACGGCGAGGAGGCCATCGCGCTGGCCACCGACCTCAAGCCGGACCTCGTGATCCTCGACGTCAAGATGCCGAAGCTCGACGGCATCGAGGCGGCCGCGCGGATCACCGGCGACCGGATCGCGCCGGTCGTCATTCTCACCGCGTTCAGCCAGCGCGACCTCGTCGAACGGGCCCGCGACGCGGGCACCATGGCCTACCTGGTGAAACCGTTCGCCAAACGCGACCTCGTGCCCGCCATCGAGCTGGCCGTCAGCCGGTTCTCCGAGCTGCAGGCCCTTGAGGCCGAGGTCGCCGGGCTCACCGACCGGCTTGAGACCCGCAAGGTCATCGACCGGGCGAAGGGCCTGCTGATGAGCCGCCAGGGGCTCACCGAACCGGACGCGTTCCGCTGGATCCAGCGCACCGCGATGGACCGGCGCACCACGATGAAGGCCGTCGCCGAGGCGGTCGTGGAAAGCATCGGCTGAGCAACCGGCAAGCATCCCAGAAGCGGGCGTGGCCAGGGGGTCGCGCCCGCTTTTTCGTTGCCCGGCACACCGGAAACGCCGGAAACCGTGCCGGAGCGTGACCGTCCGGCCCCGGAGTGCGCTCCCGTCCAGCGGGACTCCCTCCGGTGCGCCGCGTCCGGCCCGGCTCGCCGGGTCGCGCCGAAACCTGGTCGACGACCAGGGAAAACCCTGGAGCGGCATCGATGCCGGACCCACCCGTGCGGGTTGATCTCCCCTGCGCGAAAGGGCAAGGTTGCTACCTTGGAGGCCGGGGGATCGTGGTGTCGGTCACGATGACGGAGGGGATGTTCCTAGACTGCCCCCATCGATCGGACGTCAGGTCAAGGTCCTTTCGAGGGGTGCTCGGACACGAAGAGTCATTCACTCGGTCGTTGCAATCAGACGATCGAGTGTAAATCGTCCGTTAATTCTCGTGACGACCGTCACGATGTGGATACAAGACTCGCTGTGACTCTGTGCAACACCTCACCCGGCGGCTACGTTCAGCGCCCAGTCGAAGTCCCACGCAGGGACCCGCCGTTCCCCGGGAGCGTGGCGGGTGGCATTTGGAGGAACGAGTGCAGAGAGCACGACTCACTAAGGTCATCGTGCTGGCCGCGGCGGGAGTCATCTCCCTTGGCGCCTGCTCGGCGCGGACCGGCGGTGACTCGGGTGGCGACAGCGGCGCGCCGCAGGCCGCGGCCCCGTCGGCGGCGGCGAACGCGGCGGACCCGGCGGGAGACGGCAAGGCGCAGTGCGCGCCGACCTCGATCGCCTACGCCGGCACGATCAACGGCGCGAACGCGGCCCTGGGCCAGAACATCCTCAAGGGCGCGAAGCTGGCGGTCGACCAGCACAACAAGGCCAACCCGGGCTGCCAGGTCAAGCTCGCGGAGTTCGACACCGAGGGCACCCCGGACAAGGCGCCGGGCATCGTGACCCAGATCGTCAACACCCCGGGCATCATCGGCGTCATCGGCCTCCCGTTCTCGGGCGAGTCGAAGGCCGCGGGCAACATCTTCAACTCCGCGGGCCTGGTCGCCGTGACCCCGTCCGCGACGAACCCGTCGCTCGCCCAGAACGGCTGGAAGACCTTCTTCCGCGCACTGGGCAACGACAACGCGCAGGGCCCGGCCGCCGCGAAGTTCATCACCGGCGAGCTCAAGGCGAACAAGGTCTGCGTGATCGAGGACGACTCCGAGTACGGCACCGGCCTCGCCGCCTCGACCGTCAAGGCGCTCGGCGGCAAGGCGAGCTGCCAGGACAAGGTCAAGACGAAGCAGACCGACTTCTCCGCCGTGGTCAACAAGATCAAGAACGAGAAGCCGGACGCGATCTTCTACTCGGGCTACTACCAGGAAGCCGCTCCGTTCGCGCAGCAGCTGAACGACGCGGGCGTCAAGGCCAAGTTCGTCGGCCCGGACGGCGTGAAGGACGACCTGTTCGTCAAGGGCGCCGGCGACGCCGCGGCCAACGCGTACTTCACCTGCCCCTGCGTGCCCGCCGACCAGTTCACCAAGTTCACCGACGCCTACAAGGCGGCGACCGGCGTCGACCCGGGCACCTACTCGCCCGAGGCCTACGACGTCGCGACGATCCTGCTGAAGGGCATCGACGCCGGCAAGAAGGACCGCGCCGGACTGCTGGACTTCGTGAAGACCTACGACGGCCAGGGCATCACGAAGCACTTCAAGTGGGACGACCACGGCGAGCTCGCCGCGACCACCGTGTGGACCTACAAGGTGGAGAACGGAAAGATCGTCCGCAACACCGAGATCAAGTAGCTCACCGCTTTCGGTTCCAGTACCGGGGTGCGGGCCAGGCGGCGAGATCCCGCCGCGCCCGCACCCCGGACCCACATGGAGAACTAGTGTGTCGATGACCCCTGACCTCAGTTCGCTCGTCCTCGCGCAGGGCGGCGGCAGCTGGATCACCTTCGATGTGAATTCGTTCCTGAACCAGTTCTGGGACAACACGATCGACGGCCTGTCCTACGGCAGCATCTACGCGCTCGTGGCGTTGGGCTACACCCTCGTCTACGGCGTGCTCAAACTCATCAACTTCGCCCACTCCGAGGTGTTCATCTACGGCGCCTACGCGACGTGGTTCACCTTCTACGGCTTGGGTTTCCGTCCCGGTGCGCCCCCGGACCTGCCGATCTTCGAGCTGATCGGCTTCCTGNCTTCCTGCTGCTCGCGCTCATCGCGTCGATGGCGGTGTCCGGCGGCACCGCGGTCGTCCTGGAACGCGTGGCCTACCGGCCGCTGCGCAAACGCAAGGCGCCCCGGCTGGTCTTCCTGATCACCGCGATCGGCGCCTCGTTCGTGCTGCAGCAGATCCTGTTCATCTGGCGCGGCGGCAACCCGGAGAACAGCATCCGGCTGCTGCGCAACGACGAGGTCTTCACGATCTTCGGCGGCAGCGTCACGATCGTCACCATCATCACCGTGGTGGCGTCGATCCTGCTGATGGTCGGCACGGACCTGTTCGTCAACCGCACCAAGTTCGGCCGCGGCATCCGCGCGGTCGCGCAGGACCCGGACACCGCGACGCTGATGGGCGTCAACAAGGAACGCGTCATCACGTTGACGTTCCTCATCGGCGGTCTGCTGGCCGGTGCGGCGGCGCTGTTCTACATGATGAAGATCCCGCAGGGCGCCTCCTACCAGGGCGGCTTCATCCTCGGCATCAAAGCGTTCACCGCCGCGGTGCTCGGCGGCATCGGCAACCTGCGCGGCGCGCTGCTGGGCGGCCTGCTCCTCGGGGTCGTGGAGAACTACGGGCAGTCCTTGTTCGGCGGCGCGTGGCGCGACGTCGTCGCGTTCGCCCTGCTGGTGCTGATCCTGATGTTCCGCCCGACCGGCATTCTCGGCGAATCGCTCGGAAAGGCCCGGGTATGACGACGACTACGACGCCGCCCGCCGCACCGGCGAAGACGCGCCGCCGTCCGGTTTCGGACTGGTGGAACAGGCTGTCCCGGGTTCAGCAGTGGGGGGTGCTCATCCCGCTGGTGGCGCTGGTCTACCTGCTGCCGGTGCTGAACCCGCCGCTGATCACCACCCAGCCCGGGTACGACTTCCCGATCGCGATGTTCGAGGTGGCCCGCTACGCGCTGGTCGCCATCGGGCTCAACATCGTGGTCGGCCAAGCGGGTCTGCTCGACCTCGGCTACGTCGGGTTCTTCGCCATCGGCGCCTACGTGATGGCGCTGTTCACGAGCCCGGACTCGTCGCTGGCGAAGCTGCCGTTCCTCGTCGTGCTGCCGATCGCGATGGTGGTCACGATGATCTTCGGGGTGATCCTGGGGACGCCGACGCTGCGGTTGCGCGGCGACTACCTGGCGATCGTCACGCTGGGCTTCGGCGAGATCGTGCGCCTGCTGGCCGACAACATCGACCCGCTGCGCGGCAACCGCGGCTTCCAGGGCGTCGGGCATCCGCCGGGCTCGAAGGCCGACGGCAGCCCGCTGTTCAACAACACCGACGGCATCCCGTGGTACTGGCTCTGCGTCACGATCATCATCGTGATCCTCTTCGTCGTCGGGAACCTGGAGCGCAGCCGCGTCGGCCGCGCGTGGGTCGCGATCCGCGACGACGAGGACGCGGCCGAGATCATGGGCGTGCCGACGTTCAAGTTCAAGATCTGGGCGTTCGTCGGCGGTGCCGCGGTCGGCGGTCTCTCCGGCGCGCTGTACGCGGGACAATTGGGCTTCGTGAACAACCAGAAGTTCGACGTGGTGACGTCGATGCTGTTCCTGGCCGCGGTCATTCTCGGCGGCGCGGGCAACAAGGTCGGCGTGCTGCTGGGCGCGATCGTGGTGGCGTACGTGCCGCTGCGGTTCCAGCAGATCGCGGAGTACAAGTACCTGATCTTCGGGCTGGCGCTGATCATCCTGATGATCTTTCGCCCGCAGGGCCTGCTCGGCGCGCGGCAGCGGCTGCTCGCCTACGGCAGGCAGGCCTACCAGCGGCTGCTCGGCAAGGGCGAGCAGGTCAGCAGCGACGGTTCGCTGGCCACCGACAATCCGGGGGAGAAGGCATGACGGTCCCTGGCAACGGAAACGGGCCGGAGGTCCCGGCCGAAGGCGGCCTCGTGGCCGAGGTCGCGAACATGACCGCCGAGGAACTCGCCGAGCACGAGGCCGAGGTCGCCGAGGTCGTCGCGCCGGACCGGGAGATCCGGGCCGATTACGGGCAGACGCTGCTCAAGGTCGACGACGTCACCGTCCGCTTCGGCGGGCTGGTGGCGCTGGACTCGGTGTCCTTCGAGATCCGGCGCGGCGAGATCCTCGGCCTGATCGGGCCGAACGGCGCGGGCAAGACGACCTGCTTCAACGCGATGACCGGCGTGTACCGGCCGTCGTCGGGACAGGTGCTGCTCGAAGACAAGCCGCTCGGCAAGACGTCGCGGCACGGGATCACCCAGCTCGGCATCGCCAGGACGTTCCAGAACATCCGGCTGTTCTCCGAGATGACCGCGCTGGAGAACGTGGTCGTCGGCACCGACGCACGGCACAGGACGAGCCTGCTCGGCGCCCTCCTGCGAGTCCCGCGGCACCACCGCGAGGAGAAGCAGGCGATCGAGAAAGCCATGGCGCTGCTGGAATTCGTCGGCATCGCCGACCGGGCCGCGGACCGGGCGAAGAACCTGCCGTACGGCTATCAGCGGCGGCTGGAGATCGCGCGGGCGCTGGCCACCGAGCCGAAGCTGCTGTGCCTCGACGAGCCTGCCGCCGGGTTCAACCCGGCGGAGAAGGAAGAGCTCATGGGGCTGATCCGGACGATCCGCGACGACGGCTACACCGTCCTGCTGATCGAACACGACATGAAGCTCGTCATGGGCGTCACCGACCGGATCGTGGTGCTGGAGTTCGGCAAGAAGATCGCCGACGGGCTGCCCTCCGAGATCCGGGAGAACCCCGCCGTGATCGCCGCTTACCTGGGAGTTCCCGACGATGACGTTGCTTGAGCTTTCCGACGTTTCCGTCCACTACGGACGGATCCAGGCCGTGTCCGGGCTGTCGATCACGGTCAACGAGGGCGAGATCGTCACCCTCATCGGGGCGAACGGGGCCGGCAAATCGACCACGATGCGCGCGATTTCCGGCATCCGGCCGATTTCCGGCGGCTCCATTCGCTTCGACGGCGAGGACATTTCGCGGCTGCGCGGGGATGTGCGCGTGGTCCGCGGGATTTCGCAGGCACCGGAGGGGCGGGGGATTTTTCCCGGGATGACGGTGCTGGAGAATCTGGACATGGGCGCTTACGCGCGCAAGGACCGGAAGAATCTGCAGCCTGACTTCGACCGGGTGTTCGAGTTGTTTCCGCGGCTGGCTGAGCGGAAGACCCAGGTCGGCGGGACGATGTCCGGGGGTGAGCAGCAGATGCTCGCCATCGGGCGGGCGTTGATGGCCAAGCCTCGGCTGTTGCTGCTGGACGAGCCTTCGATGGGGTTGGCTCCGCAGTTCATTCAGCAGATTTTCCGGATTATCACGGAGATCAACCGGCAGGGGACTACGGTGCTGCTGGTCGAGCAGAACGCGCAGCAGGCGTTGTCCCGGGCGCATCGGGCTTATGTGCTGGAGACCGGGCAGATCACCAAGACTGGTACCGGGCAGGAATTGCTGGCTGATACCAGTATCAAGGAGGCTTATCTCGGGGTGGGGTGACTGCTCGTCGCCTGGCGGCGACATTGCGCCCCAGTGGTTGCGCGGGGCACCCCGAAGCTGATTGTGACGACGGCGCGGGGGTGCTTGTCGAGGCGGGAAAGATGCCTTGACAAGCACCCCCGCGCCGCGTTCGTGGCTTCGTATCGGGGTGCGGGGGAGTGTGGCTGCCTGGTGAGCGGGGTGCGTTGCTGTGGCCGCGGGCCGTGAGGGGAACCTTCACGGATCTTTCACCGGGAATCAGGCGCCTGGCGGACGGTCCCGGACGACGCAGGTGAGGCGCGCGGTGCAAGTACGGCGACCCTCGTCGTCCGTCAGCACAATCTCCGACGTGATCGTCCCCCGGCCGACATGCAGGGGGGTCGCCACTCCGGTCACGGTGCCGGAGCGGACCGCGCGGTGGTGGGTGCAGGACAGCTCCAGGCCCATCGCGGCGCGTTCGGGGCCCGCGTTCAACGCGGCCAGCACCGAGCCCAGTGCTTCGGCGACGGTGGCGTTCGCGCCGCCGTGCAGGAGTCCGTAGGGCTGGAGGTTGCCTTCGACGGGGATCGTTCCGACGACCCGATCGGGAGTCAGCTCCACGAGCTTCAGCCCGATCTTGTCGTTCAGCTGCTGGCCCGCGGCCGCGGGATCCATGCCCGCGAACTGGCCCGGCGTGATTTCCGCCGTCTGCTCGGTCACTCTCTGCTCCTCAACCTATGCGACACGCAAGAGTGTCAGACCCTCACCCTAGACTCGCCCCCGTGAGCCCGACCGAGAACCGAACCGTTGCCAACGCCACAGGCGCCGCCGCCGCGAAAGACCGCCCCCGGCTGCTGCTGATCGACGGCCATTCGATGGCCTACCGCGCCTTCTTCGCCCTGCCCGCGGAGAATTTCCGCACGAAGACCGGGCAGGTCACCAACGCGGTCTTCGGCTTCACCTCGATGCTCATCAACCTGCTGCGCGACGAGAAGCCGACGCACCTCGCGGTGGCCTTCGATCTCTCGCGCAAGACCTTCCGGTCGGAGACGTACGCCGGCTACAAGGCCAACCGCAGCGCCACGCCGGACGAGTTCCGCGGCCAGGTCGACCTGGTCAAAGAGGTGCTCGAGGTGCTCGGCATCCCTTCGCTCACGAAGGAGAACTACGAGGCCGACGACGTCATCGCCACGCTCACCACGCAGGCGGGCGAGGACTACGACGTCCTCATCTGCACCGGCGACCGCGACGCGTTGCAGCTCGTCACCGACCGGGTGACCGTTTTGTACCCGAAGCGGGGCGTCTCCGACCTCGTGCGGTTCACGCCGGACGCGGTGGAAGAGAAATACGGCCTCACGCCGACGCAGTACCCGGACTTCGCGGCCCTGCGCGGCGACCCGTCGGACAACCTGCCCGGCATCCCCGGCGTGGGGGAGAAGACCGCGGCCAAGTGGATCCGGCAGTTCGGCAGCCTGGCCGACCTGATCGACCGGGTCGACGAGGTCAAGGGCAAGGTCGGCACCGCGCTGCGCGAGCACCTCTCCTCGGTCCAGCTCAACCGGCAGCTCACCGAGCTGGTCCGCGACGTGCCGCTGGAGTCCGTGCCGGGCCAGCTGGAGCTGCGCCCGTGGGACCGCGAGGCAGTGCACCGGCTCTTCGACGAGCTGGAGTTCCGCGTCCTGCGCGACCGGCTGTTCGAGACCCTGAGCAGCGCCGAACCGGAGGCCGAGGAGGGCTTCGAGGTGTCCGGTTCCGCGCTCTCGCCCGGCGCGCTCGGCGGGTGGCTCGAAGCGCACGCCGGTGCGGCCGAGCCGGTCGCGCTGTCGTTCCGGACGACTGGCTCGTCGGTCCGCTCCGACCTCAAGGCGGTCGCTTTCGCCACGGCTGAGGGCGAGGGCGCCTACGTCGACGTCACCGCGATGGACGAGGCGGACGACCGGGCGTTGTCGGCGTGGCTGGCGGACCCGAAGATCCGCAAGATCGGCCACGACCTGAAGGTGGCCCTGCACGCGGTGCGCGCCCGCGGCTGGACGTTCGGCGGGCTGACCATGGACACCGCGCTCGCCGCGTACCTCGCGCGGCCGGGGCAGCGCACGTTCGGGCTGGACGACTTGGCGCTGCGCTACCTGCACCGCGAGCTGCGTTCGGAAGCTGGCGACGGAGACGGTCAGCTGTCACTGCTCGACGGCGGCGCGGACGAGCTGGAGCAGAAGGAAATTTCCGCCGAACTGGTGAGGGCTCGCGCCGTCTTCGAGCTGGCCGGCGCGCTGGCCGCCGAGCTGGCGGAACTCGGCGGCGCGAAGCTGCTGGCCGAGCTGGAGCTGCCGCTGCTGGAAGTCATCACCGAACTCGAAGCGGCGGGCATCGCGGTCGACGTCGACCAGCTCACCGAGCTGGAGGCGCACTATCTCAGCCGGGTCACGCAGGCCGCGGAATCCGCGTACGAGGTGATCGGCAAGCAGATCAACCTGGGTTCGCCGAAGCAGTTGCAGGTGGTGCTGTTCGACGAGCTGGGCATGCCGAAGACCAAGCGCACCAAGACCGGCTACACCACCGACGCGGACGCGCTGCAGTCGCTGTTCGAGAAGACCGAGCATCCGTTCCTGCAGCACATGCTGGAACACCGCGACGCGACGCGGCTGCGCACCACGGTCGAGGGCTTGATCAAATCGGTCGCCGACGACGGGCGCATCCACACCACGCTGCAGCAGACCATCGCGGCCACCGGACGGCTGTCGTCGATCGAGCCGAACCTGCAGAACATCCCGGTGCGCACCGAGGAAGGCAGGCGCATCCGCGACGCGTTCGTGGTCGGCGACGGCTACGCCGAGCTGATGACCGCGGACTACAGCCAGATCGAAATGCGGATCATGGCGCATCTGTCGAAGGACGAGGGACTCATCGAGGCCTTCAACAGCGGCGAGGACCTGCACACGTTCGTGGCGTCGCGCGCGTTTTCCGTGCCCGCCGCGGAAATCACGCCGGAACAGCGCTACCGCGTCAAGGCGATGTCCTACGGGCTGGCGTACGGCTTGTCGGCATACGGCCTGTCGCAGCAGCTGAAGATCTCGACCGAAGACGCGAAAGAGCAGATGGAGGCGTACTTCTCGCGGTTCGGCGGGGTGCGCGACTACCTGCAGTCGGTCGTCGGCGAGGCGGCGAAGCGCGGGTACACCGAGACGATCTTCGGCCGCCGCCGCTACCTGCCGGACCTCAACAGCGACAACCGGCAGCGCCGCGAAATGGCCGAGCGGATGGCGCTGAACGCCCCGATCCAGGGCAGCGCGGCCGATATCATCAAGGTGGCGATGCTGAACGTGCACCGCGCCCTCGCCGAAGCGGGTTCGCGCAGCCGCGTGCTGCTCCAGGTCCACGACGAACTGGTCCTGGAAATCGCCGACGGCGAGCGTTCGGACGTCGAGAAACTGGTCCGCGAAGGCATGGGCTCGGCGGCGGAACTGGCCGTGCCGCTGGAGGTTTCGGTCGGGTACGGGCGGTCGTGGAACGAGGCCGCGCACTGAGCTGAGGAACCTGGCCCGGGCCGGTCCGCGACCGGTCCCGGGTACTCCCGCGCAGCGGTTTCGCGGCGGGAACCGGATTCGGGGAGCGGGCGACGGAATCCGGCCAGGCGGCCGCGAATCGGCGGAGCACGCGAACCGATCGGCGGTGCCATCCGGGCGCGAGCGGGAGCTGGCGCGGCGGGCGAAGGACTCCGGCAGGCCGCTCGCGATTCGGCGGGCGGGGCGAGGCAATCGGCCGCACACGCGGGCAAGCGAACGCGCACCGGCGCGGCCAACGGAACCGACGGCGAACTCGGCCAGGCCGCCACGCGGACCAAGCGCGTGAGGGGAACCCTGCGGGAGTCAGGTTCCCGCAGGGTTCCCCTCACGGCCCGGAAACCGCAGGCGTTGTCTCACGAGCGCCAGGCGCGATGTCGCCGTCAGGCGACGAGCCGAGACGACCACCATCCGGGATTCACCCGCCCGCTTGCCCGGTCAGCGGTACCCCCGTGACCGCGACCCCACTTAGCGTGACTCACGCGGGAACGACCGACCCGGAAGGACCGAGCAATGATCAAACGCCTGTTCCAGACCGTCCTGCGGCACGGATGCTGCTCCGCCTGCACCGGCAAGGGCTGCGGCTGCTGCGCGAACTGCCACTGACCCCCAGGGGCCCGGCGCGGAAAGCCGGGCCCCGCCACGTCACCTCTTGACCCCGCGAATCAACAACATCACCGACCCGAGCACGTCCGCCCGGTCCCGCGCGGGATGGAACACCTGCCAATCCAGCGCCACCACGAGCATCGTCCCGAACAACCCGGCCGCAGCAGTAGCGATATCCAACCCGGCGGGCAACCGCCCAGCCGCGTCCAATCGCTCCAGCTGCGCCTTCACGACAGCGATCAGTTCCTCCCGCAGCAACGCCAACGTGTCATGCCACCGCCCGGGCGTATGCCACAACTCGCTGACCACGATCTGCGAAAACCCGGGATACTCCGCGATGAACTCCAGCGTCGTATCCACCTGGGCCTCGATCACCGCCAGCGGATCGTCATCCGACCCCGCCGCCCGCAACCGCCCGGCGAGCAGATCCACGCCGAACCGCAGCAGCGCGTCGACCAGCCCGTCCTTGGACCCGAAGTTGTAATAAACGGTGCCCTTGGCGACCCCGGCCTCAGCCGCGATGTCGTCCACCGTCAGCCCGACCAGCCCGCGGCTGGCCGAGAGCCGCAAGGTGGCCTCGAAGAGCTTCCGTTTGGTCGTTTCTCTCACAGGCTCAGCTCGGGCTTGAGTGCCGACACCGACCACACCCGGTGTTTGCGCGCCGCGAGAGTGGACAGCAGGATCCCGCCGACGAGGTAGGCGGCCAGCACCCCTACGTCACCGAGGATCTGCAGCGAAGCGCCGGAATACAGCAGGTGCCGGAAGCCGTCGATGGCGTAGCCCATGGGCAGCACGATGTGCAGCGGATAGAGCGCGTCCGGGATCGTCTGCCACGGGAACGTGCCGCCCGCGCTCACCAGCTGCAGCACCAGCAGCACGAGCCCGAGGAACTTGCCGACCGCGCCGAAGAGCGCGTTCAGCGCGTGCACGATCGAGGTGAAGGCCAGCGACACCAGGCAGGCGAAGCCGATCGCGCCCAGCGGATGCGCCACGTGGATGCCGACCAGCCAGGTCACCGCGGCGAACAGCACGATCACCTGCCCCAGCCCCAGCACGGCCGAGGACATCCAGCCGCCGAGCGCGACCCGCAGCGGGGACGCCCCGGCGGTGAGCGCGCGCTTCGACAGCGGGCGGATCAGCAGGAACAGCACGAACGCGCCGATCCAGGTGGCCAGCGAGATGAAGAACGGCGCGAGCCCGGCCCCGTAGGTGCCCGCGGACGCGACGCCGTTCGACGTGACCGCGACCGGGTCGGCGATCGTGTTCGCGGTGGCGGTCCGGGTCGGGTCGTCCGGGTTCGGGATCTGCTTCAGTCCGGCGGCCAGTCCGTCGCGCAGCTTCACCGAACCGTCGGCGAGCTGGTCGGTGCCGGTGACCGCGGTCTTCTCGCCGTCGTTGAGCTTCGCCGCGCCGTCGCGCAGCTGCTTCGCGCCGTCGGACGCCTGCGCGATCCCGCTGGCCAGCTGCGGCGAGGCCGACGCGAGCTGATGCGCCCCGTCGGACACCTGCCGGGCGCCGCTGGAGAGCTTCTGCAGGTCTCCGTTCGCGGACTGGATCTTCCCGTTCGCCTCGTTGACCGGGGAACGAAGCTGGTCGAGGCGGGAGAGGATGTCGTTGACCTGGCTGTCGGAGAGCCCGGCGTCGTGCAGTTGCGTGTTCAGCTGGGAGCGGTAACTGTCGAGACGGCTTTGCAGGTCGCTCGACGCGGACGCGGCCAGCGACGAGGCGTCCGCGACCTTCTGGTTGCCGTCGGCCACCTGGCCCGCGCCGTCGGCGAGCTTCTGCGTCTGGCTCGGCAGCTGCGCGGTGCTCGATGCGAGCGTGCCCAATCCGGTGGCGAGGCTGGCCGAACCGGTCGCGAGCTGGCTCGCTCCGTCGGCCAGTTGATGTTGCCCGGTCTGGAGTTTCCCCGCTCCGTCGGCAAGCTGCTTGGCACCGTCGGTGGCCTCGGAGATCTTGCCGTAGATGGTGGAGAAGCCGACGAGGAACTTGTCCGCCGCCTCGCTGCCCACCTTCTCCGCGATCGTCTTGCGGACCTGGTCGGCCACCTGTTTCGCGATGGTGCCGGACAGATAGTTGTTGGCGTCGTTGGTGGTCAGCGTGATGGTCGCCTGCTGCGGCTCGAAATTTCCGGACGACAGCAGCGCCTTCGAGAAGTCGTGCGGGATGCCGATGGCGAAGGAGTACTTGTCGTCCCGCACGCCGTCCCGAGCGTCCTTTTCGGACACTTGGTGCCACTGGAAGGTGCCGGACTTCACCAGTTCGTCGGTGACCTCGCGGCCGACGTTGCGCTCGGCCCCGTTGGAGTCCTTCGCGCCCGCGTCCTCGGTGAACACGGCGGCGGGCAGCTTGTCGAGACGGCCGTACGGGTCGTAGTTCGCGTAGAGGTAGAACGACGCGTACAGCAGCGGCACCATCACGAGCGCGAACATGGCGAGCTTCGGCAGCGTCCCGGTGGAGAGCCTGCGCAGCTCGTTCAGCGCGATCCGGAACGCGTTCAGTCCGCCGGCCCGCTTGTGGGGGGTGGTCATGCCCGGTCTCCCTCGGAGTTCTCGGTTTCGGCGGTCAGTTCGGCGGTTTCCGGGAGCTGCTTGGTCTGCTCGGCTTCGGTGGGTTCCGGCGGGGCGTACAGCCGGACCGGGTCCGGCTGCTCGGCCTCGCCGACCTTGGCGGGCGGGAACGGAAGCGCCGGCTCCGGCGTCGTCGCGGCGAGCACGGCCACCGCGAACCCGCGCGCGGCGTGCTCCTTCGCGACCGCGGTCCAGGTCTCGACGTCGCTGGTGTGCCGGTCGGGCGTGTCGAGGACGAGCACGCGCACCCCGTCGCGTTCGGCGGCCAGCGCGGTGAGCAGCCGGATGCGCAACGCCGGTTCGAGGTTCTCGAACCGGCTGTCGGCATACGGAGCCGCGTCGTGCTGGGAGAGCCAAGCTGTGACAGCATCCTTGCTGGAAGGACGGTGTGCGAGCGCCAGTTCTTCGCCGGTGACGACGCGCAGCGACAAGGCCTCGTCCGGCTCGCTGACCCCCGGCGAGTCCACGACGGCCACGAGCCGCCGCAGGTCGCCCTCCGGTTCGGCGGTCACGGTGCCGGTGGTCGGCTTCAGCCGTCCGGCCAGCGCCAGCACCAGCGCGGTGATGCCGACGCCCGGTTCGCCGTGCACGACGGTGAGGCAGCCCTCCTCGACGGTGAGCGAGGTAGGCGGCAACAAGGGGCCGTGGGGGCCCTTCAGGGACACCCGGTCGGCACGGACCTGCACAGGACACACTCCACGGATTTTGAACTGACTAGTCAGTTCAAAAGTTAGACCTGACCTGGAGGCGTCGGCAAGGCGGCTCGCCGGACGTCACACCAAAGAGCGGCGAGCTCAGCGCAGGGCCCACGCAGGGTGCGCTTCCCAGGACGTCCACAGCGGCCGGTAGCCCTGCCGGTGCCAGAACACCGACGACAGGGGATTGGTCGGGTTGTAGTAGAGGTAGGTGCCGGTCGCGCCCTGGTTCAGCAGTTCGCGGTGTGCGCGGGCCATCAGTGCGCGGCCGATCCCGCGGCCGCGGCTGCCCGGGGCGGTGACGACGTTGTTCACGTACCCCCACCGGCCGGTCGGCAGCAGTTCGGCGGCCTCGTTCCCGGGCATGGATTCGACCCAGTCGCATTGCGCGAGCGCCGCCACCTCGCCGTCGGCCTCGGCGAGCCAGGTCGCCTTCTCGCCGAGCGCGCGGCGCAGCGCCGGGCCGAGCAGTTCCGCGGTCTGTTCGCGTTTCCGGTGCGCGACCAGGCCGGTGTAGTCGAAGGTCGCCGTGCACAAGGCCAGCGCCGCGGGGTAGTCGTCCGGTCCGGCGAGGCGGATCGACGCGTCGGCGGCGGTGTCTTCCGGTGCGACGGCGGGGCGAACGGCCAATGCGGACAACGGGACCAGCCCGTGGTCGAGAAAGGCCCGGATGGCCTCGGCGTCGCGGCTCGGCCAGGTGACGACGCACGCCGAATCGGTGCCCGGCGCTTCGGTGTCCACTTGGGACCGCAGTGCGCCGAGCAGCGCGTCGAACGCTTCGGTGCCTGCCGTTTCCGGATCCGGGAACAGCTGCCACACCTCGGCCGCCGACCACAGCAGGGGAACGTCGCCCGGACCGTGCCGGTAGCGCTGGAGCATCGCGGAAACCTGCGTGCCCGACGCGGTCACCGCGCGCAGCCGGTCGCCGCTCGCGAGCGGGACGGGCGGCGGCAGGAGCGGGTCGAGTTCGGCGAATCGGCCTGCGGAGCTCACTGCCGCAGCGTAGCCGGTCAGTCGCGGCGCGTGCGGAAGATGGCGGTGCCGGGGAACAGCCTGCCGCGCAGCGGGCTCCACTGGCCCCAGGCGCGGGTGTGGCCCTGCGGCCATTCCGGCTCGACGAGGTCTTCCAGCGCGAAGCCTTCGGAGGCGAGCGCGCGCACGTAGTCCCCGAGCGTGCGGTGGTATTCGACGTACGTCGCCGTGCCGTCGTCGTCCACCTCGACGTATGGCGTGCGGTCGAAGTAGGGCTGGGTCGCGGTGAGCCCCTGCGGCCCGGGATCGTCCGGGAAGATCCACCGCATCGGGTGGGTCACCGAGAACACCCATGGCGCGCCGGGGCGCAGCACCCGGCGCACTTCGCCGAACACGGTCTCCAGCGACGGCACGAAGGGGAGCGCGCCGAACGCGGAGCACGCGATGTCGAAGCTCGCCGCGGCGAACGGAAGCCGCTCGGCGTTCGCCTGCACGAGGGGGACCGCCGCGCCGGTGCGGGCGTTCCCTTCGCGGGCGTGGCGGAGCATGCCGCCGGACAGGTCGGTGGCGACGGGTTCGGCTCCGGCGGCCGCGAGCCAGCGCGAGCACGCGGCCTGTCCGCAGCCGACTTCGAGCACTCGCTTGCCGCGCACGTCGCCGAGCAGTCGCGCGTCCTCTTCGCGCACGCCCTCCGGGCACCAGACGAAATCGGCGTCGCCGAGGAATCCGCCGTGGGTGGCCTGGTAGTCGTCGGCATCCGCGTCCCACCAGGCCAGATTCGCCGCTTCCGCTTCGTTTCCGCCGACTTCGCGATGGGCGACGCCGACGGTGCCGAGCCGTTCCTCTGCACTCGCGTGGCGGTCGCCGGACAGGGCCGCCGGTGCCGCGGCGGGCTCGGGCATGCGGGTCTCCTCTCCCGGGTGCGGCCGGCTGGGCGCGGGGAATGCCCGGACCGGCGGAAACGTTGCGAAGAAGGTACCGGGAGCCGAGGGCGACCCTGATTGTGTCCCCCGGACAGGCCCGCGTACGATACGTGTTAGCGCAGTGGGGTTCGCGCTGCCTGGGTGACTACCCACCGGGGCCGCGCATCGTCAGCGGGTCATGCCGCGGTCGTTCACTGGTGGAACGTTTGGTCACCGGACGTTTGAGCAGGGTCGTCGCATGCCAGTTGCGGGGCCCGCCGCGTGCACCGCCGGTAGCCAACTTCACGTCCACCTACGACACCCATCCACCGGAGCAACCCGCCTAATGACCACCGACACCGCCACCGCCCCGACCGCCCCGACCGGGGCCCCGCAGGTCGCCATCAACGACATCGGGTCGGAGGAAGACTTCCTCGCGGCTATCGACAAGACGATCAAGTACTTCAACGATGGGGACATCGTCGAGGGCACCATCGTCAAGGTCGACCGCGACGAGGTCCTGCTCGACATCGGGTACAAGACCGAGGGCGTCATCCCCTCGCGCGAGCTGTCCATCAAGCACGATGTCGACCCGGCCGAGGTTGTCGCCGTCGGCGATGAGGTCGAAGCCCTTGTCCTCCAGAAGGAGGACAAGGAAGGCCGTCTGATCCTGTCCAAGAAGCGCGCCCAGTACGAGCGCGCCTGGGGCACGATCGAGGAGCTCAAGGAGAAGGACGAGCCCGTCAAGGGCACCGTCATCGAGGTCGTCAAGGGCGGCCTCATCCTGGACATCGGCCTGCGCGGCTTCCTGCCCGCGTCGCTGGTCGAGATGCGCCGCGTGCGCGACCTGCAGCCCTACGTGGGCCGCGAGCTCGAGGCGAAGATCATCGAGCTGGACAAGAACCGCAACAACGTGGTCCTGTCGCGGCGCGCCTACCTGGAGCAGACCCAGTCCGAGGTGCGCAGCGAGTTCCTCAACGCGCTCGCCAAGGGCCAGGTCCGCAAGGGCGTCGTGTCCTCCATCGTCAACTTCGGCGCCTTCGTGGACCTGGGCGGCGTCGACGGCCTGGTGCACGTCTCCGAGCTGTCCTGGAAGCACATCGACCACCCGTCCGAGGTCGTCGAGGTCGGCCAGGAGGTCACGGTCGAGGTCCTGGACGTCGACATGGACCGCGAGCGCGTCTCGCTGTCGCTGAAGGCGACCCAGGAAGACCCGTGGCGCCAGTTCGCCCGCACCCACGCGATCGGCCAGATCGTGCCGGGCAAGGTCACCAAGCTCGTCCCGTTCGGCGCGTTCGTCCGCGTCGAGGAGGGCATCGAGGGCCTGGTGCACATCTCCGAGCTGGCCGAGCGCCACGTGGAGATCCCGGAGCAGGTCGTGCAGGTCAACGGCGACGTCATGGTCAAGGTCATCGACATCGACCTCGAGCGCCGTCGCATCTCGCTGTCGCTGAAGCAGGCGAACGAGGGCGTCACGCCGGAGACCGAGTTCGACCCCACCCAGTACGGCATGGCCGCCGAGTACGACGCCGAGGGCAACTACATCTACCCCGAAGGCTTCGACCCGGACACGCAGGAGTGGCAGGAAGGCTTCGACAAGCAGCGCGAGGAGTGGGAGCGGCAGNGCGGCAGTACGCCGAGGCCCACACGCGCTACGAGGCGCACATGGCCCAGGTCAAGAAGGCCGCCGAGGCCGACGCCGAAGCCGCTGCCGACGCTGCCACCGGCATCGAGGGCGGCGACCAGAGCTACACCTCGTCCGCCCCGGTCGAGGCGAAGAGCGGCGGCACGCTCGCCAGCGACGAGCAGCTCGCGGCTCTGCGCGAGAAGCTGTCGGGCGGCGCGTGAGCGACTGACTCGCTGAGTCTCTGACACGTTCGGCCCCGGTCCACCTGGACCGGGGCCGAACTGTTTTCCGGGTCTTTTCGCGCTGGTCGGCCGCGCAACCGGGGCGGCTCGCCGCGCGGCTGTGCGAGGACGTCGGGCGGGCAGACCCGGTCGGTTCTCGCGACGAACTCGTGCGCGGCACCCCCCGACCGCAACGCCGGGTCCGGGTCGTAGTCGTGCACGGAAGGCTCGAACACCGGGCCGAGCTGTTGCCCGTGCCGTGCGCGGGTCAGGTGCGCAGGCCGAGTCCGTCGATCGTCGCGTGCACTCCCCGGCGGTAGATGGTTTCGTGCGCGGATTCGTCGGAGCTGAGGAACCAGTCGTCGAGCGGGCTTTGCGAGCGGATCGTCAGCTCGACGCTCACCAGCCCGTGCATGGAGGTCCAGAGCAGATAACCGCATTCCTGCGCGAGGACTCCCGGCGGGCAGACCCGGTCGATCTTCGCGACGAACTCGGCGAAACTGGTGCGCAGCACTCCCGACCGCAACGCCGGGTCCGGGTCGTAGTCGTGCACCGAACGCTCGAACATCAAGCCGTAGCGGGCCGGGCTTTCCAGTGCGAACCGGCGGTAGGCGAGTGCGACCTCGACCAGGTCGGCGATTCCGTCGCCGCCGGACTGCGGAGCGGCGCGCAGTTCCTCGCCCAGCAGGTCGAAAGCCCGTTCGTACAAGGCGTCCAGCAGGCCGGTGCGGCCGCCGAAGCGCGTGTACACCGTGATCGTGGACGCCCCGGCCTGTTCGGCCACCGCGCGCACCGTCAACCCGGCGACGCCTCGCTCGCTGAGGACGGTCAGCGCCGCGTCGAGGAACCGGCCGCGGTTGTGCTGCTCCGCCGGCCGTGTCGAGAGATGCCGGGTGGCCATCTCCCACCCCCTTTTGCCCGTGCTCCGCGGCAAGCGCGTCCGCTTCTCGCAAGCAGAAGATACGATATTCACGGCTTCTTGGGAACGTCGTTCCCGGACCGTCCACAAGCGACCGCCCGGAGCGGGCGGGCAGTGCCGAGCGGAAGGAATCCGTCCCCCATGACCCAGCCGGAACCCGGCACTGTCGTCGTCACCGATGCCGGGAGCGGCCGCTACACCCAGCGAGTCACGACCGCAGGCCACGAATTCCTCGCCGACGAACCGACGGGCGCGGGCGGCGCGGACGCCGGTCCCACGCCGTACGATCTTTTGCTGTCCGCGCTCGGCGCCTGCACGTCGATGACGCTGCGGATGTACGCCGACCGCAAGGGAATCCCGCTGGCCCGCACGACCGTCCGGCTCCGGCACGACCGGGTGCACGCCCGCGACTGCGAACGCTGCGAGACCGAGGCCGGGCTGATCAGCCGGATCACCCGGGAAATCTCCCTGGAAGGCGACCTCGACGACGCCCAGCGCGCGCGATTGCTGGACATCGCGGACAAATGCCCGGTGCACCGCACGCTGAGCCACGAGATCGCGATCGAAACCCACGCCATCTGATCCTGGCTGGCCGGTGAAGGAGTCCTTCACCGATCTTCGTCGCGGCGGCGGAGAAACCAGGCGGGGAGGGTCAGGCGCGTTCCAGCGAAACCGAGGGGACCCAGGCGCGTTCCAGTGCGGCTTCGCGGGCACGACGGCGGAGGCCGGCCAGACTGTGCTTCGCGGGCACGAGCAGCGCGCTGAACCACGTGCGCCGGTACTCCGCCAATGCGTCCGAGACCTGGCGATAGGAGACGCAGTGCACCAGACCCGGGGTGCCGAGCCGGTGCTTCCCGACGTGCTTCTCCGCCATTGTTCCTCCGTGTGGGCGACCCTTCCGCCGCGCACGGTACGCACTCGACCCGCGAAAACAGCGCAAGCGCGCGGCGTGTCACCCACATCAGTTCGGCTACGCCCGAAAATGTGCTTGCGTTTGCGCGGAGGGTGTGCGGGTACGTGTGCGGCTGCACGTGCAGGGGGTCCGGCGTCGCCTGAGCGGGTGACGGCGGCTCGTTGCCCATCCGACCACAAGCAGGCCGACCCTGCTGGGGCACGTGACCGTTGCCGCGACGTCGTTCGGCCGTGGCTGTGGCCGGATGAGCGGCCATCGGCACAAGTAGGCCGACCCTGCTGGGGAACGTGACGGTTGCCGNGTGACGGTTGCCGCGACGTCGTTCGGCCGTGGCTGTGGCCGGATGAGCGATCATCGGCACAAGTAGGCCGACCCTGCTGGGGAACGTGACGGTTGCCGCGACGTCGTTCGGCCGTGGCTGTGGCCGGATGAGCGGCCATCGGCACAAGTAAGGTGTGGCCATGCTGCGAGTGGGCCTGACGGGCGGGATCGGTGCGGGGAAGTCGACGGTGGCGAACCGGCTGGCCGAACACGGGGCCGTCGTCATCGACTCCGACCGCATCGCGCGCGAGGTCGTGGAGCCGGGCACACCCGGGCTGGCCGCGCTGGCCGAAGCGTTCGGCGAGGAAATCCTCGCGGAGGACGGTTCGCTGGACCGTCCCGCGCTCGCCGCGCGCGCGTTCGCGGACGACGAATCGCGCAACCGGCTGAACTCGATCGTGCATCCGCTGGTCGGGCAGCGCACCGGCGAGCTGATGGCCGGGGCGGCCGACGACGCGATCGTGGTGCACGACGTGCCGCTGCTGGTGGAGAACGACCTCGCGCCCGCGTATCACCTGGTCCTGGTGGTCGACGCGCCGGTGGAGGTGCGAGTGCGCCGGCTCGTCGAGGTGCGCGGCATGCCCGAAGCCGACGCGCGGGCGCGGATCCGGGCGCAGGCCGCGGAGGAACAGCGTCGCGCCGTCGCGGACGTCTGGCTCGACAACGGCGGCACGCCGGACGTTGTGCTCGCCGAGGTGGACGCGTTGTGGGCGGACCGGCTGATTCCGTTCGAGGCGAACCTCCGGCTGCGCAAACCGCGTCCGCCCGCCTCGCCGGTGATCTCGCCGTACGACTCGGGCTGGCCCTTGCAGGCCGAACGCCGGCTGGCGCGGCTGCGGCAGATCGCGGGTTCGCGGCTGGTGCGCGCGGACCACATCGGGTCCACCGCGGTGCCGGGGCTGCCCGCCAAGGACATCCTCGATCTCCAGCTCACAGTGTCCTCTTTGGACGATGCGGACGCGATCGCCGAGGCTCTCGCCGACGCCGGTTTCCCGCGCCGCGAAGGCGAATGGTGGGACGACCCGCAGGGCGGCGACGGGAAGTGGGTCAAGCGGTTCCACCAGAGCGCCGACCCGAAGCGGCCGGTCAACCTGCACGTCCGGTCCACCGAAACCCCGGCGTGGCGGCTCGCGCTGGTGTTCCGCGACTGGATCCGCGCGCATCCGGACGAGCGCGACAGCTACGCGCGGGTGAAGGAAGAACTGGCGCGCAAGCATGCCGCGGACGGCACAGTCGAGCAGTACGCGGAAGAGAAGCAGGGCTGGGTCAACGAGGCGTTCGTGCGCGCGGAGAAGTGGGCCGGGCAAAGCGGCTGGAAGCCCTGAGCCGGAAAACCGGGTGCGGGCCCGCCGGGTGCGGGGTTACCGTTCGCGGTATGAAGCGCGCCCCGTCCACGACGACGCCGGATCCCGTCCCGGCGCGCTGAACACTGCCATTTCGAGCCCGGGGCGAGCGCCCCGGGCTCTGTTGTGCGCTCGCCTCGCCTTCCGTGAGGAGACCGCCATGCCTGACCACCGCACACTCGGCCGGGAACTCGGCCTGTTCGGCAGCGACCCGCTGATCGGGGCCGGACTGCCGTATCTGCTGCCCGGCGGAGCCGCCGTGCGGCACGTGCTGGAGGAGTACGTCCGCGAGGTCGAACGCCGCGCCGGCTACCGGCACGTGGTGTCGCCGGTGCTGGGGAAACGCGAGCTCTACGAGCTTTCCGGCCACTGGGCGCATTACCGCGACGACATGTTCCCGCCGATGGATCTCGGCGGCGAGCAGGTCGTGCTGCGGCCGAGCCTGTGCCCGCACCACGCGCTGATCTACCGGTCCCGCGCGCACAGCCACCGCGAACTGCCGCTGCGGCTGGCCGAACTCGGCGGGATGTACCGCGCCGAACTGTCCGGCGTCCTCGGCGGGCTCAGCCGGGTGCGCGCGATCCAGCTGAACGACGCGCACATCTTCTGCCTTCCCGAGCAGGTCGGCGCGGAGGTGCGGGGTGCGCTCGCGCTGATCCGCCGCGGGTACCGGGACCTCGGCCTGAAACCCGCGCGCTACCGCCTTTCCTTGCCGGACAACCGCGGCAAGTACGCCGGTGCCGCCGACGCGTGGGAGCGCGCGGCCGAGGTGCTCGTCGACGCACTCGAGGGCATCGAGTACGAACGCGGCCCGGGCGAAGCCGCGTTCTACGGCCCGAAGATCGACGTCCAGATCGCCGACAGTTCCGGCCGCGAATCGACCCTGTCCACCGTCCAGATCGACCTGCACCAGCCGAAGCGGTTCGGGCTCGAATACGTCGGCCCGGACGGCCGCGCGCACCGGCCGGTCCTGGTGCACCGCGCGGTGCTCGGTAGCCTGGAACGCGTGCTGGCACACCTGATCGAGGTGCACGGCGGCGCGTTCCCGCCGTGGCTGGCGCCGGTGCAGGTCGCGGTGCTTCCGGTCGGTGACGCGGAACTTCCGGCGGCCGAAGCGGTCGCGGAGGAGGCGATGGACGCCGGGTTGCGCGCCGAAGTCGTCGCGGCGGACCGGGGGAGTCTGGGCTCTCGCATCCGCGACCGCCGGCTGGTGCCGTACCAGGCGGTGATCGGCCCGCGAGAGGCCGCCGCGGATCTGATCGCACCTCGGCTCCGGGACGGTCGGAAGCTGGATCCGTTGCCGGGGAGGGAATTCGTCGCCGCAGTGGTCGCCCGGGCAGCATCCCGCTCCGAAGTCCTGTGGAGCTGAAAGCGGCCCGCTGAGGTTTTCTCGGTGGTTGCGGTGCGCGGCGGGGTTCGCGGTAACGGTGCTGGTCGGGGTGCTGCGGCGCGCCGGGCGGTTTTCTCCTGCACAGACCTCGCCACCGCACGCCGGGCCTGCGGCGGCCGGGACGAGAGCCCGCGCGGGCGCAATGCGCGAAGCCGCCCTTGGCCGCTGGCTCCGGTCGGGCTCGGGCGAGCGGGACCCGACCCGGCCGGATGCTGCGCATCGCCGCAGCTACTGAGAAAACTCCAATGCGGCATGGGGTTTCTCAGTAGTGCGCGGGGTGCGCCCCGTCGGCGGGCCCTTCACGGACCTCGACGAGACCGAAGCCATCCGGGTCCGCACCGCGACGGCCGAGCCGGGGCTAGGACCCGATCAAACCGCGTTCGAAAGCCACCGCCACCGCGGCCGCCCGGTCCTTCACGCCGAGCTTCGCGTACGCGTGCAGCAGGTGTGTCTTCACCGTCGCCTCGCTGATGAACAGCTTTTTCGCCGCTTCCTTGTTCGTCGACCCGCGCGCGACGAGGTTCAGCACCTCGATTTCCCGCTGCGACAACGGTTCCTGGGCCGGTGCGCGCATCTGGCCCATGATCCGGCTCGCGACCGCGGGGGAGAGGACTGCCTCGCCGCGCGCGGCGGCGCGGACGGCGCGGAACAGTTCCTCGCGCGGCGAATCCTTCAGCAGGTAACCGGTCGCGCCCGCCTCGATCGCGGGCAGCACGTCGGAATCGGTGTCGTAGGTGGTCAGCACGAGCACGCGCGCGGGGTTGCCGAGGCGGGCGAGTTCGGTGATCGCGGCGACGCCGTCGGTGCCGGGCATCCGCAGGTCCATCAGGACGACATCCGGGCGAAGGGCCTCGGCGAGCGTGACCGCCTCGTCTCCGTGCGCGGCCTCGCCCAGCACCTCGAAACCGCGCTCGCCGGTGAAGATGCCGCGCAGCCCGTCCCGGACGATCGGGTGGTCGTCGGCGATGAGCAGCGTGATGGTCATGAAGCCCCCTCGGTCGGATCCAGTGTCGCAGCCGGGATCGCGGGCAGGCGCGCCGAGATCGCGGTGCCGCCGCCCGGCTCGGATTCGACGTGCAGGGTGCCGGCGAGCCGCTCCGCACGCTGCCGCATGCCGGGCAGGCCGTGCCCGCCTTCGGCCGACGGCGGCGTGGGCGGATGCGCCGGGTCGAAGCCGACGCCGTCGTCGCGCGCGTCGAGGATCACTTCGTCGCCCAGGTACGACAGAGTGATCCCGGCCCGGCTGGCCCGCGCGTGTTTGGCCACATTGGACAGTGCTTCCTGGGTGACCCGCAGCAGGGTGGCCTCCAGCTCCGGATGCAGCGGGACGGCGGTCCCGGTGGCCGAGAATTCCGCGGGCACGCCGGTGCGTTCGCTCCACAGCCGGGCGACCTCGGCGAGCGCTTCGGGCAGCGTGGCGGTTTCGAGCGGTTCCGGGTGCAAAGCGGCGACCGAACGCCGGGCGGCGGTGAGGTTTTCCCGCGCGAGCTGGGTGGCCGCGGCGAGGTGGCGTTCCCATTCCGCCGCGTCGGCACGGGCTTGGGCGGCGGCTTCGAGCTGGGTGATGATCCCGGTGAATCCCTGCGCGAGCGTGTCGTGGATTTCCTGGCTCAGGCGCTGCCGCTCGTCGAGCACTCCTGCCTCGCGTGCCTGCGCGAGCAGCTGCCGCTGGAGTCCGCGGTTCTCCGCCTCGGCCGCCGCCAGCTGCTCAAGCGCCTGCTTGCGTTCCTGGCTCTGCCTGCCCACCGCGGCGAAAAGCGCGCCACCGCCGCCGATCGCCACGGTCTGCACGACCACCACGGTGCCCCAGATGCCCGGCGAAACCGACAGGGCGTGAAGCGGCCCGCCGAGCGTCATGGTGTTGATCAGCAGCGACGTGATGCCGACGCCCAGAAACGCGACCAGCATCGGCTTCATCCGCATCGCCGCGAAGAACCCGTAGACCATGAAGATCAGGAAGTACGCTTCCCGGTACTGGAGGATCGAGCCGAACGTGACGACCCCGGCGAATATCGCGACCGCGGCGAGCGGGTGGTCGCGCAGCTTCCCCCGCAGCGCGACAGTCGTCAGCCCCAGCCAGACCGCGGCCCCGCCGGCGAGAAGCAGCGTGGTGTTCCGGTGTTCGGCTGCCTGATCGCTCAGTGCGCTGAGCAGCGTCGGGACGATCAGCAGAACCCAGGCGAGCACGGTCTCGGCCCAGCTGAAGCAGCGGTGCCATCGCACCGGCGGATCGCTCGGGCCGGGCGTGGCCGGCGGCATCATCGAACCCCGCCAGTCGAGTTTGACGTCCCGGACGTCGTCGAGTCTCACGCCTTGAGGTCCTTCAGCTGCGGCCAGATCTGCGCCCAGCCGCCGATCCGGCCTTCGAGCAGCCAGATCGGCAGGTGCTGGCTGGAGTTCGGGACGCCGAGCCGGTTGCCGACCTCGCCGACGACGCGCGCGGACCGGAAGTGCGCCGCCAGCTTCGCCGGTTCGCGGCCGACGAACAGCACGGTGTCGGCGTTGTCGCCCGGGCGGCCGAAGTACCAGAATCCGCGGCTGGCGCTGTACGCCTCGGGCAAGCCCTGATCGGGCCCGTACCGGCCGAGCGCGCCGGCTTGCCAGTACCCGCCGGTGACGAGCGCGGTGCGGGTCCGTTCCTCCGGCGGCAGCGCGCGGTACTGCTTGGCGACGGACGCGGCCAGATCCGGCCAGCCGTATTCCTCCGCCGCGTACGCCGGGCGCGGCGCGGTCGGGTGCTCGACCAGCCACTGCACCGGCCACACCGGGAGTGCGTAGGGCAGGCTGTAGAGCGCGGAGAGGACGAACAGCGGCCACGTCGGCACCCAGCGCCACCACAACGCGGGCCGCCGGTCCTGCAGATGCACCGCGGCGGCTGCCCACAGGATGCCGAAAGTGCCTGCGGCGTAATAAAACCGGCCGTTGCCGATCAGGAAGATCACGAAGACGCCGAGCGCGGTCCAGCCGAGGAACCGGTACGCCCGCAGCCGGGCGCTGCCGAGCAGCACCGCCAGCCCGTACAGGACGCCCAGCGCGCCGATGACCAGACCGGCTCCGGCGAGCAGCGCGGGCACGAACATCGCCCGGCCGCCCGCTTCCTCGACCTCGCGCGACACCGCGTCGCCCATGCCCAGCTGCGGCCAGCCGTTCGAGGCTTGCCAGAGCAACGTCGGCACGCACGCGACAGCGGCGATCGCCGCGCCGGCCCACAGTTTGGGGCGGCGCACCAGGTCCCGCGGCCCGAAGACGAGCGCGGTGATCGCGGTGACTGCCCAGAACCCGCCGATCAGGAACTTCACGTTCAGCCCGGCCGCCGTCGCGACGCCGAGCCACAGCAGCAGGTTGTCGTCGCGGGTGCGGATCCAGCGCACCAGCAGCCACAGCACGACCGTCCACAGCAGAGGGTCCACAGTGGACGTCGCGAGGTAGTGGCCGCTGCCGACGAACTGCCCGCAGACCGCGTACGCCGCGGCGGCGCGGGTCTGCGCCTTGCGTTCGCCGCCCATTTCGCGGGCGATGAGCGCGGTGAACACCACGCCCGCGGCGGTCGCCAGGATCGCCGGGATCCGGAACACGACGAGCGAGCCCGGCGCGATCGAGTTCGCCAGCCAGGCGAGCCACGGCAGCACCGGCGGCTGGTCCGCGTAGCCCCACGCGAGGTGCTTGCCCGCGGCGAGGAAGTACAGCTCGTCGCCGAAGTAGCCGTAGCGGCCGGCGGTGGCGAGGAGTACGGCGGCGGTCCCCGCGGCGAGCAGGAGGACCGGCCGCCGGGCGAACCCGGCGAGCGCGCGCCCGGGCGTGCTCGGTGCGGTGGCCGTGGTCACGGCATCCATCCTGCTCCCTGTCGGCGGATCGGGGGGCTGGCCTTGCCCGCACCCTACGGGCGAGGCCAGCCCCCGTCCTACTGCGGGTGACGCCGGTCAAGTCCCGGTGTTCGCCAGCTCGGGCCAGATTTCCGCCCACGGCCGCAGCCTCGCGGTGGCCAGCCACAATGGGGTGCCGTCGAGCACACTCGGCTTCGCGCTGCCGGTCGTGACCGCGCCGACCGGTTCGAGATGGGCGAAGCGGCCGAGCAACGGCCGGGGGTCGGCTCCGACGAACAGGACGTCGCGTGCCGAATCGGGCGGGACGGCCAGCGTGGCGTACCCGCGGTTCGGGCTGGCCGGTTCGGGCAGGCCGAGGTCCGGGCCGTAGCGGTCGAGCGCGCTCGCGGTCCAGTAGGTCTCGCCGACGATCGCGGTGTGTGCCGGGTCGGGCACGCGATGGAATGCCGTGGCGACCGACTGCGCGCCTTCCGGCCAGCCGACCTCGCCGAACGAAAAGGCAGGTGTGGGCAGCGACGGGTTCTTCTCGACCCAGGAATGCGGCCACACCGGCAGCGCGGCGGGCAGCATCAGCAGCGCGGAAAGCACGAAGACCGGCCACGTCGGGATCCAGCGCCACCACCGCGACGCCCGCCCGTTCTCCAGTTCCACCGCCGCGGCCGCCCAGCACGGCGCGAACATGCCCGCGATGTAGTACGAGCGGCCGTTCACCGCGATGAACACCACGGCGAGCGCGAGCGTGGTCCAGGCGAGGAAGCGGTAGGAGCGGAGCCGCGGCGAACGCAGCAGCCGCCACAGGCCGTAGCCCAGCAGCACGATGCCCACCGGGACGCCGGCGAGCAGCAGCACCTGCGGGATCCAGGTGAGCCGTCCGCCCCAGCTTTCGCCGACCTCGTGCGAGATCGCCGCGCCCATGCCGAGCTGCGGCCAGCCGTGCTGCGCCTGCCACACCAGCGTCGGGACCAGTGCCAGCGCGGCGATCGCCGCGCCCGCCCACAGCAGCGGGCGGCGCAGCAGTTCGCGCGGACCGCAGATCAGCAGCGCGATCCCGGCGACGATCCAGAAGCCGCCGATCAGGAACTTCACGTACAGCGCGAGCGCGGTGACGACCCCGGCCCACAGCAGCAGGCCGTCTCTCCGGGTGCGGATCCAGCGGACGATCAGCCAGAGCAGGACGGTCCAGAGGAACGGGTCCAGGGTCGACGTCGCCAGGTAGTGGCCGCCGGCCACGAAATTCGTGCAGGCGGCGAAGGCCGCGGCGGTGATCGCCTGCGCGCGGGCGCGGCCGCCGAGCTCGCGGGCGATGAGCGCGGCGAACACGACGCCGGCGAGCATCGCCAGCATCGCCGGGATCCGCAGGACGAACAGCGAATCCGGCGCGATCGTGTCCATCGCGCGGGCGAGCAGCGGCAGCAGCGGCGGCTGGTCCACGTAACCCCAGGCCGGATGCCGTCCGGCGGCGAGGAAGTACAGCTCGTCGCCGAAGTAGCCGTAGTTGTTCGCGGTGAGCGCCAGCGGCACCGCCATCAGCGCGGCGATGCCGAGCACGGGCATCCGGGCGAACGGCTCGATCGCTCGGGCCGTCGCGGCCTCTTCCTGTGTCGCAGTCATCGTGCTCACTCCCAGCGGAAGAATCGGGCGGCGAGCGTCGAGCACACGATGGCGACCACCGCGAGCGCGATCACGGGCAGCAGGTGCGGCGCGTGTCCGGCAGCGGTGTCGCGCAGGCTGCCGAGCGTCGCGCCGAGCGGCAGGATGTCGGCGACGTGCTGCAAGACCGGCGGCAGCTGTTCCTTCGGGACCCAGACGCCGCCGAGCGCGAGCATCGGGAAGAACACGGCCGCACCGAGCCCGTTCGCCGCGCGGCCGGTCGGTGCGAACGCGGCGAGCAGCGTGCCCACCGAGAACAGCGAGACCGCGCCCAGCAGCATGACCGCGACGAATCCGCCGGGGTTCTTCGGCAGTGCCATGCCGAGCGCGATCGTGCCCACCCCCACGACGAGCACGATCGCGACCACGGCGATGGCGAGGTTCACCAGCAGCTGCGCGGCGAGCAGCCGCGACGGCGGCACCGGGCTCGCCGCCAGCCGCTTCAACACCCCCTTCTCCCGGTGCGCGGCCATTGCGCCGGGGAACAGGTTCAGCGCGAGGATCCCGAGCAGGATCGCCACCGCCATCGGCGCGATCAAAGTGGCCAGCGACGACTGGCCGCCGTGCTCGGCGCTCGGTTCGCGCGATCCCGGCATCAGCCCGAACACCAGCACCAGCGCCAGCGGGATCCCGAGCACCACGGCGGGCGCGCCCGGATCGCGGAGGAAGATCTTCGCCTCGGCGACGGTCAGCTTCGACAACACTTCCGGTTCCCCCTCAGTCCAGTTTCCGGCCGGTCAGCGCGACGAACGCGTCGTCGAGGCTGGCCTGCTCCACCCGCAGATCGCCCGCGACTACGTCGGCGCGGGCGAGGAACGAAGTCACCGCCTGCAGCGCGCCGTCGCCTCCGGTCACCACGAGATGCGCGCCGCTGCGCTCGACCTTCAGCACGCTCGGCAGCCCGGTCAGCTCCCGCGGGTCGACCGGCGCGGACGGGCGGAACCGGATGCGCTGCTCCCCGCCGGCCCGGCCGACCAGTCCCGCCGGGGTGTCGGTCGCGACGACGCGCCCGGCGTCGATCACCGCGATCCGGTCGCACAGCCGTTCCGCCTCCTCCATGAAGTGCGTGACGAGCACGACCGTCACGCCTTCCGCGCGGACGGCTTCGACGAGGTCCCAGGTGTCGCGGCGGGCCTGCGGGTCGAGACCGGTGGTCAGTTCGTCGAGCACCACCACCTCGGGGCTGCCGACCAGCGCGAGCGCGATCGACACGCGCTGCTGCTGGCCGCCGGAAAGCTTGCGGTAGAAGGTGTTCCGTTGTTCGGTGAGCCCGAGCAGCGCCATCAGCCGCCCGGGATCGGCCGGGGAGCGGTACATCGCGGCGAACAGGTCGAGCACTTCGCCGACGCGCAACCGGTCGGGGAGCTGGCTTTCCTGCAGCTGGACGCCGAGGCGCTGACGCAGCTCGCGGATGTCGCGCCGCGGGTCGAGCCCGAGCACCGAAACGGTGCCGCCGTCGGGGGAGCGCAGGCCCTCGACGCATTCCACTGTGGTGGTCTTGCCCGCGCCGTTGGGGCCGAGGATCCCGAAGATCTCGCCCTGCTCCACGGTGAACGAGACATCTTCCACCGCTGTCTTCCGGCGATAGCGTTTCTGGAGGTTCCGCACCTCGATGACCGGCATTGCCTGGGAGTCCCCTCTCGAATCGCAGCGGTTGCCGTCTTCGAGAATCCCGGCCGGAGGGGCCGGTCGGATCAGCGGAACGGCGCGACTTCCGGTCCACCGGCTGTCCGCCGCGCATCCACCGATCGGTGGATGCGGAAGTAGATCATCGGGTTGTCGCGCCCGGTGTGCACGGTGCTGTCGACGCCGAGTTCACGCCTGAGTTCGTTGAGGCGAGCGTACGCGTGTTTCGCGCGGGCACGGGCCGCGGTGAAGTACGGAGTCCGCGTTTTTTCCAGCCAGCGCACCACTTCGGAGCCTTCGGTGAACGGCAGCGGGGTGGCGCGGTGGAACACGTCATGCACGCTCACCGCGGCATCGATCTTCGGGAAGACCTCGGACAGGTACCACCTCGCGAAGCGCGCGCCGTGATCGGCGTCGATGAACAGATAGTTCACATCGGACAGCAAATCGACGGCGAGGGTGCGCGCGTCGCCTTGGCGGAATTCCCAGCGGCCCGTGGCCAGTGCGTGCGGGACAGTCTTGGTGGCGTTGCCGATGAGGTCGATCGTGGTCAGCTTGCCGGCGCCGTTGTCCGCGAGCGCGCGGAGGATCCAGCTCGTCGACCACCCGTGCAGCGAACCGATTTCCACGACTTTCTCCGGGCGCAGGCGCCGCAGGAGCAGGTAGGTGATCTCTGCCTCGACGTCGTCCAGTTGCGTCTTCATCGCCGGATGCGCGCGGCGGTGCGCGTGCTGGGCGTCTTTCGCGGCGCGCAACGCTTCGGCGTGTTCGCGATACAGCGAGCGGACGAGGTCGAGCGTCACCTGGTGTGCGGTTCGTTCCATACCGCCGATCGTGGCCGGGCGAGGTGGCCCGGGTAATCCTGCTGACCGCCGGGCGGGGTGGGGAATTCCCCCGTTTCCGGTTAGGGATGCCTGCGCCAGCCGAGTGTCATGTCCTTTGTGGACAGCCAGGCGGCCAGGTCGTATCCGTGCGCGGCGAGACCCTCGACGGCGGCGTAGGCGGCTTCGAGCGCGTACTCACCTTCTTCCTGGGAGAGCAGGTTCCCGGCGACGGCGGCGAGCAGTTCGTCGGTGTCGATCACCCGGACCGAGATCTTGTCCTTGAGCACGAGGTCGAGGTAGAGGTCGGTGGCGACCCAGCGCGGGCCGTCGCGGTGCACGCGCACGACGTCGAGGTAGAAGTCCTGGTCGCGTTCGTGGCCGGGGCTGAACCAGAAGTCGGTGATCCGCAGTCCGAGCCCCGGCAGCAGCCAGGACTCGAGGTAGTGGAACTGCGCCCGCCCCGGCGCGGGCCGCGCCAGGTACAGGCCGAACGGCTCCTCGCGGAACTCGTCCACGTCGCGGCGGATGCCCTTGTTGTCGACGTTCACGCGGGCGGCCGGGTCGAACGTCTCGACCTTGGGCGGGTGCAGATCGGTCATCCGCCCATCCTGCCTTGCCCCGGCCCTTCGGAGAATCGCCGGAACCCGGGTCAGGGGCCTGGCCGAGGGGTTAAAGTTCCCGGGTCATTCGGTTCTCCTGGGGGACACGCACTTGTTCGGGATCATCAGACCCTGCCGGCATCGGCTGGCCGGGCGGCTTCACGCGGACTGGACGGCGCACCTGTGCGGCCTCTGCCTCGCGCTGCGCGACCAGCACGGGCAGCTCGCCCGGGTCGTGACGAACTACGACGCGCTGATCGTGTCGGCGCTGGTCGAGGCACAGACGCCGAGCGGACCCCGGCGCGGCGCGGGACCGTGCCCGCTGCGGTCGATGCGCCCGGCGTCGGTCGCGGTCGGCGACGGCGCCCGGCTCGCCGCGGCGGTGTCGCTGGTGCTGGCCTCGGCGAAGGTGGACGATCACGTCGCCGACCGGGACGGCGCTTTCGCCCGGCGTCCGGTAGCTGGAGCGGCGAGACTGCTCGCCCGGCGCTGGGCCGCGCAGGGCGGCCGGACGGGTGCGGGCATCGGCTTCGACACCGCGGTACTGACCGAAGCCGTCGGCCGGCAGGGCGAGCTGGAACGCGCGATTCGCGCCGGGGACTCGCCGCTGCTGGCGACCGAACCGGCCGAGCTGGCGTCGTCCGCGGCGTTCGCGCAGACCGCGGTGCTGGCTGTTCGGCCGGGTGGCGCACCTGCTCGACGCGGTGGAGGACCTGGCTCCCGACGCCGCGTCCGGGTCCTGGAATCCGTTGCTGGCCACGGGAACCGCGCTGGACGAGGCGCATCGGCTGTGCTCGGACGCGGTGCTCGGGGTCGAGCTGGCGTTGCGCGAGGCGGAGTTCGCCGATTCGGCGTTGGTGCACGCGCTGCTGGTGCACGAGCTGCGGCAGGCGGTGCGGCGGGCGTTCGGGCATCACCATCTGCACGGTCAGCAGCCGCCGCCCGGGTGGATCGGGCCGGGGCCCGCGCCGCGGCAGTCGCCGTACGGGCCGGGGGCCGGTGCGCCTTCGGGGATGCCTGGGTACGGGCCGCCGCCGGGGTACGGCGCTCCGGCGCCGGGTTACGGACCTGCCGGAATGCCGGGTCCCGGCGGGCCGGGCGGTCCTGCGGGGCCGTCCGGCCCGGGCGGACCAGGCGGGCCGGACGGCCCCGAACCGCCGGCGGACGGGGGCTCGCCGGAGGGCAAGGGCGGCGGCTGCTGGGCGCCGAAGTTCGCGGTCCCGCCGAAAAACCGGAACTTCTTCTCCGGCTGCGCGATCGCGACCTACATGTGCTGTTCCTGCCAGTTCTGCTGCCGCGACCCGTACCCGGGCCCGTGGAGCGGCAAACCGCACGACAACGCCTGCGACTGCGACTGCTGTGATTGCTGTGACGGTTGCGACTGCTGCAGCTGCTGAGCCGGAAGGTCTGTGAGGGGAACCCCGCGGGGCTCTGATTCCCCATGTCTGGAATTTGGCAGCGGCACTGTGGGTGTGGTCGAGGCGTGTCTGCCCGCGTCGAAGGGGCTGGCCTGGGTCAGCGACCCCCGGGCGCCGCGGCTGGACACCCGCGAAGGCTCCGCCGAACTGCCCGCTTGATGCGCGTCTTGAGGTTCGTGAGGGGAACCCTGAGGGAATCTGATTCCCTCAGGGTTCCCTCACGAACGGGCAAATCCGGCGTACCGGCCTCGGTCTTGGGCGGGTGCACCTCGTACCGCGCCTGCGGCACCGGGTTAAGGCCCTGGCAGGGCCCAGGGTTCCCGCACGGCTGCTCGGGTAGCCCGCCAGGGCGATAGATCCCCAGCTCAAGGCGGGGTCGCGGAAATTGTCGGTGCCCCGGCCTACCCTGGTTCCCGTGGCTTTCGCAACCGAACACCCCGTCCTCGCCCAGTCCGACTTCCGCCCCGTCTCCGAGGTGCCTCGTGAAGGCGGCCGGTTCGAGGTCGTCAGCGAGTACCAGCCCGCGGGCGACCAGCCCGCGGCCATCGACGATCTCGAACGCCGGATCAGGGCGGGCGAGAAAGACGTCGTGCTGCTGGGCGCCACCGGCACCGGCAAATCGGCCACCACCGCGTGGCTGATCGAACGCGTCCAGCGGCCCACGCTCGTGATGGCCCCGAACAAGACGCTGGCCGCGCAGCTGGCCAACGAGCTGCGCGAACTGTTCCCGCACAACGCGGTCGAATACTTCGTCAGCTACTACGACTACTACCAGCCCGAGGCGTACATCGCGCAGACGGACACCTACATCGAGAAGGACTCGTCGATCAACGACGACGTCGAGCGGCTGCGCCACTCCGCCACGATGAACCTGCTCTCGCGCCGCGACGTCATCGTGGTCGCGTCGGTGTCCTGCATCTACGGCCTGGGCACGCCGCAGTCGTACCTCGACCGGTCCACGAAACTGGAGGTCGGCGGCACGGTGGAGCGCGACGTGCTGCTGCGCGCGCTGGTCGACGTGCAGTACTCGCGCAACGACATCGCCTTCGCGCGCGGCACGTTCCGCGTCCGCGGCGACACGGTGGAGATCATCCCGGCGTACGAGGAGCTGGCGATCCGCGTCGAGTTCTTCGGCGACGAGATCGACAAGCTGTACTACCTGCACCCGCTCACCGGCGACATCGTGCGCGAGGTCGACGAGGTCCGGATCTTCCCGGCCACGCACTACGTCGCCGGGCCGGAGCGGATGGAGAAGGCGATCCGCGGCATCGAGGCCGAGCTGGAGGAGCGGCTGGCCGAGCTGGAGAAGCAGGGCAAACTGCTGGAGGCCCAGCGGCTGCGGATGCGCACCGCCTACGACATCGAGATGATGCGCCAGGTCGGCTTCTGCTCCGGCATCGAGAACTACTCGCGGCACATCGACGGCCGCGGCGCGGGTTCCGCGCCCGCCACGCTGATCGACTACTTCCCGGAAGACTTCCTGCTGGTCATCGACGAATCGCACCAGACGGTGCCGCAGATCGGCGGCATGTACGAGGGCGACATGAGCCGCAAGCGCAACCTGGTCGACTACGGGTTCCGGCTGCCGAGCGCGGTCGACAACCGGCCGCTCACCTGGGAGGAGTTCTCCGACCGGATCGGGCAGACGGTGTACCTGTCGGCGACGCCGGGCCCGTACGAGATGGGGCAGACCGGCGGCGAGTTCGTCGAGCAGGTCATCCGGCCCACCGGCCTGGTCGACCCGAAGGTGGTCGTGAAGCCCACCGAGGGCCAGATCGACGACCTGGTGCACGAGATCCGCGAGCGTGCGGACAAGGACGAGCGGGTCCTGGTCACCACGCTCACCAAGAAGATGGCCGAGGACCTCACGGACTACCTGCTGGAGCTGGGCATCCGCGTCCGGTACCTGCACTCGGAGGTCGACACGCTGCGCCGGGTCGAGCTGCTGCGCCAGCTGCGCGCGGGCGATTACGACGTCCTGGTCGGCATCAACCTGCTGCGCGAGGGCCTCGACCTGCCCGAGGTGTCGCTGGTCGCGATCCTCGACGCGGACAAGGAAGGCTTCCTGCGCAGCGGAACCTCGCTGATCCAGACCATCGGCCGCGCGGCGCGGAACGTGTCCGGCGAGGTCCACATGTACGCGGACAAGATCACCGATTCGATGCAGTACGCGATCGACGAGACCGACCGCCGCCGCGCCAAGCAGGTCGCCTACAACGAGGAGCGCGGCCTCGACCCGCAGCCGCTGCGCAAGAAGATCGCCGACATCCTCGACCGCGTCTACACCGAAGCGGAAGACTCCGACGAGGCGGTCGCGGTCGGCGGTTCGGGCCGCAACGCCTCGCGCGGCAAGAAGCCGGAACAGGGCGACCGCGTGCGCAGCTCGGGCATGCTCACCGACAAGAACGTGTCGTCGATGCCGCGCGCCGAACTGGCCGACCTGATCCAGCAGATGACCGACCAGATGATGCAGGCCGCCCGCGACCTGCAGTTCGAACTGGCCGCCCGGCTGCGCGACGAGGTTTCCGACCTGAAGAAGGAACTGCGGGGGATGGACGCGGCCGGAATCAAGTAATTACACCCTCGCGGGGTACCATTCCACCATGGCGATGAACATCAAAGATCCGGAAACGGAGCGCCTGGCCGCCGAAGTGGCTGAGCTGACCGGCACCACCAAAACCGGGGCGGTCCGCGAGTCGCTGCGGATCATGCGGGACCGGCTGGTCGCGCAGCGGCGCGCGGAGCGGAACGCGGACGAGTTCGTGCGCTTCCTGCAGGAGGAGATCTGGCCGCAGGTTTCCCCGGAGAACCGGGGCAAGCCGGTCAGCAAGGCCGAGCGCGAGGAAATCCTCGGATACGGGCCGGGTGGCGTGTGATCATCGACAGTTCCGCGATCGTGGCGGTGCTCATGGGCGAACCGCTGGCGGTGCCGATCGCCCGGGCGATCGGCGGCGCGGAGGAATGCCGGATCGGGGCCCCGACCCTGGCGGAGACCTCGATCGTGCTGGCGCACAAGGAAGGCGAGCGGGGAGCCACGCTGCTGGCTTCGTTCCTGCAACGGCGGCGGTTCGACATCCTCACGTTCGGCGAAGCGCACTGGCGGACCGCGCAGACCGCGTACCTGCGCTATGGCAAGGGCAGGCATCCCGCCGCGCTGAACTTCGGCGACTGCCTCACCTACGCGGCCGCGATGATCGCCGGAGAACCGCTGCTCTGCATCGGCGNGCATCGGCGACGATTTCCCGCAGACCGACCTGGAGCTGGTCAAGCTAGAGGAGAACTGACGGCGATCAGCCGGGCGGGCCCCCAGCCGGGGGTGCGCTCCAAGCTGAGGCACCCCCGGTTCCCGGACCCTCGTATCGACTTTCACAGAAACATGCGCCCGAAGCAATGGGTTCGAGGGCAGAGCCGAGGCAAGAAAGTCTCCCGTCCGCGGCCGCCACCGGCGAACACCCGCCGCAAGGGTCAGTGCTTCAGCACCTTCTCCACGTACGCCTTCACCGCCGCGAGTGCCGGTTCGGACCGCCACAAACGCTCTACCTGCGCGTCGTCGGAAACGCGGTTCTCCGCGATCCGCTGGTGGTACGGCTGCCGCAGCTGCTGCTTCGTGTGCGCGAAGGCCTCCGCGGGCAGTTCGCCGAGCCGGGAAGCCAGTTCGCGGGCCCGGGTGAGCACGTCGTCGGCGGGCACGATCTCGTCGATCAGGCCGCGGGGGAGCGTGTCGGACATGGTGACCGTCGCGCCGCTGTAGATCAGCGACGGCAGTGGCGTCGTGCCGTACGTGCAGCGCAGGATTTCCAGCGCCGACAACGGGAACGGCACGCCCACCAGCAGTTCCGTCACGCCGATGCGGCCGGGGCCGTCCGCGGCGATCCGGTGGTCGCACGCCGCGGCCAGCACCATGCCGCCCGCGATGGCGTGGCCGTTCACCGCCGCCACTACCGGGCGCGGGAAGCCGAAAACGGCCAGGAACGCGTCCGACAGCGCGGGCAGGAAATCGCCGACGTAGCGCGCGCCGCCTTCGTCGAGCGCCACCAGGTCCACTCCGGCGGAGAACATGTCGCCGGACCCGGTGAGCACGACGGCGCGCGCCCCGGCCGCGTCGGCCTCTTCGAGTCTGATCACCAGCTCTTTGCAGGTGGCGGTGTCGAGGGTGTTGCCGCGCCCGTGGTCGAGGGTCACGAGTGCGACGCCGGCATCGAGTTCCAGGTGGATCGTCACGCGCCGAACCGTACCGGACATCCGCCTAGCTGGTGACGTCCTTGCGCGCGAACCGGCGGCCCGCCAGCAGCAGGAACACTGTCGTGTAGATAACCGACGACAGCACCCCGCTGGCCAGGTTCGTCCAGTCGATGTCGGTGGAGATCAAGTCGATCCAGGCGAACGAGTAATGCGTCGGCAGGTAGTTCCGCAGCCCCTCCAGCGCGGTGATCTGGTCGAGGATCTGCGACAGGATCGCCACCAGCACCGTCCCGCCGACCGCGCCGAGCGGCGCCTCCGTCGAGACACTGAGCAGCAGTGCGAGCCCGGCGACCCAGGCCAGCTGCACCACGATGTACACAGTGGACATCAGCAGCGCGAGCAGGCTGTCGCCGAAGCCGACGGCGTCGCCGGTGGGGCTGATCGCGTCGCCCGCGCCGTAGAAGATGATGCCGACCAGCAGCGAAACCACCGGCAGCAGCACCAGCGCCGCGATCGACAGCAGCCCGGACACCGCGGCCTTCTGCCGCAGCAGCCGGTGCCGCGGCACCGGGATCGCCAGCAGGTACTTCAGGCTCGACCACGACGATTCGCTCGCGATCGTGTCGCCGAAGAACAACGCGACGATCATCGGCAGCAGGAATGTGCCGGACACGAAGAACGCGAGCACCACGAAGTTCGGCGCGCTCGCCGTCGCGAGGTCCACGAACCCGCCGGAGCGGCGGTTCGGATTCGACTGCCCGATCTGGAACGCCACCACGAGGATGAACGGCAGCACCGCGACGAACGCCAGCACCAGCTGGGTCCGCCTGCGGCGCAGCTGCCGTTTCAGCTCCACGCCCAGCCGCAGCGTCCGGCCGGCCCGGTAGCCCGCGACCGCGCCGTCCGGGCCGGCCTCGGCCGGTTCCGCGGTGGCCAGCTCGCTCAGTTCCCGCAGCGCGGCCGGGTCGGTGTGCACGCCGCCGGAACCGTTGCCCTCGCTCATGAATTCTCTCCCACCAGCTGCAGGAACGCGTCTTCGAGCCGTCGGCGCGGTCCGGCCTGCTCGACCGCGATCCCGGCGCGCACGAGCGCCGCGACCGCGTCGGCGCGCGGCAGCCCGTCGAGGTTCGCGTGCACCAGATCGCCGTCGGTCTCGATGTCCGACACCCCGCCGACGCTCTTGAGCGTCGCCGCGGCTGCCGCCGGGTCGCCGACCCGGAACGTGGCCTCGCCGCCGGAGGCCGCCAGCTCGCCGACCTCGCCCGAGGCCACGAGCCTCCCGCGGTGCATGACCACCACGTGCGAACACGTCTGCTCGACCTCGGCCAGGAGATGGCTTGAGACGACGACGGTGCGCCCGGTGGCGGCGTAGCGCCGCAGGACTTCGCGCATCTGGTGGATCTGCGGCGGGTCGAGCCCGTTGGTCGGTTCGTCGAGCACCATCAGCTCCGGCAGCCCGAGCATCGCCTGCGCGATCGCGAGCCGCTGCCGCATGCCCTGGCTGTAGGTCTTCACCCGCCGGTGCACCGCGTCGCCGAGCCCGGCGATCTCCAGCGCCTCGGTGAAATGCGCCTTCCCGGCCGGCCGCCCGGTCGCCGCCCAGTACAGCTCCAGGTTCGCCTTGCCGGACAGATGCGGCAGGAACCCGGAGCCCTCGACGAACGACCCGATCCGGGACAGCACCGGCGCGCCCGGCGCGATCCGGTGGCCGAACACGCGGATCTCGCCCGCGGTCGGCGTGATCAGGCCCATCAGCATCCGCAGCGTGGTCGTCTTGCCCGCGCCGTTGGGCCCGAGCAGGCCGAGCACCTGGCCCGGTTCGACGCGGAACGACAGGTCCGCCACCGCGGTGAACCCGCCCGCGTACTGCTTGCGCAGCCCCTTGATCACCAACGGGGTGTCCGCGAGTTCCGGGTCGACGTCGTGCGCCCGGCGGCGGCGGATCACCGCGACCGCGACGACCGCGAGCGCGATCAGCAGCGTCGCGCCGATGCCGATCAGCTGCCCGACCGGCAGGGGAGTGCCGACCGAAGCGCCGGGCACCACCGGAAGGGCGAGCGTCGCGCCCGGTGCGAGCCCGACCCGGAACACCCCCGGCTGCGTCGGCGCCGAGTACGCCTGATCGGTCGTGCCCACCACGAGCCGCAGCGAATGCCCGGAGTCGATCGGCCGGACGACACCCGGCAGCGTCACTGTGACGTCGGCCGGCGTGCCGTCCGCGGGCAGCCCGGTGACCCGGAACGGCGCGACCGCGTTCGCGGGCAGCACGCGAGTGCCGTCCTGGCCGACGTCGTAGAGCTTCGCGAACAGCACCGCTTCCGGCTGCGGATGCGCCGGGTCGGTCGCGACCTGCAACCGGACTGTGCTCGAACCGGACAGCAGCACCTGGCTGTCGAACGGTGCGGTGCCGAACTGCGCGGCCTGCCCCGGCGGGTCGCTGCTGAACAGCGGAGCCAGCCGGGAGGTGCCCGCCGCGAGCCCGTTGAGCCCCGGAATTCCGCTCACCGCGGCGGGGTTCGCCCCCGCGGGCCGGACGATCGGCTGCGCCGGACCGGTGAGCGCCACCTGCTTCCGCTCGGTACCAGCGGCGTCGAGCCCGGGGTACGCGGCGGCGTTGATCGTCCGCACGGACGGTGTTCCGTTGGCGCGCAACGTGCCTTGGACGTCGTAGCTGAATCCGTGGCCGGGGTCGCCTTGGCCGGTGAGCGACGACCACAGGAAGTCGCCGATCTTCGCGCGCAACTGCGGTCCGGGGATGCCGCCGTCGTGCCCGCCGGTGTACCAGATCGTGCGCACCGACCCGCCCGCCGCGACGATCTGCCGCGCGGTGGCGTCGGATTGGTCGAGCCCGAAAAGCGTGTCGCTCTCGCCCTGGACGAGCAGGGTCGGCGCGGTGATCTTGCCGGTGACCGACGAGGGGGAGACTCGGTGCAGCAGCGCGACCGTCTCCGGGCTGGCCCTGCCGGTGGTCGCGAGTTCCGAGTACGCCTTGCACACCGCCGCGGTGAACCGGCCGCACGGATCCGCCGACGGCCGCTCAGCTCGTGCGCCGGCCGGCGGCGCGGCGGCTTGCGGCGCGGTACCGCCGCTGTTTCCCGCGGTGCTGCCGTTGTCGTTGGTCTTCTGGCCCGCTTCCGGCGCTTCGGTGGAGGGAGTGCTCGCCGCGGCCGCACCCGAACCGGCGGAGAAGAAGATGCCCGCCCAGCTCTTCTTGAAGACGCCGTCCGGAGAGAACGCGCCGGCCGCCGGAGTCTTCGCCGGCGGAGCGGTCGCCGCCGCGGCGTTCGGCACGAGCGCCTGGCCGAGGTCGTTGTAGGTGATCACCGGCGCGAGCGCGCGCACCCGATGGTCGGTCCCGGCGAGCAGCAACGACAGCGAACCGCCGTACGACGCCCCGGTCACGCCGATCTCGGGCGCGCCGTCGGAGCCGGTCGCCACGTCGTGGCTCGCCGTCAGCCGGTCGACCAGCCGGCGCGCGTCGGCGACCTCGCCGTCGGGGTCGTTCAGCCCGATTTTGCCGGTGCTGTGCCCGAATCCGCGCGCGGACCAGGTAAGCACCACGAACCCGCGCTGCGCCAGTTCGCGGGCCTGCGGGTCCACACTGGACTTGTCGCCGCCGAAGCCGTGCGCGAGCAGCACGGCGGGCGCGGGGGAGTGTTCGGGGTAGTAGGTCGTCGTGTCGATCCTTACCTGGTCGGGGGAGCCTGGTGCGGCGGGCATCGAGACGAAGGCGTCCTGGGTCCGGATCGGCGCGGGACCGCGGTCGCGAGTCGCCCAGACGGTCACCGCGGCGGCGGCGACCAGCACCACGGCGGCGACGGCGGCGAGCCGGGAGCCGCGGGTGCGGGGAAGCGGGATTCGGGGCACGATGCGACGTTATGACGATTTCGCTGAGAACGGGCATCCGGCCTCACACGGATCAGACACAGTTCACCTTGTCGTGAGTGGCAGTGCCGGTTCTCACCGGCACTGCCACTCACGAGACCCCGGCGGGTCCGATGCCCCGTGACGAAGAAAACACGACCAGTCCGGTGACGTGGGCAACCCCCGCTGGCGTTCGCAGCCCGTAACCGGCAGACTGAACGCGCTGTGAGGGGAGTATTCCTTCGCGGCGGTGTCGTCAGCACGGTGCACCCGGCGAGTCCTTCGCCGAGGTCCCCGGCACCGCCGGCCGGTCTCGTACCGGCGGGAGAGACCTCCGGTTAGTTGCTGCTGCGCACTATCCGGAGGTTTCTGAGATGACTGTCCCCCTGTGGCTGTGGTTCGCGACAGTCGGCGGGCTGCTCGCGCTGATCGCCATCGACCTGGTGATCGTCGACCACAAGCCGCACGAGGTGACCACCGGCGAGGCCGCGCGCTGGGTGATCTTCTACATCGCCTGCGCCGTCCTGTTCGGAGCCGGCGTCTGGTTTTTCGCCGGGCACGACCCCGGGGTCCAGTTCTTCACCGGGTACATCACCGAGTACTCGCTGAGCGTGGACAACCTCTTCATCTTCATGGTCATCATGGCCTCGTTCAAGGTGCCGGTGATCCACCAGCACCGCGTGCTGCTCGTCGGCATCCTGCTCGCGCTCGGCATGCGCAGTGTGTTCATCGCGGTCGGCGCGGCGTTGATCAACCAGTTCGTGTGGGTCTTCTTCGTCTTCGGCGCGGTGCTCGTGTGGACCGCGATCAGCATGCTGCGCGGCAACGGCGGCGGCGAGGAGGAGTACCACGAGAACGCGCTCACCCGCTGGGTGCGCAAGCTCTTCCCGGTCACCGACGACTACCGCGGCCACAAGTACCTGGTGAAGGAAGACGGCAAGCGGAAGATCACCCCGATGCTGCTGGTGATCGTCGCGATCGGCTCGGCCGACCTGCTGTTCGCGGTGGACTCCATCCCGGCGATCTTCGGCATCACCCAGGAGGCGTTCCTGGTCTTCACCGCCAACGCCTTCGCGCTGATGGGCCTGCGGCAGCTGTACTTCCTGCTCGGCGGGCTGGTCACGAAGCTCGTCTACCTCAGCTACGGCCTCGCGGTGATCCTCGCCTTCATCGGCGCGAAGCTGGTGGTGCACGCGCTGCACGAGTACCACCTCGCGCCGGACTGGCTGGACATCAGCAACTGGATGTCCCTCGGCGTGATCGTCGTCGTCCTCACCGTGACCACGGTGCTGAGCCTGGCGAAGGCCAGGCGCGACGAACGGCGGGCGGTCGAGGCCAACTAGGTCGTTCGCCTTGCTAAGGATCGGGTACGGTCGTCGGCATGCGTCCTGCCGACATCGAAGTCCTCGCCGTCCCCGGCCGTCCCGCGCTGCGCGGTGATCTCCTGCTCGCCGCGGTGAGCAGACCCGACCTGGAAACCGACCAGTACCGCAGCGCGATCCGGCGGATCGCGCTCTCCGGCGGCGAATCGCCGTGGACCCAGGGCCCGCGCGACTCGTCGCCGGCGATCTCGCCGGACGGCCGCTGGGTCGCGTTCCTGCGCGCAGGCGAGGGCAAGGGGGCCGAGGGCAGTCCGCAGGTGCACGTGATGCCCGTCGACGGCGGCGAATCGCGGAAGCTCACGTCGCTGCATCTGGGCGCGGACGCGCCGGTGTGGGCCCCGGATTCGCGCTGGCTCGCGTTCACCGCGCGGGAAGCCGAGCCGGGCCGCTACGGCACCGAGGACGCCGACGAGCGCACGCCGGAACCAGCCGCCGAGGCGCCCCGGCTGATCACGCGGCTCGACTATCGCATCGACAACGTCGGTTTCCTGCGCGACCGGCCGAAGCGGCTGTTCGTGCTCGACACCTTCGAAGCGGGCGAGCCGGAAGCGGTGACGCCGCGCGACTACAGCGTCAGCCTGCCGGTCTGGACGCCGGACGGCGAGCGTGTGGTCGTAATCGTGCCGCACGACTTCGACCGGACGGAAACGCGCGAGCACGACCTCGTCGCGTTCCCGGTCGACGGTGGCGATCCCGAGGTCCTCGCCGTCTGCGCCGGGTACGCCGATCAGCCGGTCTACGGGGCGGACGGCACGCTCTACTTCTTCGGCACGTCCCATGAGGACGGTGTCGTGGTCGCTTCCAACGCCGGGCTGTACGCAGTCGTGCCGGACGGGAAACCGCGGCGGCTGACCGATGTGGAGACCGTCGACGTCGAGCCCGGCTCCGGCCCGGCGCTTCCGCTCGGCGACGAGGTCCTGGTCGCGGTGCGCAACCGAGGTGCGGTGGAACTGCGGGCGATCCCGACGGACGCCGACGGTGCGAAGCTCGGCGACTTGCGCGTGCTGCACGCCGGGCACTCGGCGGTCCACGGATTCGCCGCGGACGGCGACACGGTTGTCGCGGTAGTGGCCGATTTGGACACTGCGGGCGAGCTGGTGGTGCTCGGCTCGGACGGTCCGCGCGTGCTCACCGATTACTCGAAGCCCTTGCGGGACAAGGGGCTTTGCGAGGTCGTGGAACTCGAAACGACCGCGCCGGACGGCTACCCGGTGCACGGCTGGCTCGTCCTTCCCGACGGCGAGGGTCCGCACCCGGTGCTGCGCGTGGTGCACGGCGGGCCGTTCGCCCAGCAGGAATGGACGGTGTTCGACGAGGCGCAGGTGTACGCGTCGGCCGGGTTCGCGGTCGTGCTAGGCAACCCGCGCGGATCGGCCGGATACGGGCAGTCGCACGGTACTTCGGTCGTGCACAACATGGGCACCGTCGACGTCGACGACGTGCTCGCCCTGCTCGACAAGGCGCTGGAGCGGCCGGACCTCGACGCGTCGCGGACCGGGATCATGGGCGGTTCCTACGGCGGGTTCATGACCAGTTGGGTCGCCGCGAAGCACCCGGACCGGTTCCGCGCGGCGTGGAGCGAGCGCGCGGTGAACGCGTGGGACTCCTTCGCGGGCAGCTCCGACATCGGCTACTACTTCACCGAGGGCTACGTCGGCGCGGACCCCGACGAGCAGCGGCGCCGCAGCCCGCTCAGCTACGCCGCCGACGTGCGGATCCCGTTCGCCGTCGTGCATTCCGAGCAGGACTGGCGGTGCCCGCTGGAGCAGGCGCAGCGGCAGTTCGTGGCGCTGCGCCAGGCCGGTGTCGAGACGGAGTTCCTGCTGTTCCCCGGCGAGGGGCACGAGCTGACGCGCTCGGGCAAGCCGCGGCACCGGGTGCAGCGGTTCGAGGCGGTGCTGGACTGGTGGTCCCGGCAGCTCAGCTGAGCAGCGTGTAGTTCAGCTCCTCGCACACCCGCCCGAGCGGCACGTCGAGCCCCGGATGGTCCAGCGGAAGCAGGACGTCCGGGGCGATCGGCAGCGCCGCGCCCGCGGGCGGGTCCCACAGGCACAGCGAGGGCTTGCCCGCGTCCATCGACGAGCGGTACCAGAGCCCGTCGAGGTCCGGCATCGCGCCGCGGATCGCCCGCGCCCACGCCTGGGTGATCTTTTTCGGGCCGCTGGAGATCTCCTGCGACGCGCCGACCCGGGTGGGCCACAGCCCGGTGAGGTCGAGCAGCCGCAGCACGCGCGTCGGGCGCACCACGACCAGCCGCGGGCCGCGCGTCGTGCGGTCGACCGTCGAGGTCGTCTGGAACACCTCGGCGACGCTCGTGCGCACGGTCAGGCCGAAATACAGCACGCCGTTGCCCGGGTCGGTGACCGGACGGCCGCCGCGGCCGGGCGGCTGCTGGTCGAACCGGCCGTGCGGGAGCGGGCCGGTGTAGCGGAAAGTGTTCCACTGCTGCGGATGGTTGCCGTGCGCGGTGAAGATGCGGACCAGCCGGGTCTCGGGCTGCACCGAAACCACGTCGTGGCTGCGGTCCAGCCCCTTGACCAGAGCCGACCGCGCCGGAGGCGAGGGGAGCCGGGCCATGCGGGGGTGGTTGTCCGTCCTGTGTCGGGGCAGGGGGCGGGCCTGCGCCGCGGGTGGGCGGGCGGTGCGCAGGCGGGAAGGTCAGCGGGTCAGAACGGCGAGCCGAGCGTGGCGACGAGCTGGGCCACCTGCTCGGGGTCGCCGCCGGCGAGCAGCCACTGCCGCGGCGTGGCCGGCCGGTCGCTGATCACCAGGTCGGACTGCGGGGTGTTCATGAACGCGGCGACGACCAGCGCGGGCTGGTCCCCGGGGACGGCGCGCAGCACGGTTTCGAGACCGGGCAGCACGCCCGCGCCGTTGAACTGCCACGCGGGCAGCCGCCAGCCCTGGTCCTTCCAGCCGGTGAGCCTGCCTTCCTTGAGGCGGTGCCGGATCCGGCTGTCGTCGACGTTCAGCATCTCGGCGGCCTGGCCGACCGAGAGGGCGGAGTCGGCGAGCACGGCGTGCGCGGCGACGGTGCGCGCGCGGAAGTCCGGTTCGCCCTCGTCGCGCGGGCTCAGGTCGAGCCCCGCGTCGGTCAGCGCGGCCCGCTGGTCGGGGGAGAAGTAGTGCGAGGGGTCGGGGTTGGGCGGCGACAGCCTGCGGGCCGCGTCCTCCACGAGCGTGAGGAACTCGTTCGCGTCGGCCTTGAGGCCCGCTCTGGCGAGCACGTTCTCCAGCGCTATCGACATACGCTCAGCCTAGCGCGTGTGTGCGGGTTCGTGCGGTTTCTCGCCTTTTTGTGGGTGAATTCACCAAAGATCGACACTCATCGCACAGAAGTCAACACGATGCGTAGGCGAGTTCGGGACAGTCTGCCCCGCACCGGGTGGCTTGTCCAGGCTTTCGAGTGCTTGACACTCCCGGACCGCCGATTTACGTTGCGAACGAGTAATCGGTTTCCCGCCCTCGGGTGCGGCCCGCGCTCCGCCGTCCGCGGCGGAAGCTGGGGGGACAGGGGGTGGGGCGTGCCTGGCGGCTCGGCGGATCTCCGCCGGGCCGCCAGGCACGTCGTTTCCCTCCGGGCCCGGCTGGTTCTCCGGGAATGCCCGCGGTTCTCCCGCTCAGCGGTGCGAGCTTTGCCGGTCGATCAGCTGCGCGTCCAGGGTCGTGGTGACCGGCTCGCGGGTGCTGTCGGCGATGCGCGCCAGCAACAGTTGCGCGGCGACCCGGCCGATCTCGTACGCGGGCTGCGCCACGACCGTCAGCGGCGGGTCGATGAGCGTGGTCCACGGGGCGTCGTCGAACGAGACGATGCCGATGTCGCGTCCGGCGCGGAGGTTCCGCTCCGCGAGCGCCTCCAGGACCCCGATCGCCATCGTGCTGTTGGCGACCAGCAGCGCGTCCGGCGGCTCCGGCTGCTCCAGCAGGTCCCCGGCGGCGTGCCGCGCGCCTTCCGCGCGGTATTCGGCGCGGCGGAAGACCGCGTTCTCCTCGCCGACCGCGTCGAAGTAGCCCGACAGCCGGTCGTCGGCGGTGCGCACGCCGGACGGCCCGGTCAGGCACGCCACCCGCCGGTAGCCGTTCGCGACGAGATGCCGGGCCGCCTGCCGGGAGGCGCGGCGGGTGTCGACGAGCACCTGGTCGCCGTCGGTGCCGGGCAGCGGCCGGTCGACCGCGACCACCGGCGTGCCGAGCCGGCGCAGCCGGGTGACGCTCGTCGCGGGTCCGGTGGGGGAGAGCAGCACGCCCGCGACGCGTTCCTGCAGCGCGACGTCGAGGTACCGGCGTTCCTTGTCCTCGTTCTCGTCGGAGTTGCAGAGCACGACCGAATACCCCGACACCTGCGCGAGATCCTCGACCCCGCGCGCGATCGAGGTGAAGAACGGGTTCTCGACGTCGGAGATGATCAGCGCGAGCACCGCGGTTTCCTGGCGGCGCAGGTTTCTCGCCAGTCCGTTCGGGTGATAGCCGAGTTCCTCGGCGGCCTGGAGCACCCGGGCGGCCAGCTCCGGGTCCACTGTGGACTTGCCGTTCAGGGTCCGCGACACCGTGGCGGTCGAGACGCCTGCCCTGGCGGCGACGTCGCTGATCGTGGCCACCGAGCCTCCTCGTCCTGGCTTCCTTGACACCCCGGTGACGGCAGAATACCGTCCCGGTAATCGTTTACCGTCCGATTGCCGGGGGTGCTGCGATGCAACCGGGCCCGTTGCTCGGCATCGACATCGGCACGTCCAGTTCGAAAGGCGTCCTCGTGGGTGCGGACGGCACTGTACTGGCGCGCGCCGCCCGCCCGCACAGCACCTCCCGTCCACGCCCCGGCTGGTTCGAGCACGACGCCGAAACGGTGTGGTGGGCCGCGTTCGCCGACCTGGTGCGCGAATTGCTGGCCGAGGGCCGGAAACCCGCCGGGCTCGCGGTGAGCGGCATCGGCCCGGTGCTGCTGCCCGCCGGCGCCGGCGGCCGTCCGCTGCGCCCGGCGATTCTCTACGGCGTCGACACCCGGGCCGGCGCGGAAATCGCCGAGCTGACCGCCGAACTCGGCGAAGAGTCCATTGTGGAACGCTGCGGGAGCGCGCTGTCGAGCCAGGCGGTCGGCCCGAAGTGGCGGTGGCTGTACCGGCACGAACCGGACGTCGCCGCGCGGGCCCGGCAGTTCCTGATGGCGAGTTCGTACCTCGTCCAGCGGCTGACCGGCGAATACGTGCTCGACCACCATTCGGCGAGCCAATGCGACCCGATGTACGACCTGCGCGCGGGCGGCTGGGCGCAGGACTGGGCCGCGCTCGTCGCGCCCGGAATCGACCTGCCGCGGCTCGCCTGGCCGACCGAGGTCGCCGGCACGGTCACCGCCGAGGCGGCCGCCGAGACCGGGTTGCCTGCCGGATTGCCGGTCACCTGCGGCACGATCGACGCCTGGGCCGAAGCGACCAGCGCGGGCGTGCGCGACCCCGGCGACACGATGGTCATGTACGGCACCACGATGTTCCTCGTCCAGGCTGTCGCCGAGGCCCGTCCGGTGTCCGGATTGTGGGCGACGCGCGGCGTTTTCCCGGGCAGCTTTTCGCTGGCCGCGGGAATGGCGACGTCCGGTGCGATCACCGACTGGCTGCGGGAACTGTTCGACGGCGATTTCGCCGAACTGGTCGCTTCGGCCGGTCAGGTTCCGGCCGGAAGCCGCGGATTGCTGATGCTGCCGTACTTCGCGGGCGAACGGACTCCGGTGCCGGATCCGCTGGCGCGCGGGATGATCGCCGGGCTGACCACGTCGCACGGCCGGGCGGAGCTGTACCGCGCGGCCTTGGAGGGGACGGCTTACGGGGTGCGGCACAACCTTTCCGCGATGGGTGCCCCCGCGCGCCGCTTGGTCGCGGTCGGCGGCGGCACGCAGGGGCGAGTGTGGACGGGGATCGTCAGCGACGTGACCCGGACGCCGCAGCATCTTCCGGCGGAAACTGTCGGGGCGTGCTTCGGGGACGCGTACCTGGCGGCGGTGGCGATCGGGTTGGAGCCGGATATCGAGGCGTGGAACCCGGTCGCCGAGGTGATCGAGCCGGATCCGGTCCGGGCGGACCGGTACGACGAGTTTTACGCGCATTACCGGGCGTTGTATCCGGCTACCGTGGAGACCGCGCATTTCCTCGCGCGGCAACAGGATTTGGCGGCGGAGTGAGTTACCCGGCGAAGTAGGCGCCCGGGGTGAGGCCGGTGAGCGCTCGGCATTCGCGGATGAGGTGCGGCTGATCGGCGTACCCGGCGGCGACGGCCAGGTCGGCGAGGGTCGCGGCGGCCGGGGCCAGTGCGATGGCTCGGTGGAGGCGCAGGATCCGCCGGTAGGTGGCCGGTCCGTAGCCGACTGCGAGGGTGAAGCGCCGGCGCGCCTGCCGTTCGCTTCGGCATGCGTTAGCCGGAGGCTGTGCGGCCTGGTCGCCGGTCGGATGCCGAGCGGGTTGCCTGCCCGGAGCTGCCGAACGCCACGCGGACGGTTCGGCGGCATTCGAGGAAAGCCGCGCGCCCGGGTGCGTCGGCGGCCCGGCGGGCCGACCGTCCGCGAGCCATCGCGCGGAGGGGGCTTCTCCCTCGCCTCGGCCCAGCTCTCCGGCGTTCCCCGCGAACTCAGCGGCGAGGTGCGCCAGCATCCGCTCCACCACCGGATCCGCGGCGGCCGTCCGCTCTGCCGCGACGTCGGCCATCGCGTCGGCGAGGTCGCGGCCGCTGAGGATTTCGTCGGCGAGGGTCGCGCCGCGGCGGTTCCACAGGTCCGGCAGCGGGACCCGGCTGTCGCGCAGTTCGTCCGCGCCCACGCCGAGCATCGCGGCCGCCGCTCCCGGCCGGAAGCGCAGGCCGCGCAGTCGCGTGCCGGGCGGGAACGCCGACGTCCACGCCGTCGTGTCCGGTCCGGCCACGAACACCTGGCCGGCGCCGGCGACGAGGTCCACGCAGCCGTCCGGGACGATTCGCTTCGGGCCGGGCTCGGCCGACTCCCAGCGGCACCGCACGAGGCGGCGCAGCGAGTCCGGCGGCGGGCTTTCCGAGTACACCCCGCGATCATCCCTCGCGGGTACGACAGAATGGCGCCCATGACCCCGATCGATGCTCTGGCCTGGGTTCACGTGCGGGACCGGCGGCTGCTGTCCGTCCGCACGACCGGCAAGGAGAAGTTCTATCTCCCCGGCGGCAAGCGCGAACCCGGCGAGGGCGACGTCGAGGGGCTGTGCCGGGAGATCCGCGAGGAACTGGGCGTCGCGCTCGACCCGCTCAGCTTCCGCTTCTTCGCGCTGCTCGACGAGCAGGCCGACGGATTCGCCGACGGCCGCCGCGTCCGGATGACCTGCTACACCGCCGACCACGCAGGCGAGCCGGAGCCGTCGGCGGAGATCGCCGAGTCCGCCTGGCTGCGCGCCGCGGACGCCGCCGCCTGCCCGCCCGCCGGACAGCGCGTGCTGCGGATGCTGGCCGAGGCCGGGCTGGTCGACTGATCACCCTGTGTCAACCAGGGGCTGCGCCAGCGTCATCGGCATCGTGCGTGGTGACCGTGCTCGTGAGCGAACGATCCCTACCCCCATCAGGGTGAAATGGGGGCTATTTTCGCGGTTTGGCTAACGCCGTGTAACGGTCTGGCGAAGAACCAGACGTCGCACTCGCGGGAAGTGCGCTCGAGAAGAGAAGACCTCTCCATGGGTGTTCCTGGCGCGACCCGGCCCGCGGCGGCCCGGGGGGAATCGGGCAGGCTGCGGCCGCTCGGAAGCGTGGTGGTCGTGGTCGGCGTCATCGCCGTCGCGGTCACTGTCGCGTGGTATGTCATGCCGAAAGCGACCCCGGACCGGCCCGCTCCGGCCGCGTCGGTGCCGTCGGTGACCGTCGAACCGGCGATCGTGCGCGAGGTGACCCGCACGGTCGTCTACGAGCTGACCGGCGGGGACGTCGCGCACAACCTCACCTACGTCGCGACCGGCGGCGACCTCGAACAACAGGCCGAGGTGCGGCTGCCCTGGTCGGTGACGGTGCGGCGGAAGGCTCCGTCCGAGCAGCCGGTGTTCAGCAGCCTGGTCGCGCAGAGCGCCGGGGCGCTGCTGTGCCGGATCCGGGTGGACGGGCACGTGGTCGCCGAGAAATCGGTGGCGGGGGAGGGCCGGCAGCTCAGCTGCAGCGCCTGACCGGAGCGGCTCGAAGCTCTCTGTCCCCGCGCAGGCATCGGCAGAGCGCGCGCCGAGCGCAGCGCGCAAGCGGAGCCCGCGTACCTCGCGTACCCCGCGTACCTCGCGTACCCCGCGTACCCCGCGCACCCCGCGCACCCCGCGCACCCCGCGGTGCTGAGAAACCCCGCGGGGGCAGTGCTGGTCAGGGAGAAGCACCCCGGCTCCTCGTCCCGGACCGCGGGCTGGGGCAGGATCACCCCGTGAACGGTGCGATCGGATTCGGGCCCGCGCTGATCGCCGTGCTCGCGGTGCTGACGCTCGCGGGTGCGGCCGTCGTCCGGTTCGGGCAGCTCGGGCAAGGGCGGGCGGTGCTCGTCGCGGCCGTCCGCGCCGTCGCGCAGCTCGCGCTCGTGTCCCTGGTCATCACGGTCATCCTGCGTTCGGGCTGGCTGACCGGCCTGTTCGTCCTCGCGATGTTCGCCATCGCCGCCGCGACGTCGGCCAGCCGGATCGGGGTGCCGAAGCGGATCGGGTGGGTCGCGCTCTCGCTGGCGTCCGGCGTGCTTCCGGTGCTGGGGCTCGTCCTCGGGTCCGGCGTCGTCCCGGCGAAGCCGATCTCCGTGGTACCGGTCGCGGGGATCGTGATCGGCGGCTCGATGACCGCGACGTCGCAGGCGGCCCGCCGTGCGCTCGACGAACTCAAGCAACGCCACGGCGAGTACGAAGCCGCGCTCGCGCTGGGGTTCCTGCCGAGGCATGCCGCGCTGGAGATCTGCCGTCCGTCGGCGGGACACGCGTTGATCCCGGCGCTCGATCAGACCCGGACGGTTGGCCTGGTGACCTTGCCGGGCGCGTACGTCGGTGTCCTGCTGGGCGGGGCGAGCCCGCTCCAAGCCGGTACGACCCAGGTGCTGGTGCTGATCGGGCTGCTGGCCGCGGAGGCGGTCGCCGTGCTGGTGACGGTGCAGCTCGTCGCGGCGGGGTTCGTCCGCCGCGACGCGCCGGCTCAGCCGGGCGGGGCCGCCAGATGAGACCGGTCGTTGAAGCCGCGGATCAGCCAGTTGTCGCCGTGCACCACGAGGTGCGAGATCGATCCGTTGTCCGCGCCCAGGAACGCGAACCGCTCCAGCGCACGGCTGGCCTGGGCGAACACCTCGCCGATCACGCCGCCGTGGGTGAACACCGCGACCCGCTGATCCGGATGCGCCGCGGCGACGCGGGTGAGCGCGGCCCGGATCCGCAGGCCGAACGCTTCGTCGGATTCCGCGCCGGGCAGGACGTCCCACCGCTGTTCTTCCCACAGCTTCCGCGCCAGCGGATGCCCCTCGGCGGTGTGCTTGCGGAACAGCCCGTTTTCCCATTCGCCGAGGTAGACCTCGCGCAGATCCGGCTCGACGGCCGGGGTGAGGCCGAGCTTTTCCGCCAGCGGCGCCGCGGTCTGCGCGGTGCGCCGCAACGTGGTCACGTACAGCGCTTCGATGCGTTCCGGCGCCAGCCGCTCGCCGACGCGGGCGGCGTGGTCGCGGCCTTCCGGCGCGAGGTCCGGGTCGGCCTGGCCGTCGACGAGATCGAACGGCTCGCTGAGCCGTTGCGGCATCGATTCCCCGTGGCGCACCAGGAAAATCTCAGTGGCGCCCGAGGGCGGGCTGAAGCGGTGCTGGCGGTACTCGACTTCCTGTCCGGGCGTGCTCATGCCCCGACCCTAACCGGTCGGCTCAACCGAGTTGCTTGTCCACGAAGCACCATCGCCACGTCTCGCCCGGCTCGAAGCTGCGCATCACCGGGTGCAGGGTTTCGTGGAAGTGCTGCGAGGCGTGCTTGCCCGGCGACGAGTCGCAGCAGGCGACGTGCCCGCACTTCAGGCACATGCGCAGGTGCACCCAGGTCATCCCGGCCTCGACGCATTCGGCGCAGGAATCCCGGGAACTGGGCTCCTGGTCCGGCCATTCGTGGCTGAGGTGCTTGCAGGACCCGGCCGTGGCGGCGGGGGTGCTGAGTTCGCGTTCGGCCACCGGGGGTTCCTCCTCGTCGCGGTCGAGCATGGATTCTTCGATGTCGAGCCGGGCCAGCACGCGGCGCAGCACCGCGTCGTCGGCACTGCCTCGGTCGCGTGCCTTGAGGAACACGTCGCGTTCGGCTTCGAGCAGCTGGACGCGCAGCCGGCGGTAGGCGTCGCTCGGGGTTTCGGCGAGCGCGCTCTGCCGGCCGAGCTGTTCCCACGCGGCGTCGGACCGGCCCTGCAACCGGTCGCGCAGCCGCGCGATCACCTCGGGCGGGTCTTCCGGACGGCGCAACTCCTCCAGCTTCGTGAGCGCGGCGCGGGTCATGTCGTGCAGCACGGCGGCTTCCTGGAGCGCGTCCTCCGCCGGGTCCGGCCGAGGCAGCCGCAACCGGCGGATCAGCGGCGGCAGCGTCATGCCCTGCACCACGAGCGTCCCGGCCACCACGACGAACGCGGCCAGCACGAGCACCGCGCGCTGCGGGGTGTCGGCGGGCAGCACGAACGCCGCGGCGAGCGTGACCACGCCGCGCATCCCGGCCCACGCGATCACCGCCGAATAGCGCCACGGCCACACCTTGCCGCGTTCCACGCCCAGGGTGTTCAGGAGGCGTTTCACCACGCCGATGCCGGCCATCCAGAGCATTCGCGTCAGGATCGTCGCGGCGAGCACCGCGGCGCAGATCCCGGCGAGCTGCCCCAGCGACAGCCCGCTCTTGCCGACCTCGTGCAGGATGCGCCGCACTTGCAGGCCGATCAGCAGGAAGACCATGTTCTCCAGCAGGAACTGGACCGTCTCCCAATTCAGCCTGCTCGCCAGCCGTGACGGCCCGGACTGGATCCGCGGCGTCTGGTGCCCCTGGATCAGCCCGGTGACGACCACGGCCAGCACGCCGGATCCGTGCACCGCTTCGGCGAGCAAGTACGCCGCGAAGGGGACCGCGAACGACAGCGCGGTGTCGGTGAGCGTGTCTTCCAGCTTCGCGCGCACGTACGTGACAATCAGCCCGACGAGGAAGCCGGCGACGATCCCGCCGACCGCGGCGAGGAGGAAGTCGAGACCGACCTGCCAGAGGCTGACCGCGCCGGCGATCGCCGCGATCGCGGTCCGCAGCGCGACGAGCGCGGCGGCGTCGTTGAAGAGACTCTCGCCCTCCAGCAGCCGGACGAGCTTGCGCGGCATCCCGACCCGCCGGGCGACCACGCTCGCCGCCACCGCGTCCGGCGGCGCGACGACCGCGCCCAGCGCGATCCCGGCGGCCAGCGGCAACCCGGGTACGACCAGCCAGGCGGCCAATCCGACGCCGAACGCGGTGAACACCACCAGCCCGACCGACAGCAGCGCGATCGGCCCGCGCAGCTTGCGGAACGCGATCAGCGACGTCTGGATCGAGGCCGAGTACAGCAACGGCGGCAGCAGCCCGATGAGGACGATCTCCGGGTCCAGTTCGTACTGCGGCACCCCCGGGATGAACGACACCCCGACGCCGACCGCGACCAGGCACAGCGGGGCCGGCCAGTCCATCCGGCGCGCGACGACGGTCACCAGGAGAACCGTCAGGACGAGCGCCACCAATTCCGCTGCGATTTCCACGGGACAATCATCACCCGCGGCCCCGGCGCACGCGCGGGGGCCGGCGTTAGGCTGCGGTCCGTGACGACGGTGGAGACGCGGGCCGGTGCCGTCCGCGGCGAGGTGCGGAACGGAGCCGGGTTCTTCCTGGGGGTGCCGTTCGCGCAGCCGCCAGTGGGGGAGCTGCGGTTCCGGCCGCCGGTGCCGGCGGCGTCCTGGACCGGGGTGCGCGACGCGACGGAGTTCGCGGCCAAAGCTCCACAGCCCGACGTGACCGGGAAGCGCTTCGTCGGCGGCGAGGACTGCTTGTACGTCAACGTCTACGCGCCCGAGGCGCCAGGTTCGTATCCGGTGCTCGTGTGGATCCACGGCGGTGGCGGAGTGCTGGGCGCGCCGCACCAGTTCGACGCCTCCGCGTACGCCCGCCGCGGCGTGGTCGTGGTGACCGTCGCGTATCGGCTCGGGGGGCTCGGCATGCTCCGGCTGCCTGGCGTTTCCGACGGGAATCTCTCGCTGCGCGACCAAGTGCTGGCGCTGGAGTGGGTCCGCGGCAACGTGGCCGCGTTCGGCGGCGACCCGCGGCGCGTCACGCTCGCCGGGCAGTCCAACGGCGGCCGCACTGTGGGGACGTTGCTGGCGGTTCCGGCCGCGCGAGGGCTGTTCAGCCAGGCGATCGTGCAGAGCGGCACCGGTGTCGGTTCTGTCGTGCACACCCCGGCGGAGGCGGAAGCTGTCGGCGAGGCGGTGCTGGCCGAGCTGGGCAAGGGAGATCTGCGCACGCTGCCGGTCACGGAGATTTTGACCGCGCAGCAACGGGTCACGGCTCAGCTCGGCACCCTGGTGCCGTATCGGGTGGTGGTCGACGGAGATCTCCTGCCACAGCGGCCCGGCGAAGCTGTCGCGGACCGGGCGGCTCGGGAAGTCCGGATCCTCACCGGCACCACGGCCGACGAGCAGGACCTGTTCTCCTGGCTGCAAACCGGCGGCGCGAAACTGCTCGGCACCGGCTCGACGATGCTCGAACCGGACGTCATCGCGCGGATGACCGAGGCGTACCGGGAACTGCTGCCGGACTGGCCGGAAGACCAGCTGGTGAACCGCGTCCGCACGGCGGGGGACTGGTGGCTGCCGTCGATCCGGCTCGCCGAAACCCAGCACGCGGCGGGCGGCACGGCCTGGATGTACCGGCTGGACTGGCGGATCGCGCCGCGCGGGAAGGGCCTCGGCGCGGCGCACGGGGTGGACCTGCCGTTCGTCTTCGACGACGTCCGCAACCCGAATTGGCGGTTCCTGTTCGCCATCGCCCGCCCCGATCCGGAACGGCTGCAGGCGATGGCGAAGGAGATGTTCGAGACGTGGGTCCGGTTCGTGACGACCGGCGACCCGGGGTGGGCGGCCTATACGCCGGAGGACCGGGTGACGCGGGTGTTCGACGACGTCAGCACGACCGTGTCCGATCCGGATGCGGAGCAGCGGCGGCTGTGGGGTTCGTGAGGGGCAATCCCGGTTCTCGCCGGGATTGCCCCGCACGAGGCGCCTAGCCGCGGACGGTCCGCGTGCCGGTGTTCCAGCCCGCGACCCGCACCGACGGCGCCGAACCGTGCAGGTCGGCGGTGCGGTAGGTGGCGGTGAGCGTCACCGATTCGCCCGGCCACAGGCTGACCTGGTTGTCCGACCAGCTCACCGGCAGGACCGGCGCGCCCGCGCTGTCCACCAGGTGCGTGTCCACCATGAACGCCGGGGTCTTGCCCGGCGAGGTGTTGGTGAGCTTCACCGTGGTGACGGTGGTGCCGTCCGGACCCGGGGCGGAGGTCGCCGTGGTGCCCACCTTCGCCGCGCCCAGCTTCGACAGCCCGGACAGATCCGCGTAGGAGGACGTCGGCGTGTAGTACCAGTCCGACTTGCTCCAGTTCAGCTTGTCGTCCTTGGTGGACAGCCAGTACACGTTCCGGCTGACCTCCTTGCCCGCCGAATCGGTGAGCACCAGCTTCGCCAGGTAGGTGGACGAAAGCCCGCTGACCTTACCGATGTCGAGCGCCTTCGCGTGCGCGCCGCCGCCGTTGACCGACAGGTTCTTCTTGGTCTTCGAGAACTTCTTCGTGCCGTCGGTGTTGTAGAGCTCGACGCTGGCGGTCAGGCCGGACGCCTTCTTCGCGGTGGAGTTGACCACCTCAGCCGACTTCGTGTCGTACGAGTACTGGATGTGCAGCGGCTCGTTCGCCTTCTTGGCCCCGAAGTACGAGCCGTTCTGGTCGAGGTAGGCGTCGAACAGCTGCCAGTGCAGCGACGTCCAGCCGCTGTTGAGCATCCAGTAGATGAGCCCGGTCGACGGGTCCTTGGAGTCGGTGAAGTTGCGGGAGTGCGCTTCGAACTCCGCGCGGACGTTCTCGTACTGCGCCAGCTGCGCCTTGCGGACGAAATCGTCCAGGCTGGTCGGCTTGCCGTAGCGGCCGCCCAGCGCGTCGCCGAAGATCTTCAGGTTGGCGAAGGTCTCCGACTCGGAGCGGTGGTACTGCGGCGCGGCCGGGTTCTTCCAGAGCGTTTCCAGCTCGGCGGGCGTCATCATCCGCTTGAGCGTGTCCATCGTCGGGATGTCCGGCCCGGCGCTGGTCTCGGAGTTGAAGTTCCACGCGCCGCCCGCGTCCTTGTGCGCCTTGTCGTACCAGTAGTTCGGCGGGACGTAGTCGTACGGGCCGTTCATCTTCATCCCGGACGGGTCGAGCTTCGGCGACGCCTTGGCCGAAGCCGCGGAGATCACCGCCGCGGGCCAGTCCGCCGCCGACAGCGCGTCGAGGTAGCCCTTTTCGATCCGCGCGTCGGGCGCGAAGTCGCTGCCGATGTGGAAGGACAGCACGCTCGGGTGGTCGCGCAGCCGCTNGCAGCCGCTCGGCTTCGGCGGTCATCGACGCCTTGGCGATCGGGTAGTCCGCCTCGGTCCACGGCTCGCCCTTCTCGTCGCCGTTGACCTGGCCTTCCCACTTGTCACAGCATTCCCAGCCGGGCATGGTCAGCACGCCCATCCGGTCCGCGAGGTCGAAGAACGCGTCGGGTTCGATGTGGCCTTCCAGCCGCACGGTGTTGAGGCCGAGGTTCTTGACGTAGGCGAGCTTGTCCGCCGCCCGGCCCGCGTCCCAGCGCAGCAGCAGGTCGGGGGACCAGCCGCCGCCCTTGATCATCAGCGGCTTGCCGTTGACGACGTACTGCCGTCCGCCGCTGGAGTTCAGCGGAGCCTTGACGTCGCGGATGCCGAAGCTGGAGCGGCTCGCGTCGGAGGCGGTCCCGCTGACGCTGGCGGTCAGGTCCAGCTCCTGCATCGGCTGCCCGCCCAGGCCGGCGGGCCACCACACCTGCGGCTTGTCGACGCCGATCACCGGGAAGGTGACGGTCTTCTTTTCGTGCGCGGCAAGGGAAACGTCCTGGCTCACCGGCTTGCCCGCGACGGTGCCGGACACCGTGGTGCGGACCGGCGCGTCGGAGTCGTTGCGGACGTCGGCCTTCGCGGTGAGGTCGGCGTGGTCGAGCGCGGGCACGTTCAGCTTCGTGACGACGTGCGCGCCGCGGAGCGCGACCGGCCCGCTGTGCCGGACGACGATCTCTCGCGCGAGCCCCATGTTCTGGTCCGGCGGGGTCTGCGCCCAGTCGATCCAGCCCATCGACAGGTCGTTGTTCGGGTCGTTGGGGTAGACCTTGAACGCGACGCTGTTGACGCCCTCGCGCACCTGCTTGGTCACGTCGAGGTCGTGCCGGGTGTAGGGCCCGTTGACCTCGTCCTTGGTCGCGACGCGGGTGCCGTTGACCCAGACATCGGCCTTGGACAGCACGCCGCTGACGTCGAGGTAGGTGCGCTGGGACGGGTCGGCGACCTTGATGTCGGCGCGGTACCACCACGGAACCTTGAAGTCCGCGGCGGGCACGTTCTTCATGTTCGTGGAGTAGAACGGGTCGGAGTAGCGGCCGTTGGCGAGCAGCCCGGCGTACACCGTCGACTGCGAGCCGACCGGGTACCAGCCGTTGGCGTCGAAGCCGGGCTTCGACACCGAGGCGTCGTCGGACACCTTGGCCGAGGACTGGATCAGATAGCCGGGGATCGCGGCCCGGCCGGGCTCCGGCCCGGCCGAAGCGGCCCCGGCGACTCCGGGGATCAGCGCTGCGGTCAGGGCGGCGACTGCTAACAGCCGTCCGGGCATTCTTGGCCGGCGTGGGGTCACGAGCGGTCCTCCTCGGGCTCCTGGCGGCGGCGATTGTTAGTAAAGTTCCTTAACGATTGCCGGTGATAGTAGCCGCCCGGAGCATCCGGGGACAGACCTCGACGGGGTCTTTTCGCCCGATTTTCCCCGGCGGTTCCGCTTAGCGCGCGTCGACGTAGTACCAGCGCCCGCCCTCGCGGACGAACCGGCTGTTCTCGTGCTGCGAATCGTCGCGGCCCTGGTGGCGGTAGTGCGCGCGGAACTCGACCGTGCCCTCGTTCTGCAGCAGCGAGCCGCCGGTCCGGCCGAGGATCTCCAACCGGGTCCACTCCTGTGCGGGATCGAGCCGCAGCCGTTTCGGGCGGGTGTCCGGATGCCAGGTGTCGAGCAGGTAATCGGGCTCCCCGACGGCGAACGCGCAGTAGCGGGACCGCATCAGCCGTTCGGCCGTCGGGGCGTTCTGGTCGCCGCGGTGGAATCGGCCGCAGCAGTCGGCGTAGGGCTCGGGCAGCCCGCAGGGGCAGGGGTTCGTCACGCCGCTGATTCTGTCTCCAGTGCCAGGGCCTGCTGCACCCAGGCGGCGATCTGCTTGGCGTCGACGTCCTTCGCGCTGCGCAGTTTGACGTGCGCCATTTCGCGGGCGCTCGGTTCGAGGCCGCCGTCGATCAGCTGGCCGCGCCAGAAGGCGAGCGTCACGTATGAGCTGTACGCCTTCGCGAGGCAGACCGGGTTCCTGCCTGCCTTCCAGGTGGGCGCGCCGTGGTAGAGCGCGGCCGGGTGCGGCATCGCGTCGTCGAGCACGGGCAAGAGCGCGGCATAGACCTCGCGGAGCGCTTCAGGCTGCGCGGCGACGTACTCGGCGACGGTCGTGAACTTCGGCATGGCTTGTCCTCTCGGCTTTCTGATGCTGCCGAGCTTGCCAACCGATGCTTATTTTTGTCAAGACTAATTATTTTGTCGGTGGGCCGGGCTGCGACGACCAGATCCCGCATCGACGCCAGCTTTGCCAAGCGGCGGCCGCCTTCGCACGCCGGCGATGTCCGCGAGGTGGCGGAACCAGGGATGCGCCGCCGTCTCGTGAAACCGCGCGGCGATCTCGGTCCGCGGAACCCTGTCGAAGCGGTTAGGCCAAGCTCGCGAGGTGACCCGCACGGCTCAGCCGCGGGCCCGGCGCACCCCGGCCGCGGCGGCTTCCTGCGATCCCTTGACCGCGAGCTTGTCCGCGCGCTCGTTCTCCGGGAGCCCGGCGTGGCCCTTGACCCACAGCCACTCGACCTCGTGCTGCTGGCAGGCGGTGTCGAGGCGCTGCCAGAGGTCGGCGTTCTTGACCGGCTGCTTCGCCTGCGTCTGCCAGCCGTTCTTCTTCCAGCGCGGCATCCACTGGAGGATGCCGTTGCGGACGTACGTGCTGTCGGTGTAGATCCGCACCACGGACGCGCGGGTGAGGCTTTCCAGCGCGCGGATCGGAGCCATCAGCTCCATGCGGTTGTTGGTGGTGACGGTGTCCTCGGCTCCGTACAGCTCGCGCTCGTGCTTGCCGTAGCGCAGCAGCGCGCCCCAGCCGCCCGGTCCGGGATTGCCGCTGCACGCGCCGTCGGTGTAGATCTCCACGGCTTGTTCCGTCTGCTCCGCCACCCGGGCGACCCTACCGTTCCCACGTGCTGGGAGACGGAATGCCATGCCGGGGACGGTGTTGTGCGATGGACACTCACTGAAGGGATCCCGATATGACCGTGGAGTTCGCGCAGGCGTGGCAGGACTGGAAAGCGGAGCGGGAAAAGACGCTGGCCGATCCGTACGGCTGGCTGGCGCTGGTGTCGCTCGACTGGCTGGAGGATTCGCCGCGGACCTACCCCGGCCTGCCCGGCCGATGGTGGCAGGACGCCGAAGCCGCCTATGTCGATCCGGCTGGCGGACAGTTGCGGCACGAAGGCGCTTTGCTGACTGACGTCCACCGCTTCGAGCTGGTGAACAGCGGCGCGGGCACCCGGGTGACGGCTGGCTCGGTGGAAATCGAAATCGCGCGCCGGTCGGGTCACTTGATCCGCGTCCACGACCCGAAAGCGCCTGTGCTGCACGCCTTCCACGGCGTCCCCGCCTACGAACCCGACCCGGCGTGGGTCCTGACTGGCCGGTTCGAGCCGTTCGACGAGCCCCGGCCGACGACTGTGGGTGCGGTCGTGGAGGGACTGTCGCACGTCTACACGGCGCCGGGGCGGGTCGTCTTCGAACGTGACGGGGTCGAGTACACGCTTACTGCGTTCAACGGGAAGACTGGCGGGTACAGCATTCTTTTCACTGACGCGACCAGCGGGGTGACTACTTATGCCGCCAACCGTTCCTTGCCGGTCGCCGAGGCTGCCGAGGACGGGACGGTGATTTTGGACTTCAACCGGGCGGTGAATCTGCCTTGTGCGTTCACGGATTTCGCAACGTGCCCGTTGCCGCCGGAGGGCAATCACCTGCCGTTCGCGGTGGAGGCGGGGGAGAAGCTGCCTTACGAGCGGCAGTGAGGTCCGGCTGATCGCGCACGCGCGCCTCGGCGGGCGGCGAGGCGCCAGCATGCCGCTCGCCGAGTCAGTCGCCTACCGCGTGGACGTAAGCACGCGATCGTCGAAGCACCGCTGCCATTGTCGAGGTCATCAGCCTGACCGGTCGATCGGACACGAGGCACTGCCTTCGTGATCGACGACTCCGGCAGCTAAGGGGTGTACCTGGCGCGCCTCGCCAGCGTTCATGTCGTTCGACCTCACCGACGACCCGGACCTGGGGACGGGTGCGAAGATCGCCTGACCGTACCAGCGCCGATTCCGGCGGCGTGACCGGCATTGCCGAGCTGGTCTCGAATCTGGGCGAGTGCATCGGCGCCGCGATCACCGGAGGCTGAAAACGCGCTCCGCGTTGAGGCAGCCGACTTTGGCTCGCTGCGCGTCGGACAACGGGGCGGACCGGAGAAAGGCCATGGCTTCAGCGGTGTCTTCGTAAGGCGCGTCAATGGCGAACATGATGTTGTCCTCCCCGATCGCGTCCAAGGCGAGTGCGAGGACGGCCGGGTCGTCGATGCCGCTGGTGGTGATGACGAAGTTGCGGCGGAAATACTCGCTCGGCGTGAGCCGGAGCTTCGGCATGGTCCCCGCGGCTCCGGGGACGCGAGCGGCGAAGGCATGGCGGTTGTCGATGCGCTTGAGCCAGTACGGGATGCCTTCGCCCAGGTGGCCGAGCACGACCGTGAGGCCTGGGTGGCGGTCGAACACGCCGCTCAGGATGAGCCGCATCGCGTGCAGGCCGGCTTCGGCCTGATAGCCCCAGACCGCGGCCTGCATTCCGTACGCGTCGTACGGAGCAAGCATGCTCGGGAACCTCGGGTGCAAGTAGACGGGCGCCTTCGCCGCTTCGGCCGCTTCGAGCAGCGGGGCGAACTGCGGCTCGTCGAGGTACCGGCCTTCGGTGTGGGAGTTGACCATGATTCCGTGCAGTCCGAGCGACCCCATGACCCGTTCGATCTCGTCCGCGGCGGCGGCCGGATCCTGCGGGGCCACGGTCCCGAGAGCGCCGAACCGGCCGGGGCGTTGCCGCACCAGGTCGGCGAGGGCGTCGTTCACCACCCGGGCCAGCGGAACGGCGGCGGCCGCGGGGTAGGGCTGGACGCCGGGCGGGTTGATGCTGAGCACCGCCATCGCTTGTCCCGCAGCGTCCATGGCGGCGATTCGCCGCTCCAGGCCGGTGAGCGCCGACCGAAACGGTTCCCGGGCTTCGACCACGCGCATGAGGTCGACTTCGGCCCGGTCGCCGTGGAGGACGTCGAGACTGTGTGCGGTGCTGAGGAACTGCTCGGTGGCGACATGTTCCTCGACGGCGATGACCCGCGGCAGATTCATGTCTCCATTGCAATGCTGGCTGCCGATCATGTCCAAGTCGCGTTCGGCATCGCACGATGCGGCCGAGGAATGAGTCTGTCCGGACAGTGCCCCGTTTTCCCTGTGCCGCAAGGAAAACAGGGCTTCCTGTCCGGCGCCGGAGCGACTGGTCACGAAGCGGACGCAGAAGACCTCGGAGCAGTTCGCTGCCGTGAGATCCGCCGTTCGTATGCGCGGCGTGAGGCGCTGGCGCGGATCTGTTCAGGACTCACGTACCGGCAGCGACACGACAGCCGCGGAACCACGCACCGCTGCCCTTGCCGGATTCCTCGAAGCGGATCACCGCTTTCGCCGACCCAGCGGGAGCTCCCGCTCCCCGGCCCCGTGCCGTCGGCGGAAAAGCTTCCGGAGCGGTCGAAGCTGCGGCCTTCAGCAGGCCGATCGGAATGCCTCCGCCTTAGCCGCTCGACCGGCGTGGGCAAGACAACTCCGATCACCAGCCGCGTTCGCGCCACTCCGCCAGGTGCGGCCGCTGCTCGCCCAGCGTCGAGTCGTCCCCGTGCCCGGGGTAGAACCACGTGTCGTCCGGCAGTTCGTCGAAAATCCGCGACGACACGTCGTCCAGCAGCGAGGCGAAGTCCTCCGGCGACGAAGTCTTCCCGACCCCGCCCGGGAACAGCGAATCCCCGGTGAACAAGTGCGGGTGGCCGGACGGATCCCGGTACAGCAGCGCGATCGACCCCGGTGTGTGGCCGCGCAGGTGGATCACCTCCAGCGTCACCGCGCCGACCTTCAGGGTGTCTCCGTGCTCGACCAGGAAGTCCGGGGGGACCGGCAGCGGTTCCGCGTCCAGCGGGTGCGCCGCGGTGTTCGCGCCGTTCGCTCCGGCGACCGCGCCCAGCGCCTGCCAGTGGTCGGGGTGCTGGTGGGTCGTCACGACGGTGCGCAGCGCGGGGCGGTCGGGGCCGTGGCCGATCAGGTCGGAGATGCGCTCCGGGTCGTTGGCCGCGTCGATCAGCAGCGCTTCGTTCTCCTCGCGGCACACGAGCAGGTACGCGTTGTTGTCCATCGGGCCAACGGAGAGCTTGGTGATGGCGAGCCCGTCCAGCGTCCGGCGGGCGGCGTCGCCGCCCGGTTCGACGTGTCCGGTGTAGGTGTCGGCGATGTTCACGAGTCCCCACCGTAGCGGGATCACCCCTGCGGTGGCCACACGGCCGTTTTTGTCGGTGCCTGCTGTCAAGATCTCCCCATGACCTCTTGGATCGACCCGCTCGCCAAGCTGGCGCGCGAGAACCTTCCGCCGGACGTGGCGCAGGCGTGGGAAACGGTGTTCCGGCCCGCGGTGCGGCTGAACACCCGCGGGAACGGCGTGCGCGTCGGCAGCCTCGGCGGCAACCCCGCGCTGCCCGCGGACGTGGAATGGCCAGTCTGGCGCGGCGAGCTGCCGATGAACTTCGTCGCGTCGGTGGACTGCGCGGCGCTGCCCCGAGTGCCCGGCGGGATCGAGCTGCCCGCTTCGGGTTCGTTGCTGTTCTTCTACTGCGACGACTGGTTCCAGGCCGAGGGGCCGGTCGACCTGACTTCTCTCGGCGGGGTCGCGGTCGTCCCGGCCGGCGCCGAGACCGCGGAACGGGCCGCGCCGGAGGGCGTCGAGGGCTATCCGCGGCTGGAGCTGTCCGGGGAAATCGCCGGCACCTTCCCGAACTCCCAGCAGGAGGTGCTGCGCCGCACGCTCGCCGGCGACGGGCTTCCGCTCTCCGATCCGGACAACTGGTCCGAGGAGTTCTTCGACCTGCTCCGGCAGTCCTCAGCCGCGCCCTACCACCAGATCGGCGGCTGTACCTGGCCGGTGCAGGGGCCGCCGGAGGACGAGGTCGCCGCGGCGGTCCTGCCGGAGGACGCGTCGGAGTCCGCTCTCGCCGGCGAAGCGCTGCGCTGGGCCCTGCTCGCCCAGATCGACAGCGACGGCGACGCGGGCCTCACGTGGGGCGACGCCGGCGTTCTGTACTGGCTGATCCGCGAGGACGACCTCGCCGAGGGCCGGTTCGACCGGGTCCGGTGCGTCATGCAGTCCGGTTGAGTCCTCAGCCGCGCCGATTCCGTCGCAGCCATTCCGTCGTGCAGCAGTGCTCGCACGGTTCGAGTTCGCCAGGGAGCACCGACGCCCGGGCGATCCGGACGATCTCGTGGGTGTGGCGGCCCATCCGCTCCTGCCGCTGCTGGCCCCTGCGCAGCCAGTAGCAGCCGTCGTCGTTGTGGTAGGCGCTGCCGCCCGCCGTGCGGTAGCCGGTCGGCAGCACGCCGGCGTCGAGCTGGCGGCAGTCGGCGCAGTAGGCCTTCGTCATGCCGTGCCGGCATTCGCCGTCCTCCGGCTGCGCGGGCGGGCGTCCGGTGGGGCGGGCTGCCGTCGCGAGGCCGGCCAGTTCGGCGAGCTGGGTGCGGGCGGCCGGGTCCCCGGCTGCCCGCCAGGTGATCTTGTGCCGGGCAGCGCAGGCGCGGAGCCGGGGGACGAGGTCGTCGGGCCCCTGGCTGTCCAGCGCGGCGCGGAGATGCTCGCTGTCGCCGTAGAGGTGCACGCGGACCGGTCTTTTCAGGCTTTCGAGTGCTTCTACCGCGGCCGTCAGCGCCATCCGGGCGGCAGTCGTGTCCGCCGCCCCGCCGGTGAGGGTTTTCCGATGGTCGCCGTAGGCCAGCAGCGCGGACCAGCCGCCCGGTCCCGGGTGGTCGCCGCCTTTCCCCGCCGCGTAGATCCGCACGGCTCCGGCTTCGTCGCTCGCCACGCCCGGAACGTATCGGCAGGGGGCGGCACTTTTCGCGAAACCCGCCGGAAGGCGCTGCCCCGCGCCCGGTCCCGGGGGCCGTGCACCCGGGCCGGGCGGCCTGCGCCGACCTGTATCGTGGAACCGGGCCAGCCCGCGCATCCGCTCTGCCGCGCGGGGCCTCCGACAGCGTCCGGCGACCCCGCCGCGGGCCGCTTCCCCCGGCCCCCGGAGAGCGGAAAAGCCCAGGCAGAACACGTGCGGTCCGGTTTTTGTCGGTGGTCGTCCCTACCCTGGGCACGTCCGTCGGCACCGGATCTCCCGGCGGGCCACCGAGCAGAACGATGGAAGGGACGAAGGCGTGGCTGATCGCCTCGTTGTTCGCGGAGCGCGCGAGCACAACCTCCGCGGCGTGGATCTCGATCTGCCCCGCGACAGCATGATCGTGTTCACCGGCCTGTCCGGGTCGGGCAAGTCGAGCCTTGCCTTCGACACGATCTTCGCCGAGGGGCAGCGGCGGTACGTGGAGTCGCTGTCGGCGTACGCGCGGCAGTTCCTCGGCCAGATGGACAAGCCGGACGTCGACTTCATCGAGGGCCTCTCGCCCGCGGTGTCGATCGACCAGAAGTCGACCTCGCGCAACCCGCGGTCGACCGTCGGCACCATCACCGAGGTCTACGACTACCTGCGGCTGCTCTACGCCCGCGCCGGCAAGGCGCACTGCCCGAAGTGCGGCGAGGCGATCAGCAAGCAGACGCCGCAGCAGATCGTCGACCAGGTGCTGGAGATGGCCGAGGGCACCCGGTTCCAGGTGCTCGCGCCGGTGGTGCGCGGGCGCAAGGGCGAGTACCTCGACCTGTTCCAGAACCTGCAGCAGCAGGGCTACGCGCGCGTGGTGGTCGACGGCACGGTGCATCCGCTCACCGACCCGCCGAAGCTGAAGAAGCAGGAAAAGCACCAGATCGGCGTGGTGATCGACCGGCTCGCGGTCAAGACCAGCGCGCGGCAGCGGCTCACCGACTCGGTGGAGACGGCGCTGCGGCTGGCCGACGGCCTGGTCGAACTGGAGTTCGTCGACCTCGGCGAGAACGACCCGCACCGCGTGCGCGGCTTCTCCGAGAACCTGGCCTGCCCCAACGGCCACCCGCTGGCGATCGAGGACCTCGAACCGCGGTCGTTCTCGTTCAACTCGCCCTACGGCGCGTGCCCCGAGTGCACCGGCATCGGCATCCGCAAGGAGGTCGACCCGGAACTGGTGGTTCCCGACGACGAGCTGTCCCTCGCCGAAGGCGCCATCGCGCCGTGGGCGGGCGGGCAGAGCGCCGACTACTTCCTGCGGCTGCTGGAATCGCTGTCGGAGGCGGTCGGGTTCCGCATGGACACGCCGTGGCGGCGGCTGCCCGCCCGGGTGCAGAAGGCGGTGCTGCACGGCGTCGACGAGCAGGTGCACGTCCGCTACCGCAACCGGTACGGCAGGCAGCGCTCGTACTACGCGGCCTTCGAGGGAGTCATCCCGTTCCTGGAGCGGCGCCTCGAGCAGACCGACTCGGAGTACATGCGCGAGCGGTACGAGGGCTACATGCGCGAGGTGCCGTGCCCGGCCTGCCAGGGCACGCGGCTCAAGCCGGAGATCCTCGCGGTCACGCTGGAGCACGCGACGCAGGGCGACCGGTCGATCGCGGAGGTCTGCGCGCTGTCCATCGCGGAGGCGTCGGAGTTCCTCGACGAACTGGTGCTCGGCCCGCGCGAGGCGATGATCGCGGGCGCGGTGCTGAAGGAAATCCAGGCGCGGCTGCGCTTCCTGCTCGACGTCGGGCTCACCTACCTGTCGCTCGACCGCGCCTCCGGCACGCTCTCCGGCGGCGAGGCGCAGCGCATCCGGCTGGCGACGCAGATCGGCTCCGGACTGGTGGGCGTGCTGTACGTGCTGGACGAGCCGTCGATCGGGCTGCACCAGCGCGACAACCACCGGCTCATCGAGACGCTGACCCGGCTGCGCAACCTCGGCAACACCCTGATCGTGGTCGAGCACGACGAGGACACCATCCGGTCCAGCGACTGGGTGGTCGACATCGGCCCGGGCGCGGGCGAGCACGGCGGGCACATCGTGCACAGCGGCCCGTACAAGAAGATCCTGAAGAACAAGGAATCGATCACCGGCGCGTACCTGTCCGGGCGGCGCCAGATCGAGGTGCCGGCGATCCGGCGGCCGGTCGACAAGAAGCGGCAGCTCACCGTGGTCGGCGCGCGCGAGCACAACCTGCGCGGCATCGACGTGTCGTTCCCGCTCGGCTGCCTGGTGTCGATCACCGGCGTGTCCGGGTCCGGCAAATCGACGCTGGTCAACGACATCCTCGCGCAGGTGCTGGCGAACAAGCTCAACGGCGCGCGCCAGGTCCCGGGCCGCCACACCCGGGTCAACGGCCTCGGCAACGTCGACAAGCTGGTGCGCGTCGACCAGTCGCCGATCGGCCGCACGCCGCGCTCCAACCCGGCCACCTACACCGGCGTGTGGGACCACGTGCGCAAGCTGTTCGCGGCCACCACCGAGGCGAAGGTCCGCGGGTACCAGCAGGGCCGCTTCTCGTTCAACGTCAAGGGCGGCCGCTGCGAGGCGTGCGCGGGTGACGGCACGATCAAGATCGAGATGAACTTCCTGCCGGACGTCTACGTCCCGTGCGAGGTGTGCAAGGGCGCCCGGTACAACCGGGAGACGCTTGAGGTGCACTACAAGGGCAAGACCGTGTCCGACGTGCTGGACATGCCGATCGAGGAGGCGGCCGAGTTCTTCGAGCCGATCAAGGCGATCCACCGGCACCTGCAGACCCTCGTCGACGTCGGTCTCGGCTACGTCCGCCTCGGCCAGCCCGCGCCGACCCTGTCCGGCGGCGAGGCGCAGCGCGTCAAGCTGGCCAGCGAACTGCAGAAGCGCTCCACCGGCAAGACCGTCTACATCCTCGACGAGCCGACCACCGGCCTGCACTTCGAGGACATCAGCAAGCTGATCGGCGTGATCAACGGGCTGGTGGACAAGGGCAACACGGTGATCGTGATCGAGCACAACCTCGATGTGATCAAGACGTCCGACTGGATCGTCGACATGGGTCCGGAAGGCGGCTCCGGCGGCGGAACCGTGATCGCCGAGGGCACGCCGGAACAGGTCGCGGCCACGGAGGGGAGCTACACCGGCGAGTTCCTCGCGCAGGTGCTGAACCCGGCCTGATCCGCGGCGGAAATCTGTCGCAGCGAAGAGCCGCCCGGTCCCCGTGCCGGGCGGCTCTTCGCTGCGCGGCCGAAGGGTCAGTCCTTCCCGGTCGTGCGCTCGACGACGGGGGAGAGCGGTCCGTAGGACAGGGCGCGGAGGCGGAAGGCCGAGCCTTGTTCGCCGGGCAAGAGCGAGAGCGCGCAGTGCGTAGCGTTGGGATCGGTGACCTCGACCGGGACGAAGTCCGGCGTGCCTGGGCGGCGGATCTCCAGCAGGAAACCGGCTTCGTCGGGCGAGCGGTCGGTCCAGCTGAAGTGCAGGTTCTGGCCGGGGGCCGGGGTCGCGGCGAGGTCGGCCGGGGCGGACTGCTGGGCGGCGGTGCCGGACCGGGAAGCGCGGCCCGCCGTGACGGTCGGCGACACCGGACCGGCGAAGGACCGGATCCGGTAGTAGAACGGCGTTTCCGGGATCAGGTCCGGGTGGGTATAAGAAGTCCGGCCGGGCGGGAGGTACTGCAGCGCGGTCCACGGTCCGTCGGCGGCGTTGGCGTATTCGAGGAGGTAGCCCGCCGCGGCCGGGTCGGCAGGCCAGTGCAGGACGACGTTCGTGGGCGAGGTGAGGGTCGCGGTGAAGGCGGGAGCGGCCGGTGGCGGCGAAGGGGTGGCGCAGCCGACTAGCGTCGCGGTCAGCAGTGCGGCGAGGGCGGTTCGGGCGGCTGTCGGCACGGCAGGCCTCCTCGATGGTTCAGGCGGCGGCGTACCCCAGGGATGGTCAGCCTAGGAAACGGCGGTCAAGATCGACAAGCACGCGTTCCGCTGATCGGGAGAAAGGGGGCGGACTGTGGTCTTCGAGAAGAAGAGCGACGCCGAGTACTCCTTCCGGAGCGAATGGTGGCTGCCGACTCCGCCGGAGCGGGTGTTCGACGCGATCGTCGACCTGGAGTCCTACCCGCGGTGGTGGCCGGACGTCCAGTCGGTGCGCCAGCTCGACGACGACACCGCCCAGATCGTCTGCCGGTCCTGGTTGCCGTACCGGATCGTCATCGCGATGCGCCGGGAGCAGCAGGACGCGGCGGGCCTGCGGGTGCGCGTCCGGTTGAGCGGGGACCTCGACGGGATGCTCGCCGGGGCGATCCGTGCCGAGGACGGAGGTTCCCGGCTGGAGATCAGGCAGCACGTTCAGGTGCGGAAACCATTGCTGCGCAGGCTGGACGTCGTCGCCCGGCCGTTCTTTCGCGCCAATCACGCGTGGATGATGCGGCGCGGGCGCCACGGGCTGGCCGGTTATCTCGTGAGCGGCGATGCCGGTTAGGACCGGCATCGCCGCTCACGACGCGACCGGTTCGGCGGCGGCAGCGGCGGCTCGGCGGCCCAGGAGCACCGCGGCGAGGATCGCGGCGAGAGCGGTCAACCCGGCGCTGAAGCCGTAAGCCATCCGGAATCCCGACGCCAGCGCCTCCTTCTCCGAAGCACCTGCGCCCAGCGACCCGGCGGTCCGGGTCGCGGCGGCGGAGGCCAGCACGGCGGTTCCCAGCGCGCCGCCGACCTGCTGGGTCGTGGTGATCAACCCCGAAGTCACGCCGGAGTCGTCGGGGGTCGCGGCGGACATCGCCAAGCTCATCAGCGCCGGGATCGCCACCCCCGCCCCGGCGCCCATCAGGATCAGCGACGGCAGCACGTGCGATGCGTAGCCGCCGGAGGTCTGGGCTTGGGTCAGGTACAGGAAGGCGGCCGACGTCGTCAGCAGACCGGCGACCAGGACCGCGCGCGGGGAGAAACGGCTGTTCAGCCAGCCGGCCAGGCCGAGCGAGAACGCGGCGATCATGACCGGCGCCGGGACGAAGGCGAAACCCGTGGTGAGAGCGTCGAAGCCGAGGACCTGCCGCAGGTACAGGGCGGTGACGAACTGGAATCCCAAGAATCCAGCGACCATCACGACCATGGTCAGGTTGGCCCCGCTGATCGCGCGCACCCGGAGCAAGCGCAGTGGCAGCAACGGGGTTCGCGTCCGGGCCTGGCGCAGCAGGAACAGCAGGAGCAGGACGACCGCCGCCGCAAGAGTCGCGATGGTCAGGAAGCTCCGCCCGGCGTCGCCTGCCTGCACGATGCCCAGCACCAGCAGCATGACTCCGGCGGTGACCAGGAGCGCGCCCAGGACGTCGATGCCGGTGCGCAGGCCGAGACCCTGGTCGGAGACGACGACCAGCGGAGTCAGGACGAGCGTGGCGATGCCGATCGGCAGGTTGATGTAGAAGGTCCAGTGCCAGTCGAGGCCTTGCGTGAGCGCGCCGCCCGCGACCATGCCGATTGACGCACCCGCGGCCTGGGTGAAGCTGTAAACGCCGATCGCGCGGACGCGGGCGCGCGGTTCGGGATAGAGCGTCACGATCATGCCCAGGACGACCGCTGACGTCAGGGCCCCGCCGGCGCCTTGAACAAACCGCGTGACCACCAGCGTGGTGGCGTTGGGCGAAAGGCCGGCAGCCAGCGAAGCGGCGGTGAAAACCACGATGCCGGCGAGGAACACCCGCCGCCGGCCGACCAGATCGCCGAGGCGCCCGGAGAACAGGAGCAGGCCGCCGAACGCGACGAGGTAGGCGTTGACCACCCAGGCCAGCCCGGGTGCGCTGAAGCCGAGGTCGGTCTGGATCACCGGCAGGGCGACCGCGACGATCGAGCTGTCGAGCACCACCATCAGCGAGGCGGCGGACAGCACGGCGAGCGCCGCGCCGCGATGCCGCGCGGTTTCGGGCATGACAAGGTCCTCCATCACCGGCGCAGGGAGAGTTTCCGCTGGTCGTAGCCAGGGCATCTCTTGTTACAGTGCCCATCATGTGTGACCATGGAGCACCGCGGAAGGAGGCACTTTCATGTCCCAGGGGAACATCGCTGTGACCGGCGAGGCCACGGACTTCGACCCGGCCAAGTTCGCGGTGTGCACGGTGATGGAGGTCGTGAACCGGATCAGCGGGAAATGGGTGATCGGCATCCTGCTGGAGGCCACGCGCGGCCCGGTGCGGTTCACCGAACTCGAACGCTCGGTGCGGGGGATCAGCCGCCGCATGCTCACGCTTACCCTGCGGAACCTGGAACGCGACGGGCTGCTGACCCGGACGGTCTACCCGACGGTGCCGCCGAGGGTCGAGTACGAGGCGACCGAGATGGCGCGCGAACTGTACGACTCGCTGTCCGGGCTGGTCGATTGGGCGGAGCGGCATCGCGAGGCGATCGCGGTTTCGCGGCAGGGGTACGACGGCCGCACTGCTTGCTGAACGGGAAAGGCGCCGCGGCCGTGCGCACGGGGGACGCGCACGGCCGCGGCGCCGAAACAGTCCGCGCCCGGAGGGAAGGGGTCCGGGAGCGGACTGGGTCTCAGGCGTTCGCCGGGACGGGCTGAGCGGGCTCGGCCGGTTTTTCGTCGAGCAGGGTCGCTTCGTCGAACGGAACCCGGCCGGTGAACACTTCCCGCGAGCGGTCGCGGTCGAATTCCTTCATCCACGATCCGATGAGGACAGTCGCGACCGCGTTGCCCGCGAAGTTCGTCAGCGCTCGCGCCTCGGACATGAACCGGTCGATGCCGAGGACGAAGCCGACGCCGTCGACGAGTTCCGGGCGGTGCGACTGCAGGCCGCTGGCCAGCGTCGCGATGCCGGCGCCGCTGACGCCCGCCGCGCCCTTCGAAGCGATGATCATGAACAGCAGCAACGTGATCTGCTCGCCGAGCGCGAGCGGCTGGTCCTGCGCGGTGGCGATGAACAGCGTCGCCATCGTCAGGTAGATCGCGGTGCCGTCGAGGTTGAACGAGTACCCAGTGGGCACCGTGATGCCGACGACCGGCTTGCTGACGCCGAGGTGCTCCATCTTCGCGATCAGCCGCGGCAGTGCGGATTCCGAAGAGGACGTCGACAGGATCAGCAGGAATTCGCGGCCGAGATACCGCAGCAGGCTGAAGATGTTGACCCGCGCGCCGAGCCACAGCACCGCGCCGAGCACGCCGAACACGAACACCAGGCACGTCAGGTAGAAGCCGAGCATGATCACCAGCAGGCTGCGCAGCGCGCCCCAGCCGGTCGCGCCGACCACCGCGGCGATCGCGCCGAACGCGCCCACCGGGGCGGCCCACATGATCATCGCGAGGACGCGGAACACGAGCCGCTGGATGTGCTCGATGCCGCGCAGGATCGGCTCGCCGCGCTTGCCGAGCTTCTGCAGCGCGAACCCGGCCAGCAGCGCCACCAGCAGCGTCTGCAGCACCTCGCCCTCGGTGAACGCGGACACGAAGGTCTTCGGGATGATCCCGAGCAGGAAGTCGGTGGTGCCCTCGCCGCCGTCGGCCTGCTGGTGCACCTTCGACACGTCCGCCGGGTTGAGGTGCAGGCCGCTGCCCGGGTGCAGCAGGTTGCCGACGACGAGCCCGATCGCGAGCGCGAACGTCGACATCACGATGAAGTAGACGAGTGCGGTGATGCCGACCTTGCCGACCTTCGCCGCCTTCGCGACCGAGCCGATGNTGATCGGCGAGATCATCATCTTGATCAGGTTGACGAAGCCGGTGCCCAGCGGGGCGAGGCTCTTGCCGACGGACGGCCAGAGCAGCCCGACCGCGACGCCGAGCACTACGGCGGCGATCACGGCGAGGTACAGGTAACGCGTGCGGTCGCGCTTGGGCGCGGCTGCTTCGGGGGTCGGTGTCGGCACCGTTGCCTCCAGCTCGGTGGGGGGACGCGGGTCACTATGCGGGGCGATATGACCGGCGTCACCGTTGTGTTCATTGAGTTCGCGGCGGGAGAAGTCCGGTGTGGACTTCCCGGCAGCGGCGCCGGAGCGCTGCCGGACCCGCGCGTGTGCTGGTATGAGCGGGTGCCCCCGACACCTCGGATCCGGACGAGCCGCTGGAGCCTGGCCCGTCAGCTGCTGGTGCTGCAGCTGGCGATCCTGCTCGTGCTCGTCTCCGGCGGGATCACTATCGCCTATCTCGACGCCCGCCGCACGACGACCGACCGGGCCGGGGAGCAGTCGCTCGCGGTGGCCCGTTCCATCGCCGACGCACCGGACGTGGCGCGGGCAGCGGCCACCGCCGACCCGGCCGCAGAGCTGCAGCCGTACGCGCAGCGGGTGCTCGTGGACACGCGCGTGGACTTCGTGACGATCATGTCGTCGCAAGGAATCCGTTACACGCACCCGAATCCGGCGTTGATCGGGCAGCGGTTCCTCGGGCACATCGAGGCGGCGCAGCAGGGCGGTGTCGTATCCGAGACCTACACCGGTTCGCTCGGCCCGTCGGTGCGCGTGGTGGTGCCGGTGTTCGACGCGAACCGCCGGGTGGTCGCGCTCGTCGCGGTGGGCATCACGATCGCGGCGATCTCGGCCGAAGTGCAGGAACGCGTCTGGCCGCTGCTCGGCGTCGCGGCGGCGGTATTGCTGGTGGGCGCCTGCGGGGGCTGGCTGGTGAGCGCGCGGCTGAAGCGGCAGACGCGCGGCATCGCGCCCGCGGAGCTGAGCAATCTGTTCGAATACCACGAAGCGGTGCTGCATTCGGTCCGCGAGGGCGTGCTGCTGGTGGACCGCGACGGCCGGGTCGGGCTGTGCAACGACGGCGCCCGCACCCTGCTCGGGCTGACCGGCGCCCCGGTCGGGCGGCCGCTCGCTGACCTGGGGTTGTCGCCCGAGCTGGCGGCGGCGTTCACCGCGCCGGAGAACCGCACCGAAGAACTGCACCTGACCGACTCGCGGGTGCTGGTCGTGAGCACGACGCTCGTCAGCTCCGGCGGCCGCGCGCAGGGCACCGTCGTGATCCTGCGCGACCACACCGAACTTCAGGCTCTCACCGGCGAGTTGACCACCGCGCGCAGCCTCGCCGAAGCGCTGCGGTCGCAGGCGCACGAAGCCGCGAACCGGCTGCACACGGTCGTGTCGCTGGTGGAACTCGGCCGTCCCGGGGACGCCGTGGAGTTCGCGACCGCCGAACTCGCGCTGGCGCAGGAACTCACCGACCGGGTGATGACCGCGGTCGCCGAACCGGTGCTGGCCGCGTTGCTGCTCGGCAAGGCCGCGGAGGCGAGCGAGCGCGGCGTGGAGTTCACCATCACGCCGGACACGATGATCGACGACCTCGGCCCCGGTGTCGCCGGGCGGGACCTGGTGACGATCCTCGGCAACCTGATCGACAACGGAATCGACGCTGTGGTGCGGGAATCCGGCACGCGGCCGTCGGTGGTGGTCACCGCACGGTCCGAAGAGGACGGTCTGCTGCTGCGCGTCGCGGACAACGGTCCGGGCGTGCCGGAGGAAGCGGTGGGGGAGATGTTCCGCCGGGGCTGGTCAACGAAGGCGGGGGACGAGCACGGTCTCGGGTTGGCGTTGGTGGTGCAGGCGGTCCGGCGCTACGGCGGCACTATCGACGTCGGACGCGACGGCGGCGCGGTGTTCACCGTACGGTTGCCGAGGCAGGAGGTGCCGGCGTGATCCGGGTGCTGGTGGTGGAAGACGAGCCGGTCGCGGCCGAGGCGCACCGGCTGTACGTCGAGCGGCTGCCGGGGTTCGTCGTCGCCGGAGTGGTGCATTCCGGCGGCGAGGCGCTGCGGTTCTGCGAACGCGAACCCGTCGACCTGGTCCTGCTGGACTTCTACCTGCCCGACACGCACGGCCTCGCTGTCTGCCGTTCGCTGCGCGCGGCCGGGCTGCCGATCGACGTCATCGCGGTGACGTCCGCGCGCGACCTCGCTCTGGTCAAGGCGGCGGTCTCGGTCGGGGTCGTGCAGTACCTGCTGAAGCCGTTCACCTTCGCCTCGCTGCGGGACAAGCTGGAGCGCTACGCGTCGTTCCGCGAGGCGTCCGGCGAGGTCACCGGGCAGGCGGAGATCGACCGCGCGCTCGGCACGCTGCGCACCACCGAGTCCGCGCCGCTGCCGAAAGGCATGAGCGCGGAGACGCTGGACGCGATCACCGACGCGCTGGCCGGGGCAGGCGAAGGTCTGTCCGCGGGCGGTGCGGCCAGCGCGATCGGGGCGTCCCGGGTCACCGCGCGGCGGTACCTGGAGTACTTGGCGGACAACGGATTGGCCCAGCGCGAACCGCGATACGGGCAGGTCGGACGGCCGGAGGTCTGGTACCGGCTGAAGCCTGGCTGAGCCCGTCAGCGCTTCGTGCGCGGACGGTAAGCGCGCCCCTCGAAGGTGTGGACATCGAAGTTCACACCACTGACAGGGGAACGAAAATGACGCAGAAGAGCGCACTGGTCACCGGCGGCAGCAAGGGCATCGGCCGGGCCGTCGCGACTCGGCTGGCGCACGACGGTGCGCTGGTCGCCGTGCACTACGGCAGTGACGAGGCCGCGGCCAAGGACACTGTCGCGACGATCGAGGAAAACGGCGGTCAGGCGTTCGCGGTCCAGGCGACGCTGGGTGTCGACGGAGACGCGGCGACGCTGTTCGACCGTCTCTCGGCGGAACTGCGCGAACGCACCGGCGAGGTCGCGCTCGACATCCTCGTCAACAACGCGGCGACCGGTGCCGGTTCGATCACCTCCGCGACGCCGGAGGAGTTCGACCGGGTGTTCGCGGTGAACGTCAAGGCGCCGTTTTTCTTGGTGCAGCGCCTGGTGCCGGTGCTGCGGGACGGCGGCCGGATCGTCAACATCTCGTCCGCGGACACGCGCATCGCGCTGCCGTTCGAACTGGCGTACAGCATGACGAAGGGCGCGCTCGACGTGTTCACCCGCAGCCTGGCGCAGGAACTCGGCCAGCGGGGGATCACGGTGAACGGCGTCGCCCCCGGCCCGACGCCGACCGACAGCACCGCGCACATATTCGCCGACGAGCGGATGCGCGCGGGGACGGCGGACGCGTCCGCGCTCCGGCGCATCGCCGAACCCGCCGACATCGCGGACGTGGTCGCGTTCCTGGCCTCGGCGGACTCGCGCTGGGTCACCGGGCAGGTCGTCGACGCGACCGGCGGGACGTTCCTCGGCCCAGCTGGCGTATAACGACCTATATGGCCCGGCGGCGCGTGCTGCCTGGGCCTGCCAGGTGCAGACGGACAAGCTCAAGGTGAACGGCTTCGATTACGGCAAGACCGAAGAGGACCTCACCGAGCTGGGCGAGGACGGCTGGGAGGCGATCAGCACGCTGGCTCCCAGCTTCGGCTCGGGCCAGGCGATCGAGGTTTCGGTAATCCTGAAGCACCCGACCGCCTGACCCGCGGGATCAGCGGGGCCGTCCCGGCGCGTCCGGCCGGGTCTGCCACGGGTGCGGCCCGTCGAGCGGCCGGTACTCCACGCCGAGCGCGTCCAGCCGCGGCAGGTGGTGCTCCCGCAGCCGGGGCAGAAACTCCGCGTAGTCGCGCGGCCCGCTGCTCCACGCGACCTCGGCGAACGCCGACAGCCGCGGAAACGCCGCGTAGTCCGTCCGCCGCACGGTGTCCAGGTGTTCGGACCACAGCTGCGCCTGGACCCCGCGCACGCGCGGCCCGGACTCGGGCTCGAAACCGTAGAAATGTTCGAGATCCTGCAGGTATCCGACCGGGATCGGTTCGTCCGGGTGGTCGCTTTGCCGGTGGTCNCGGTGGTCGAGGTACACGCCGTCCTCGGGGCAGAACACCACTTCGTGCCCGCCCTTCCACGCCAGCGAGGCGCGTTCGCGGTCCTGCCACACGCCGATCACCATCGCCGGCAGGTCGCCGCCGTCGAGGACCTCGTCCCAGCCCATCGGGGTGCGGCCGCGCGCGACGAGATGGCCGGCGATCGCCCGGACGAACCGGTGGTGCGCCGCGGTGACGCCGGGCACCTCGTCCCCGCCGAGCGCGATCACCGGAGACGGGAAGATGTCCAGCACGTGGTCGAAGACCTTGCGGAAGAAGTCCAGAGTGGACTCCGACGGGTCCAGCAGCGAGGTGCTGATGCCCCAGGAAGTCCAGACCTCCCAGGGCACGTCGCTGGCCGGGCCGAGGTCCGGGTACGCGGTGATGGCGGCTCGGGCGTGTCCGGGAATGTCCACTTCGGGCACCACGGTGACCGCTCGCGAGGCGGCGTAGGCGACGATCTCGCGCAGATCGTCCACAGTGTAGTAACCGCCGTGCGGGCGGCCGTCGCGTTCCGGTCCGTCGTGCCTGCCGGCCATCGACGATTTCCGCCAGCCGCCGACGGAGGCGAGCCGGGGGAACTCCGGCGTCTCGATCCGCCAGCCCTGGTCGTCGGTGAGGTGCAGGTTCAGCACGTTCATCTTGTGCGCGGCGAGCAGATCGACGAACCGCAGCACCTCGGCTTTCGTCCGGAAGTGCCGGGACACGTCGTAGAGGCAGCCGCGCCAGGCGAAGCGCGGATGGTCGGTGACCGTCCCGCACGGCAGCTCGGATGGTCCATTGTGGATCGAGGCGGCACGGAACGCGTCCGGACCGGCCAGCTGACGCAGGGTTTGGCGGCCGTAGAACTCGCCCGCGGCACCGGCTGCTTCGAGAGTGACGCCGTCCGGCGTGATGTGCAGCCGGTAGCCCTCGGCGGGGAGATCCGGGGCCGTGCGGACCTGCACCGGAGCGGGCCACGGGCAGGTGCCGGGCACCGCCTCCGCGGACACCGGGCGGGGCAGGAGAGCGGCGAAACCGGACATGGTCATCCCTTCACGGCCCCGGCGGTCCCGCCGATGAGTTTCCGTTGCACCAGCACGAAGAACACCAGCACGGGAATCGTCATCAGGGTGGACGAGGCCATCACGGCTCCCCAGTCGGTGTCCTCCGGTTTGAAGAACACCAGGATCGCCTGCGGCAGAGTCTGGTTTTCGGTCTTGGAGATGATGAACGTCTTGGCGAACAGGAAGTCGTTCCACGCGTGGATGAACGCGAGCACGCTCACCGCCACGAGCCCGGGCGCGACGAGCGGGAACAGGATCTGCCAGGTGAACCGCAGCCGCGACGCACCGTCCAAAGTGGCCGCTTCCTCCAGTTCGGCGGGCACCGCGGCGACGAACCCGCGCAGCATCCAGATCGCGAACGGCAGGCTGAACGCCAGGTGCACCAGCACGAGCGAGCCCAGTTGGTTGAGCCCGAACGCGGGCACCGCGGCGCCGACCGAGCGCATCAGGAAGAACAGCGGGATGGTCAGCGCTTCCACCGGCACCATTTGCGCCACCAGCAGCATCACCAGCAGCACTCCGCGGCCGCGGAACCGGAACCGGGTGAGCGCCACCGCGGACAGGAACGAGAACACCAGGGACAGCAGCACCACGACAACCGCGACCACGAGGCTGTTCAGGAAAAACCGGCCGAATCCGGACACCGTGAGCACACGCTGGAAACTGTCCAGCGACGGCGCGAACGTCCACGGTCTGGGATGCGCCGACTGGATCTCACCGGCCGGTTTGAACGCCGAGAGCACCATCCAGTACAGCGGGAACGCGACGATCCCGGCGATCACCACGGTCACGATTTCGGCGACGAGCCGCGCGGGGCGGCGCACTTTCAGAGCCATGCGGCACTCCGGCGCTGGGACCGGACGTAGAGCCCGGTGATCGACAACAGCAGCAAGGTCATCACGACCCCGATCGCCGAGCCGAGCCCGTACTCCTGCCCGGCGAACGCCTGCTGGTAGGCGTAGACGTTCAGGATCAGGTTGCGCCCGGCGATGCCGCCTCCGTTGGTCATCACGTAGATCTGGGTGAACACCTTGAAGTCCCAGATGATCGACTGCACGGTCGCGATGGTCAGCAGCGGCCGCACCGCGGGCAGGACCACCGACCACGAGGTGCGCCAGACCGACGCGCCGTCGAGCGCGGCGGCCTCCAGCGTCTCCTTCGGCACCCCGCTGATCCCGGCGTACATGGTCACCATCACGAACGGGAACGAGCACCAGATCACCTCGGCGGCGACCAGCCCGAACGTGCCGAAGGTGCCGAAGGTCCAGGAATGGTGCTCCATCCCGCTGAACCCGATGCCCGAGAGCACCTCGTTGACCAGGCCGAAATCGGTGTCGAAGAGGAACAGCCAGACGTACGAGCCGGCGATCGCCGGGGTCGCCCACGCGCCGAGCGCCGCCAGGAACAGCAGCGTGCGCGGCAGCGCGCGGACCCGGCTCGCCAGCACGGCCAGTGCCGTGCCGAGGACCAGGCTGCCGAGCACGCAGGCCGCGGCGAACCCGACAGTCTTGCCGAGCACCGTCCAGAACTGGACGTCGGCGAGCAGGTTCGCGTAGTTGCCGAGGCCGAGGAACACCAGCGGGGCCGCGCCCGCCGCCTGCGGCTGGCCGTAGTCGTAGAGCGAGATCACGACCAGCTGGTAAATCGGGTAGACCAGCAGCGCGGCGAGCAGGATGCCCGCCGGCAGCAGGTAACGAAGGGCCGCGCGGCCGTCGCGGCGGACGGTCGCGGAACGGACTGCGGCCACGGGTCAGCCGAAGTTCTTGTTCATCGCCGCGGCGGCGTCGGCCAGTGCGGCGTTCGCGTCCTTGCCGCCGGTGGCGATCTGCTGCACGGCGGTGGGCAGGACGTTCTGGCTGTCGATCTTCGACCACGCCGGGGTGCTCGGCACGAACTTCGTGCCCGCGGTCAGGGTGTCCACGAAGGCCTTCAGCGTCGGGTCGCTGGCGGCGAGCTTCTTCTGCACCGACGCGAGAGTGGGCAGGTTGCCCATCGCCGCGTACATCTTCTCCTGGTACTTGACGCCGGCCAGCAGTTCGGCGAACTGCACCGCGAGCCCGTGCCGCTGGCTCGCGCCGAACACGCCGAGCAGGTTGCCGCCGGCGAACGCGGGCGCGACCGAGTCCGGGGTGGCGCCGGGCAGCGGCATGATCGCGTACTTGCCCTTCACCGCGCCCTTTTCGACGGCCTTGCGGTTGAAGTCGCCGCCGATCACCATGCCCGCCTTGCCGCCGGCGAACGCGGTGACGCTCTGCGTGCCGGTGAGGTTGGCGCAGGCGGCGGGCGGGCAGATGTCGTCCTTGATCAGGTTCGCGTACGCGGTGACGCCGGCCTTGGCCTGCGGAGAATCCACAGTGGACGTCCACTTGCCATTGTCCTGTTTGGCCAGTTCGCCGCCGTTGGCCCAGATGAACGGCAGCATCGCGTAGGTGTACTTGCCGCCGGTGGCGATGCCGTACAGATCCGGCTTCTTCTCGCGGATCTTGCGCGCGTCCTCGGTCAGCTCGGTCAGCGTCGCCGGCGGCTTGAGGCCGAGTTCGGCGAACACGTCGGTGCGGTAGTACAACGCGCGGATGCCGGTGTACCAGGGAATGCCGTAGATCTTCCCGTTCGCCTTGGCGGTGTCCACCACGGAGGGAAGCAGGTCCTTGCCGTCGGACCAGTTCGAGATGTCCTTGGCGAGGTCGGACAACGCGCCGGTCTGCGCGTAGCTGGAGACGTCGGTGTTGCCGAATTCGGCGACGTCGGGGGCGTTGGACGGGTCGTTGAACGCGCCGGAGAACTTGTCCGCGCGGCCCTCGACCGGGACCCACTGCACGTCGACCTTCACCCCGGAGTGGCTGGCTTCGAATTCGGTGATCGCTTCCTTGACCGCGGCCTCCTTCGGCGCGCGGTTCGCTTCGTCGAACAGCCAGACTCTGAGCGTGCCGTCGGTTTGGTTTCCGCCGGCGGCGGCCGGGCCGGATTGGGTGGGCGCGCACGCGGCGAGCAACGCCAGCGTGGCGACAGCGGGCAGGACAGAACGCAGCTTCATCGGTGACTCCTGTCGCGGGGACCGGTCGGAGACCGGAAAAGACAGGGCTGTGCGGCGTGACAGCCCCGGTTTTTCTCAGACGAAGAAGACGGAATTGACGTTGGGGACGGCGAGCGAGCCCGCGGACTTGCCGGGCAGTCCGGTGGCCGGGTCGCGCGGCAGCCAGGTGACGGTGCCGGAGCGCTGGTTGGAGACGTAGAACCACTTCTCGTCCGGGTCCAGCGCGAGGTGCCGCGGCCAGTTTCCGCCGGACGGCGCCGAGGAGACCAGGGTGAGCCCGGCCCCGCCGTCGCCGACGGTGAAGGCGGCGACGGTGTTGGGTCCGCGCACGGTGGCGTAGGCGAACTTCCCGTCGCGCGACACGGTGATCTCGCCGGGGTACAGTTCGCCGGTGCTGCCTGGCGGAACGGCGGGAACCACGGCGATCGGCTTGACCGTGCCGGTCGCGGAATCCCAGCTGGCGACGGTGATCTCCGGCCGCAGTTCCTGGGCTACGTAGGCGAATTTGCTGTTCGGGTGGAACGCGAGGTGCCGCGGCCCGGCTCCGGCGGGGAGAGTGATCTGCTTGTGCAGCTTCAGCTTCCCCTTGCCGATGTCGAACGAGTAGACGTACACCGAGTCGGTGCCGAGGTCGACCGCGAGCACCCACTTGCCGGACGGATCGGTGACCACCTGGTGCGCGTGCGGCTCTTTGCCCTCGTGCTGCTGCAGGTCAGTGGCCGCGCCGAGCTTGCCGCCGGACTCGATCGGCAGCACGACGACGCTGCCGGAGCCGTAATTGGCGGCCAGCACGTACTTCTGGCTCGGGTGCACCGAAAGGTGCGTGGGCGAGCCGCCCTTCGAGGACGTCGACCCGAGCAGCTTCGGCCGGCTCGGGTCGGAGATGTCCAATGCGGACACCGTGCCGGTCTCCGCGCCCTCGTTTTCGTTGGTGACGTACAGGATCCGGCCGTCGCGAGTCCGGTCGAACCAGGAGACGTCGGTCAGCTTTCCGACCGTGCGCACCGGCGTGAGCGCGGGGCTTCCCGCCGCTCGCTGGGTGACGTCGAGCCCGTGGCCTGCCGGTGAACTGGTGGTGTAGCTGCCGACGTACACCGTCGTGGCCGCGCGCGGCCGGGACGCTGCCGTGGCGAGCTGTGCGCCCGCCACGGCGGCGGCTCCGGCCGCGCCGACTGCTCCGACGAACGTGCGGCGGGAAATCTCGGTCATCGAATACCCCCGGAACCTGTGCCGATGTGGTTCAGACCAATGCCATCACCAATGCTGCCACACCGAAACCGCTCAGGGAAAGGACTGTTTCCAAAGCCGTCCAGGTTTTCAGGGTCTGGGTCACGGTGAGCCCGAAATACCGGGACACGATCCAGAATCCGCCGTCGTTCACGTGCGAGGCGATGATCGACCCGGCCGAGATCGCGACCACCACGAGCGCCAGTTGTGCTTGCGAATAATGCAGCTCCATGACCGTCGGCGCGACGATGCCGCTCGTGGTCACGATCGCGACCGTCGCGGAACCCTGGGCGATGCGCATGCCGCAGCTGATGATGTACGCCGCCAGCAGCACCGGAAGCCCGGCGTCGCCGAGGGAACCGGCCACCGCCTTGCCGATGCCGGTGGCCGACAGCACCGCTCCGAAGAACGAACCCGCGCCGACCACCAGGAGAATCATCGCGACCGGCCGCAGCGCGTTCGCCGAAAGCTGGGCCAGATCCGCGCCGCTCATCCCGCGGCGGCGGCCGAGCAGCCAGGAGGCGAGAATGGTCGCGATGGTCAGCGCGATGGCCGGGGTGCCGAGGAACGCCGCGATGCCCGCGCCGGTGGACCCCGTGGGCAGCAGGATGCTGCCGAACGTGCCCACCAGGATCAGCACCAGTGGCACCGCGATGATCCCGCCGACCAGCTTGAGCGACGGCGCGGGGCCCTCTCGCTCGCCTTCTTCGCCCGCGAGCTTCGCGAAGTCCTCGGCCAGCGGCACGTTCACGCGCTTGCCGATCCACGTCGAGTACAGGATGCCGCCGACGAACCAGGCCGGGATGCCGCAGACCGCGCCCATNCCCATCAGGATCAGCCAGCCGAGATCCACGTGCAGCAGTCCGGCCGCGGCGACCGGGCCCGGGTGCGGCGGGATGAAGGCGTGTGTGATGGAAAGCCCGGCCAGCAACGGCATCGCGTACAGCACGATCGACCGGCCGCCCTGCTTCGCCGCCGCGTAAACCAGCGGCGCGAGCACGAAAATACCGATGTCGAAGAACACCGGGATGCCGAAGATGAGCCCGGACAGACCCATCGCGAGCGGAGCGCGTTTCTCGCCGAAGGTCCGCAGCAGCGCCGAGGTGAGCACGCGCGCCCCGCCGGATTTCTCCAGGATCGAGCCGAGCAGCGTGCCCAGCCCGATGATCGCCGCGATGTGCCCCAGAATGCTGCCGAAACCCTTCTCCAGCAGCGAATCGGACGTCTTCTGCGCGGTGCCGACCAGGGTGCCGACCGGCACGCCCGCGGCCAGCGCGGTGAGCAGGCCCACCACGATCAGGGCGATGAACGGTTCGAGCTTCACCTTGATGATGAGGACAAGCAGCACCGCGATGGACACCGCGGCCAGCGTGAGCAGACCGGCCGTGCTGGTCTGCAGCCAGTGGATCATCGTCGACTCCCGGGATGGCGGAGGGAATGCCCGGCGAGCGCGCCGGTGGGGGATCCGTCTTCGAGGGCGGCGACGCCGTTGACGAAGACATGGTGCAGGCCCGCGGCGGGCTGCCGCGGATTGTCGAATGTCGCGGTGTCGGCGACCCTGTCCGGGTCGAACAGCACCAGGTCGGCCGAGTAACCGGGGCGGACGAGGCCCCGGTGGGTCAGCCCCAGCCGCCGTGCCGCGCGGCCCGTGAGGTGCGCGACGCAGTCGGCCAGTTCGAGAACGCCCAACTCGCGGACGTAGCGGGCGAGGTACCGCGGGAAGGTGCCCCACGCGCGGGGATGCGGCCGCGCGCCGACCAGCAGGCCGTCCGAGCCGCCGGTGTGCGTGCGGTGCCGCATGATGGCCTGCACGTTCTCCTCGTGCCCCACGTGCATGAGGCAGGACGTGCCGAGCTTTTCCTCGATCAGCGTGTCGAAGTACAGCTCTGCCGGGGTCTTCCCCGCGGCGCGCGCGGAGGCGAGGACGCTGTGTCCCACCAATGCGGCATTTTCCGCGCGGCGCACCCCGTTGATTTCGATGGCGTCCCAGTCGATCGGCACGCCGTGCGCACCGTCCGAACCGGACTCTTCGATCTCGGCGCGGATGCGTTCGCGAGTGTCCGGATCGGACAGCCGGGCGAGCGTCGGCTCCAGCCCGCCTTCGGTGGACCAGCTCGGCAGCAGGGCGGACAGGTAGGTCGCGCCGGGAAGGTAGGGGTAGGTGTCGAGGGTGATGTCGCAGCCGTCGTCGAGTGCGTTGTCCAGCAGCCGCAACAGATCCGGTGCTTTGCCCTGGTTGACGGAGAAGTTCATTGTCGCGTGCGCGAGGTGCAGCGGGCAGCCGGAGCGGCGGGAGACGTCGACCATCTCCGCGAACGCCTCCAGCGCGCCCGCGCCGTAGCTGCGGTGGTGCGGGCTGTAGTAGCCGCCGCGCTCGCCGGCCACGCGGCACAGCTCGACCAATTCTTCGGTGGTCGCGTACATCCCGGGCGTGTAGGTCAAGCCGGACGACAGGCCGAATGCGCCTTCTTCCAGCCCGGTCGCGACGAGTTCTTTCATCCGGGCCAGCTCCGCTTCGGTGGCGGGCCGGTCTTCCCAGCCCACCGCCAGCATCCGCACCGTGCCCTGCGGGACCAGGTACGCGGCGTTCGTCGCGATGCCCTGGTCGAGCCGGTCGAGGTACTCGCCGACCGAACGCCAGTTCCAGTCGAAGCCCGCCGGGTCGTCGTTCCATCCGGCCAGCTGCTGGCGCAGGCTCGCGAGAACCTCGTCGTTGACCGGGGCGTAGGAGAGACCGTCCTGGCCCAGCACCTCGGTGGTCACGCCCTGGGTGATTTTCGCCAGGTGCTCCGGGTTGGCGAGCAGTTGCAGGTCGGAATGCGAGTGCATGTCGATGAAGCCGGGGGAGAGGACCTGGCCGGTCGCGTCGAGCACGCGCGGCGCGGTCAGCTCTCCCGGCGCGGCGACGTCGCCGATGCGGTCGCCGGTGATCCCGACATCGCGGATCTCCAGCGGGGCGCCGGTTCCGTCGGCGACACGCGCGCCGCGGATGACCAGATCCATCAGAACCACGTCCGCACGAAATCGACCACCGTCTCGCCGTCGGCGTCCACGACCGGCAGCAGAGACCACTTGTCGAACGTCGTGCAGGGATGCGACAACCCGAGCCGCACCCAGTCGCCGACCTCGACCGGCGACCCTTCCGGCAGTTCGAGGAATGCGTGCTGGTCGTTGAGCTTCGGGACGGTGTGCCCGGTCAGTCCGGTGACCACGCCGTCCTTGCGCAGCAACTGCGGCTCCGGCATGCCTTCGTCGTACGGGAGGTCGCGCTTGCCCGCGGTGAGCAGTGCCAGCTCCGGGGTCGGCTTCGACGTGACCTGCGCCCATGCGTGCAATGCCGGACGGAAGCTGTCGACGCCAGCGATGCGCGGGTGCTGGCCGAGCGGGGAGATCTCGCGGTAGAAGCCGTCGTCGTGCGTCAGGTACGCGCCGCTGCGCAGGATCGGGACCACTTCGAGCCCGTCCGGCCACGGCTTGGTCAGCTCGTCCACGACGCGGTCGAAGTACGCGCTGCCGCCCGCGGTGACGTACGCCGGTCCGTCAGCGAGCAAACCCTTCTCCGCGAAGGTAATCGTCGCGTTGCGAAGACTGTCCACATAGGAACTGATCTTCGCCAGAGCCGCATCGTCGGTGTGGTGCGACAGCGCGCCTTCGTACCCGCCAGTGCCGCGCAGGCGCAGCACCGGGCTCTTCGCCGCCGCTTCAGCGACAGCCAGTGCAGTCGCGGCGTCGCGGACACCGGTGCGGCCGCCTTCGCCGCCCAGTTCGACCAGCACGTCGACGGGCCGCTCGGCGCCGGCGAGCGCTTCGGTCATCAGCTCGACACTGCGCACCGAGTCGACCCAGCAGACGAACTCGAAGTCCGGATCCGCCGCCAGTTCGCCGGCCAGCCAGCGCAGCGCGGACGGGTCCACGAGCTGGTTCGCCAGCAGGATCCGCGGCACGCCGANCACGCCGAACGCGCGGTAGATCCGCACGTGCCCGGCGTTCGCCGCGGTGATGCCCCACGAGCCGTGCTCCAGCTGCCGGGCGAACAGCTCCGGAGCCATCGTCGTCTTGCCGTGCGGCGCGAGCGCGACGGCGCGTTCGGCGCACCAGCGGGCCATGGTGGCGAGGTTGTGCTCCATCGCGGCCGCGTCGATGACCACGAACGGACCGAAGAAGCCGTCGTCGAAGAGCTTCGCGCGGCGGGCCGCGGCTTCGTCGAGAGTGAGCCCGGACAGCGCCGGGGGGAGAGCGCGGAAGCGCCAGTCGATCCGTTCGCCGCGCCCGGCTCGGACGGCGGCGGTGAGAGCGGCGTTGCTGTTCATCTGGGACCTCGGTTGCGTATATTGCAACGGACGTTGCGCAAAATGCGTTGCATAGGTGTAGCATCCGGGTCGCCACAGGTCAACGGGGAAGGGACGTCAGTGACCAGCAGTCCGACAGCGTCGCCCGGAGTGCCGCCCGAAGTGCTCTGCATCGGCGAGTCGATGGCGTTGTTCGTGCCCGCCGAACCCGGCCCGCCGGACGAGGTGCGCACCTGGCTGCGCACCATCGGCGGCGCGGAGTCGAACGTCGCGTGCCACCTGCCCGCGCTCGGCGTGCCGAGCGGATGGGTCAGCGCGGTCGGCGACGACCCGTTCGGCCGCGCGCTCGTCCGCGAGATCGCGTCGGCGGGCGTGGACGTCCGAGGCGTCGTATTCGACCCGGCCCGTCCGACCGGGCTGTACGTGAAGGAAAGCAGCGCGGGCGGCAGCCCCGTCCGCTACTACCGCTCGGGTTCCGCCGCGTCCGGGATGGGCCCGGAACTGGTGTCCCAGCTGGACTTCTCCGGCGTTCGCGTGCTGCACCTCTCCGGGATCACGCCCGCGCTCTCGGACAGCTGCCTCGCACTCGTCCGCGCGCTGCTCGACCGGCCGCGCGGCGACCTGCTCGTGTCGTTCGACGTCAATCACCGCCCCGCGCTGTGGACCGGACGAGACCAGTCCGTGCTCGCCGAACTGGCCGGGAAGGCCGATCTGGTGCTGACCGGCGACGACGAGGCCGAACGCGTGTGGGGCACCGGCGATCCGGTGCGGCTGCGCGCCCTTCTGCCTGGTCCGCGCACACTGGTCGTCAAGCACGGCGAACGCGGCGCGACGCTCGTCGAGGGCTCGGCCGAACCGCTGTTCTCACCCGCGCTTCGGGTCGATGTCGTCGAGCCCGTCGGTGCCGGAGACGCCTTCGCCGCCGGATTCCTGGCCGCGACTCTGCGCGGCGCCGATCCGCTGACGAGGCTCCGGCGCGGTCACCTGCAAGCTGCCGCGACACTGTTGACTCAAGCCGACGTCGGCGTGCCGCTGGCCGAGGCCGTCGTGACGAAACTGGTGCAGGCGGACGCCGACGGCTGGAGTTCGGTCCGGCTCACCGGAGAGGGAGTGGTGGCCACGTGAGCCAAAGTCTCGACCGCGCGCTGACACTGCTGGGCGGTCTCGCTCGCGGCGGCAAGACGCTCGACGAGCTGGCCGAAGAGATCGGCGTGCACAAGACGACCGTGCTGCGGCTGCTGCGCACCCTCGAATCGCACCATTTCGTGCGGCGCGAAGGGGCCCGGCACTACCGGCTCGGCAGCGCGCTTTTCGACCTCGCCAACCAGGCGCTGGAGGATCGCGACGTCCGGCGCAGTTCGCACGAGGCGCTCGCCGCGCTGAATCAGCGCACCGGGCACACCGTGCACCTGGCGTCCTATGAGGACGGTGAGGTGGTGTACATCGACAAGTTCGAAGGCCACCACGCGGTCCGGATGTACTCGCGGGTCGGCAAACGCGCGCCGCTGCACTGCACCGCGGTCGGCAAGGTGCTGGTGGCGGCGATGCCGCGGGCGAAACGCGAAGAAGTCGCCCGCGCGATCGACTACGTCGTGCTCACCGCCAACACCATCACCACGCCCGAGGCGTATCTGGCCGAACTGGACCAGGTCGCTGAGCGCGGGTACGCGGTGGACAATGCCGAGCACGAGGACTTCATCCACTGCGTTTCCGCGCCGGTGCGCGGCGCGGGCGGCGAAGTGCTCGCCGCGGCGTCGATGTCGGTGCCGAAGGTGCTGCTGGACCACGACGGGCTGCTGGCGCTCGTGCCCGAGCTGCTGGCCGCCGCGGAAGAAGCTTCCGTCCACAGTGGATGGACGGGGAACGGAAAGGGGCAATGATGGGCAAGACGGCGATCACCAGCGAGAACGCGCCGAAGCCGCCGGCGAACTTCTCGCAGGCCGTCCGCAAGGGGAACATCCTCCAGGTCGCCGGCGCGGTCGCGTTCGACCCGGCCACGAACGAGATCGTCGGCGACGACGTCGTGAGCCAGACCCGGCAGGTGTTCAAGAACCTGACCGCGCTGCTCGAAGAGGCGGGCTCGGGCTTCGCCGACGCGGTGATGGTGCGTGTGTACCTCACCGACACCAGCCACTTCGCCGCGTTCAACGAGGTCTACAACGAGCTGATCGGCGAAGCCCCGCACGCGGCCCGCACCACGGTGTACGTCGGGCTGCCCGCCGGGCTCCTGGTCGAGATCGACGTGCTAGCCGTCCTCGACTGACCTCGGTCGTGAGTGGCGATCACGGTTCTGACCGCGATCGCCACTCACGAGCGCCCTCACCCCAGCACGCTCGTATACGCGTTGATCGCAGGCTGTCCGCCAAGATGCGCGTACAGCACGTTCGACCCCTTCGCGATCTCACCGCTGCGCACGAGCTCGATCAGCCCGGCCATCGACTTCCCCTCGTACACCGGGTCGGTGATCATGCCTTCCAGCCGCGCGGCAGTCCGGATCGCCTCAAGCGTCCGCTCGTCCGGAATGCCGTAGCCGCCCGCGTGAAAACGCTCGTCGAGTTCTGCGTCTTCGACCGGCCCGGCCTCGATCAGCCCCGCGGTGCTCTTCGCGATCCGGCCGATCTGCTCGCGCGTCTCCTCGGGCTTCGCCGACGCGTCGATTCCCAGGATCCGCCGCGGCTTCCCGCTCGCCGCCGCTCCGGCCAGCATCCCCGCCTGCGTGCTGCCGGTGACCGAGCAAACCACGACAGTGTCGAAGAAGACGCCGAGTTCGCGTTCCTGTTCCCCGAGTTCCAGGACCCAGTTCGCGAAGCCGAGCCCGCCGAGCCGGTGGTCCGACGCGCCGGCCGGGATCGCGTACGGCGTGCCGCCGTTCGCCTCGACCTCCGCCAGCGCCTGCTCCCAGCTCTCCTTGAAGCCGATGCCGAACCCGGCGTCGACGAGCCGGACGTCCGCGCCGAGGATCCGCGACAGCTGGATGTTGCCGACCTTGTCGTGCAGCGGATCGGCCCAGTCGACCCAGCTTTCCTGCACCAGCACGGCTTTCATTCCGGCCCGCGCCGCCGCGGCCGCGACCTGGCGCGTGTGGTTCGACTGCACGCCGCCGATCGAGACGAGCGTGTCCGCTCCCTCGGCGAGCGCGTCGGCGACGAGGTACTCCAGTTTGCGCGTCTTGTTGCCGCCGTAGGCGAGGCCGGAGTTGAGGTCCTCGCGCTTGGCCCAGACGGCCGCGCCGCCGAGGTGTTCGCTGAGCCGGTCCAGCCGGTGCACCGGCGAAGGCCCGACGAGCAACGGGAAACGGGGGAATTCAGCCAGGCTCACGCGTCCTCCAGGAGGGCTTCGAGGTCGGTCCAAATCGTTGAAGTGAGCTGCGCGGCGGTTTTCTCGTCGCCGCTTTCCAGCGCGGCGATGAGTTCTTCGTGCCGCGCGACCGAGCGATGCGCGGGCAGCGAGCTGAACCGCGCGTATTCGAGACGGCGCAGCAACGGCGTGTACCGGTCGAGCGTCGCCGCGACCGCCCGGTTTCCGCACGCGCGCACCGGAATGTCGTGCACTTCGTCGTCGGCTTCGATCGCCTTGNCGCCTTGCCGACGTCTCCCTCGGCGACGGCCGAGCGGAACCGGTCGTTGGCTTCGCGCATTTCCGCGATCTGCTCCGTGCCGAGCCGGGCTTCGCGCACGACCAGCTCGTGCAGCGCCCGCACGAGCCGGACCGCATCGCGGACGTCGCCCGCGTCGAACTCGGCGACCCTCGTGTAACTCTGCGGCTTCGACACGACCAGCCGGTCCTCGGCCAGCCGCAGCAGCGCCTGCCGGACCGGGGCGCGGGAAAGCCCGAGCTGTTCGGCGAGGTCGGCGTCGCGCAGGGGAGTGCCCGGCGGGAGGCTGCCGTCGATGATGGCGTGCCGGATGCGCTCGTACGCCTCGTCGCGCAGCAGCGACCGGGAGACTTTGGGAAGTGCACTCACATCTAACATGTTAGATGTCGGTGACTGCTGAGGGCAACGGTCCGGACGACGGGATACGACTGACGCGGGCTTGGTGCGCGCGTAGGGCAGCGTGAGTGTTTGTGCCAGTTAGAACCGCTACAACACTCACGGACCCCTGCCAGCCGGTCCTCGGCACGGTCACCCGACGTGCTGCGGGCACCGGAGCGCGGTCATGGCGAGCTGCCGGACCCTCGCGGATCCCGGGGCGGAACTCCGGCACCGAGCTGCCGGGCGTCGATCAGTGCCACGCGGATGGCGTGCTGCGGCTGTGCCTGCTCCGATCTGGCGCACCCGGGTCCTTAGCCGCGCCCGGGGCTCTATCCAGCGCGCCTTCGGCCGGAAACAATTGCCGCCAGCCTTCGCCCGGAAACGGCGAAGACCCGCCCGGCGATGCCGTGAGGCGGGTCTTCGGATGTCTCCCGGGAGGGCTTCCGGCTCAGTGCACCGGCCCGGTGTACTTCTCGCCCGGCCCCTGGCCCGGCGGGTCCGGCACGACCGACGCCTCGCGGAACGCCTTCTGCAGCGACTGCAGCCCGTCGCGAAGGGGCCCGGCGTGCAGGCCGAGGTACTCCGCGGAGGCGGTCACGAGCCCGGCGAGCGCGGTGATGAGGCGGCGCGCCTCGTCGAGGTCGCGGTGCGGCGAGTTCTCCGGGTCGGCGTCGGCGAGGCCGAGGCGTTCGGCCCCCGCGGACAGCAGCATCACCGCGGCGCGGCTGATCACCTCGACGCTCGGGATCTCCTCGAGCCCGCGGTCGTCGGGGGAATACGGGGGCGGTGGCGAAGGTTGTTCTGACACGTCTGGTACCCTTCCACGTGCGACCAGCTCCCGAGCGATCGGGGGCGGCAAGTGGAGCCCCGCTCCCACCCGCGTCACCGCCTCAGGTGTCCGGGTCCGGTCTCGCCGAAGTGGTGCATTGCCGTTCTGGCAGCGTACTGCGGAGGCGAAGCGTTCGGCCGTCCGGCCGGGCGCGATCGGAGACAGAGCGGGCCCCGTGCACCGGCAGCAGCCGGCGAGCGGGGCCTGAATCGTGTGGGCACCAGGTCGAAACGAGAAAACATCACTCGGACCAAGGAGGCCCCATCAGCTCCGAGACACGCATCAACGACCGCATCCGGGTGCCGGAAGTCCGGCTCGTCGGCCCCAACGGCGAGCAGGTCGGCATTGTCCGGATCGAAGATGCGCTGCGGCTTGCGCAGGAGGCGGACCTCGACCTCGTCGAGGTGGCCCCGCAGGCCCGCCCGCCCGTGGCCAAGCTCATGGACTTCGGCAAGTTCAAGTACGAGAGCGCCCAGAAGGCCCGCGACTCCCGCCGCAACCAGCATCTGACCGTCATCAAGGAACAGAAGCTGCGGCCGAAGATCGACCAGCACGACTACGAGACCAAGAAGGGTCACGTGTCGCGGTTCCTGGCGGCGGGCAACAAGGTCAAGGTCACGATCATGTTCCGCGGTCGCGAGCAGTCCCGGCCGGAGCTCGGTTTCCGGCTCCTGCAGAAGCTCGCCGACGACGTCACCGAGCTCGGCTTCGTGGAATCGTCGCCGAAGCAGGACGGACGCAACATGATCATGGTGCTGGCCCCGCACAAGAACGTGAAGCCGAAGGCCGTCAAGGCCGAACCGGCTCCCGAGGCGTAAGCGCGCCCGGCGCCGACCAGCACAGTCAGCGGCACACCGGTTTTCCGGTGTGCCGCCGCACGGAAGAGGACGAACAACCATGCCGAAGATGAAGACGCACAAGGGCACGTCGAAGCGGGTCCGCATCACCGGTTCGGGCAAGCTGCGTCGCCAGAAGGCCGGCCGCCGCCACCTGATGGAGAAGAAGTCCAACCGCCTCACCCGCCGTCTCGAGGGCACCACCGAGGTCGCCCAGAGCGACGTCGGCCGCGTGAAGCGCCTGCTCGGCCGCTGAGGCCCGCACCCTTTCCCGACCACCCCGGGGTCCTCGCACCCCCCGAATTCGACAGGATGGACCAGTGGCACGCGTCAAGCGGGCGGTCAACGCCCAGAAGAAGCGTCGCGCGACTCTCGAACTGGCCAGCGGTTACCGCGGCCAGCGTTCGCGGCTGTACCGCAAGGCCAAGGAGCAGACGCTCCACTCGCTCAACTACGCCTACCGCGACCGCCGCGCGCGCAAGGGTGACTTCCGCCAGCTGTGGATCACCCGCATCAACGCGGCCGCTCGCGCCAACGGCGTCACCTACAACCGGTTCATCCAGGGCCTGAAGGCCGCCGGTGTCGAGGTGGACCGCAAGATCCTCGCGGACCTCGCGGTCAACGACGCGGCCGCCTTCACCGCGCTCGCCGAGCTCGCCAAGGCGAACGTCACGACCGGCGAAGCGAAGTCGGCCTGACCGGCAGCATTTTCCGGCCCGGGGCGGATCCGTTCACCGAACGGACCCCCCGGGTCGTTGCCGCGCGCAAACTGACCCGGCGCGCGGAACGAGAGAAAACCGGCCGCTTCCTGGCCGAAGGGGCCAACGCGGTCACCTCGGCGCTGTCCTATGGGACGGTCCACGAACTCTTCGTGACCGAACGCGCCGCCGCCGCGCACCCCTCGTTGGTCGCGTCGGCTCCCCGTGTGTCGCCGATCACCGACCGCGCCGCCGCGGGCTTGTCGGAAACCGTGACTCCGCAAGGAATCATCGCGGTCTGCTCACTGGTCGACCGTCCACTGGAGACAGTCCTCGCCTCGGCCCGGCTCGTGGTGGTCCTGGTCGACGTCGCCGAACCCGGCAACGCGGGCACCGTGATCCGCGTGGCCGACGCCGCTGGCGCCGACGCGGTAGTCCTGGCCGGCGACACCGTCGACCCGCACAACGGCAAAAGCGTCCGCGCCGCCGCCGGTTCGACCTTCCACGTCCCGCTGGCCCGCGCCCGCGACATCCCGTCAGTCCTGACTGCCCTGCGCTCGGCTGGCCTCCGCACGCTCGCCGCGCACGGTTACGCCTCGACCTCGCTCGAGACTGTCCGCTTCGGAGACCCGGTGGCGTGGATCTTCGGCAACGAGGCGCACGGCCTGCCCGAGGACGTCCTCTCGTCGGTCGACGAAGCGGTCCGGATCCCGTTGTACGGCAAGGCGGAAAGCCTCAACCTGGCTACCGCCGCCGCCGTCTGCGCCTACACCGCGGCGATGGCCGCACACCGCTGACTCTGCCGGATCTCCGGCACGTCCGCTGGACCGGCGGCACCCCGGCACAGGCGAATCAACGATCGCCCGCCACCTAGCCGCCCCGCCGCCCGCCGCGGCTCCGTACTGGCACGCCCTCCTGGCCATGGACATGGACCAACGCTGGGTCCGTCGCTTCCCGGACGCCCAGCTGGAGCCTTCCACTGGTTCCGCGGCGAGGCTTCCGGGCTGATTGCCGAAGACCTCCTCGCCGTGGCGCGGACCCCTGCGTCGTCGACGGCTTCCGGACCTCGCGCGCCTCCTGCCGGATGTCCCGGACCGGGTCGTCTGGCTGGTCCCGAAACCGGAGTTCCGCCACGCGACGATCGATGGCCGGAGCACACCGGGCGAGAGTTTCGCCTGGCGGACAAGCGATCCGGCGCGGCCTGCCCGGAACCTGGCCGAACGGCGCCGCATGTTCACGAGCCGCCTCTGCGAGGACCCCCCGCGGCTCAGACTGCGGGCGATCGAAGTCGGCATCCCCGATGACGAAAAAGCTCTGATCCGCCAGACGACCAGCTGCTTCCGCCTCTGATCCGGCAGCAGCCCGTTTCGCAGCGCGGGCTGGTACCGGGCGCGCCACCGTGTCAGCTTCTCGTCCGCCGAGCTGTTTCGGCTGTTCTGCCTCCGCTATCCCGAGGTACGTGGCCGGTCGCGAGCAGTTCCTGATTGGCTGACAGCAGTCCGCGTCGCCAGTGTCTCTCGCACTACCTGCGGGGGACCCGCTGTACGGGACGCCTCGCCAGCCACCTGCGGGGGACCCGTTGTGGGGACGCCGCGCCAGCCACCTGCGGGGGACTCGTTGTACGGGACGCCTCGCCAGAGGGTCATGAGTCTTTGCACTGGCCGCGGGCGGCCCGTGGGGGACGCCTTGCTGGGCGTCGTGCTTCCGGCCCGGCAATCCCAGGTCTCGCCTTCGCGGCGCCGATCACTCCCGAAATCTCGCCCGGCCGATCCGCTCCGCGGCCACCCGGGAGGGCGTCCCGGGCAGGCCCGCCGAGGGGCGGTGCTCACCTGATTCGCTGACCTCCGTTCGGGTCCCGCGCGACGGTCAGTCGTGATCACGGGCCGGATCCGGCGCAGCCGCTCCGGAAGCGGAGGGTGAGCGGCCGGCCCCGGCGCCCGATCCCCTAGACTGAGCTGCCCGATGTGCACGTGCGGCGGCATGCCCGCGTGCCGCCGACAACACCAGTCCCAGCGGACGCCGAGGAGTCATGTCCGGAGCCACAGAACAGCCGGTCGACGTGCTCGCACCGGAGACCCTGCGCGCGGCGATCAAGGCGGCCGAGGACGCCTTCGCCGGCGCGGCCGACCTGGACGCGCTCGCCGCCGTCAAACCGGCCCATCTCGGGGACCAGTCGCCGGTGCTGCTCGCGCGCCGGGAAATCGCCGCGCTGCCGAAGCAGGAGAAGGCCGACGCCGGCAAGCGCGTCAACGAGGCCCGCCAGGCGGTGCAGTCCGCGTTCGACGCGCGGCGCGCGGCATTGCAGGCCGAGCGCGACGAGCGCGTGCTTCGCGAGGAGGCCGTCGACGTCACGCTGCCGTGGGACCAGGTCCCGCGCGGAGCCCGGCACCCGATCAGCACGCTGTCCGAGCGCATCGCCGACGTTTTCGTCGCCATGGGCTACGAGGTCGCCGAAGGACCCGAGCTCGAAGCGGAGTGGTTCAACTTCGACGCGCTCAACTTCGGCAAGGACCACCCGGCGCGCCAGCTGCAGGACACGTTCTACGCCGGCGAGGAAGGCTCCGGCCTGGTGCTGCGCACGCACACCTCGCCGGTGCAGGCCCGCAGCCTGCTGCACCGCGACCTGCCGGTGTACGTCGTGTGCCCGGGCCGCACCTACCGCACCGACGAACTCGACTCCACGCACACGCCGGTGTTCACCCAGGTCGAAGGCCTCGCCGTCGACAAGGGCCTCACCATGGCGCACCTCAAGGGCACGCTCGACGCGTTCGCCCGCGCGATGTTCGGCGAGAGCTCCACGACGCGGCTGCGCCCGCACTTCTTCCCGTTCACCGAGCCGTCGGCGGAGGTCGACGTCTGGTTCGAGGAGAAGAAGGGCGGCCCCGGCTGGGTCGAGTGGGGCGGCTGCGGCATGGTCAACCCGAACGTCCTGCGCGCGTGCGGCGTCGACCCGGAGATGTACTCCGGCTTCGCGTTCGGCATGGGCATCGAGCGGACCCTGCAGTTCCGCAACGGCATCCCGGACATGCGCGACATGGTCGAAGGCGACGTCCGGTTCACCCTTCCCTTCGGAACGGAGGCGTAGTGCGAGTCCCGGTGAGCTGGCTGACCGAGCATCTCGAGGTGGATGCCGACGTCACGCCGCAGGACCTGGCCGACGCCTTCGTGCGGATCGGGATCGAGGTCGACGAACTCAGCGAACTCGGCCCGGTGACCGGCCCGCTCGTGGTCGGCCGCGTCGCGGAGATCGAGGAGCTGACCGGCTTCAAGAAGCCGGTGCGGTTCTGCCGCGTCGAGGTCGGCGAGGAACCCGACCCGGAGCCCGACGACGCGGACCTGTCCGAAGAGGACGAAGACGAGGACGACGGCCCGCTGGAGAACGAGGGCCCGCACGGCATCAAGACACGCGGCATCGTCTGCGGCGCGAGCAACTTCGCCGAGGGCGACCTCGTCGTGGTCGCTCTGCCGGGCGTGGTCCTGCCAGGCGATTTCGAGATCGCCGCGCGCAAGACCTACGGCAAGGTCAGCGACGGGATGATCTGCTCGGCGGCCGAACTCGGCCTCGGCGACGACCACAGCGGCATCCTCGTGCTCCCGCCGGGCACGGCGAGCCCCGGCGACGACGCGAAGGAACTGCTCGGCCTCGACGACACGGTCATCGAGGTCACGCCGACCCCGGACCGCGGCTACGCGCTGTCGATCCGCGGCCTGGCGCGCGAACTGTCGAACGCGCTCGACGTGCCGTTCGGCGACCCGGCGATGCTCGACAACTTCCCGGAAGCCGAGGGCGAGGCCTGGCCGGTCCGGGTCGAGGACCCCGAGGGCTGCCCGCGGTTCGTGCTCCGCCGCGTCACCGGTCTCGACGCGACCGCGCCGACGCCGTGGCGGATCCGCCGCCGCCTGATGCTGGCCGGCATCCGGTCGATCTCCCTCGCGGTCGACGTCACCAACTACGTGATGCTCGAACTCGGCCACCCGCTGCACGCGTTCGCGACCGGCTCCGTCCAGGGCGACCTGGTGGTTCGCCGCGCGAAGGCGGGGGAGAAGCTCACCACCCTCGACGACGTCGAGCGCACCCTCGACGCGGACGACATCGTGATCGCCGACGACAGCGGCGTCATCTCCCTAGCCGGCACGATGGGCGGCGCGAGCACGGAGATCACGCCGGAGAGCACGGACGTGCTTCTCGAGGCGGCGCACTGGAACCCGGCGTCGATCAGCCGCACCGCGCGTCGGCACAAGCTGTTCTCCGAGGCGGCGAAGCGCTTCGAGCGCTACACCGACCCGGCGCTGTGCGCGGCCGCGGTGGAACTCGCCGCGCGGCTGCTGCGCCAGTACGGCGACGGCGCGATCCGCCCGGGCCGCACCGACGTCGGCGGCGTCGCCCCGCACGCCCCGGTGACCATGCCGATCAACCTGCCCGACCAGATCGCCGGCGTGCGCTACGAACGCGGCGTCACGGTGCGGCGGCTCGGCCAGATCGGCTGCAAGGTCCAGCTCAGCACGAGCGACCAGGGCGTCGGCCTGGTCACCGCGACCCCGCCGAGCTGGCGCGGCGACCTCGTGCAGCCCGCCGACCTCGTCGAGGAGGTCCTGCGGCTCGAGGGCTACGACAGCATCCCGTCGGTCCTGCCCGCCGCGCCCGCGGGCCGCGGTCTCACCGACGCCCAGCGCCGCCGCCGCGCGGTGTCCGGCGCACTCGCCGAGGCGGGCTACGTCGAGGTGCGCCCGTTCCCGTTCATCGGCGACGCGGTGTGGGACGCCTTCGGCCTGCCCGAGGACGACATCCGCCGCACGACGGTGCGTGTGCAGAACCCGCTCGAAGCCGACCACGACCGGATGGCGACCACTCTCCTGCCGGGTCTGCTGGAGACGTTGCAGCGCAACGTTTCCCGCGGCCTGAAGGACGTGTCGCTGTTCCACGTCGGCCAGGTCGTGCTGCCGAAGCCGAACCAGCTCAAGGTCCCGGACCTCGGCGTCGAGCGCCGCCCGAGCGACGAGGACCTCGCCGTGCTGGAGGCCGCCGTGCCCGCGCAGCCGGTGCACGTCGCCGTCGTGCTCACCGGCCAGCGCCCGCGCGCCGGCTGGTGGGGCAAGGGCGACCAGGCAGGCTGGGCCGACGCCGTGCAGGCCGCGCGCCTGGTGGCCGAGGCCGCAGGCGTGCAGCTCACGGTGCAGGCCGCCGACCTGCTGCCGTGGCACCCGGGCCGCTGCGCCCAGCTGCGCGTGGGCGACTGGCCGGTCGGCCACGCGGGCGAACTGCACCCGAAGGTCGTCGAGGCCCTCGGCCTGCCACCGCGCACGGTCGCCATGGAACTCGACCTGGACGCGATCCCGCTGCCCGACTCCCGCCCGGCGCCCAGCATCTCGGCCTACCCGCCGGTGCTGCTGGACGTCGCGCTGGTCGCCGGCACGGACGTCCCGTCCGCCGACCTCGCCGACGTGCTCCGCGAAGGTGCGGGCGAACTGCTTGAGGAGATCACCCTCTTCGACGTCTACACCGGCGAGCAGCTCGGCGAAGGCAAGCGTTCCCTGGCGTACAAGCTCCGCTTCCGCGCCGCGGACCGCACCCTGACCGTCGACGAGGCCACCAAGGCCCGCGACGCCGCGGTCGCCGCTGCCGGCGAGCGCTTCGGAGCGACGCTCCGCGCCTGATCCGACGCTGTCCCCGTCCCGCGCTCCGGCCACCGGCCGGTCAGCCGGGGCGGGGGAGCGCTGGTGTCATGGCACCCTCCTTTCCTTTCCCTCGAACGGTTCCGCTTCACCTGAGGTGCTTCATCGCCTCCCGTGCGGACAGCGGGGACAGCCCCGGGTGCGCGAGGACGAACGCGCGGACCCACTCCGGCTCGGCGCGAGCATGATCCCGCAGCGCCCAGCCGATTCCCTTGCGCAGAAAGAAATCCCGATCGTCGAGGTTCGCCTCGATCGCGTCGGCGAGCAGCTCCTGGTCCACCTCGCCCTTCGCGCTGACCTGACAGATCACCGCAGTCCGCCGGCGCCAGCGATCAGCGTCTGTCATCCAGCGGCGCAGAACGGGCGTGACCGCCACGCGGTACTCGCGCAGGATCGGCCCGACGCGGCGGATCGCGACCTCGTCGACGTGGTCCCACCACGCCCCGGTGACGATCAGCTCGTCGTACATCTCCAGCAGTTCCGGGTCCTGCCATTGCCGGTAGGCGCGGTGCCCGGAGAGATCGATCGCCGCGTACCGCTCCTCGCGGTACTCCGCTTCCCGCCACAACGCGAGCACGGTCCCGGCGTATGTCACTCGATCGGGCAGGACATGCTCGGCCAGGACCGTCTTCATGAGCTTGCCGCGCGGCGGTTTCGGTACGCCGCGAAACGGCATGGCGGACTTCATGTACGCCTGCATTTCCGGTGCCTTGACCGGGTCCGCCAGCTCGGCGAGCCCCGTCCGCACCGCGGTGATCAATGCTTCGCCCGCATCCATTGAGGACCACCTCCATCGTCTCGGATCCCGACGATCGGGGGACAGCGCGGCTCGTGTCGGGAAACGAGATTCTGCCGCGCAGCCGGTAGCTTCGACGAGCCTTGGTTGCCGTCGGACGCAAAGGACCACTGTGAGGAAAATCGTCACCGCGCTGGCCGCCGCCGCTGTCGCGGCCGGAATGCTGGCTGTCGCACCCGCCGCCACCGCGGTGCAGCCCGAAGGGCCGGGCTACGCGCCGCCGCCGATCAAGTGGGGATCGTGTTCGGCACCGAGTCTCGCCAAGGCGGGAGCCGAATGCGGATTCCTGACGGCCCCGATGGATTACGCGCAGCCATCGGGCGAGACTGTGCAGATCGCCGTCTCCCGGGTGAAGCACAAGACCGCGAAGTTCCAGGGCGTGCTGCTGGTGAACCCGGGCGGGCCAGGAGGCTCCGGGCTCGGTCTTTCGGTGCTCGGCCGGAACGTTCCGAAGCACGCGGGAGACAGCTACGACTGGATCGGCTTCGATCCTCGCGGCGTCGGCTCCAGCAAACCGGCGCTCACGTGCGACGGGAACTACTTCGCTCCTGTCCGCCCGGCTTACGTGCCGAAGACCCCGCAGCTGGAGACCGCCTGGCGCGCCCGCACGAAGGGCTACGCCGAGGCCTGCGCGAAGAACGGCCCGCTGCTCGGGCACATCAAGACCACTGACGTCGCGCAGGACATGGAAAGCCTCCGCAAGGCGCTGGGCCAGAAGCAGATCAACTACTACGGATTCTCGTACGGCACTTACCTCGGGCAGGTGTACAGCACGCTGTACCCGGACCGCATGCGCCGGATGGTGCTCGACGGGAACGTCGACCCGCGCAAGGTCTGGTACGACGCCAACCTGGACCAGGACGTCGCCTTCGATCGCAACATCAAGATCTACTTCGGCTGGCTCGCGAAGTACGACAACGTCTACCACCTCGGCAAGACCGGTTCGGCCGTCGAACAGCTCTGGTACGCGCAGCAGCGGAAGCTCGACCGTGCCCCGGCGGGCGGCGTGATCGGCGGCGACGAGTGGACCGACGTCTTCCTCCAGGCCGGCTACTACGTGTTCGGCTGGGAAGACATGGCCAAGGCGTTCGACGGATGGGTCCACCGCGGCGACTGGCAGACGCTGAAAGCGTTGTACGACAAGTCGAACGCGCCCGGCGACGACAACGGCTACGCGGTTTACAACGCGGTGCAGTGCACCGACGCGCAATGGCCGCGGGACTGGAACCGCTGGCGCCGCGACGCCTGGGCCACCCATACCCACGCGCCCTTCGAGACCTGGAGCAACACCTGGTACAACGCGACCTGCCTGAACTGGCCCGCGAAGCCGGGCAAGCCGGTGGACATCGACGGGTCGAAGGCGAGCGGTGCGCTGCTGATCAGCGAAGAACTCGACGCGGCGACGCCATACACGGGCAGCCTCGAAGTGCGCAAGCGCTACCCGCGTTCGAGCCTCATCAGCGCGCCTGGCGGGACGACGCACGCCGGATCGCTCTCCGGAGTTTCGTGCGTGGACGACAAGGTCGCTGACTACCTCGCCACCGGAGCCTTGCCGAAGCGGGTGCGAGGCGACCGCTCCGACGTCCAGTGCGCTTCGGTTCCGCAGCCGGTTCCGTCTCCGGTCGCCTCCGGCGCGCAGCAGAAGGCTGATGCCGCAGCCAAGGCCGCGGCGGAGGAGAAGCAGAGCCTGCTCGCCGGGCTGCTGCGTTTCTGAGTCGTCCTTCGCGGTGCCCCGGTCTGGTCTGCCAGGCCGGGGCACTGTTCTTTTCCGCTGGTCCACCGATCCCCCTCGGTCGTTTTTCGGGTCGCCGGAGACGCTACGACGGGGGTCTGACAATTTCGGACCGCAGTCACCCGATCGCGTTAAGTGATCGAAAATTGTCGGGGGTCGCGGATACCTTCGCGGCCATGACGATCATTCAGGAGCACCGGACCGAGGTCCGGTCAGGAGATGTCCAGTACCAGGTCGCCGTCATCACCCGCACCGAGGACGGCGAACCGGAGCGAGTCACCGTCACGGTCGGCGGCGAACGGCCGGACGGCGAACCCGTCGTCGAGGGCAGACTCGAACTCGACGTGACATCCGTGGCGACCGTCGCGGATCTGCTCGACACGAGCCTGCGCACCTTCGCGGGCGGCGGCTCGCGGCGAAGATCGCGCGGACGCCCGGCCCAGCAGGGCAGGCCGTGGACCGACGAGATGGACGCGGACCTGGAGGCCCGCTGGCTCGCCGGGGATTCGGTGACCGCACTGGCGCGCCATTTCGCGCGGACGCCCGGTGGGATCCGGGCGCGGCTGCCGAGGGTCGGGTGCGATCCGGAACATCCGGGAAATCATCTGCCGACACCGCCGAGTCTTCGCGAAGCGGAGGAGGGGGTGGACTGACGAGTGCCCGCCGGGTTCGCATGCCGAGGCGGGCCCGGCGTGGCGGTGGCTGCGTGCCGGATTACGGCGTGGGCCCTCGGGCTGGTGGTGTGCGCGCGGAATCTGCGGCATGGGTTCCTGGCGAGCGGCGTGCGCGGGATCTGCGGCACAGGTTTCGGGGCGCGTGATGGGTGCCGGGCTGGCAGCTTGGCCCCGGGAGCGGGCGGCGTGCGCGTGCTTAGTGGCGTGGGCGCGGACCGCGCGGCCATGGGTTCCAGGGCGGTCGGTGGGCACCCCACCGTCTGCTTGACCACCCAAGGCGGGCGGCGTACTCGGACGGGCGGCGTACTCGGAACTGATGGCGTATGCGCGGGACTTGCGGATTGGGTCCCAGGACGGGCGGCGTGCCCGGAACTGGTGGACTGGTGGACTGGTGGCTCGGGTATCGGGCAGACGGCCTGCGAGCTGGTCAGACGACTTGGAGGGGGCAGGTTCGGGCAGCCGAACGATCCGCGTGGCTGTGGCTGGGCGGGCCGGGCGACCTGCGGTGCCGGGTGGTCTGTGCTGGGCGGCTCGGCGGGCTCCGGCGGCTGAACGGCCTGTTTGGCGGCACCGCCGGACGGGCGGGCGGCGTGCTTGTCCGGTAGGCAGCTTGTCTCGTCATCGAACAGCCAGTGCGGCCGTCTCGCACGCGGAGCGTGCGGACAAGCGGATAAGCCGTGCCGCCAGTTCGCGGCTGACGGGTCCGACTGTTCGGGCGGCTCGGTCGTTTCACGCGAGTCAGGGAGCCGTTGCCTGTGCCTGGGCGGAAGTCCTGCCGTCTCGGATCGCATCGGCACACCGTCGCTCGGGGCTGACCGGCCTGTCGCGGCACCGGAAACAGCCTGGAGAACACACGGGATCCACGGAAGTCCTGGGGAGGGGACGGCCAGGGTGAGCAAACCCTCTTTGTTTGAGCTTGCACGCTCGTGCATAATCATTCGTATGACGGTGAAGATCGCGGTAGCCGGTGCCAGCGGGTACGCGGGCGGCGAACTGCTGCGCCTGCTGCTGACCCATCCCGAGGTCGAGATCGGCGCTCTCACGGCGGCGAGCAGCGCGGGGACGACGCTGGGCACGCACCAGCCGCACCTTGTCCCGCTGGCCGGGCGGGTGCTGCTTGAGACGAACGCGGAGACGCTCGCGGGCCACGACGTCGTGTTCCTCGCTCTGCCGCACGGCCGCTCGGCCGAGATCGCGGCGCAGCTCGGGCCGGACGTGCTCGTGGTCGACCTCGGGGCCGACCATCGGCTCGCGGACGCGGGGGACTGGCGACGGTGGTACTCCGGCGAGCACGCGGGGCAGTGGCCCTACGGGATGCCCGAGCTGCCTGGTGCGCGCGAGAAGCTCGTGGGGACCAAGAGGATCGCGGTTCCGGGTTGCTTCCCGACCGGCGGGTCGCTGGCGTTGGCCCCGGCGTTGGCGGCGGGGCTGATCGAGCCGGCGGTCACCGTGGTGTCGGTGACGGGGACTTCCGGTGCGGGCAAGAGCCTGAAACCGAACCTGCTCGGGTCCGAGGTCATGGGCAACGCGAGTGCGTACGGCGTCGCTGGAGCCCATCGGCACACGCCGGAGTTCGTGCAGAACCTCTCCGGTGCGGCGGGCAAGCCGGTGACCGTGTCGTTCACGCCGGTGCTCGCGCCGATGCCGCGCGGCATTCTCACGACCGCGAGTGCTCAGCTCGCGGGCGACGTCGACGAGGCCGCCGCGCGCGCGGTGTACGAGAAGGCTTACGACGCTGAGCCCTTCGTCCAGGTTCTGCCCGAAGGGACCTGGCCGACGACCGCCGCCACGGTCGGCTCGAACAACGTCCAGCTCCAGCTCGGGATCGACGCCGACGCGGGCAGGCTGGTCGTCGTCACGTCGATCGACAACCTCACCAAGGGCACCGCGGGCGGTGCCGTCCAGTCGATGAACCTGGCGCTCGGTTTCGCCGAGGCCACCGGACTTTCCACCGTGGGAGTGGCACCGTGACCGTCACCGGACCGAAGGGTTTCCGCGCCGCGGGCGTGGCCGCCGGGATCAAAGCCTCCGGCGCGCTCGACTTTTCGCTGGTCGTCAACGACGGCCCGCTCGACGTCGCGGCGGGGGTGTTCACCCGGAACGTGATCAAAGCCGCGCCGGTGCTGTGGTCGCAGGAAGTGCTGAAGCAGCAGAAGCTGAAGGCCGTCGTGCTCAACTCGGGCGGGGCGAACGCGGCCACCGGGCCGGGCGGGTTCCAGGACACGCACGCCACCGCGGAGAAGGTCGCCGAAGTGCTGGGCACCGGGGCGATCGAGGTCGCGGTGTGCTCCACCGGCCTGATCGGCGAGCGGCTGCCGATGCCCGCCGTTCTGTCCGGTGTGGACAGTGCGGTCAAGGCGCTGGACGCCGGTCCGGAAGCGGCGCTCAACGCGGCCACCGGCGTCATGACCACCGACACCAAGCCGAAGCAGGCGTTCGCCCGGCACGAATCCGGGTGGAGCGTCGGCGGGTTCGCCAAGGGCGCGGGGATGCTCGCGCCGAACCTGGCGACGATGCTGTCCGTGCTGACCACGGATGCCGTGGCGGACAAGGAAACTCTCGACCGTGCGCTGCGCGCCGCCACGCACGTCACGTTCGATCGGCTCGACGTGGACGGCGGGACGTCGACCAACGACACGGTGCTCGTGCTCGCGTCGGGTGCGAGCGGCGTGGAGCCGACCGAGGCCGAGCTGACCGAGCTGCTCACGAAGGTCAGCCACGACCTGGTGCTGCAACTGCGGGCTGATTCCGAAGGCGCCACCAAGGATGTCGATGTCACGGTGAAGGGTGCGGCGTCCGAAGCCGACGCGATCGTCGTGGCTCGGACGGTCGCCGAGGACAACCTGGTCAAGACCGCCTTGTTCGGGTCCGATCCCAACTGGGGCCGGATCGCGATGGCGCTCGGCCGCGCACCTGCGCAGATCGACCCCGAAACGGTGTCGATCGCGATCAACGGCGTCACCTTGTTCGCGGGCGGAACGACGGCCGAGGACCGGTCGGCGGCCGACCTGTCCGGGCGGGCCATCGACGTCGTCGTGGATCTTGGCGTCGGCTCAGGCGAGGCGACGATTTACACCACGGACCTCTCGCACGCGTACGTCGAAGAGAACAGCGCGTACTCGTCATGACGGATACCGGAAGGCTCGTCTCCGCCGACGAACGGCTCACCAGCGCGGCCGAGAAGGCCGGGGTGCTGATCGAAGCGCTGCCGTGGCTGCAGCGGTTCAACGGCGCGACCGTCGTGGTCAAGTACGGCGGCAACGCGATGATCGACGATCAGCTGAAGGCCGCCTTCGCGCAGGACATGGTGTTCCTGCGGCTGGCCGGGCTGCACCCGGTGGTCGTGCACGGCGGCGGCCCGCAGATCAGCGCGATGCTCTCCCGGCTCGGCGTGCCGGGGGAGTTCAAGGGCGGGCTGCGCGTCACCACGCCGGAAACCATGGACATCGTGCGCATGGTGCTGGTCGGACAGGTGAGCCGCGAGCTGGTCGGCCTGATCAACGCGCACGGCCCGTACGCGGTCGGCATTTCCGGCGAGGACGCGCGGCTGTTCACCGCCCAGCGCAAACAGGCCACTGTGGACGGTGAGCAGGTGGACATCGGCCTCGTGGGCGAGGTCGCCGCGGTGAACCCGGACGCGGTCCTCGACATCGTGAACGCCGGGCGCATCCCGGTGGTGTCCACGGTGGCTCCCGACATCGACGGCGTGGTGCACAACGTCAACGCCGACACCGCCGCGGGCGCGCTCGCCGCGGCGCTCGGCGCGGAGAAGCTCGTCGTGCTCACCGACGTCGAAGGCCTTTACGCCGACTGGCCGGACCGGTCGTCGCTGATCGACCGGATCCCCGTCGACCGTCTCGAACGCATGCTGCCCGGCTTGGCCAACGGCATGATCCCGAAGATGGAGGCGTGTGTGCGCGCGGTGCGCGGCGGCGTGCGCGGTGCCCACGTCATCGACGGCAGGCTCGCCCATTCGGTGCTGCTCGAGGTCTTCACCTCGCGCGGCATCGGCACCATGGTGCTGCCCGAGGCGGCGCCTCCCGGAACGGAGCACGAGTGACTACCCTCAAGTCCAATGCGGACGGCCAGCAGCACTGGCAGTCGGCCGTCATGGACAACTACGGAACCCCCGGCCTGACCCTGGTGCGCGGCGAAGGCGCGCGAGTGTGGGACGCGGACGGCGCCGAGTACGTCGACCTGGTCGGCGGCATCGCGGTGAATGCTCTCGGCCACGCCCACCCCGAGGTGGTGCGCGCGGTCACCGAGCAGATCTCGAAGCTGGGGCACACGTCGAACCTGTACGTGAACCCGGTCGCGGTCGAACTCGCCGAAACCCTTCTCGACGTCGCGGGCCTGAACGGGCAAGGAAGAGTCCTGTTCGTCAACTCCGGCGCCGAGGCGAACGAAGCCGCGCTGAAGATCAGCCGGCTCACCGGCCGCGGCAAGGTCGTCGCGGCCGAGGGCGCGTTCCACGGCCGCACCATGGGCGCGCTGTCGCTCACCGGGCAGCCGTCGAAGCGCGAGGCGTTCGAGCCGCTGGTTCCGGGCGTCACGCATGTTCCCTACGGTGACGTCGAAGCGTTGCGGGCCGCCGTGGACGGCGAGACCGCCGCTGTCTTCCTGGAGCCGGTGCTCGGCGAAGCCGGGGTGATCCCGGCTCCGGACGGCTACCTGCACGCGGCGCGCGAGATCACCAAGGCCGCCGGTGCGCTGCTCGTGCTCGACGAGGTGCAGACCGGGATCGGCAGGCTCGGGACCTGGTTCGGCTTCCAGCAGGCCGGGATCGTGCCGGACGTGGTCACGCTCGCGAAGGGGCTCGGCGGCGGGCTTCCGCTCGGCGCGGTGATCGGCGTCGGCGCGGCGGGCGACCTGCTGAAGCCAGGCCAGCACGGCACGACCTTCGGCGGCAACCCGGTGTGCTGCGCGGCCGGGCTGGCGGTGCTGCGCACGATCGTCCGGGACGACCTGCTCGACCACGTTTCCGCGCTCGGCAAGGACCTCGCCGCGGGAGCCGAGGCGCTCGGGCACCCGCTCGTGTCCGAAGTCCGCGGCGCGGGGCTGCTGCTCGGCATCGGGTTGCGGAAACCGGTTTCCGCGGCGGTCGCGAAGGCCGCGCAGGAGGCGGGATACCTCGTCAACCCGGTCGCCGCCGACACCGTCCGGCTCGCCCCGCCGCTCGTGCTCGACGAGCAGCAGGCGCACGGCTTCCTCGCCGCCCTTCCGGGCGTGCTCGACTCCACCACCACGAAGGAATCCGACTGATGCCTCGCCACTTCCTCCGCGACGACGACGTCACCCCCGCCGAGCAGACCGCTCTGCTCGACCTCGCCGACCGGCTGAAAGCCGACCCGCTCGGCACGAAGGCGCTCGCCGGAGCCACGGTGGCCGCGATCTTCGAGAAGAACTCCACCCGCACCCGGTTCTCGTTCGAGGTCGGCATCAGCCAGCTCGGCGGGCATCCGGTGATCGTCGACGGCCGCTCGATGCAGCTCGGCCGCGAGGAGACCATCGAGGACACCTCGCGCGTGCTGTCCCGCTATGTCGACGCCGTCGTGTGGCGCACCTTCGCGCAGAAGCGCATCGACTCGATGGCGTCGGTAGCGTCGATCCCGATCGTCAACGCGCTCACCGACGAGTTCCACCCGTGCCAGGTGCTCACGGACCTGATGACCATCCGCGAGCGCAAGGGCAAGCTCGCCGGCCTCACGCTCACCTACCTTGGCGACGGCGCCAACAACATGGCGCATTCGCTGCTGCTCGGCGGCACCACTGCCGGGATGAACGTGCGCGTCGTGTCGCCGGAGGGGTTCCAGCCCGATCAGCAGGTGATGCTCGACGCCAAGCAGCGCGGCGCCGAAACCGGCGGCAGCGCGACCGTCTACACCGACGCGCACGAGGCCGTCGACGGCTCGGACGTGCTGGTCACCGACACCTGGACGTCGATGGGCCAGGAAAACGACGGTCTCGACCGGGTCGGCCCGTTCCGTGCGCTGCAGATCAACGCCGGGTTGCTGAAGCGCGCCGCCGACGAGGCGATCGTGTTGCACTGCCTGCCCGCGCACCGCGGCTGGGAGATCACCGACGAGGTGCTCGACGGCCCGGCCAGCGCGGTCTGGGACGAGGCGGAGAACCGGCTGCACGCGCAGAAGGCGCTGCTGGTCTGGCTGTTCGGGCAGAACGGCCGATGACCAGCAGCCGGGTCGGGCGCCAGGCGCGGATCACCGAACTGGTGTCCACGATGGCGATCCGCAGCCAGACGGAGCTCGCGCGGTTGCTGGCCGCCGAGGGGATCGAGGTCACTCAGGCGACGCTGTCGCGCGACCTCGACGAACTCGGCGCGATCAAGCTGCGTGGCGCCGACTCGGGCGCGCCGGTCTACGTCATCCCGGAGGACGGCAGTCCCGTGCGCGGTGTCCAGGGCGGCACCTCGCGGCTGTCCCGGCTGCTCGCCGAACTGATGGTGTCGGCGGATTCGTCGGGCAACCTCACCGTGCTGCGCACGCCGCCGGGCGCCGCGCAGTTCCTCGCGAGCGCGATCGACCGGGCCGCGCTGGAGGAGGTCGTCGGGTCCATCGCGGGCGACGACACAGTCGCGGTGATCGCGCGTGAACCGCTCACCGGACGAGACCTCGCCGAGCGGTTCACCGCGCTCGCGCAAGGTTCGGCGGAAGGCGAGCCGTGACCCGGCGGGTCGTGCTCGCCTTTCCGGGCGGGCCCGGCTCCTCGGCCGCGCTGGAACTCCTTGCTGGACAAGGCGAAGTGGTCGCTGTCGCGGCGGATTTCGGTGCGGGTGACGTCGATTTGTGCGCCCTGCGGAGGCAGGCGAGGGCCGGCGGGGCCAGCGAGACCGTGGTCGCGGACGTTCGCGAGGAATTCGCGAATGACTACTGTTTGCTTGCGCTGCAGGCGAATGCGCTGATCCTCGACCGGTGCCCGCTGGTCGAGGCGCTGGCCCGGCCGCTGCTGGCGAGCACGCTCGTCGCGACCGCGAGGGACCGGAACGCCTCGGCCGTCGCGCACGGCGGCGGCGGCGCGTTGTCCGGCATGATCGCGACACTCGCGCCGGATTTCGAGATCGTCGAACTCGGCATTCGAGGCGGGCAGGAACTGTCGACGAGCCGGACTTTGTGGGGCCGGGCCGCGGGCTCTGGCTACCGCTGGACCGAGGACGCCGTGGTGAACCTCGGCATGCCGGACGAAATCGTCGTCACCTTCGAGCAGGGCGTGCCGGTCGCGGTCGACGGCGAGACGGTCAGCGTGGCCGAGGCGGTGCAGCGGCTCGGCCACCGGGCCGGAGCGCACGGGGTCGGCCGGTTCGAGCTGGCGGACGGTTACGACGCACCGGGCGCGGCGGTGCTGATCGCCGCGCACCAGGAGCTGGAATCAGTCATGCTCGACCGTGATCTGGCGAGGTTCAAACGCGGCGTCGACCGCCGGTGGGCCGAACTGGTCCACGACGGATTGTGGTTTTCGCCGCTGCGCGAGCCGCTGGACGCGTTCGTCCGGCGGGCGCAGGAGCGCGTGTCCGGCGAGGTGCGGCTGGTGCTGCACGCGGGCAGCGCGACCGTCGCCGGCCTCCCCGGGAGGCGGCTTCGCCCGGTCGGACGGCGGTACCGCCGCGCGACCGGGCAGACTCCGCTGGGAAACACCCAGCATCCGAGCACCCAGGCGTCCTGAGACGCCGGACGAGAGAGGCAGAACGTGAGCGGGAAAGACCAGCCGGTGCAGCTGTGGGGCGGCCGGTTCGCCAGCGGGCCGGCCGAGGCGATGGCGGCCCTGAGCGCCTCGACCCACTTCGACTGGCGCCTGGCGCCCTACGACATCGCCGGATCGCGCGCGCACGCCCGCGTGCTGAACAAGGCGGGTCTGCTCACCGAAGCGGAACTGGCCGGGATGCTGGACGCGCTCGACACGCTGGCGCAGGACGTCGCGTCCGGCGAGTTCACGCCGACGGTCGCCGACGAGGACGTGCACACCGCGCTCGAACGCGGTCTGCTCGAACGTGCCGGCGCCGAACTGGGCGGCAAGCTCCGGGCAGGCCGTTCCCGCAACGACCAGGTCGCGACGCTGTTCCGCATGTGGCTGCGCGACGCCGCGCGCCGGGTGGTCGCGGGCACGCTCGACGTGATAGACGCGCTGGTGTCGCAGGCGTCCCGGCACCCGGACGCGATCCTGCCCGGGCGCACCCACCTGCAGCACGCGCAGCCGGTTCTGCTGGCGCACCACCTGATGGCCCATGGCCAGTCGCTGCTGCGCGACGTCTCCCGCCTGCGCGACTGGGACGCCCGCACCGCGGAATCGCCGTACGGTTCGGGCGCGCTGGCGGGTTCGTCGCTCGGTCTCGACCCGGAAGCGGTGGCCACTGAGCTGGGCTTCGACACCAGCGTGGAGAACTCGATCGACGGCACCGCCTCGCGCGATTTCGTCGCCGAGTTCGCGTTCGCCGTCGCGATGCTCGCGGTGAACCTGTCGCGGGTCGCCGAAGAGGTGATCATCTGGAACACCGCCGAGTTCGGCTACGTCACGCTGGACGACGCGTGGGCCACCGGCAGCTCGATCATGCCGCAGAAGAAGAACCCGGACGTCGCGGAGCTGACCCGCGGCAAGGCCGGACGGCTGATCGGGAACCTCACCGGCTTGCTCGCCACGCTCAAGGCCCAGCCGCTCGCGTACAACCGCGACCTGCAAGAGGACAAGGAACCGGTCTTCGACTCGGTCGAGCAGCTGGAGCTGCTCTTCCCGGCGATCGCGGGGATGCTCGGCACGCTCACCTTCCACACCGACCGGCTCGCCGAATTGGCTCCGGCCGGGTTCACGCTGGCCACCGACATCGCCGAATGGCTGGTGCGCCAGGGCGTGCCGTTCCGCGTCGCGCACGAAGCGGCGGGGGAGAGCGTGCGGGTCGCGGAGGCCCGCGGGGCCGGGCTCGACGAGCTGACCGACGAGGAGTTCCAGGCCATCAACCCGGCGCTCACCCCGGCGGTGCGCGAAGTCCTCACCGTCGAAGGTTCGGTGCGTTCGCGCGACGCTCGCGGCGGCACCGCGCCGGACCGGGTCGCCGAGCAGCGGGAGCGCCTGGTCGAACGCGTCGCGGCGCATCGGCAGTGGCTGAAGTGATCTGCCGGCGGGCCGCTGGTTAGGCTGGCGGCCTGACGAGGGGAGTGCGTGTGGACCGGTTGTTCCGGCGCGAAGAACTGGCACTGGACCCGGTCGACCTGGCTCGGCTGCTGCTCGGCGCCGTCCTTGAGGCCGACGCGCCCGAAGGCCGGGTCGGGGTGCGGCTCGTCGAGGTCGAGGCCTATCGCGGGCTCGACGATCCCGCTTCGCATTGCTACCGCGGGAAGACCCCGCGCAACGCGGTGATGTGGGGTCCGGCCGGGCACCTCTACGTGTACTTCGTCTACGGCATGCACTTCTGCGCGAACGTCGTCGGCACCGAGGACGGCCAGCCGGGCGCGGTGCTGCTGCGCGCCGGCGAGGTCGTCGAGGGCGCGGACATCGTGCGGAAGCGGAGGCCGAACGCGCGCGGCAACGGCGAACTCGCCAAAGGCCCGGCCATCCTCACCTCGGTGCTGGGTCTCGCCCGCGAGCAGAACGGTCTCGATCTCACCGATCCCCAGTCGCCGGTGCGGCTGCGTGCCGGCGAGCGCGTGCCCGCCGGCAACGTGCGCACCGGCCCGCGCGTCGGCGTCGCGATGGCGATGGACACGCCGTGGCGGTTCTGGATCGACGGCTCACCAGCCGTCTCGACCTACCGCCGCGGCGGGAAACGCCGGCAGGTGCGACCCGCGGGATAGTCGTTTGACCAGGTGGGGGATCATCTACAGGTGTGAGTGAGCACATCCTTGACGAGTTGTCCTGGCGCGGCCTGATCGCGCAATCCACCGACATCGACGCCTTGCGCCGAGAACTCGACCGCGGCCCGCTCACGCTCTATTGCGGCTTCGACCCGACCGCGCCCAGCCTGCACGCCGGCAACCTCGTCCCGCTGCTGATGCTCAAGCGGTTCCAGCGCGCCGGGCACCGGCCGATCGTGCTGGCGGGCGGTGCCACCGGGATGATCGGCGACCCGCGCGACAACGGCGAGCGCACGCTGAACACCCTGGACGTCGTCGCCGACTGGGCCGGACGGATCCGCGGGCAGCTGGAGCGGTTCGTGGATTTCGACGATTCGCCGACCGGCGCGATCGTCGAGAACAACCTCGACTGGACCTCGAAGCAGAACACGCTGGAATTCCTGCGGGACGTCGGCAAGCACTTCTCGGTGAACGTGATGCTGAACCGGGAGACGGTCAAGCGCCGGCTCGAGGGCGACGGCATGTCCTACACGGAGTTCAGCTACCTGCTGCTGCAGTCGCAGGACTACCTGGAGCTGTACCGCAAGCACGGCTGCAAGCTGCAGGTCGGCGGCTCGGACCAGTGGGGCAACCTCGTCGGCGGCGTGGACCTGATCCGCCGGGTCGAAAGCGGCGCCGCGCACGCGCTGACCGCGCCGCTGGTCACCGACGCCGAGGGCCGCAAGTTCGGCAAGTCCACCGGCGGCGGCAACGTGTGGCTCGACCCGGAGCTGACCTCCCCCTACGCCTGGTACCAGTACTTCGTGAACGTCGGCGACGCCGACGTGCTCCGCTACCTGCGCCTGTTCACCTTCCTCGACCAGGAGGAGATCGACGCGCTGGCGAAGGACACCGAGGAGCGCCCGCACCTGCGCGCCGCGCAGAAACGGCTGGCCGAGGAGTTCACGAACCTGGTGCACGGCGAGGACCAGACGCGCCAGGTCATCGCGGCGAGCCAGGCCCTGTTCGGCCGCGGCGAGCTGACCGGCCTCGACGGCCCGACGCTCGACGCGGCGATGGCCGAGGTCCCGAACGGCCAGGTCGAGCCCGCCGGCGACGCGACGATCGTCGACCTGCTGCTCGCCGGGGGACTGGTGGACAGCAAGGGCGCGGCGCGGCGGACTGTGAAGGAGGGCGGCGCGTACGTGAACAACGTGAAGATCGCCGACGAGGAGTGGAAGCCCTCGGCTTCCGACGCCCTCCACGGCCGCTGGCTCGTAGTCCGCAAGGGCAAGCGCACGGTCGCCGGCGTCCGCGTCGGGGGCTGAGCTCCGCCCTCGGCCCGAAACAGGGGCTCCGACCTGCGGGAACGCGGTTAAGGGACCCCCCTGTTTCGGGCCTTGGGAGGGCGTGTAAAGTTCTTCAAGTCGCCAGGGAAACCGGGTGGCCGCCGGGACACGAACCAAGCTCTCGCCTCTGGGGTGATTGAGTGGGTGTCCCACCAAAAAACTGCTAGGAATGATCGCTTCGGTCAGGCCCGCCCTTGCAGGGGTTCGGGTGTGGTTCGGGGTGTGTTGCTTGAGAACTCAACAGTGTGCTAGTG
>NZ_LWSF01000006.1:483124-483225 GCF_001651785.1 Amycolatopsis sp. M39
AGCTTAATGTGAAACCCCCTCGTCGGGGTTTCCTTTGGGAATGATTGAGGAAGTAGTCTCGATCGAACTTTACAGCATTGTTGGAGAGTTTGATCCTGGCT
>NZ_LWSF01000006.1:483286-483397 GCF_001651785.1 Amycolatopsis sp. M39
AGGACGAACGCTGGCGGCGTGCTTAACACATGCAAGTCGAACGCTGAAACCATTTCGGTGGTGGATGAGTGGCGAACGGGTGAGTAACACGTGGGTAATCTGCCTTGTACT
>NZ_LWSF01000007.1:0-100740 GCF_001651785.1 Amycolatopsis sp. M39
TGGCCGATCCCGATGTTCGCGTGGGCGACATCGACGTCGTCGATGCCGCGGAACGCCAACGATTGCTGGTGGAATGGAACGGTCCCGAGACTCCGATACCGGATATGACTTTGCCGGAATTGTTCGCTGCTCAGGTCCGGCGGGCTCCGAGCGCACTGGCTTTGTCATGTGGCGACGTGGCGTTGACCTACGCCGAACTGGACGCGAGGGCGAATCGTCTAGCCCGCGAGCTAATTCAGAATGGTGTCGGGTGTGAGTCGGCAATTGTAGTCTTGATGGAGCGTTCCGTTGATTTTGTGGTCGCACTCTTGGCTATTCTAAAATCCGGTGGGTACTATGTACCGTTGTCCACTGAATATCCGGTATCGCGGATGGCGACGATCTTGGCGGAGACTGAGGCTCGAATAATTCTGGTGGACGAATTGCTGAGTTTGCACGAGTTCGTTCGCGATAAGCTTGCCAGTAGCGTGGCGGTGATCAGGGCTGACGAGGTTGCTGGCAACGGTGCTGATCCGGCTGTCGCTCGAGACGTTCAGCAATTGGCTTATGTCATGTACACGTCAGGATCTACGGGGATTCCAAAAGGTGTAGCCATCACGGATGCAAACGTAGCGGCGTTTGCCCGCGAAAGCTCGATTGATATTGGAGACGACAGTCGGGTCCTGTTTCATTCGCCCCAAGTCTTCGATGTGTCCATATATGAAATTTGGGTTCCTCTGCTCAATGGTGGGCACGTCGTGGTGGCACCACCAGGCGATCTTTCTCTCGGTGTGTTGATGGAACAAGTCGTAGACCGCGAGGTCACGGACATCATGTTGGCTTCCGGTCTGTTCGGGGTGGCCGGAGAAGAACGTCCGGAGATGTTTGCCGGTGTGCGGACGGTTGTCACGATCGGCGATGTGGCACCGCCGGCCGCGGTTCGGCGCGTGCTTGACGTTTGCCCTGAAGCCGCGGTCGTCAATGCTTACGGGCCGACTGAAGCGACTGTATTCGCCACGAGCGACACCATCCGCTCGGCTAGCGAGATTTCCAGCGTCGTGCCGATCGGCGGTCCCCTCGAAAACGTGAGCGTGTTCGTGTTGGACGATCGGCTGAGCCCGGTTCCGGTGGGTGTTGTCGGCGAACTGTACATTGCTGGAGTCGGGGTTGCGCGAGGTTATGTCAATCAACCGGGTCTGACGGCTGAGAGGTTCGTGGCGAATCGGTTCAGTTCATCTGGCGACGTCCTGTACCGGACCGGAGACTTGGTCCGATGGGGCGCTGATGGTCGATTGCGGTACGTTGGGCGGGCCGACAACCAGGTGAAGATCCGAGGTTTCCGCATCGAGCAGGGGGAGGTCGAGGCGGCGGTGGCGCGATGTCCGGGCGTGAGCCAGGTCGCGGTGATTGCCCGTGAGGATCGGCCCGGCGACAAGCGCCTCGTCGCCTATACGGTGGGCGACGTCGATCCGGCGGAGGTGCGTCGCTTCGCGGGCGAAGTTCTACCGGATTACATGGTGCCCGCTGCGGTGATCGCGCTGGACACGTTGCCGCTGACCGCGAACGGGAAGGTGGACAGGCGGGCGTTGCCGGCCCCGGAGTTCGGCGGTTCGAAGCTGTCGCGGGCCCCTCGGGACGCTCGGGAACAGATCCTCTGCGAGCTGTTCGCCGAGGTTTTGGATGTGGGCACCGTCGGGATCGACGACGATTTCTTCGAGTTGGGCGGGCATTCGCTGCTGGCCATCCGCCTGGTGAGCCGGATTCGCTCGGTGCTGGGTGCCGAGGTGACCGTCGCAACGCTTTTCGGGGCACCCGCCGTCGGGGAACTGGCGTCGCGGCTCGATTCCGTCCAGCCTGATTCGCTCGCCGCGATGCTTCCGCTGAGGACGGTGGGTGAGCGCACGCCGTTGTTCCTCGTCCACCCGGCCGGCGGACTGAGCTGGTGCTACTCGCGCCTACTCCCGCATATTCCCAAGGGGCACCCGGTCTACGGATTGCAGTCGTGCAGGTACTTCGACGGCAGGAGCCGTCCGGAGTCGCTCGGCGAGATCGCGCAAGACTACCTCGCGCAGGTCCGGGAGATGCAGCCGAACGGCCCTTACCTGCTGGCTGGCTGGTCTCTCGGCGGCGTCGTCGCCCAGGAGATGGCGGTTGTGCTGGAAAGCCTGGGCGAGGAGGTCCCGGTTGTCATCCTTTTCGACGCTCCTCCCGCCGAGCGCGGGAACGTGGAAACCGCGAACGACCTTCCGGAGGATGTTCTTTCGCTGATCGAGCAATCGATTCGTGGTGATGCGGGAGGGATGCCGGACGATATGTCCGAGGACACCGTGGCCAAACTGTCGGCGATGGCCGGTCACTGCGTTCGGCTTCTTTGCTCCCATGAGTCGCGGAAATTCGGTGGAAAAGTAGTCAGCATTGAGGCGGCGGGATCTCAGGATGCTGCAAACCGATCGCGACTGTGGCCGGCTGGTCTTGCCCAAGGGGGAGTGGAGACCTATTTGATCGACTGTATGCACGAGGAGATGATGAACGCGGAACCTGTTTTGAGCATCGGAAAAATCGTCTCGGACGTGTTCTCGCGGTACGGTTCGGCGCGGTAATCAGCGCTGGAGCATTCTGTTATGCAAGTCTAGCCGGAGGAATTCTCGAAGTGCCCACGAAGGAATCTGACGACACCAAGGTGAGACTGGGGAGTCGCTTCCATAGACTCTTCGGTGCCACGCTCGTGTCGGCCATCGGCACCGGCATGCATGCCGCCGCGTTGCCCCTGCTTGCCCTGCAGAGCACCAGCGACCCGATGGCGTTGAGCTTCGTGGTCATGGCCGCCGAGATTCCCTGGGTGCTGCTCTCGCTGCACGCCGGCGTCGTGGTGGACCGGCTGGACCGCCGGCGGGTGATGGTGTGGGCCGACTTGGGCCGGTTCGTGGCCCTGATCGCTCTCGCGGGGCTGATCCTGACCTCACAGGTGAACCTGGTGTGGCTGGTGCTCGTGGCGTTCCTGCTGGGCTCCGGCCAGGTCTTCTTCGACATCGCCGCCCAGTCAGCCATTCCCGACCTCGTGTCGCGGGATCCGCGGAATCTGGCAACGGCGAACGGGCGGATCGTCGCGGCGGAGAGCAACGGCGAGGACTTCGTGGGGCCTCCGCTCGGCTCCGCGCTGTTCGGCGTGTGGAACGTCCTGCCATTCGCCGGCAACGCCCTCTCGTTCGCCGCCAGCGGCCTGCTGATCTTCTCGATCCGGCCGGACGCCAAACCGAAGGAGAAGCCCGAAGGTCCGCGCAAGAGCGTGCGAAACGAAATCGTCGAGGGCATTCGCTGGTTGTTCGGCAACCGGAGCCTGCGGGCGCTGGCCGCAGTTTCCTGTCTCGGGAACGTCGCTGCAACCGCCCAGTTCGCGATGCTCGCGCTGCTGGCCAAGGAGGTCCTCGAACTTCCCGACTTCGGGTTCGGTCTGTTGCTGACGGCCACCGCGATCGGTGCGACGATCGGGGGACTGGCCGCTGCGGCCGTGAGTGAGCGATTCGGCCCCGGCACGGTGATGCTCGCGGGGAAAGCAGGCGTGGGCGCGGCCATTCTGGTTATGGGACTTGTCGCCAATGAGTGGGTTGCGGGCGCGATGATGATGGTGACCGGTGCGCTGATGACTGCCGAGAAAGTCGCGGTGAGTACATTTCGCCAGCAGATCGTGCCTGATGAACTCTTGGGGAGAGTGCTCTCGTCGAGTAGACTGGTGGTAATGGCTGGGGGTCCGGTCGGTGCCGCACTCGGCGGTGTTCTCTCCAGCTTGTTCGCTGTCCAAGTCTCGTATGTCGCCTGCGGCGTCTTTCTAGTACTGGTGGCGTTGGCCTTCTACCCCGCGCTGAACAACCGCGCCTTGGCACGCGCTACGGACGAATAAGCCGGGTAAGCGAGAAATCCGAGGCTGCGCGCAGGACTCCGGCTTGCGATATGTCGTCATACAATACAAGGGAGGCGATTTGTCGTGATCATCTGTGGAATCAAGGCATCGCACGACGGTGCGGTCGCAGTCATCGAGGACGGCCGCCTCCGATTCAGTGTTGAAACCGAAAAGCTCGGCAACGGAGAACGCTACAGTTCCCTCGGCGGCGTCGAGCAGGTGACGGACATCCTCGCCGGTGAAGGGTTGTCGCCGAGCGACATCGACCAGTTCGTCGTCGACGGCTGGTACACGCGGGACGCGAGCGGCGCACCCGCCGTCTCGATCGGCGAGGGCGAGCGATCGTTGGAGCTCGCTGTCGCGCCCTACGTGGAAGGTCCCGGCGACGCGGGACCACTGCAGAGGCACAGCTTCGCGGGGCAGGAGTTCCGAGGCAGAAGCGGTGGCTACGTTGGCTTCACCCACGTGGCCAACCATCTGCTCGGCGCGTACTGCGCGAGCCCGTTCGCCGTGCGCCGGGAGAACGCGCTGGTCCTGGTTTGGGACGGCGGGATCGTGCCGCGGTTGTACGACGTGCAAGCCGCGACCCGCGAAGTGACGCTGGTGTCCGCCCTGCTGCCGGTCATGGGCAACACCTTCGCGGACTTCTCCGCGGCGTTCGAGCCGTTCGCTGCCGACACCAGCGCCCTCTCGCCAGCTCAGGCGGAACGCCACCACCTGTCGATCGCAGGAAAAGCGATGGCGTACGCGGCGCTCGGCGCGGCGGAGGCGGCGGCGTTTCCATTGCTGGACGACCTCATCGCCGATTTCTCCCGAGTGGACAACGACAACGGCCTCCTGTTGGGCGCGAAGGTCGCGTCCAACAGGGAAGAGATCATGCCGGGCTTGTCCAACGCGGACATTATCGCCACGTTCCAGGACTATCTTGGGCAAAGGCTGTTGCAACGGCTCACCAGATTGGTGGAGCGCAGGTTTCCGGGGCAGCACCCCAATCTCGTCCTCGGCGGCGGTTGCGCGCTCAACATCAAGTGGAACACCCTGATCCGCGCCAGCGGGCTGTTCAGGGAGGTGTTCGTTCCGCCGTTCCCGAGCGACGCCGGAGCCGCCATCGGCACGGCGGTCTGCGAGATGTTCCAGCGCGACACGCTGGCACTGGAGTGGGATGTCTACAGCGGACCTCCCTTGACTGCCGACAGTACACCGGAGGGGTGGCAAATCCGGCCCTGTGACGAACGGCAGCTGGCACTCTTGATGCACACCGAGAACGAACCGGTGGTCGTTCTGTCCGGTCGTGCCGAACTGGGTCCGCGCGCACTGGGCAACCGGAGCATTCTGGCCCCCGCCACCGATCCCGCGATGAAGGTCCGGCTCAACGCGATCAAGAATCGTGCCGACTATCGGCCGGTCGCACCGATCTGCCTGGTGGACCGCGCGAAAGAGGTTTTCGTTCCCGGTACGCCTGACCCTTTCATGTTGTTCGAACACCGGATGCGCCCCGGGTGGTCCGAACGCGTCCCTGCCGTTGTTCACCTCGACGGCACGGCGCGACTGCAGACCCTCGACGCGCGCAGCGGACTCGCCGCGGCCCGCGTTCTGGCCGCATACGCTGAGATCAGCGGCGTTCCCGTCCTGTGCAACACGAGCGCTAATTTCGAAGGGCGCGGATTCTTCCCCGACGTCGCGTCGGCCGCGCGATGGGGAAAGACGCGCTACATCTGGTCGGACGGCCTCCTGTACACCAATCCGGGCATGGGGTGAACAGCATGGATTTCGCAACATCCGTCAGCGTGTCCGACACGACGCTGCCCGAACTGTTCCAGGCCCAAGCCGAGCGGTCTCCGGAAGCGACGGCCGTGGTGTCAGAAGGCGTCTCGTTGAGTTACACGGAGCTGAACGCGCGCGCCAACCAGTTGGCCCACGGGTTGATCGCCCGCGGCGCCGGACCGGAACAAGTCGTGGCGCTGGCCGTGACCCGGTCGGCGGATCTCGTGGCGGCGCTGCTGGCGGTGCTCAAGACCGGGGCGGCCTACCTTCCGATCGATCCGTCCTATCCGGCCGATCGGATCTCGTTCATGCTTGCCGACACCCCGTGCCGGGTCGCGCTGGTCACCTCCGAGACCGTCGGGGTGCTGCCGGAGACGGCATGCCCCCAGCTGCTCCTGGACTCGGTGGCCGACGGGGAGTGGCCGTCCACCGATCCCACCGACCAGGACCGCGTCACTCCTTTGCACCACGACCACCCGGCGTACGTGATGTACACGTCGGGCTCTACCGGGAGGCCGAAGGGGGTCGTGCTGCCTTGCGGTGTCCTGGTGAACCTGGTGTTGTGGCACGGCTCCGTCTCGCCGGCGGGTCAGCAGGTCCGGACCGCGCAATTCTCCGCGATCAGTTTCGACGCCTCGGCCACGGAGATCCTGTCGACGCTGCACCGGGGAGGGTGCCTGGTCATACCCGACGAACAGACGCGGCGCAGCCCAGACCGGTTCGTGCGCTGGCTCGAGAACAACCGGGTCAGCGAGCTGCACGCCCCCAATGCGATGGTCGACGCGATGTGTGAGGCCGCTGCCGAGAAAGGGCTGACATTGCCGGCCCTCGTCGAGATCGCGCAGGCCGGCGAGGCGTTCGTGCTGTCCGATCGGATCGCCGCCTTTCAGCGGGCGGTGCCCGGACGCCGCCTGCACAACCATTACGGACCGACCGAGACGCACGTTGTGACGGCCTGGTCGCTAGAGCCGGAGCCGGGCGGATGGAAAGCGACGGCGCCGATTGGGCGGCCCCTGCCGGACACGAGGTTGTTCGTGCTCGACGATAGCCTCGATCCGGTAGAGGCTGGCACTGCCGGCGAGCTGTACGTCTCCGGCGGGGTCCTGGCTCGGGGGTACTTCAACCGCCCCGCGCTGACCGCGGAGCGGTTCGTCGCCTGCCCGTTCGGCCCGGCCGGCTCCCGGATGTACCGCACCGGGGATCTGGTGCGATGGGACGAGGGCGAGAGACTGGAATTCCTCGGCCGGGCCGATGCTCAGGTGAAGGTGCGCGGGTATCGGATCGAACCGGGAGAAGTAGAAGCGGTTCTGCTGCGTCATCCCAGCGTCGCCCAGGCCGCAGTGGTCGCGCGCGAGGAGCGGCCCGGCGACAAGCGGCTGATCGGCTATGTCGTGCCGGGGAATTCGACGGTGGTCGACCCAGCGAACCTGCGTGCGTTCGTGGGCGAATCGCTGCCGGACTTCATGATCCCGCGGATTGCAGTCGTCGACGCGTTGCCGTTGACGCCGAGCGGGAAGGTGGACCGGGCTGCTCTGTCGGCGTGGGAAGGCGTGGCTTCCCACGACGGCCAAGCGCCTCGCAGCCCTCAGGAGAGGGCCCTTTGCAAGCTCTATGCCGAGGTTCTAGGTATTCCCAGCGTGGGCGTGAACGATGACTTCTTCGCTCTGGGCGGGCATTCGTTGCTGGTCACCCGCCTGGTCGCTCGGATCGGTGACACGTTCGAGACAGAGGTGGGGTTGCGCGCATTATTCGACAATCCGACGCCGGCGGATATGGCAGAGTATCTAGCGAGCACAGAGCAGGTTCTTTCGCATGATCTTGCTGAACAGTCGTAGGGATGAGCCTGATTGGCCCGGCGAGGTCGAACAAGAGAAATGTCCCTGCGTCCACCGAGAGCATCGAGAAAGCAGGTTGATTATGCCCAATCCTTTTGATGACCCCGACGGTCGATTTCTCGTGCTGGTGAATGACGAGCGACAGTACTCGTTATGGCCAAGCTTCAGCGAGGTTCCGGCTGGTTGGTCGGTGGAGCTCGCGGAGACCGATCGGCAGTCCTGTCTTGACTACATCGAGAGTCATTGGACTGATATGAGGCCACGAAGTCTTGTCGAAAAAATGTCTGGCGGATCGTGATCGCGTCCGCGCTCCGAGTTTCCTGGATGGCCGGAGGGGAGTGACAGCTTGTGTCCAGGGCGGTTGACGTTCTGCTTGAAGCAAAGGACAAATATGATCGCGACGGATGGTTCCAGTCGCCGGAGTTGCTTGCGAAAAGCCTGATCGGAGAATTGCGGGAAAGTGTCGAACGGATCAGCTTGCAGACTCGCCCCGAGGTTGTTTACGAAAAGGGTTCACGTATTGTCCGGGCAATACACGGTTGCCATGCATTCGACGAGGCCTGCGCGCGATTGGTGCGCCTGCCGGCGCTGTTAGACCTGGCTCATGCGTTGATCGGCGAACCGGTTTACGTCTACCAGTTCAAGGTGAACCTCAAACAACCCTACGCAGGCGCGGCGTGGCCGTGGCATCAGGACTACGCGTTCTGGAACAGGGAGGACGGGATGCCATCCGACAGGGTGGTGAACCTGGCGATCTTTCTGGACGACACGTACGAAGGCAACGGACCGCTGCAGGTAATCCCCGGCACGCACCGGTTAGGCATCATTGAACCTGGCGACGAGCGTATGATCCGAGCGACCGGCGACTGGCGAAAACATGTTTCCGCCGACTTGGAGCACACGGTTCCGCTCGAGTATGCCGAACGGCTGATCGAAGAACGGGGGAAGTTCCTCTTGGTTGGCGCGTCTGGCACGTTGTGCGCGTTCCATCCCAGCATTGTCCACTCGTCATCGGACAACCTGTCTGGGAATAGGAGGGCGCTGCTGTTGATCACCTACAACTCGGTGAACAACGTTCCTGCTCACCCTAACAGGCCGGAATTTCTGGTAGGGCGGGACACCGCTCCGGTCGTCGGCCTGGAGGATGGGAGGGCCTAAAACTCTGCATGGGTAGCTCCCAGGACGAGGGAGGATTCTTGCGACTGAGGTGGCGAGCAGCGACCACAAGGCGAATGCGGCGCATGACCCGTTGCTGCGGAGACTGACAGATCGGGCGCGGGCGGAGAACCTGCAGTTGACAGGTGAGAGTGGCCCGGTGGTAGCGACAACGCTGCAGTCATGGATCAGTCAAGCGAACACGCCTCGCGACCTGTCCTCGACAAGGCTGCTGGCCCTGACGGCGACTCGGCTCTAGTCCGCCGACTTCCGGTCGGGTTCGCCGCCACTGCCGTCCGAGAATTCGCGAACCGGCCGTGTTGGCGGGTCGGCGAGTTCGAAACCGATGGCGACAATTCTGAGCGCTTTCGCGTTCGAGCAAGTAGATCTGGCGGATGTTCGCCAAATGCTGAGCGCGGGTCGCGGTCGAGTTGACCGAGGCGACGTCTGGCGGTCGAGCGTCTCCTCGAGGTCGGCGTACCGGTTGACCAGGCCGCGGCGAAAACTAGCTGCGATCCCGGCGATCACGTGCGCGTACCTCGTCCGCCGGTACAGCAGCAGAACCTCGATCAGCAACTGAGTCCCGGCTCGGTCGCCGTTGTGCGTGCCGAATATTCCGTCCATGCAGTTCAGCGGTCATCGGCGTGTGACTGATCGCCATCGGGCATGATCGCGACTCGTGGTCGCTCACTTCGCCTATCTCGCCGTCACCGATGCTTTCGCCGAATTGCGACTACTGTCGAACAACCGGCACCGAACCCGCCGATCACTGGCTGCCGCGGCACCGCTGCGAGCCCGGCCTCAACCCCTTCAACTCAACCGCATCGAACACGCCATAGGGACTGTAAAACGAGCGGTGTAACTCCCGATCATGGAAGTGCACCTGATGACCGACATGATGTCCGGCGTGGAGAACGCTGAGGACTCGAAGCCCGACACGGGGCTGGACGGGCTGGACGAGCAGCTCGTCGCGCAGCTGGTGGATCGCGCGAAGGCTGGTGGGCTGGCGCTGACCGGCGAGGGCGGGGTGCTGGCGCAGCTGACCAAACGCCTGCTGGAGTCCGCGCTCGAGGGCGAGATCACCGACCATCTCGGCTATGACAAGCACGACCCGGCCGGGCGCGGGACCGGCAACTCGCGCAACGGCACCCGCGCCAAGACCGTGCTCACCGACGTGGGCCCGGTGCAGATCGACGTGCCGCGGGACCGGGATGCCAGCTTCGAGCCGAAGATCGTGGCCAAACGGCAGAAACGCCTGGGCGGCGTGGACGAGATGGTGATCTCGCTGGCCGCGAAGGGCCTGACGACCGGGGAGAGTGCGCCGTGCAAGCACGGCTGAATCGCGAGGAGGTGGAAGACCTTCTCCTGCGGGCCGTCGCAGCGGCCTGTTGAAGTTGGGGGCAGCCCGAACCGGGAGGTGCCGGTGAGGGTGGCAAGCGGCCCCGACAAAACCGGGACGTGCCAGCACTGCCAGATGGTGCGGGTCCGGCAAACGAGTCGGAGAGGTATACGCGAGGAACTGGCGTGTTACGTTTCCTAAGTAGTCACCGGCTGAAACCTGGCGGATGGCCGGTTGCGATGCGCACCCGTTTCTTGAGGAGACGGGGAACTCCTGGGCGGGGATTCTCACCTTCGCAGGGAGGCCGTGGTGAAGGTCTGCGGCGTAGTCGCGGCGATATCGCGGGAACAAAGTCAGATGCCTCCTCCGGCAAGCGATCAGCATGTGAACACGGGAACTGCCTGGTGATGGTTCCCGGCTCGCGGGCATCCGGCTTGCGCGTCGGGATAGGCACACCGTCTGCCGAACACGCCGGGCAGGGCGGAGCCGTCGTAGTACTCGGAGGCCGGGAAAGCCGGCCACAGGGGGAAGGACGGCAGCGGTTACGAGAAGAGGGGATGCTGCAATGCCGAAAGATGCGCCGCTGAACAGCGGCGCCCCGGAACAACCCGAAATAGGGTCGTTCCGTCGGGTATCGGAAATGCAGGCCAAGCTTCATCGTTGGGCGTCGGCTGATCCTGGCCGACGGTTCGATGACCTGTTCAACCTCGTGCACGACCCGGCAACCCTGCGTGTGGCATGGGAACGGGTCGCATCGAATACCGGGGCACGTACCGCTGGTTCGGACGGCGTCACCGTCGCCCAGATCGAGCGGGAGATCGGTGCCCTGGAGTTTCTGGGCGGCATTCGCATCGTGGTTAAAGACGGTTCGTTTCGGCCTCAGCCGGTGCGGGAACGGTTGATTCCCAAGCCGGTCGGCTCGGGGAAAGTCCGCAGGCTGGGCATTCCCACTGTAACCGACCGCGTTGTCCAGGCTGCCTTGAAACTCGTCCTGGAACCCATTTTTGAGGCCGATTTTAATCCGGTCTCGTTTGGATTCCGTCCCAAACGGCGGGCACATGATGCGATCGCCGATATCCACCACTTCGGCAGCCGCGGCTACGAATGGGTTCTGGATGCCGACATCGAGGCTTGTTTCGACACCATCGACCACGTGGCCCTGATGGATCGCGTGCGGGCTCGGGTGACCGACAAGCGTGTGCTGACGTTGGTGAAATCGTTCCTCAAGGCCGGGATCCTGACCGAACTCGGCGAGGAACGGGACACGCCGACCGGGACGCCGCAAGGGGGCATTCTTTCCCCGCTGTTGGCCAATATCGCGTTGTCGGTACTGGACGAGTACCTGCATCGCGACTGGCAGCCAGGGGGTTGGATGTCGACGGATAACCGGCGTCACCGCCATCGGCGCCTGGGTCTGCCGACCTGGCGACTCGTCCGGTATGCGGATGATTTCGTCGTGATGGTATTCGGCACCAGGGACCACGTGGTGGCGTTGCGCGAGGAGGTCGCGCAGGTGCTCGCTCCGATGGGTCTGCGTTTGTCGCGGGCCAAGACTCGGATCGCGCACATCCGCGACGGGTTCGATTTCCTGGGTTTCCGCATCCTGTGGAGAGTCAAGAAAGGGGCCCGCGATCAGTGGCGGCTCTACACTTTCATCGGCGATCGGCCACTCCGTTCGCTGAAAGCGAGAATCCGCGCTCTGACGCGCAGGACATCACAGCAGGACCTACGCGCCGTGTTGATCCGGATCAATCGGATCACGCGCGGCTGGGCTGAATATTTCCGACACGCTGTGGCCAAGCACACCTTCGACCGGCTCGCTTACTTCATTTGGTGGCGAATCGTCCGATGGGTCAAGACCAAGCGGCGTTGGAGATGGAAGGACGTCCACCGCTGGCTGCGCACCCCCACGGGGTGGCGGCCAATCGCGGCGGACGGGATCGAACTGCGCAACATCGCGGCGACACCGGTGACCCGGTACCGTCGGCGCAGCATCCCCAGCCCTTGGCCCCGCGCGAACCACGCGTAACGACAGAAACCGTGGAGAGCCCGTTGCGTTGAAAGGCGCACGGCGGGTTCGGCGAGCGGCCTGGGGAAACAGGACGGCGGCAACGCCGGAACTGCGCCCCAGGCCGACTCGACTCTCTGCGCATCTGGCCGAGGTCTACGGGGCCGAGGTGTCCCGGCAGACGATCTCCACGATCACCGACAAGGTCGTCGAGGGCATGGTCGAATGGCAGAACCGGCCCCTGGACCCGGTCTATCCGGTGATCTTCATCGACGCGATCCACGTGAAGATCCGGGACGGCAAGGTCGCCAACCGGCCGATCTACGTCGCCTTGGCGGTGACCTGCGAGGGCCGCCGCGACATCCTCGGCTTGTGGGCGGGCGAGGGCGGCGAGGGGGCGAAGTACTGGCTGCACGTGCTCACCGAACTCAAGAACCGCGGCGTCGCCGACGTGCGCATGGTCGTCTGCGACGGGCTGACCGGGTTGCCCGAGTCGATCACCGCGGTTTGGCCGGCCGCGATCACCCAGACTTGCGTGGTGCACTTGCTGCGCAACAGCTTCCGCTACGCCGGCCGTCAGCACTGGGACGCGATCGCCAGAGCGCTCAAGCCGGTCTACACCGCGCCGACCGAGGCCGCCGCGCGCGAACGGTTCGCCGAGTTCGCCGAGACGTGGGGCAGTCGGTATCCGGCGATCGTCCGGTTGTGGGACAAAACGTGGGCGGAGTTCGTGCCGTTCCTGGCGTTCGACACCGAGATCCGGCGGGTGATCTGCTCGACCAACGCGATCGAGCGTCAACGCCCGCATCCGCCGCGCTGTGAAGGCCCGCGGTCACTTCCCGAACGAGCAGGCCGCGCTCAAGTGCGTCTACATGGCGATCATGAGCCTGGACCCCACCGGCTCCGGCCGGAAACGCTGGACGATGCGGTGGAAACCCGCGCTGAACGCGTTCGAGATCGCCTTCGACGGCCGCCTGGCCGCCGGACGCAAGTAGTTCCCCTTCAACCCGAGTTACACCGCTCGTTTGACAGACCCCGNGCCTGGCCGCCGGACACAAGTAGTTCCCCTTCAACCCGAGTTACACCGCTCGTTTGACAGACCCCCGCCATACGCCGAGAAGCCCGACTCGGCGGACTCATCCACGAGTACCAACATGCGGCTTGACCTGCTTGGACGTAATTTTCGGCACTCGCAGCCCCCGTTCGCGCGGGGAGAAAGCTTCTTGACCCAGGAGCTTATCCGATGGATGGCGGGTTTTCATTTACTTGTGCTGAGCGGTGTGGGTTGTGTGCGTGCCAGTAGTCGTTGGATCTCGGTGGCTTGTGGTGCTTTGAGGCGTCGGTAGATGTCGAGTGCGCGGCTGAGGCAGGTTGTTGCTCGCTTGTGGTGCCCGGGGAGGCGCGTCCGAGGTAGTTGAGGGAGATGCCTTGGCAGGAGCGGCTTCCGACGGTTTCGTAGAGACGCAAGGCTTCGGCGTGGTGGTCGACGGCGCTCCACAAGCAACTGTGCGTGAACCGCGCCGTGCCGAATGGATGACGTACCCGGCAGTTGGCACTGCACCGAAAACGACCGGACGCCCTGAAACGTGTTCGAACTGGCCAACCTGGACAGTTCGGCTGGGCGCTTCGGCGGCGTACGTCCGGCACGACATCGGCCTGGAGACCGTCCGGGGCCGACTGAAGAATGCGGAGTTCGCTGCGGCTGAAGCCGGATTGTTCGACGACGCCGCCGTGCTCGCGTGCTCAAGGCGCAGTTCGACGCCTTGCCGACGACCAGCGCACCGATCGCTGAACTCTCGCCGCCACCCACCAAGCCAGCGACCACGGTGCCTTCGTCAACGTGGTCGCCTGCGTAGGTCGCCAGGCAGAAAGCTCCTGGAGTATCTTTCTCGCTGCTCCGTCGGAATGGAGATCCGGGTCGCCACCTCGACTATCGTTTCTGCCTGTTCCAGCAGTTCCCTGTCAGCTTGCCCCGGCCCGAATCGCCGCCGGTTTCGACCCCGCCGGGCGAAAAGCGCAGCATCGTCAGATGCGGGAGCCGCGTCACTCGTCGGAGGACGGGGCCTTGTTCGGAGGCCAGTGGCGGCGGCATTGACTCCTGTCGGTTGGTGATCTCGGTGTGTGCCGCCGCCCTGGCCGGGCCTCGGGGAGGGCACCAACCTGCGCGGGATCGTTGTGCGCAGGGCCGGGCCTCGGGGAGGGCACCAACCTGCGCGGGATCGTTGTGCGCAGGGCCGGGCCTCGGGCAGGATTACCAAAGGATGGGAACGGGGCTGACCAGGGACTTTTCGTCGGCACGTTAGTGGTCGAGGCGAGTTTCGAGCTTCCGGGCTCTGGCGGGGGCCGGGCATGAGCGCCAGCTCGCGGACGGTTGCTCGGTTTGTCACGGTCACGATGGGGTTGGTTATCGGGCTCACGTTCCTGTTTGGGTTTGGGAACGTCCTCAACCTGGCGTTGAAGCTTCAAGTCCCAGCGTTCGTGGCACCGCTGGTGGCGCCTGCTGTTGACCTGACGGTGCTGGGGTTGCTCGTCGGTACGCGACAGCTGGCGCTGTCCGGGGCCAGCGAGGAGGTGCTGCGGCCGGCGCGACGTCTGCTGTTGGCGGCGAGCGTGGTGACCCTGCTACTGAACGTCGCCGATCCGGTGTTTGCTGGTCAGTGGGGTAAGGCCGCGTTCGACTCGGTCGGCCCGCTCCTGCTTATCGGGGTGTGCGAGGCGGGGCCTGGCCTTCTTCGAGCGCTGAGCGTCACGAACACCGATCTCGGGTACGACCCGCTGCCCACGCCCTCGTCAGTAGACCCGGCGAACGGCCGTGCGAAAGAGACGCCGGGTGCCGTGACGCTGCAGTGCGAGCAGTATGTAGAGGTGCCATCTCGTCGCTGGGTTGATGATCTCGACGAGAAGCTCGTGCAGAGGGCTCGGCAAGCAGATGCCGACCACTGGCAACGTTTTCGCCGTCCAATTTCCGCAGAGACGCTCCGGAAGCAGCTTCGGGTCGGTTCACGGACATCGAGGGCTCTAGTAGCTCTTGTTCGTCCAGCGAACGTTCCTGCAGGTACACGGGGCCAGGCCGTGGCGCGCCGGTGACCGGCGCGACACTGCGCGGCTGGAGACAACAGGCTTGTGACTGACGGTAGCCTCAGATCTGGCCGCCTACGCGCCCTGCCTGCCATTGGGAGTGGCTGCGTCTCGCAACGCGTAGCCTCCCTGGGTGGTCTACCGCCGGGGCCGCCGCTCCGGGTGTCGTCGCCGCGGACTGTCGGTGGCGGCCGTTACCGTGGGTGCTGGCCGGCCGTGAACGTGCACGTCGTTGCGTGTTTACGACAACCGGTCGGAGGGATGTGAATGGGTGACAGATCAGGAGTTGTTCTCGCGTCATTACCTGCGGACGTGGCTGGAAAAGCGGCAGCGCGACGCGCTGGCCGAGGTGCAGCGGGTCAGCGCCGATGAGATCTTGGCGCGGCCGCACGAGCAGGTCGCTGAGGAGATCATCGACCGCTACCTGGTGCCCGAACCCCACCTGGATCGGGACGCGATGACTGGTGAGGTCCGCGACCAGCAGATCGACATCTCCGGCGACCCGACGCGGGTCGTGTCTAACCGGTCCCGGTCGTTCCACGTTCCCGGCAGCCGGATCGTGTTCTGGGTGCCCTACATCGGCCTGACGGACGTGCTGTATATGCAGGCCAGCACGCACTCGTTCGCCCCGCCGCACGCCAGTGTCACCGACGGATACGTCAGCGTGTCCCGTGACGTCCCGGCCGACGTCCTGGAGCGCGATCGCGACAGCATCGTCGCCGCGCTGAAGGCCGAGATCACGAAAATCGACACGCACCTCGATTACAGCCGCAGCGACATCGCCGCAGCGAACGAGCAACTGCGCGCCAGCGTGGCCAGGGCCGCGCAAGCCCGGCGCGCGAAGGTGCTGGCCGACCGGGACGCCGAAGCCATCCTCGGGGTCCCGCTGCACCGCGACCAGGAGGCGGTGAAGACCTACCGGGTCCAGCCCGTCTCCCGGCGGCAGGTAAAGCCGACGCGGCAGGCTCGCCCGCATCAGCCGTTCGCTCCCGAGCCGGCCATCACCGCAGACGACTTCGCGCACATCATCGGCGACATCGTCACCACCACGCGCATGTTCGAGAGGCTCGCGCTCACCTACTCCGACCAGCGAGAAGAGCGTCTCCGGGACCAGATCCTGACGGCGTTGCACAGCATCTACGGCACCGCGACCGGGGAGACGTTCAGCAAACGCGGCAAGACCGACATTTACCTGCCCTGGGACGGCGGGGCGGTGTTCCTCGCCGAGTGCAAGTGGTGGTCGGGGCCGAAGAACTTTGCTGAGCACGACCTGCCGCAGTTGTTGGATCGCTACGTCACCTGGCGTGACACGCACGCCGCGATGGTGGTGTTCATCCGCAACAAGAACGCCACCGCCGTCATCGCCGACGCCGAAAACATTGTCCGCGGCCATCCCCGCTACCTGCGTGACGCCGCGGCGCTCAATGGCACGCCGGTGTTCGTGCTGCACAAAGACGGCGACCCCGACCGCGAGATCACTCTTGCGCTTGTCACCGTCGCTATCCACGACTGACGCACACGGAATGACGGTGAGAGACCGGTGTCGATGAGTGACCGCATCATGGCCGAAGTTCAGCGGGTCAACGAGCACACGCGGGCGATGCTCGCTGCATACCTCGCGTGGGCCGACAAGATTCGGGTTGGCCAGGTGCAGCAGTGGATGTACAACGAGCTGATCGATTTCGTCAACTTCCGGATAGAGACCGCCGACACCTGCCTGCAGTTGGTCGACCGGGGCAGGGTCGCCGACGCGCTGGGGCTGTGCAGGTCGCTGCTGGAGAACTATCTGCTGTTGATGCTCATGTGCCGGGGTCGCAAGTATTTCCGGCTACAGGACCGCACTGATCTCACCGAGGGCCAGTTCAAGGCCTACGTCGCGGAGCAGAAGGAACAACTGGCCTCCGAGTACCAGGCCGGCACCGCGGCGCGTCTCGCCGTCGACAAGTATCCACGCGCGAAGCGGCACCTCATGCACATCTTCGAGGGGCTCAAAGACGAAGATGACGCCGAGTTTGTGATCCCGGTGCACTACTTCCACTTCAGCAACTTCCGTCCCGAGGTGATGCGGCTGTGGCAGGGCAACTATTTCGAGTACGTCGCCGACGAGCCCGACACCCAACAGGTACTGCGGGAGCACCGACGGGACGCCACCGTCGTCTACAAGCACTACCTGTCTTACGACGCGCTGCTGACCTGCTTGGAACTCAACGAACTGGCAGACCACGCCGTCGTCGCCCGTATCGAAGCGCACTACACGTTCCTGGGCCAGTTCCTGCACCCCACCAATGATGCTGCCCGCAGCCTGCACGAATCCAGCAACTACCACCACGGCAAACCCGCCATCGGCATGGACACCCCCTACACCCCGGCGGCGCACCTGCTCGCAGCACTGTACGCATGCCATCTCGTTGCGGGCCTCCTGGACGAGATCGCCCATCTGCACGAGAACGCCCCACAGAAATTCATCGCCGAACCAGGAACCGAGGATCTGCGGCGTCTCACCGCCGACGTGCCGACCAGGTACGGATATTTTTGGTTCCTGTTCAACAATCCGCCGCTCTACGACAAGTTCGTGCACTGCGTCAGCCACACCACCGACGACGAACTCGCCGCCTACGGCCACTACGCCCACACACCGAACGACCGCGTCAGGTTCAACCAGCACATCTACGACCAGCTCACACAAGCCCTCAATGGCTGGAACAACTCCAGAGTCGGAACCTACGCGCCACCGATCCCGTAGCTGGTCAAGGGATTTCGCCCGCAGACTGCTCCCCGCCGTTGCATGAATTGAAGGTCTTGATGTGGGTCGCCCCCCGGACGGCATCGTTCGCGGCCCGAAGGTCGGAGAACCCCCATCCGGCAGGATCGCAGAACGAATCTGCGTAGATGTCGGTTCGCAGACCGGCCTGGCCAATGGGGTTTCGAACAGTTGCGCAAGCAGTGTGGACGACGCCGTAACGGGCAGCGTTGCCCGCACCTCCTTCTCCGTTGAGTCGCACACCTTGTTCGTTTGGATAGCTTCCGGCTTCCCGGGAACCTTCTTCACGTACGTTTGAGCACAATAAGTACCGATCGGCGAAGAATGTTGGCATATGGACACCTGTATTGGGACCCGGGCCCGTGCGTGGAAGCCATGTTGGTCGAGGCCGAGTTGCGTGGAGTTTCCGCCAGGTGTGCGCCTGATGGGTGCCCGAGGAGTATCGGGCGTGCCTCGACGCCGACGAGTACGAGTACGAGTACCACGGCGGCTACTGGGACAGCAGCCCCGCAATCCTCGAGATGCCCTGTGACGGTCGCTGGTGCGTCGTCGAAGGCTGTGGCGTGCCGCTCGCCGCCTGGGTGACGAAACTCGTCGACTGGCGGCGAAGCCGTTCGTTACCCGGGAAATCGCGGCGATAGTGGCTCGGCGAGGACCGGCGACTGAGTGCTTGGAGGCAACTGCCAAACCCCGGTTGCCCTTGAGCCGGCGCCCGGGCCGCTGCGCGGGAGTTCGCTCAGGTGCACCGCCAGCGTTGTCCGGTCGAGCTGAGGCGGCACGGGGCTGAGCTGGCCGTTGTGGTGTCCGTCGAGGACGTCGGCGACGAACTGTGCGACAGCGGCGGGCGGGGGTGCGATGTGGCCGCGGAGGCGGCGGATCACGGGCGGGTGGTCGTTGCCGCGCGGTTCGATCGCGACGGACCAGCCGAGTCGTTCGTCCCAGACGAGCATCAAGTCGCGCCGCGGGTGCTCAGCGGTGCCGGAGGCGAGGCCGAGATAGGCGGTGGCGGTGTCGGTGACTTCGTGTGTCACCGCGTCGAGGGGGATGCCGATCTGCTCGGCCACCCGGCGGACGTAGCCCGCCAGCGCGGAATCCAAGCTCGGCGCGGCGCCGACAGCGGGCTGTATGTCCAAAATGGACAGAAGGAGGCTTTCGTCGTGCGGGTCGCGTGCCATCCGGGCGACCGTGCGTGCCGCGCGGGCGCGCCGTTGCCGATCCTCGTGCAGCTGGCGAGCACGGGAGGAGGCGAACTGCGCCGCCGGTCCTTCGCTTGGCGGGGCGGGGGTCGGGGTCACGGTCGGCACCTCGAAACCCGGAACCTCGAATGCGGCGACGATGCGGGCGGGCGTGTGGGCGCCGCCGGGCGTCCGCGGCGACGCGGACGCCCGGCCGGCGTGACGGTGGTCAGAGGACCGACACCGCCGTGGCCTGCGGGCCGCGGTTGCCCTGGCCGACGTCGAACTGCACTCGGGCGTTTTCGTCGAGGCTGCGGAAACCGCCGCCGGTGATTTCCGAGTAGTGGACGAACACGTCGCTGCCGCCGTCGTCGGGGGCGATGAATCCGAAGCCCTTTTCGGAATTGAACCACTTCACAGTGCCTTGAGACATACAAGTACTTCCTTGTCGCGTCGGAAATACGGCACAGCCTCGTGCGAGGCGGCCGGGCTGCGAGCGCGAAAGCAAGGAAAGCCGGAAAAGGCACCGAGACGACGCTCGCTAAAAACCTCTGCGGCGTCGGGAACAACGAGCACAAAAATCTTCAACCGCAAGCAGTGGAGCACATCGGCGGGCGGGCCGTCAACCCAGGGGCTGCGCCTCACCCCCGCGCTGCAGTCACCCGCCGATGCGCGTACCGTGGGTGTCAGCAGGCTCGCGCCACGCTTTTCGACCCTGGGTCACGAGGTGCCTTGACGACGCTGGTCCGGCCTGCGACCAAGCCTCTGCCCGACGACGCCGCGCCGATCTTCTCGACGCTTCCGTTCGGTGCTCATGCGTCACCGCTGGCCGTGTTCACTCGCCCGGCCCTTTCCCAGGAGTTTCTTTATGTTGCGCACACCCGTACGTTCCCGCAGTGCCCGTGCCCCGGTCTCGCCGGTGCTGTTCAGCCACCCCGTCTCGCACACCGCCGGACGCACGCTCTCCAACGCCGATCAGCGCCGCAGCCGCGGCGTCCGGTTCTCCTCCGGATCCCCCGCGACGCCGCGCCGATGAACGCTCCGGCGGCATACGGCAGCCTGCTCGCCGAAGTCCGCGAAGCCGGGCTGCTGCGCCGCCGCCACGGCTACTACGCGGGGGTGATCACCGCGAACCTGGCGGTGTTCGCCGGAGCGTGGGTCGCCTTCGCGTTCCTGGGCGACACGTGGTGGCAACTGCTGATCGCCGCCTTGCTCGCGGCCGTGTTCGCGCAACTGGCGTTCGTCGGCCACGACGCCGGGCACAAGCAGATTTTCCGGACCCGGCGCCCCAACGACGCGGTCGGAGTCGTGCACGGCGGCCTGGTCGGGATGAGCTACCAGTGGTGGATCGACGGGCACAACCGCCACCACGCCAACCCCAACCACGAGGAACACGATCCCGACCTCGACATCCCGGCGCTGGCCTTCACCAGCCGGCAAGCCCGCGTGAAACAGGGCTTTCTCCGCTGGATGGCCAAAAATCAGGCGTTCCTGTTCTTCCCCTTGCTCACCCTCGAAGGGCTCAACCTGCACGTGTCCGGAATCCGGGCGGTGCGGCGCGGTGAGACGAAGATGCGCCGTGTGGAAGGGGTTTTGCTGACCGCGCACATCGCGGGGTACCTCACCGCGGTGTTCCTCGTGCTCTCGCCCGGTCTCGCGGTCACGTTCGTCGTGGTGCACCAAGCCCTCTGGGGCGTCTACATGGGCTGTTCGTTCGCGCCGAACCACAAGGGAATGCCCACGATGACCGGGCAGCCGGTCGACTTCCTGCGGCGGCAAGTGCTGACCTCGCGCAACATCCGCGGCGGCAAGGTCGTCGACTTCGTCCTCGGCGGGCTGAACTACCAGATCGAGCACCACCTCTTCCCGAACATGCCCCGCCCGCACCTGCGCCGCGCCCAGCCGATCGTCGAACGATTCTGCCGCAGCCACGGCATCCCTTACGCCCAGACCGGTCTGCTGCACTCCTACCGCCAAGTCCTCGGCCACCTGCACCAGCTCGGCGCACCGCTGCGTGCCGCAGACCACGCCCGCAGTCTCTGACCGGAAACCGGAAACGTTCAACACGCGGAATCCAGAGTCGGCAGACGTCCGGCCCGCGGTCCCGGAACTGGTGAGTTCACTCCGGCGAGGTCAGGCAAAACTTTCCCTCAAGCCGTGATGGGTGTACCGCCGGTGAGGGCGGCACACCCACGGTGTCAGTCTGCGCGCTGGGGACTGGAATTCTGCTGCTGGGCTTCGTGCAGCTGGTCTTCGAGGGACACGATGCGGCACGCCGCATCGACGGCGGTGCCCTGGTCGACCAGTTCCCGCACTCGCGCGGCGACGCGCAACTGGCGGCGGGAGTAACGCCGGTGCCCGCCTGCGGAGCGCTGCGGCTGGATCAGGCCGGCTTCGTCCAGGCTGCGCAAGAAGTTCTGAGTCGCGCCGAGCATGTCCGCGGCGCGGCCCATGGTGTAGGCGGGGTAGTCCTCGTCGTCGAATTTGTCCGCCCCGCCACCCGGCACGGCCGGGTCGTGTTGGTCAGGGATCATTCCACCTCCACATCACAAGGGACCCCGGGTGCCGTACCGGCACCCGGGGTCCCAGGGGTTTGGGTTTCATCATTGCCGACCGGCATGCACGCCGGACTGTTGTACCCGCATCCAGTCAAAAAGCGGACTGTGCGGGGATCGCTGAGTCGTAACCGAGAACCACCTTCCAATCCGATGGGACTGCGGTACCCGCGCGGCGCTACTGCACAGCCGCAGCGGGCGATCCAATGATGTGCCCTATCCCTTCTTTCCTGTGTTTCTCTCGTACTCTGTACTGCTGCGCTCATCACCGGCCGGAACCCCTTACCGAGATCGGTCCCAGCACGCCTGATGTCGCTGGGGGAATGCGGGGCACTGGTGCTGCCCGGCCCCGCATCCGCCCGTCTTCTTCACTGCATACTGCGAACTGACATCACTGCACGCGGACACTCGTGCTCATCCGCGTCTCCTGCACCAGGGCCGCTACTGCTTCGTCTTCACTGCCCGGCCCCGGGTCCGCCACCAGCCGGAACCCCTTCCGTGATCGGCTCCGTCCCGCGTGGCGGTCTCGCTTGTCTTTTCGCGGGCAGTTACGTCATCTCCCGCGCCATCTGACGTTTGTCTCTCTCCGAACAAGAAGAACACTACACGCCCCGGCCGTTGAATGTCTACCCCCGCCGACATAGATTTACTGGACGGCAGGTGAGGGAATGTCTGAACCAGCGCACCGCAGGTCAGCGGTCCATGCCTCGCCTGGCGACCGCGTTGAGCAGATGTCGGCCGGACTCCGAGGCTGGCCGACATCCGGACGAGGAGAGGAACGCGTGAGCATGGGCGCGCCGATACCGCTCGACACTTGGGTGAGCGGACCGGTCCGCGCCACCATCGCGACAATGACGGCCGATCCCTGGCGATCAGCCGTGCTCGACCACCACCAGGACGAGATCCGCGCCGAACTCGCCGCGGCAGGCGCCGCGCCGGATCGCCCCACCCTCACCCTGTATCTGCACCTGCTCGGCCGCGCCATGGACTACGTCGGCACCAACGTCCCCGGCGATGCCCTGCCTCTCGCCCGTGTCCACGACACCGGAATGGACTGGTTCACCATCCGCATCGCTGCTGCGTGCCAACTCGCCATCAGCGAAGGGCTCGCCGCCTGAACGGCGGTTCCCGCACGGGGCCGACGACGACCTCGGTGCCGTTCATCGATTCCGCGCTCGATACGTGTTGAGCCCGCCGGCAGATGTCGCGTACGCGGTCAGTGCGATGACACGTTGCTTGCCGAAGCGGCAGGTTGACGATCGGCGGATGGCGGGATCTCCCGTCCGCGGCTGCGGATGATCGCGTCGAAGAGCGGGATCGGTTCGTGAGGAAACGGCGTTGTGCCGGGCAGTCCAGTCGGCTCTGCCCGTTGTGCGCAGCCGTGCTGCAACCTGGGGAGACAGCGCCACCCGCGGTTTCTGTCGGTGCTTGCCTGCACACTGCCAGTCATGACCTGGATGCGCGCCGCTTCCTCGAACTGCATGCCACGCGTCGGCTATGCCGTCGTTGACGTCGAGACGACGGGTTTCCGCCCCGGCGATGACCGGATCGTGGAGATCGCGGTCATCACCGCAGACCTATATCGGGAACCGATACGCGCCTGGCACAGCCTGATCAACCCACAGCGGCCGATCCCGGCCGAGGCCACGGCCGTGCATGGCATCGCCGACCACGATGTACGAGACGCACCGACGATCCAACAAGTCGAGAGCACACTGCTTCACCTGCTCGCCGGTCGCGCGCCGGTCGCCCACAAAGCCGAGTTCGACACCCAGTTTCTCGACGCGGAGCTGCCCCACCCAGACCCACGCTTCCGCTGGGGCTACGCCAGCGTGTGCACGCTGCGCGCGGCGCAGGCAGGGCTGCGCCGACAGTCCAGGACGAAACTCGCACGCTGCGCCACGGATCTGGGTGTGCGGATGCTCGACCAGTTCGCGCACACCGCGCTGGCCGACGCCCTCGCCTGCGCGGGCCTCCTGCGCCGACTGCAGCCTGACGCCGACCACGAACTCAGCCAGGCCGCCCTGCACAACCCGCCTCGGCCACCAGCGCCGGCCGAGGCTGCGCGGCCTCGGCTGCTTCCAGGGATCACCGGAAGCGACGGCCAGCTCGACGCCTGGACGTTAGTCGACCTCACCAGGCTCGGCCCGCTCCCCCTGCCGCCGTGGCCGACCCTCGCAACATCCCTGGCAGACACGAGTGCTCCGCCACGCCGCGGTCCGGCCAACGCCGGCGGCCCTTGGACCCCAGCCGACGAAGACGCGCTGCGCGCTGCATGGATCGATGCCAGCGGACATAACCCGGCTGACCTGATGGGTACCCTCATCGCCCAGTTCGGCCGCAGCGAGAACGCGCTCCGGTCCCGGCTGCTGAAACTCCTCTGCCACCCCGAGATCCCGGGCGCCACTGTCACCGAAAGCGAAGCTGCCCGCCTCGGTTACCAGCTGCGCGCGCAGTGGACCCCCGCTGCCGCGACACGCCGATAGCTCGACCGGCCAAGGCCGAGGACTGGCGGCTCGCCGGTGCGCCAGGGTTCCGTATCCGGCAGCCAGGTCCGCGAATCGATCGCCGTGTCTGCAATTGAACTGTGCGACTGGCTTGCCAGCTTCGGTTTGGGCGCAACGGACCGGGACCGATCGCTGTATGGGGATGGCCCGGAGCAGCCCGGATTGGCTGGAATGTGTGGGATAACTGGTGGTGTGGATGATCGGCCAGCTCACCGGGGAACCAAGAGGCACGCACGTGTGCGGCATAACCCGCGGGCACCGTTGCTGTGGGTCGGTGACGACGAGGATTGGAAGACTGCACACGAGCAGAGCCAGGCCCTGGTGTGCCCGGAACCTGACTGCGACATCGAGCTGGTCGCTGTTGAGAACCGCAGCTACCGGTACAACCCGCGGTTCTTCAGGTTCAAGTCGAAGTCCAAACAGTGCGGTCACTGGCCGGCGCGCAATCGCGGCGGCCCGGAGACCCCGCAGCACGATTGGGTGAAAGCGCGACTAGCCGGCATCGTCCGGCATCTGGGGCACCAGGCGACGCCGGAACACTGGCATACCCGTGCTGACGTGTTCGTCCACAAACCGGCGTTTTGCCTTGAGGTGCAACTGCAATCGACTCAGTTCACCGACCGCACGGCCAGCCGTCAGCGCAAAGGCGCCGAGGTGTGCTGGTTCCTCCCCGGTCACCTGGACAGCCGCAAGGCGAGAGCCGCTCTGTTTCACGGACGGGGTGTGCGGTTCCGCGTTGTCGACCGCCAGAGCCATCGGCCGATCGCTCCCTGGGAAAGTCCGGACGATCGCGACCTCGCCCGTCGCGCGATCATCGAAGTCTGGGGCACAGTCGCACACCCGCCACGCCGCGGACAGGAGCCCGATCCCTCCGTCGTACGCCCCGGTTCCGCGTGGTTCCGCACGGACTCGTTGGACGGCTACCGATTCCTCAAGGAAGTGCTGTCGGGAAGACGCCGTTGGTACCCGGCCGAAACCATCGGCAACAAAACCGGCCTGTGGGCACTGGACACCGATGTCACGGCTTACCGCGACTTCCGTGCGCGCCAGCAAGACCACCTCGACCAACTCCACCGCGAGCAACAAGCCCGGGATGCTCGCCCGGAACCTCCAGCGCCGCCAGCCGAAGCAGAAGGACCAGTTCCGCTGGCAGGCGCGCCCGCGGTCGAACGCGACGACGTCGAGGAACCTCCGCAGGTGCCAGTGGCCGAACCCGACACTGTCCCCTTCGCGAAGATCAACGCGCCAACGCCACGTCCCGCACCTGCGCACGCGGTCAGCGTCCAGCCTCGTCGGCGGCGCTGGTGGCAGCTGTGGCGTCGCACCCCATAAGTGATGCTCCCACCGGCTCTCGGTGCGAGCCTGATGGATAGACGTCGCTGCAGGTCAGGGAGTTTCCGGTGTCGATGTCGAGACTCGATCCGGCTTCCGGCGCCGGTCGCGCACGTAGACCGTTGCCGGTTTTCCCTGGCCGGGGATGCGCCGGTCGAGGTCGAACAGCGTGGTTGCGGTGATCAGGTCGCTGAGCTTGGAGTAGCCGTAGGTGCGGGAGTCGAATTCCGGGCGTTGTTTGGTGATGATGCTGCCGACCGCGGACAGTGCTGCCCAGCCGTCGTCGTCGGAGGCGGCTTCGACGGCGTTGCGCAGCAGAGTGACCAGGGGCGTGTCGCCCTTCAGTTGGGCGCTGGAGGTAACCGATTTCGGTGCGAGCGTCGTCTCGGCCGTCGTGGCGGAGTGTTCGGCGTAGGCGAGGTTTTCGACGTAGATGAATTTGTCGCAGGCGGCGACAAACGGCTTGGACGTCTTGCGCTCGCCGAAGCCGTACACGGTGAGCCCGGACTCGCGCAGCCGCGCCGCCAGCCGGGTGAAGTCGGAATCGCTGGAGACGATGCAGAATCCGTCGAAGCGCTCGGAGTAGAGGAGGTCCATCGCGTCGATGACCATCGCGGCGTCGGTGGCGTTTTTGCCGGTGGTGTAGGCGAATTGCTGGATGGGCTGGATCGATTGGGCCAGCAGGTGGTCCTTCCAGCCTTTGAGGTTGGTGCCGGTCCAGTCGCCGTAGGCGCGTTTGACGTGCGCGGTGCCGTATTTGGCGACCTCGGCGAGCAGGGCTTCGGTGATCGAGGGCTGCGCGTTGTCGGCGTCGATGAGCACCGCGAGCTTCGCGGTGCTGTCGCTGGTCGTCGCCACGCTGCCTCCTTCGTCCGACAAGGCGGACGGTCTTGCATGCAACCGGTCCCACGATCGCCGGCCCAGTGCGCAATTAAGGTTCCGTCGCATGTTTCAGCGGCGAAGGGCTCGTCGCGTTGTTGCCGACGTTCCCGAACATACGGTGGTGCAGGTGACGCAAGCCCCGCAAGTTGACTTTCGCCGACATGGAGGGATTACCAGGCGATCAGCCGAGGCGTTCAATCCGCGAGTGCGAGGGGTGTGGGGCTGAACCGGTCCGCGAGCAGGTCGTCGAGCAGGACAGGCAACGTGGCGGGCAGAAGCTTGTCGCGGCACTGCCGTAGCTCGTCTGCCGTCCACCAGCGGCGCTCGATCAGTCCGGCCTTCTCGTTCTCGGTGGGTTTGAGTGCGACTTGCGGGGCGGTGGTCTGTGCGCGGCCGAGGAAGACGTGTTCGATGCGGTGGTGGTCGCGGTTCTTGTAGCGGAAGCGGGATTCGCGGATCCACAGTTCGCGGTCGAGTGCGGTGAGCGTGATCCCGGATTCCTCGGCGAGTTCGCGGCATGCTGCGGCACGGAGGTCTTCGCCTTCGTCCAGGCCGCCGCCGGGCAGTTCCCACCAGTGGTGTTCGGGGTCAGTGGGGTCGAGAGCGTGGATGAGCAGCACGCGGTCGGCGCGGTCGAGCAGAAGGACGCGGGCACCGATTCGTGGTGCGACAGTGCTGGTGAAGGCAGGCATCCTGCGGCAGATCCTCGCGGTCGGCGGACGGGCATGCGGCCCAGCAGCCGACGACGAGCTATGGAGGCCGAGCGAGTTAGAACAGCGTCGGCTCCGGCTCGGCGCGTGTGGCCGCCGTGGCGGGGTCCGACGTTAGCAGCGAGATGGTCGCGGTCATCGACACCCGCACGGCGAGTCCCGAATGGTCAGTGAGCCGGGTGCCGTCAGGCCCCGGTTCCCTGGTCTCATGTATGTACTCGCAGGAGATGAGCCGCTCAGCGAGGGCGGCTGAGCCGTGGGCGTGGTCGTAGCGGTAGCCCAGGTCCGCGCGTCGCGCCCAGCTGTGCACGACGGCGTCGGGGTGCAGGCGCCGGAACAGGTCCACCAGGCCGTGCTGCTCGGTCAGCCCGGTGTAGAAGTCGAACTCGAACGGGACGAACTGGCCGCGATGCGGCGGCTGGTGGGCGGGTTCGAGCACATTGAGGTCGCCGAGCAGCAGCAGTGGTGCCTCGCTCGCGGTGGCCTCGAGGGCACGGCTGAAGCGCTGGATCCAGGTCTTCTTCCGCTCGGTCTTCGCGGCGGTGGCGTCGCGAGAAGGCACGTAGGCACCGATGACGCGCAGGGGTCCGTCGGCGGTGTCGAGCACGATCCCGGCCGCGCGGGCGGGCAGGTAGTCCAGCGTCGCGCCGAGCGGGTCCGCAGTTGCGGCGAGCTTGCTGACGATCATCACGCCGAGTTCGCCGGGCGCGTGGTCGGGAAAAGTCACCGCGTAGCCGGCGGTGGTGAATGCCTCGGAGAGGAACTGGCTGCCTGCGGTGGCTTTGGTTTCGGTCAGCACCAGCACGTCCTCGGTGCGTTCGGCGAGCCAGCGCAGCTGGCGCCGGGCGCGGTCCAGCGACGGGGCGCCGACGTTGACGGTGATCAGGCTCAAAGACATGCCGGGCTCTTCTCGGTCAGGACGTGCTGGACGAGGGACGCGATCGTCGCGGCGATCGCCTCGGGCGGGCCAATGGTGGCGTTCAGGCCTGCGACTGGCCAGCCCCGGTGTTCCAGGTCGGCCAAAGCGTCGGCATAGAGGGCGGTCTCCCTCTCGCTGTTGTCTTTGGCGCGCTCGAAGCGGCTGTGCCCTCCGCGCGCTCGCAGCCGGGCGTCGATCACCTGAGGGTCGCCATTGAGGATGATCGACAGGTCCGGCTGGTAGATGCCGTGGTTGAGTTGCCACACGGTCTGTGCGGGCACATCGTCCAGCCCTTGCAGCACCAGGGAGGATGCCACGTAGCGGTCGGACACCACCACTTGGCTCTTGCACAGCGCGGGCAGGATCTCGGCAGCGAGCTGGTGATGCCGGTCGGCTGCGCACAGGCAGGCCAGGGCCATGCCCCGGTAGGTGTCGGTGCCGTGCCGCGCCAGCTCGCCCAGTGGCGCGCGGGACGGCTGCGTGGTCGTGTGAACCGGTACCCCGGCTGCAGTCAGCGCACTGGTGACCAGTCGGGCGGCGGTGGACTTCCCGACCCCGCCGGGGCCGTCCAAGGTGATCAGCGTGCCGGGCAAACGATGCGGCTCGTCCGGAAACAGGCCGGTCATGCGGGCATCAGCGGCAGAAGCCGACGCCCCTCGGCGCGGTCGTCGCCGACGACCGGGCATTGCTCGGCGTCGACGTCGCCGATCCTCCCGCCGGCCGCGACCACGGCGGCCGGACAGCCCTTGCCACAGCCGGAGTTCATCGAGCACGCCGTGCAGGCGGAGTTCGCGCCGACCTGGTAGCGGTCGTGGAAGCGGTAGTCGTCCAGCCGTTGCGCGAGATCTGGGTCGGTGAAGATGTTGCCGACGATGAACTCGGTGTCGGCGTGCTGCGAGGCCGGAGTGCGGGCGGCGAACACCAAGTACGGGCACACCGTGACCTCGCCGGGGGTGAACACGTAGATGATCGTTCCGGCTTCGCATCCGGCCAGCGGGCGTGCTTCGGTGTTGGGGAAGCGGATGTGCGCGATATCGAGTTCTGGGCTGTCGAACGGCGCGGTCAGCTCGAAGATTTCCCGCATGTGCAGGGTGGTTTTGGCCAGCTTGGCCTTCGACTTGACGCCGCGTCCCATGCTGCCCAAAGGGTTGAGCAGCACGTAGCGTGCTCCGTTGGCGCTGGCGAACGCGCACAGCCGGCCGTACTCCTCGTTCTGCGCCAACGTGTTCGGCGTGCACAGCAGTCCTTGCAGAATGCCTGCCCGGCCGAGTTTCTCCACTGTGGCCACGGTGACCGCGAAGCTGGCCCGGTCACCGCGGAATTTGCCGTGCGAGTCAGCGGCGAACCCGTCGAGGGACACATTGCAGTGCACGTCTAGTTCGGCCAGCGCTGCGATCTGGGCCGTGGTCAGGGTGGTGGCATTGGTGCAGATCCCGACGTCCATTCCGACGGTGCGGAACGCGCGCACGATGTCCAGGAACTCGGGGTGGATCGTGGGTTCCCCGCCGGTGAGGGTCACCCTGCGGACGCGGCTGTCCGCCAGGCGCGGGATCACCTTGTTCTTCACCTCGGCCAGCGGCATCTGCTTGCCGACCCGTGTCGCGGACACGAAACAGTGAGCGCAGCGCAGATTGCAGTCCTCGTTGATCTGGACCAGCGCTTTGCGGAACGGCTGCTCGACGGTGGTGCGGAAGTAGCAGGACGAGGCCACCTCGTCGGTGGCGATGTTGCGTGCGATCACCGGTGCAACCTCCGCTTCTCCATGGCGCTCTTCGTCGGGCGCCGCCGCAGGTGGCCCCGTCTGGCAACCTGCATAAAATGTTCGGTCGAACAGTATCGCTACTTTAGATGTTCGGCCGAACATTTACGGGACAGTTCGACGGGAAGTGCGATCAGCGACAGCTCAACTGTCCGAGCGGACAATTGCTGTGTCAGGCTGTGCCATCGACGGGTGGCAGGACGACGAGGAGCGCACCGTGCCGGAGACCGCGGACGACGGCGACGCAACAGAGGCCTTAACTGCGCTGCTGAGCAGCCCGCCGGAGCTGCTCGACGTCAGTCTGGACCAATTGCGGACCTTGGCCGTCGTGCATGCCACGGGCACTGCGCAACGCGCCGCTCGCACGCTGGGGCGCGAGCAGTCCAGCGTGCAGAAGCAGCTCGACAATCTCAACAAGGCCGCGACCCGTTTGGTGGGCGAGGCGCTCGTGGTCAAACAGGGCAGGGGCAAGGATTTCCTGTTCACGCCGTCCGGGGAGGAAGTCGTTGCCCTGGCACGGCAGACCCTGCTGTCGTGGACGGACAGCCTCCACCGCAGCCGGCGTCGGGTCGGATCCACCGTCACCTTCGGCACCACCGAGTTCACCGTGCAGTTCCTCGGCGCCGTGTGGCCCGCGCTGCGCGAGGACTTCGAGCGCCGTGGCGTGCAGCTCAACATCGAGCATGTCCGCACCCGCGACCTGTGGCGCAAACTCGACGGCAAGAAGGTCGACCTGGTGTGCGGCAGCTTCGCCGCCGAACCCGGAGTGCCGCCCACATTGGACTACGACTTCCTGGAATGGCACCGCGAACGCGTCGCCCTGCTCACCAATCTCGGAGCCCGCGAGCTGCCCGACACCCCGGTCGGTGCCGAGCGACTGCCCGGCCTGCCGCTGCTCACCCCGACCGCCGGGCTGCTTGCTCAGTTCCTGAGCCGCTGGTACGGCCCCGACTACCGCGGCGTGCTCGACGTCATTGCAGACATCGACTCCCTCAATTACGGCCTCAACCTGCTCACCAGTCAGCTCCTGCACGGCTGTCTGCTCACCACCGAACGCGTCGCCGATGCCGCACTCGATGGACGCCTGCCCGGCCAGGGCCTGCGCAAGATCGACCTCGCCGACGACTACCACCCCCGCCTGGAGATCGTCACCGGGATCTTCGCCCGTAAGGGCGAACGCAACCGCTACGCTGCCGACCATCCGCTCAACCTGCTGTGGAATGCCTTCGCTGACGCGACACCCGCCCGTGCAGTCCTGCCTGGTTGACGGGTCGTTGCGCGCACGGTTTCCATGCGGTGTTGCGGGATCGACGCAGAGGCGGACTGGTGGATGGCTGTGCCGATTCTGCTAGCCGTGGGTTCGAGGCTGGTAGTTGTCAAATTGCTGACGGCGAGCAGGCCCTCGCCGTCGGAGCAGGTGAGCCGGCACATAGTGGCTGACCGGGCGTGACCACTGGTCGTCTCCGGTGAGGAGCTGGTACGTGACCCAGCCGAGCAGCCCGCCATCCTCGCGACGCGCCCACTCGAACAGCAGACCCGGGTTCTCGGTCTCGATGCGCAGGCCAGCGCGGTTGCGGGGCGCGAGAATCTCCGTGCCGAGCGGGAGCAGCTTGCGTACGCTCACCCAGACAGGAATCGGCGGATCCACCCTTCGCACCGCCGACGGCCACTCGTTCACCTCAGGTCACCTGCTCGCATCCGCTGCGGGTCGTCTGCGGCTCTCAGCGACCCTCTACCGGAGTCGAACATGTGTTCGTTCTCGAAGTCAAATTGGGCTGGCCAACGCCAGGACGCCAGCCCGGAACTGCGCGAGGCGTGTTCGGCACTTCATAGCTGACGGTGCCGGCCTCCGGTTCCGCGTGTGCTGCGGCTCGCCTCGGCGGCTACTTGGACATGCCGGGCTGGTGGACAGGGACCCCCGGTTGTCCGCAGATTCCCGGATCCCCTTGGTCAGCGAGGGCTTGCTGAATTTTTGGCCGAAAGCCCTTGACCTGCCCAAACAGCCCCTGCGAGTGGGTCTTGGGATCAGCGGCTGCGTTTGCGCAGGTCAGGGTGTCATTCCGCCGAACGTGTCTCGGCTGGCTTCCCAGGTGATCGCTCCGGACGCTGCAGCCTGTAACGAAGAGGGTTCAACGGACGTCTAGCTGGTCACGCAACGCGATCAACGCGAAAGTCGAGGCCAGTCGATGACGTCCTTGTCCCCTTCGAACGCGCTGACCCCGCAGGTGATGCTCGCGATGGCTGTGCACGCTCAACCCGGGGTGTACGCAGTTGTGCTGGGGTCAGGTGTGTCGACCGGTGCGGGCATCCCCACCGGCTGGGGCGTGGTGAAAGACGTGGTCCGGCGGGTTGCAGTCGCCGCCGCACCGGAGAGCGCCGACATGCTCGAACAGGCCGAGAGGGACCCGGAAGTCTGGTGGAACGAACACGGTGCCGGCGAACTCGGGTATGCAACCCTGTTGGAGTCGGTGGCTCCTACGGCAGCGACACGGCAGGGTGTTCTCGCCGGTTACTTCGAACCCACGGACGACGAGCGGGACGAAGGCCTCAAGAGTCCCAGCGAAGCGCACAGGGCATTGGCGCAACTCGTGAAACGCGGGGCGGTGCGAGTCATCGTGACGACGAACTTCGACCGCCTCACCGAACAAGCGCTCGAAGCAGCGGGAGTGTCTCCGCAGGTGATCGCACAGCCGGACGCGGTCAAGGGCATGGCGCCGCTCGCACACGCACAGGTCACCGTGATCAAACTGCACGGCGACTACCTCGACCTCGGAAGCCGGAACACGCCCCAGGAGCTTGAGGACTACCCGCAGGAGTGGAACCGGTTGCTCGACCAGGTGTTTGACGAGTACGGACTGCTGATTTCGGGCTGGTCGGCGGACTGGGACACAGCCTTGGTCGCGGCGCTGGAGCGCGCCCCGTCACGGAGGTACCCGCTGTACTGGGATCGCCGCAGCAGCAAAGGAGAAACGGCACAGCGAGTGCTGAAGGGCAGGGCCGGGCATGTCCTCGACGCCGCCAGTGCGGACGACCTGTTCCGGGAACTGCTTGCCAGCGTTGAGGCGCTCGACCGATTGGCCGAACCACCGTTGACTACGTCGATGGCCGTCGCCCGGCTGAAGCGCTACCTGCCGGATCCGGTTCACCGGATCGACCTGCACGACCTCGTGCTCGATGCGGCCGACCGAGTCGTTCGCTATACCCAAAACCAGCCGCTCTACATGTCCAACCTGGACTGGGCCGAAGCACAGGCTGTCTACGAGCGCTATCTGGAGGCCGCGACACCTCTGCTGCGGCTGGTCTCAGTCGGCGTGTGGCACGACCACAACGACGAGCACGGGCAGTTGTGGCGAGATGTACTCGATCGTCTTGTCGGAGCAAGCAGATTGCCCACCGGCGCCTTCGACGAGAGGTTGAGGTTCCCCCGGCGGGTCGGACACTCTGATCCTTGGCTTTGGCCTGGGGAAGGATGTTGTTGTGTCTGGTTCGTCGAAATATCCGGAGGAGTTCCGGCGGGACGCGGTCGCGTTGGCGCGGTCGGTGTCTCGTCCGTTGGCGCAGGTGGCTCGCGAGCTGGGGGTGAATCACGAGACCCTGCGGACATGGGTGCGGGCCGCCGACCGCGCCGACCAGGCCGCCGCGACCGGCGGGGACGTCGCGGAACGCGAACTGCGCGCGTTGCGCAAGAGGGTCGCGGAGCTGGAGAAAGAGAAGGAGATCCTGCGCAAAGCGGCCGCCTATTTCGCGCAGGAGATGGATCGTTGACCCGCAGCTACCGGTTCATCTCCGACCACCGCGGCGCCTACGGCGTCGCCCGGCTGTGCCGTGTCCTGGACGTGCGCCGCCCGGGGTTCTACGAATGGCTCGCCGCCGGCCCGGCCCGCGAACAGCGGGCCGCGGCGGAGGACCGGCTGGCCGGGGAGATCGCCGGGATCCACGCCGTCCACCACGGTGCTTACGGCAGCCCGAGGGTCACCGCGGAGCTGCGCCGCCGCGGCGAAGCGGTGAACCACAAGCGGGTCGAGCGGGTCATGCGCGAACGGCGGATCGCCGGGACCACCCGGCGACGGCGGCACTCGCTGACCCGGCCGGACAAGGCCGCGGCCGCACCGGATCTGATCGGCCGCGACTTCACCGCCGACGCTCCCGGCAGGCGGCTGGCCGGGGACATCACCTACCTGCCCACGCAGGAAGGCTGGCTCTACCTGGCGGCCGTGCTGGACCTGCACACCCGCGAAATCGTCGGCCACGCGATAGCGCCGCACATGCGCGCCGACCTGGTCTGCGACGCGATCACGCTCGCCGCGGACCGCGGCCTGACCGGCCCGGGCGCGGTGTTCCACTCCGACCGCGGCACCCAATACCAATCGGCGGAATTCCGCGCCACCCTCACCGCGCACGGAATTCGCCCGTCGATGGGCAGGACCGGGTCCTGCTACGACAACGCCGCCGCCGAATCCTTCTTCGCCACCCTCAAAACCGAGATCGGCACCCGCTCCTGGCCCACCCGCGACCAAGCCAGACACGCGGTCTTCGCTTACCTCGCCTACTACAACCACCACCGCCTGCACTCCACACTCGGCTACCGCACACCCCACGAAACCCGCCTGAACTACCGTCACCACCACGCCCACGCGGCATGAAACCCGGTGACCGACCCCCGGGGGAAACCTCAGGTTGTACGCCGCGCAGCACTATCCAGCGCTGCTTGCCCTGCAAGGCATGGGGACAGCGGCGGCAAGTCGCGTACACGACACTCTCTTGCTGCGCCTGTTGACCGAGGTCGAATGGCACGATCCGTACAGCGGGCGAGGAGAGTTCATATCGGCTGCGCACCTTCTCCGCCCCAACCGGGTCCTGGTCGGAGTCGACGCCCTCCCTCGGTGGAACGGGCAGCGATGGATTTTCCCTGCGAGCCACATGCTCAAAGAAGATCTTCGGCCGATCTTTCAGGATCTAGTCCCGCACGACGGCGACTACACAGCGAACGTGCACAGCTACGAGTACAGGGTCGGCCTCGTCCAGGAACGCACGCGCCACACACCTGGCGGCCGCCCAGCGGCCGGAGGCGAGTTCGCTTGCCTCGAACAGTGGACCAGCGACGGCATTCCGCACGCCGAAGTCGTGTTCCGCAAGCATGCGGCGACAGCCGGGCGGGATTGGCCGTGGTGGTCGCTCCTCGGCGGTGAAGAGAACTTCGACAGCAGCGTCCTCGCCTACCGAGAGACGCTTCAACGACACCGGAACCACTGGTAGCCCGCCCTGCGTCCCCGCATCAGGCCGCCAGTCGTCCGTCAACTGTTCGGCATCGGTCACCCCGCGGGTCAGCGCGTCCTCGCTCAGCATGAAGCTAAGCATGACGAGCCGTTGCGTGGCGGGGCCGTAGGCGATCATCCGCCGGGTCCGCCACCCGTAGACACGGTCGAAGAGTGGGTCTGGCCGACGGCAATACGGTTTGCAAGCGTATGACAGATGGAATCGACTTTTCGCTTGCGATCGCTTGCTTGCTTCGTCGGGATACATTCAGCACTACGCCGACTTGCATACCGTCCGGGTCGGGCTGTGGCACGCGGAGTTCATTGCTGCGGAAGCTGGAATGCTCGACGCGGCCGAACTGGGGCGCGTTCAGCTCGCAGTCCGACGCCTCATCGATCACGCGCGCGGACCGCTGAGTTCGCCGCGCTACAGCGCGGTCTCGTCGGCTGGCCAGTTTCAGGACAGTTCGGAGGCTGAGGCGATCCCGTCGGCTCGTGTGATGGTCTGGTTCCAGTCGATGTGGTGGTCGGTGAGCCAAGACGCGGTGTTGCGCGGTCCTTTCTTCAGTTTTCGGGGGAGGATGGCGTCGCGGATCATTCGTTTGACGGGGCCGGGGGTGGCGTTGCCGCCCATGCGTGCGCTGGTGGCGACGACGCGTTCGACTCGGGGACGCCGGATGGCTTCGTAGGCGCGGAACGCTTGGGGCGCGGGCAGATCGCGGAGGCATTGGGCGAGGACGATGCTGTCTTCGATGGCCATGGAGGCACCATGACCGGCGTTGGGTGCGGAGACGTGGGCGGCGTCGCCGATGATGATGGTCGTGTCGGTGTGCCAGGTGGGTGTGGTGGCGATGTCGTAGCCGTTGGCTCCGGTGACGGTGTCGTCGCTGGCGCGGACGATGTCGGCGGCCGGTGTCCGGTCGCGCGCGAGGAGTTCGACGACTCGCTGCTTCCATTCGTCGGAGGTGGTGCTGGCGAGTTGCTCTTTGGTGAATTCGGCGTGCGGGCTGGGGAGGTTCGCGAACCACCAGGATTGGCCGTTGGGTGCGGTGAGGAAGGCGAAGAACGCCTTGCGGCCGTAGATCATCCGGAAGGTGCCGGGTTCGGTGGTGACGGGTGATTGGGCGGTGTAGCCGCAGACGGTGATGGCACCGGTGTAGCGCGGGGTCGGTGCGGCCGGGTCGATGAGCCCGCGGGTGGCGGAGTGGATGCCGTCCGCTCCGATCAGCAGGGTGCCTGCGGCGTCGGTGCCGTCGGCGAATTCCGCGGTGACGGTGCCTTCGGGCGTGGTGGTTGCGTTGGTGAGGTGTTTGCCGTGGTGGACGGGGATGCCGCGGCGGCTGGCTTCGTCGCGGAGTGCGCGGTAGAGCGTGGACCGTTTGATCATCCGCGGGCCGCGGTCTCCGGTGGCGCCGCCGATGGGGGCCTGGCCGAGCCGGGTGCCGCGGTGGTTGAAGAATTCGACTGTGCTGGCGGGGAAAGAATGTTCGCGTACGAGGTCGGCGGCGTCGATGGCGGTGAGGGCGTCGAGTCCGTTGTGCATGATGCTGAGGAACGCGCCGACGCCGTCCGCGCTGGTGGGGTAGGCCTCGTAGACGGCTGAGTCGATCCCGGCTTTCTGCAGTGCCATCGCGGTGACGGGGCCGGCGATTCCCCCGCCGATGATCATGGCCGTGGTCATGCGTCTCCTGTCGAATTCATGGCGCGGGAGAGGGATACGAGTTCGCGGACGTCCGCGTCGAGGCTGTCGGTGGCCGCTACGACGACCCGTGTTGCGTGGACCGACTGGGCCTGCTGTCCTGCGGCCCTGGCGGCGAGCGCGTGTTTCAGCGAGCGTGCGAGGTCGTCGTAGCGGCGGTTTTCCTCGGAGGTTTGGGGCGGCAGGTAGGGGCTGATGCGGACGAGACCGTCGCGGCATTCCACGACGCGGCGGTAGTAGCGCCGGTGCATGCCGCGGAGTCGGAATAGGTCGTGCCAGGGGCTGGGGGTGACCCGCTGCAGTTCGTCGTCGGGAAAATGCGCGTGGAGGACTGTCCACAAAGGATCGAGCTGGCGGTACACGCGGCGGTGGCCCGCCCAGACCCTCAACGCGGTGACACGCATCGCGGCGGCGGGATAAATGACGCCGGCGAGGAAAATAACGACGCCCGGAAGCAGGAAGACGGCTGCGGCTGCCGCGCCGAGAACGGTGGCCGCGGCCCCGTTGGTCTCGGCGAGCGCTGAAGGTGACAAGGCACCCGCCCAGCGCAGGATGATCTCCGGGACGAACACGCAGTTCGCCAGGACGATGGCCGCGAGGCCGATGGAGGCGATCCGGAGGCCGCGCGCGAGGCGCGGGTTGGCTTCGCAGGCGTAGCGGCGCGCCCAGAGGAACGCAGTGGCGAAGCCGAATGCCAGATAGAGATCCGCGGTGATAGTGAATACCGCACCTGCGGGCGAGGAACTGCTGTGGACATCGGGCGGGGCGAGCGCCGCGGTGACGATCAAGACGGCTTCGGCCGCAGCGAGCGGCACGGCGAATCGGCGCGCTCGCGGCCATGCCTTCCGTGGTTCCAGAGCTGAGAACAGGAAGAAGAAGACCAGGCACGTCACCCCGATCAGCAGCATGCCGTGCTGGATCAGGCGGGACATCATCGGCGAGAGGCCGAGTACCGTTGCCTCGCGGTCGGCGGCGAGGCCGAACGGGAAGGCTAGGGACAGGCATGCCGCGAGCCCGGTCAGGGCGCGCAACGGCAGGTTCTGGGGTGTCCTGCTAAGGCGTACGCCCAGCCACGCCAGCACCGCGATGGCGGCGNCCCCAGCCGGTCGCTGAGCGCGGTCTCCATTCGATGAGCTGCGTCGCTGCCTGCGGTGGGCGCCCAGACGCGGTCGAGAACCGAGGCCCACTCCAGAATGATGGTGGCGACGGTTTCCGCTTCGTATTCCTGCGCGGTGTCGTAGGAGGTGCGGCGGAGCGCGCGGCGGACCGCGTCTGGTGCCAGGTCGGGGTACTCGGCGCGCAGCGACTCGGTTGAGGACTCCGGACACAGCTCGCCGAGCAGAGTGTCGTCGAGTGCGTCGCTGTCGTGCCCGGCCAGCATGTGGCCGAGTTCGTGCAGGATGATGTGGTCCTGGTGCGGCTTGCTCGTTTCCTGCTGGTAGAAGATGTAGTCGGCCGAGTCCGCCGTGATCCAGGCTCCGAAGGGTCCGGGGACCGGGATGGGATGCGCACGCAGCCTGATCGGCTTGCCACGCTGGATCCCGACGCGACGGCACAGTTCGGTGACATCCAACGGCGGGTGGATGTCGAGGTCAGTCAAAAGCTGCCGGCAGCGACGGCGCAACTGCCGTTCGGATGTCATCTGCCCCCTCCCTCCAGGCTCAGGACCGGGCAGGCACATACGCCACCGTGCCGGATTTTTCCCTTGCCTGCCACAGCGCTCACTCCGTTGGCGATGGACCTCGCTCAGCCTGTTCGTCGCGATAGACCACGTCGAGCAGGTCCATCACCAAACGTCGTCGCTCGGGCGAGAGAGCATCCGCGCGCATCGCGATCAGCTGGGCGTCGCTCGTGTTCGTGGTCAGACTTTCCTGCGCAGCCTGCAGCTTCTGCAGCTGTTCGTCGACCCGGTCGGTCACCGCGTCATCGAAGAAGTACGACGGCGGCACACCGAAGAACGCGGCCAGCGCATACAGGTGGCGCAGCGTCGGGTTGTCCTTCCTCGCCTTGCGCAGATGCCATATGTAGCTTCCGGAAATCTTCACGCCCGTGGCCGTGATCGCCTCTGCGACGAAGTCGTTCGTGTACTCCTGGCCGTTGCGCGGCTTCACGGTCGCGAACAGCTTGTTCAACCTCGCGGCCAGGATCTCCGCGAAGCCGTCCGGCAGGCTCGCCGGAAGGTGCCCCTCCGGATACGCCGGTGTCGCCATGCGATCTCCACCCCGACTGCTTCCACTCACGTAAACACCCGTACGAGTGATGATGTTGATGCTGGTTGAACTCGTGCGCGCGACCAATCTAAACTCGCGACCACCGTGATTTCAACTCTGAACCAACGGTAGCGAACTCGACGCCTTCACGTCAGTCAAAGCCACTCGTTCGGAGGAAGATCAACAATGGTATCTACCTGGCCATCCCCGTCCGGGGACGGGCAATGCTGCGCTGCATGCGGGCAGCCGCTCGGCTCGTGGGGCATGGACAAGTACACCGGACTGCTCAACCGGGAAGGATGGGATGCCCGAGTCGCCTCGGCCCTGGACGGGTCCATGGGGCATGCGATCGCCCTGCTCGTCCTCGACCTTGATCATTTCAAGGCTGTCAACGACCGCTACGGCCATCCCGTGGGCGACGCCGTTCTTCGCGTTGTCGCTGCGACCCTCGCAGCAGCGGTGCGCCGCGAGGACATCGTCGGCCGGTACGGCGGAGACGAATTCATGGCACTCCTTCCCGGTGCGAACCGGGCGTGCGCACAGGCGATCGCGGAACGGATACGCAAGCGCATACGCAACGCGGTCGTCGAGGCTCGGCCCGCCGACGGATGCCCTGTCGTCATCACTGAGCTGACTGCTTCCGTCGGCGGTGTCGCCCTGAGCGCCAGCGGCGGCACCGGTATCGCGGAACTTGTCCGGAGAGCCGACGCGAACCTGCTGAATGCGAAACGGTTCGGCAAGGATCGCGTGCTGATAGAGGACGACGGCAGCCCGCCTCGAACCTCGTGTCGACCTAAACTCAGATGAGAGCCCATCTGGCCTGTTCCTCTTTTGACAGTTGAAGATCGAGTCGAGGAGGCCTACGCTCAGCTTATGGACGTTGCGCGTTCTGCGGCTTGATCTCCTCCCCGGCCGGCTGCACGAACGGGCATGCACGTCTTCGAATCTGCGACCTAGCCGCCGGGAGGATGCGATGGCCGAGTTGTCAAACCGAACTGGACAAGTCCAGTTGATGCCCGAGCGAACCGTGAGGTCTGTCAAGCGCTGTCGGCCTACCGCTCATGGTGATGTGGCGGCTCCCGCTCGCTCGCGGCCCGATAGTGCGTGGCGCGGGGGCTGGGATGCCGAGCAGCTGTGCAAATTGTCGGACGTGAAGCGGCTCTTCAGCGGCGACTGGATGCACGCGGTCATCGTCGCACTCGCCGACGGGCCAAAACACTATAAAGAGCTTCTCGACACGATCAGGACACTGTGTGAGCAGGATCGTGGGCACCGTCGCACTCTGCACGAAAGCGTCCTGGCACGCACACTCAAAACCATGACTGCCGACGGATTAATCATTCGCTGCCAGCAGTCCACGGCTTTTCCGCCCTCCGTGCAGTATTCGCTGAGCCCGGCGACAGCCGAAGCGCTCGACGCGATGATGCCGATGGTCACTTGGGCAACGAAACATGCCGAACTCATCCAGCGGTCCCGCGACCGACGATGCAACGCCCAGGCGGTCGGCTCAGAATAGTTGAGTCGATACGCAGAGTCGGCACCACGGCTGAGGGCGGTTGACTGCTCGTAGGCTTGATGAGTAGGCAACCCGCCGCTGCGGTACAGCGACACTCGCTGAGCTGTTCTCATCCGGTTCTGGGCAGGTTGGGAAGCAACGCTTGTCACAGCGCTCACGGCTGGCCAGCTTCGCGAAGGAGTCCGGAACACTCTTTGTCCAGGCCGCGGTCCACAGTGATCGCAGCGGTCTGCGGCCCCGTTAGAGGTTTCCGATGGCGGAGGCGCTGATGCCGGAGCACCCCACCAGGTCGTGGATGCTCACGTGCAACGCCTGGCGGTGCCTGCGCATGAAAGCTCCTGCTGTCTCGGACGGTTCGGCGGCGTCCGCTGGTCGGGTGTCGGCGGCGGACGCGGGTGCCGGTTCGGGTGTCACGAGTGTGCCTCGCTTGCCGTTGGCGTCTGACGACGTTCTGCCGCTGGTGAGTGTGCTTCGGATTCCTGGATGCGGTCGTCGATGACCTGCCGGGACTCTGTCGTGGACAGTGCGAGCACGCGCAGATTCGCGGCCAGCTGCCCGTAGGCTCCGTGGTCGGGAGCGAAGATGCCTGCGCTGTGGTGCGCGAAGTAGGCGACCGGGCCGGTGGATGTCTCGTAGCAGGTGAACGGGTCCGGCAGCGCGGGGCGGGCGCGGCTCTCCGACGGAATGATGCGCACGCGGACCATGGGGTTGGCCTTTTCCAGTGCGCGCAGGAATCGGAGTTGGCCGCGGGTGACGCCTGGCGCCGGGGTGGGGGCGGACAGGGCGGGGGCGGTGACGAAGATCTCGATTTGTTTCTTGCGCGATTGCTCGGTCGGGGTCCGCAAAAGCCGTCGCTGTGCCGCCTGGGCCTTGACGAATTCCCCGACGTCTCCGGGTGCCGCGCCGTGGTCCTTGAGAACGGCGCGCGCGTAATCGGATGTCCACACGGAGGAGGGAATCAGTGTCGGGTGGTAGTCCACAAAGGACTTCGAGAGTCGGGTGAAGTGGTTGCGTGCCTCGGCGTGGTGGCGGTGGTGGGATGGCTGGAGGATCACCACGCTGGGATCGGTTGCCCTCGCCAGGCCGGAGATGTAGGCGTGGTCGTCCCGCGCAACGGCCAGGGCGCAGAGGATTCCTCCTACGTGTTCGGCGTCGGGTTTGCGCAGGCCGAGTTCCCATTGCGCGACCTGCGAGTGGTATTTGTGGATCTGGTCCGCGACCTCGCGCAGCGTCTTGTCGGCTTTTCTGCGTTGCGCGTGCAGAACGGCACCGAGCAGCAGGTGCCGGGGCGAGGGCTGAGGGGCGTCGTGGTTCTTCGTCACGAAAATGTCCATGTTCTTGCGCTGTCGTCGACGTCTGGCTGGCGCGGACTGCGGTCAGGGTCTTTGCTGCTGGCCGAGGCGGCGGCAGGCGCGGGATTGTCCGCACAGGTGGCCGTCCGTCGCGGGAATTCACTGGATCGGGGTTTCGCGCAGCAGGGATATGTCGGCTGGCATCACGGCAGCCGGTGCTCGGCGCGGTCGTGCGGGCGAGGACGTCGGGGTGGATGGGGCTGCTCGCGCAGCAGGTCCCGGTACGTGCGGGCCCACAGGAGGGCGCCGCGGAGTACGACGTGCCGGCACAACCCGATGTCCAAGCCTCGTGGGAAGAACTGCCGCCAGCGTCCGGATGCGACGTTGTTCTCGTAGGTTGACGCCCATGCGGCCAGTTCGCGGTCTCGGGTTCGGGCGGTGATCCCGGAGGATGCGGGGTCTTTCTCGAACCATTCGCCGGCGTACATGCCGAGCACCAGGTCGTGGTCGGAGAACGCGGAGGCGAGGTGTGCGCGGATCCGGCGGTGCGCGCGCTCGGCGGGGCTGTGGACCTCGTACGGCACGGCAGGAGTGGAGGCGAGCAGCGGGGGTACCAGCCTGGCGACGTCCTGGAGTACGCGGTTCGCGGCGGCGGTGGTCACGCACGGGATCGCCCACGAGACGGTCCGGTCCGGCAGCGTGTCGTCGAAGATGCGCGCGGCCAGCACGCCCGTGTCCTGGTTCAACGTTATTGCGACGGCTTCGGCGTGCTGTTGGCCCGGGAGGTGCCGGTGCAGGCTGGTCGGCGCGGTTTCGTCCAGCAGCTGGATTCGTGCTTGCGCCGGGGGATGTTCTCCGTCAGGCCGCCGCGTCCTGGTGTGGTCGCGGAGGTCGCGCGCGGCCTCGTCTGCGGCGATCAGCTCGGCGGCCGCGTCGAACTCCCGGCCGTCTCCGGTGTGCGAGACGAACGCGGTTTGGTCGAGCGTGGCGAGCGGTGCCAGCCGCCATCCGCGGGGATGCGGGTCGCCGGGCGCGTCGGTGTCGGCGAACCACATCCGCCAGGCGCGTCCGCGGTGGTCGACTGTTTCGTGGACGAATCCGGGAGCGTCGTAGAGCCGTCGCCATACCGGCGGTTCTGTGCGGTCTCTCACTGCTGGGTCCTGTGGTCGTCGCGCTGCGTCAACGGCGGACTGCCACTTGCACGGTCCGGCATCAGCGGCAGCTCCGGCGTGTGCTGGTCGGGCAGTTCAGGAGTCCGTGCCTTCTGGTGATGAGTTCCGTGGTGTTCCATCCGGTCGCCGTCTCGGTCGTGAGCGACCACACGGCGGTGACCGTCTGTGCCGCGTCGCAAAGGCCGTAGAGTCCGCATTCGCACTCGAGCGAAGGCACGGGCTCCTCGAAGTTGTTGGTGCAGAAGTCTTGGTGGTGACTATTGAACGTCCAGCCGGTCGAGCTGTGCCCGCTCGTGACCTCGAGGTAAGCGAGCTGGACCGCCCTGGTTTCAGCGCGGCCGGCCGCTGTCGCCGTCTTGGTTTCCTGAGACAAGGAGCGCCGTCCGCAGTGGCAGGCGCTCGGCGAGCCTAGGCGAATCCCGGTGATAGCTGTTGACGTTCGGTGCGCACGTAATGCCTGTGGCAGGGCATCGTGTTCGGCGCGCGGGACGGGGGTCCCGGCGGTCTCTTCCAGTGTGTGCAACGGTTTCTCGCCTCCTGCTTTCCTCCTGAAGGGCACTCCCGTGTGCTGGCGGCATCCGGACGGCGGGGGTGTTAGTTCTCCGTGTTCTGTGCCGGTTTCGTGGTCGGCTGGACGGCCTCGGCGAACGTCTCCAGGTCTTCCGGCCAGGGCGCTGGGGGCTCCGTCGTGTTCCGGCTGTCGTCCCCGGTGGCGGCGGTGTCCATGGCTGTGCCCTTCTGCCTGTGTTCCGCGGGCGGGTTGTGCTGCAGGACAATGCGGTCGCTGTCCGCGGCGGAGAACGGGTTGGGGGTCGGGTTCGGGCGGTTCTGCTCGGGCGACCAGTACGTGTCGAGCATGTCGCGGACGGGGACCGGAATCCCGTGCGGTCCCAGGGGAACGGTGACGTCGTCGAGGATCTGCCACAGCGCTCGATCGGCCGGCTCGGGGTCGAGCGCCGTGCCGAGGGCGCGGCGGTGGCAGTCGATGGCGTGGGCGAGCCTCCGCACAGCGTTGCGGTGTCTCTTGTTCAGGGCGGATGCTTGGCGGTTGTCGTCGGTCTCGGCGGCTCGCGTCTGGGCCAGCCGGGTCTCGACGAGGCGTTTGAACACGGTGACGCGGGCACGCCACTGGCCGTATCGCTGTTCGTAGGGCGACGCAGGGTCGAAGCCCAGTTTGCTGCCTCGTTCGTTGCGCCTCGACCGCCGCACGCGGAGGTCGGTGTCGACCCTGCGCTGTGTCGCGATCAAGATTGTCCGGACACGGCCGAGCAGCGGCGGGACGAGCAAGGCCTCCCACAGTCCGGCCGCCTCCGGGTCGAGATTGGCAAGCACCAGCTCTTCCAGCTGCTCGTCACTGCACCCGATCAGCTCGGAGAAGTCCGGAACGACGTCGGTCGCGGCAGCGCGGCGACTGCTCTGCGCCCCCGGAGGCGACGACACCCGGGCTTCCCGCGGGTGCTCGGCTGCGGGCAACCCGGTGCCCTGCCTGGAGTCGTGAGTCAAGGCAGGAGACGGTGACGCATGCGGCAACTCGCCGTCGCTGCCCGGGGGCTGGTCTCGGCCGTCGATCGCGGTGAAGCGTGGCCAGGTCATGGTGTCCACGCCCGCCACGGAACGTCGACGGACAGGTCTCCGGCCGCGAGCGCGTCCGCGATCGCCGCGGGGCGCAGCAACGTGACCTCTGTCTCGCCCGCCCACCGGAGCGCACGAGGCCGGCGAGCCGCGATGCGGTCGGTGTCGGCGAGCGTCACGTCGAACAGGAACGCCAGCTCGGACGACCCGCGCCGGCCTCCGCCTGTTTCGTGCTCGACGACCGAGCAGAAGTACAGCCCGGTGATCGTTGCCTCGATCTGATCGCGCACGGTGCGGCGGAGGGCTTGCTCGACGGGCTCGCCGTCGCGGACCGGCCCACCCGGCAAAACAAACGCGCCGGTGTCGTCGGTGATGAACAGGATGTCCTCGTCGCGGCCGACAAGGGCGTACGCCCCCACTCGCGGCCCTGGCGTGTAGCGGGCGTTGTTGTTCACAGCGGATGTCCCATCGAGTGCTGCGGGCTGGAGCCGAGCGGCGCGGCCGGGCGTGCCTTGCGGACCCGGCCGCTTCGGCTGCGCATCTGGACGCCGGACTCGGACAGAACCCGGTGCACGAAGCCGTACGAGCGCCCGCATTCCGCGGCCAGCGCGCGAACAGTCGCGCCTTTCTCGTACTTCGTCTTCAGTATTTCGCGTACCTTGTCCCGGGCGGGCCCGGTGATCCGACGCCCCTTGATGCTGACTGCTGGCGGTTTCACGGTGTCCGCCCTTCCTTGCTGTCTTGTTGCCTGATCCGGTGGGATTCAGGTGCTGACTACGCCGAACGGCCAATCGACGTCCACTGTGGACATGCGGGGTCGAGTTCCTGCTGAGAAATCTGCAGCCGCAATCGGTCTCGGCTCATAGCGACCGCAGCGGTCCGACGGGCGAAGTCTTGCCCGGCCGCGGCCTGCCGCGTTGTCGTGCTGTGAAGGGCGGGCACTCGGGGCCGCGCTAGGGCGGCCCCGAGCCGCGTCCCAGATCAGGGATTCTTGACCATCGTTTCGTGAATCCAGGTCTCGTAGTAGCGGACGTCGGTGAACGCGGAGTTCGACTCGCCCGGCACTGAGCTGCCGCCGCGCGAGTCGATCCCGACCAGCCGGGGGCGGCCTTGGCGGTCGTAGGCGATGGCGGGGCCGCCCGCGTCGCCGTAGGCCGGGCCGGTGTAGTGCGCGTGGCTGGTGCAGAACTCGCCCCGCGAGATGCCCGCGTCAGCGCACTGCTGCTTCGGCAGGACAGTCAGGTCCAGCTGTTGCAGCATCCGCGGCAGGTCGTCGGGGTTCGTGCGCGGGCCGGGCTCGTCCGACCCCCAGCTGTAGGTCGTCACCGTCTGTCCCGGCTGCGGGGACGCGTGCGCGATCGGGACGGTCTGCACGTCCAGCCGTTTGTCGAGCCGAAGCAAGACGATGTCGCCGGTTTCGTCTGGCGGGTGGACTTCGCCGGTCCAGTGGGGATTGATGTAGGTTCCCGTGACGTTCGCGGTGGCTCCGCCCGCGGTGCGGTCGAGCCCGGCGCGGACGTGGAACGTCTTGTCCCTGGCCGGGATCTCGCCCGGAATGCCCAGGTCCGCGACGCACTGGGCGGCGGTGATGACCCAGCGGCCGGTCACCACGGCGGACGCGCAGGTCGTCTGGTCGTACACGCCGTGGCTGGGAGCGTCGTACATCAACGCCGCCGTCCACGTGACCGACGCCGGCGCGGGTTGACCGCCGATGAGCCTGGCCGACGCCCCCGGAGTGCCGTCGCCGACGGGATCGGCTGCGGCAGGAGGCGCGGCGAGCACTGCGCCTGCGGCGAGGGCAGCGCTTGTTGCTGCTAACAGCGTTCTGGATCGCACTGGTTGCTGTATTCCCTTCGTGGTTGCACACAAACCGCGCCCGGCCGGAGTGCCGGAGCGGAGATCAGGAACGAGGCAGAATCGGCCGGACCGCCCGGGTTTCGGCGGGGCCAACGGTTCTTCGGCTAGTGCGCACGCGCCGTTTCAGGGTGCGCCAGCGGCGATGCGCGCCGACATGTTTCATCCAGCGCAGCACTGTGGTCTCGGATATGCCGAGCCTCTCCCCGCACTCTGTCGCCGTAAGCCCGTGCGCGTACCACTCGATCACCTCCCACACCGCGAACGGGTGCGGATGCCGGATGAATGACGGACCGAATCGGCGCGACACGGGCATCGTCATCGTCCAGGCGGGGTCGGCCCGCCCACGCGCCAGCCGGCATTCCTCGGCGATCACGCTTCCGACTGTCGGGAACTGCCGAGTCACCTTCGCCGTTGACACGCTGCACCACCCGGAACTCTCGAAACTAACGGTTGGCCGACAGGAGATCGACATCCTCGACCGGCCACGCGATCCGCGTAGAGATCCAGTCGTGCAGCGGCCGGTGACAGGGCATGGACAGCCGGTGCATCTCGTCTGTCTGGACGGCTGGCGATTCCCTGCGTCCTGTGGGGATTCGTGCCGCGCCCTGGGCGGGGTGGGGCTGGTCGATCACGACTGATGGCTCCTCTCGTTCGTGAGATAGGCACAGTCCCCGCCGGAAAACACGTGATGCACCACATCGGTTCGAGATCGTCAGGTGGCTCTTGATCGGCTATGCACATGACGCCGCATTCGCTTATCCCGAGCCACATGCGCTCTCTGCGCAAGAGCCTCAAATATCGCAGGGGAACCTTGTGCATGACTGCTTCGCGCCGAAGAACAGCCGGAAGAAATGCGAGGCACACTTTGATTGGAGGTGCGGGAGACATTAGGTGACCGTCGCCTGACGGGCGGCAAGTTCAGGGGTGGCGAAAGTATGAGCCACCGGATTGGCGTCAATCTCGCGTAGCGCGTGTTTCCGGGTCTGCCTCCCGCTCTTGTGCCCGGCATGCGGGAATCGTCCGAGAAGCTCAGCGAATTTTTGGGAGGCTTCGTCCGTGACCTGAATCAAAGTCGGCTCCTTGGTGCGAGATCTCGCTGCGGCGCAGTGATTTCTGTCCAGCAGTTACTGAGCAACGTGACGGTTCAACGGAGTCCTGAGCAGCGGCGCTGTCGTGAGGCCGACTCAGCACCTTGTTAGTGGCGTCGACCATGAAGCCTGGTCCAGAGCGGCCTGGCATCGGTAGGCGACTGACTTCTCGCCCTTGCGGAACGACAAGAAGACGAGGTCGGGAAAGTCGGCGGGTCTTCGAAGTGGAACGCGACGGAGGTGCCCGGTCGGGGGTCGGACACCTCCATCGCGCGGATTGGGCGACAGACGGGCGAGGGTGTCGGGGCGCGCGTTCCTAGCGGGAACACATACGCAGTCGGACTCGACCTCGCCCGTCTGCCGCTGACCGCCCCAAAGTGACGTTCGAGCCGTGAGGCAACGCCTTCGGGGTGGCTGATGGGCAGGCGGTGGTTTCGGGTGCCGAAAAGACGCGGGGGCCTGCCCCAGCCCCGGGGGATTGGGGTACCGCGCCGAACTGGGGCAGGCATGACGGCGCGGCGAGCGACGCTCTAGCCGAACCGAGGTCAGTGTGGGGTGCGTCAGGCTCATCGCACTGCCCTTTCCCGCGGATGCACACGCGTGCACGGGCGGGTGCGACATGCGCGATGTCCCGGAGCCGAGATCTCGTCGGCGACTGTCGGGATCTCCGCCGTGACCTCGTCTGCACGCATCGCCGCTGTCCGCTCGGCGTCTTTACAGAAATCTGCCAAGTGCTTCGCCTGGATCGTGGCCTGCAATTCGTGGTCTCGACGTGCCTTTGCGTCCTTTTCCTCGCGTTCTACGCGCGCATAGATGTCCTCCACGGTTGGCCGACCGCGCGGAGCAGGGATTGGTCGGCGTGCTCGCAGCAGCCAGATCCAACCCAGAACCATGAGGACGAGCAGGCAGCACACGATGATCACGGCCGGATGGCCTGCTCGAACCGCCTCGCAGAGGGTCACTGCTGGTTCCATGCGATCCACCCCTCGGTTCCGGACGCGTCGTCGCGTCGTCGGCATGTCCTTGTTTGCCAGGCAGAGCAGGGGTGCCTCAATGCAAAGCAACCCCTGCCTGCCTTCGGTTGGGAGCCAACGAGGGTGGCGGGGTCTGCCGGTCGCCCGCCTACTCATTGTCATCAAACCAACACGCGCAACAGTAGACTGCGCATGCCACTGATGGCAAGACCAAACAACGCAACTGCGTTGAATGGAGGAGGCGATATGCTGCCGAACATGCCCGAACTCGTGACGCAAGGCTCACGTCGACTTGGTGCTGCCCTCAAGGAGCTGCGGGAGCTGGCTGGCCTGAGGATCGAAGAGGTGGCAGGTCACCTCGACCAAAACCCAGGAACGGTCAGTCGCTACGAGAACGGACGACTTAAGCCGAAGTGGCCCACTGTCGTGATGATGACCAACCACTACGGCGCGACGGACGAGCAAGGTAAACGGATTCGCGAGCTGTACGACGCCGCGAAGAGCGAGCCGAAGCCAGTGCGACTGCCGTCCGGCGCTCCCTCGGCGTTCCGACGACTGGTGTACGAGACCACCGTCGCGTGGCGGATGCGGCAGGTCGGCGGGCTCTATGTGCACGGGCTGCTTCAGATCGAGTCGTACACGCAAGCGCTGCGGGAGACGCTCCATGGCCCGGAGGCATCGCAGGTGAAGCAGTTCGGCGTGCGCGCGAAGCGCCAGAAGCGGATCGAGCCGGCCGATCCCAAGCCGCTCGAGTATCACGCCATTCTGGACGAGATCGCAATGACCCGGCAGGTCGGCGGTCCGTCGGTGTTGCTTGAGCAGCTGCGCCATATCGCGGACGTGGCGGAGAACTGGGACAACGTGACCGTTCAGGTCGTCAAGAAGGAAGCCGGAGACTACGGGTTCGGCTCGGGCGGCATGACCCTTGTCGACTATGACAACGGTGAGCCGACCTGGGCTTACAGCGAGTCGATCATGGGTGCGCAGCTCATGGAAGACTCCGAAGGCGTGCAGCGGTTTGCCGAGATGTTCGATCGCGCTGCACGGATCGCCTCGACACCCGACGAGTCGATCAAATTCATCCGCCAACAGATTGAGGTACTCGAGAACCTATGACTGACAAGATGCCCGAGCCTTCAGTGCCGCTGAACTGGCAGAAAAGCAGCTACTCGGGCGGTGACTCCGACAAGACCGACTGTGTTGAGGTCGCCTTCGCACCCAGCGGAGACGGTGCCTTCGTCCGTGACAGTAAAGATCCCGAAGGCGGCATGTTCCGCCTGAGCCGTGAGGGCTGGCGGGCTTTCTTGACCGCCGCCTCGAAGATCGAGGTTCCCCCGGCTGGCTAGCGCGACAGACAGGGATCGGGTTCCTGACGCAGACACCGCGCCAGGAACCCGACCCTTGCCGCGTGAGCGTACTGGTGCTGGCGGGCGGGAATGGCTGTCCCCGTCGAAATAGCGTCGGCGGCTACTGCGGCAGGTCGAACTCGCCATCACGTACGCCCTGCTGAAACGCGCTCCACTCGCTCGGCGTGAACACCAGCACGACGCCGTTCGAGTCGTTGGCTTTCCTCAGCGCGACATATGTATCGCCGTCGGCGTGCGGCACCGTCGCGTACTCCGCACCGTCGTCCGAGTCTGCGTTGCTCGGCTCGATCCGGTTCCACTTGGCTTTATCGAGGTTTAGGTCGTGCCGGATATGCGCCTTGTCGTCCATCCGGTGCTTGCCCATGCACTTCACCGTAGCCATCACGCATCGAAGTGTGCGCCACCGGCCAGTTGGCAGCGGGCTGGAGGCTCAGTCGTGCCAGGCCTGCTGTCCGCAGTCCTTGATCAAGATCGTATCGACGTCCACGTGAATATCGGCGGCATCAGCGATGGAGGATCGACGCTCTTCGATCCGGCGCCGCAGATCTGGAAGCGCCTGGCAGTGTGCGGCCAACGGGTCGCTTCTTCCACGAGCGCAAGCCGCCCAAGCCGCTGGGTGCCCCAGGCAGTCTGCCGAAAACCGGGACATGTCAGCGTGCAGCCGTCGAGGGCCCGAAATATAGGAGGAGCAGCAGTGCCCCAGCCAGCAGGAACGGACCCAGCGGGATATCCCGGCTTACACTTCGCTTCCTGCCGATTCGCGCAGCCCCAACAACGACACCGCCGAGGAGCCAGCCCGCCGCGAGGCCGAGCCAGGCAGCCTCCCAACTGGTCCAACCGAGTCCAGCTCCGAGTATCCCTGCCAGCTTCAGATCGCCACCCGCAATAGCGCCCAGGGCGTAGAGGACTCCGTGGACTGCCAAGGCGACGGCCATAGCCATGGCCGCCCGCGCCAGGTTTCCGCCATGGCTGTTCAGGGTGGCGTCTACCCCCAATGCGATTCCGAGAACCGCGGATGCTGCGATTAGAAGGATATTCGGCAGTTTGCGTGCGACCAGGTCGATCACTGCCAGCGACACGCCGAATCCGCCAATGCCGCTGTACGCGAGCAGTTCCAGGGACCAGCCGAAGCGGTATGCGAGCGCGGCGAGCACGATGGCTGTCGCGACTTCGAGCACGCCGAGAGGCGGCGGTGCTGCGGCCGGCTCGTTCGCGACGGCGTATCGGATGACGACCGGGCGCAGCGCCAACGCGAGCGCTGCGCCAACGAGCGCACAACCCACGACCGCGACGGTCTGCATGGTTACGGCCCGCAAATATTCGTAGTGATCAGGCGCAACTGGTTCACGACATGCCCCTATCAGCGCTCTGCGGCCCGTCACCAGCACTACCAGATTTACTACTCACCAGTTAGGAAACATGCAGAATATTAGTTCATATGGGTGAACATCGGAGGTGTAGTGCCATTCCGACTTTCAAGTCGGTACTTCCACACCTTGCAGTCAGTATGGGTACGCAAGGTAGACGTGATCTAGAGCACTCAGTAACAGCTCGGGTGTGAGGAGTGAGGGGTGGAGTCCGTGGTATCCCAAAAGGCATGTCGGCCAGCAGCGATGCTTTCGAGCGTCATCGTCGCTGCCCTGGCGGCTGGATGCAGCTCGGGCTCGCCGTCCGACCCTGCTCCCGCTGGCTCCACGGCTTCTCCTGGAGTGCCTCCGTCTGCGAGCGCACCGCCAGCATCGACATCACCGGCTGACGCCGCGCGCCAGAGGGCAATCTCGGCATACATGGGGATGTGGGAAGATATGGCCGCCGCAGCGCAGACATCAAACTGGCAAGACCCGCGCTTAGGACAGCACGCTACTGCCACAGCACTGACCAACATCACCCGCGGCCTCTACGCGGACAAGGCAAATGGCCTGGTAACCAAGGGGCGGCCCAAAAACACACCTACGGTGTCGTCCGTCGAGCCACCCTCCGCGCCGATGAAGGTGATCGTCGCTGATTGCGGCGACGACAGCAATTGGCAGCACTATCGAGCGGACAACGGACAGCCAGCTAACGACGGGCCGAGCGGACGTCGGCAGATCAATGCCGTTGTCGAACGGCAGGGAGACGGCGCGTGGCGTGTTACCGACTTCGGAATCCACCAGGTCGGATCATGCTGAGGAGAGTCGCGCTGATCGCAGGAACGACCGGATCGCTGGTGCTCGCAGGAGCAGCCCCGGCGTTGGCGGGCGGTCCTTGGGGATCGGCGGACTGCCAGCAGACTCCATCCCCAGCGTGCCAGCTCGGCGCGGGCCAAGGCGGCACCGACGGTAGCCCTGGGCGAGTCCCGTCCGGCCCCGGCAAGAATCCGAGCCATCAGGGCGGAAGCCAAGGCGACGACCAGCCGAACACCGGTGATCGAGTAGTCGGACCGAACGACAAGAGCGCCAACTGCGGATACCAGCGCTCGGATTACCGGCCCCCGGAGGGTGGAACGATCACGGCCGCCTATAGGCCATCCGCCCAGGATCAAGGCACTGAAGTTCGCCCTGCGGTGTTCCGCCTGGCGAGCACGCGGACGGCACCGTTGGTGCGCACCGCTGCGCGGCTTATGCAGGCGCAAACACGGCCTGGCCAGGGACCCGGCGCGTGGTACCTGTACAAGTGCTCCGGCCCGGGCTTCTCGGATGCGCTGTACAGGACGCCGATTTGGATTCCGGACGCGCAGGCACCTAGCCCGGCACCGTTGCCTTCGCCCTCAGAATTGGCCCGGGCGGCGCGCAGCCAGCTCCGGTTGCCGAGCCCGTCGATCGCGGCGAGCCCGCGCGGAGACCAACTGGTGACCCTGCCGACTTGGTTGTGGTTGTCGAGCGGCTGGGATCAGCAGTCGGCCACGGCCTCCGTCCCTGGTGTCTCGGTGACCGCGGTCGCGAAGCCGACCTCGCTCGTGTGGTCGATGGGCGACGGATCGATGGTGACGTGCGGCAGCGGCGGGACCCCGTTCCCTGCCAATGGCGACCCGAAGGCAGCATCGCCGGACTGCGGGCACACCTACCGGACGTCCTCGGCCGGCCAACCGAATAACGCGTATCCGGTGACGGCCACCGTGCACTGGGCGATCTCATGGTCCGGGGCCGGGCAGTCCGGAACATTCCCCGACATGACGACCACAGGCAACGCGGCGTTCCGCGTGGCGGAGAGCCAGGCGCTCAACACCGGCGGACGGTGATCCGCGGCGGGCACGGGTTCCGCTCTGACAACCAAAACTCAGTCCGAATAGCCACCGCGCCGCAGACGGCGTCGCGGCGTGGTGGCGCTATGCCTGAAACCAGAAGGGAGGCCGGTTATGAGCACCCCCGTCTCAACACGCGCGGACACCGCCGACACGGCGACCGCGCCACCGGACGCCTGGGCGCAGCGGGGTGGCAAACAGGAGCCGCCGTCGCGTTGGAAGACGGTTCGCCCGTCACGCCGGGTTCCGTACCTGCTGCTCGGTGTCGTGTTAGTGATCGCCTGCGCCGCAGCGGCGGTGATCGTGTCCATGCAACTCGATAACCGTCAGCCGGTTCTGGTGTTGGCTCGCCCGGTCACTGTCGGCCATCTGTTGTCCGTGCAGGACTTCCGGCAAGTTTCCGTGTCCGCCGATGTCGGACTCGACGCGGTCTCGGCCGCGGAAGCGTCCACTGTGGTCGGTCGCCCTGCGGCGTTCAGCTTGCCTGCTGGCGAGCTGCTAACCCGCGGTTCGCTGGGGCCACCCGCGATCCCGACTGACGGCCAGGCAGTTGCCGCAGTGGCATTGAAGGCCGGACAGTTCCCACCTGCGCTCGCCCCCGGTGCGCGGGTCGCAGTACTGGTGTCTGCTGGTTCAACTGCGACCGGGACGCCGGGTACCAACACCGGACAGGTTGCAGCTCCGATCGCGCAATGGACTGCGACGGTGAGCGATGTCGGCGGAGGCCCGGATCAGCAGAGCACGGTGGTGTCGTTGCAGCTGCCGGAGGCGAACGCTCGCCAGCTCGCTGCTGCTCCGGCAGGGCAGATCAGCCTCGTCGCGTTGAGCGGGGGTGGCGGCTGATGTTGGTTGCACTGTGTTCGCTGAAGGGGTCGCCGGGGGCAACGACTGCGGCTCTCGCGCTGGCGGCGCGATGGCCGGCCGAGCAGACCCCGGTCGTGGTCGAGTGCGATCCCGCGGGCGGAGACCTGGCCGCGCGGTTCCGGCTGCCCTCGGTACCTGGGCTGGTGAGTTTGGCTGCCGCGGCACGCAAGAGCATGGAGGCGTCGGTGCTGTGGCAGCACGTCCAACGCCTGCCCGCTGGCCTTACGGTGATCGCCGGTCCGGTTGGCGCGGAGCAAGCCCGCGCTGCCTTGGGCATTCTGGCACCACGGGGTGCCTCAGTCTTGCGCGCTGCGGGTGACCAGTCTGGCGTGGTGGTCCTGGCCGACTGCGGTCGAGTAGACCCCGATTCACCGGCTCTGCCGATCATCCGAGCGTCTGATGCGATGGTGCTCTTCGCTCATGCCCGCGATGACGAGCTATCTCATGTCGCTAGCAAGATCCGGACCGCTGCGACCTGGAATCCGCGGCCAGGCTTTGTCCTGGTCGGTGGTGGCTACACCACGGCCGAGGTCGAGCACGAACTCCAGATCGGAGTCTTGGGCAGGCTTCCCCACGACCCCAAGGGCGCTGCGGTGCTGTGCGGGTACAGCCGGACCGGGCCGAGTCCGGACCGCTCGGCGCTGGGGCGCGCGGCGTTGCGACTAGCGCACGGGCTTGCCTCCTCAGGACGTCCGCATTCTGCAGCGAGCGCTCCACCTCGGGTTAGAGGACCAGTCATCGACACCGGAGCGAACCAGTCTCGTGGGCAGGCCGCCACGCCGCTGTTTCCGTCTCAACGGCAATCATCGACGAACGGGACGCGCCCATGACCTCGCCGCACATCCACCCCAGCCAGCGAGCTTCACGCAATGGTGCGTCCGTGCGGCCAGATCTGCCGCCGCCCGCCTGTTCGCTTCCAGGGCCGACGAGCGTTCCTGGTGTCGATCCTCACCAGGCTGCGGCTGTGGAGCGGCTGCGCGTTCGTCTTCGCCGTGAGCTGTCTCAGCAGTTGTCCTCTCGTATCCACGCCGATGACGATGCCGGTCGTCCCGCGCTGGAACCAGGCGAACGGCGCCGGATGGCGCAAGCGATTCTCGCTGATGCCGCAGAAAAGCAAGCGCAGCACGAACTCGACACGGGCGGGGCTGTGGTGCCGCAGGACGTTGAGCAACGTGTCGTTTCCGCTGTGTTGGACGAGATGTTCGGCATGGCCGGCCTCGATCCGTTGCTCGCAAATCCCGATATCGAGAACGTCAACATCAACGGGGACCGGGTATTCGTCCGCTACGCCTCGGGCAGGCGGGAACGCCTGCCTCCGATCATCGGCTCGGACGCCGAATTGGTGGATTTGATCCGCGATCTCGCCGCACGCTCCGGTGTAGAGGAACGGCGCTTCGACCGCGGCAGTCCGATCGTCAACTTCTCCCTGCCTGGCGGGGAGCGCGCGTCGGCGGTGATGGCGGTGACGGCCAGGCCGTCACTCTCGATCCGCCGCCATCGCTTCGCCCGGGTGACGTTGCGGGAACTTCGAGAGAACGGAACGCTCGACCTGGCGCTGGACAACTTTCTCACCGCGATGGTGCGGGCACGCAAGAATGTGCTCGTGACCGGCGGTGTCGCGATCGGCAAGACGACTCTGCTGCGGGCATTGGCTTCGGCGATCCCGCCGCACGAGCGGCTGGTCACCATCGAAGACGTCTTCGAATTGGGACTCGACCACGATCCCGGCCATCCGGATGTCGTCGCGATGCAGGCCCGCGAAGCCAACGTCGAAGGCCAGGGCGAGATTTCACAGTCCGAGCTGGTGTGGCAGTCCCTGCGGATGAGTCCGGACCGGGTCATTGTTGGCGAGGTCCGCGGCCCGGTCGTCATCCCCCTCACCAACGCCATGTCCATGGGCAACGACGGCTCGATGGGCACGCTGCATTCGTCCTTGTCCAGCGGTGTGTTCACGAAACTCGCCGCCTACGCGGTCCAGGGGCCTGAACGCCTTTCGCTGGAGGCCACGAACCTGTTGGTCGCCTCCGCGCTGCATTTCGTGGTCCACCTGGAGAAGCCGCGGGGCGAGGACAACAAGCGAGTCGTGTCCTCGATCCGCGAAGTCATCGGCGCGGACGGCACTCAGGTGATTTCGAACGAGGTGTGGCGTCCAGCAGCTGACCTCCGTGCTGTCCCCGGCGTCCCGCTGCGCACGGCAACCGTGGACGACCTTGTCGACGCAGGCTTCGACCCGGATCTGTTAGACCGGGCGGAAGGGTGGTGGAAGCCGTGAGCACCACCACCGCGCTGATGGGATTGCTCGGAATTGGTGCCGGACTTGGCCTGCTGCTGATTGTGGCCGGCTGGCGAGGCATCACTGTGCGCTGGCCTCGTTGGAGCCGGCATAACAGCGGAGAGGCCGGACGCGATCCGCTCCGGGCTCGGTGGCTGCTGGCGGCCGGGGCGGTGGGCATCGTGGTCGCCATCGCCACGGGATGGCTTGTCGGAGGTGTCCTAGCAGCGATGGCGACCTGGGGCTTGCCGCGGGTGCTCGGCTCGGACAAACAGCACGCCCGAACCGTGGCCCGCATCGAGGCGATCGCGTCGTGGAGCGAGATGCTGCGCGACACACTCGCCGCGGCGGCAGGGTTGGAGCAATCCATCGTTGCCACTGCGGAGACCGTGCCCGAGGCGATTCGCCCGGAGATTCACGGGTTGACGTTCCGCCTCGAACGCGGCGACCGGCTAGCTCCCAGCCTGCGGCACCTGGCCGACCAGCTCGCTGATCCGACGGCCGACCTGCTCATCAGCGCGCTGGTGCTGGCCTCGGAGAAGCAAGCTCGTCAGCTGGCCGAATTGCTCGGCGAACTCGCGACGGAGACTCGTGAGCAGGTGTCTATGCGGCTGCGAGTCGAAGCCGGCCGTGCTCGCACCCGGACCAGCGTCCGGATGATCGTCGGAGTCACGTTGGCGTTCGCTGCGGGGCTGACCGCGTTCAACCGCGGTTACCTCGATCCCTTCGACTCAGCCTTCGGACAGATCATGCTCGCAGTCGTCGGCGCGCTCTTCACGTTGTCGTTTCTGTGGCTCGCACGCATGGCCCGTTACCAGACACCAGACCGATTCCTGACCGACCTTGACGCACTGCGCAGCCGCGACGGTGCGACAGCGTCCGCGGAGGAGGCGCAAGCATGATCACCGCACTGGTAATCGGAGCTGGGCTCGGGCTCGGCATTTGGGCCATCCTGGTGTGGGCAGTGCCGCCGCGCCCAGGTCTGGCCTCGCTGCTGCGGCAACTCGACAGCACGCCTACGCCACCCCCGATCACGCCGCTGGAACGTCCTGGCTGGGCGACCGCGCTGGGCAAGCCGTTCGTCAGGCTGCTGACCGCAGTCGGGCTGCCCAGCCCCACCGTGCGCAAAGACCTCGCCATCACCGGCAGGCCTGTCTCCGCTCACCTGGCCGACAAAGCGGCGCTCGCTATTGCCGGGCTCATGCTGCCGACTCTCGTCTCAGTCGCGCTTGCTCTGCTGAGCACGCCCCTGGCTTGGGAGGTATCGCTGATCGCGAGCCTGCTCACCGGGTTCATCGGCTTCTTGCTGCCCGACATCACGGTTCGGCGCGCCGCCGCGCGCCGCCGCGCTGATTTCCGCCTCGCGCTGAGCGCCTATCTCAATCTGATTCGGGTCACTCTCGCTGGGGGTGCCGGAGTGGAAGGTGCTCTCACCGACGCCGCCACCGTCGGCCGTGGCCGCTCGTTCAACCAGATCCGACGTGCGCTAACGATCGCGAAAATCACACGCGTCACCCCGTGGGCCACCCTTCGCACGCTCGGCGACGAACTTGACGTCCGCGAACTCGCCGAACTGTCAGCCTCAGTCAGCCTTGCCGGCACTGAGGGCGCACACGTCCGCGCGTCTTTGCAAGCCAAGGCATCCGCACTGCGGACACGGGAACTCGCCGAAGCCGAGGGTGCTGCTCAATCCGCCACGGAACGGATGAGTCTGCCCGTGATCGTGCTCTTCATCGGCTTCCTCTTCTTCATCGGCTACCCGGCTGTGGCTGCCGTATTGGGCGGGGTTTGAGAAGTTTACGAGTTCGCGATTACTGAAGCGATTTCTCCGACGAACCGAAGGGAGGTGTTCTGGGGAATGAGTCTAGTTGGGTGCTGGGTTTGGCGAACCGAAGCCTTTACCCATCGTGTCGGGTGGGCCGGTGTGGGTGTATCGCTCGGCGCCGCCGACGGTGAGCCCGAACAGATCGCAGAGTCTCCGGACGTCTCCGGTGGTGATCGCTTCGTGAAGGATGCGGTCTTCGCGGATGGCTTGTGCGGAGAATCCGATGGTGGTGCTGATCCAGTTCGGGTCGACCTGGCTGGTGCGGACGGCGGTGTGCTGGTTGATGAACAGGTATGGGTTGATCGTGTGGGGCCAGCGTCGGCCGCGTTCTTCAAGCCAGGCGGCGATTGTGGCGCGTACGGGGTCGGCGAGCAGGATTGTTCGCTCGTCGAGGTGGAGGCGTCCGTCGCGCAGGTCGGTCAGCTGCAGTGCGCACACGTCCTTGGGGCGCAAGGCGTGGAACGCGACGAGCGCGGCCAGGGCGGCTCGGGCGGGTTTGGTGCTGTGCATCGCATCGCGGACTGGGTCCAGGTCGATCGGCAGCGGCTGGTTGACGGCTTGGGGGCCGCGCAGCCGGAGCGTCGGGTTGGTGAACACCTTGCGGCGTGCTTTGAGGAACCGAAACAAGGCGCGCAGAGCGGTCAGGGTCTGTCGGTAGCGGTATCCCCCGGCGGGCATGATCGCGATGACGTCGTCCCGGCTGACTTCCCTCAGCGAGGAGTAGCCGTTTGTGGCGGCCCATGTGTGCGCGGCTGGTGCGGCGTGGGCGATCCGGGCTCGGATGGTGGCGTGATTGCGGGGCCGCGACCGTGGTGGGGCCGTGCTGCCGTCGCGCATCGCCCCAAACCATTCCCGGAGTTCGGTGGTCATGGGTTCGGGCAGGCCGGCGATCAGTCGTTCGACGTAGGCGTCGAGGGTGGGTTGGCGGTCGTCGTCGAGCATCCCGGCCGTGGTGAGGATCTCGAGTACCGATTTGAGGTTGTCCAGTTTTCGGCCGGTGGTGACCGCAGCCGCGGTGCTGGCCGTGATGGGTGCGCCGGGGGTGTCCTGGGTCGCCAGCAGCATGCGGATCGCTGTGCGGGTAAGGCTTTCCAGGCCTTTGCCCCATCCGTGCCGGCGCGCGTGGTCGGTGAGGACGTCCTCGATCGCCGCGGCCAAGTCGGGGCGAGGCAGCATGAGTTCGGCAGGCCGCACGGTGGTGTAGTCACGGTCGAGGTCGACCAGCGCGAGCTGGCGGTGCGCGACCGGGTACTGGCTGGGCCATCCGCTCCGTCCGGGTCTCCGCGGTGGTTCGGGGCGTTTTTGCCGGAACAGGTCGGCGATGAACAGCTGCTGGCCGTGTCGGTTGGCGTCGATGACGTCGATCGCCTCGTGGGGCGAGCGGACGAAATGAGCTTGGCGACAGCACAAGCGGCAGTAGCCACGGTCATTGAGGGGGACGACGCGCTGGCACGACGGGCACTGCATCGGTGTGGGAAAGCGTCTGTTCCAGCCGCGGCAGGCCTGGCACACGCCGCCGTGCCATCGGGTGATGCCCCAGGCCAGGCAGTCCCGGCACTCGGTGATCAGAGGTGCCTGGCGGTGGCATCCGCGACACAGGCCTGCGGTGAAATAGTCGGTGTCCGATCCGCATCGCTTGCACAGCAACGGCTTCTTGCGCTGTCGGGGCACACACGCGTAGCAGCAGCGGCGCCCGTAGTAGGCGATAGGGTTCGCTCCGCAGCGCTCGCAGAGGCGGACGCGGGTCATGCTGGTGGAACGCTGCGGTGCCGGCCGAACCGGGGCCGGATCACCGGGGTCTGCCCGATTCCGGTGTTCTCGGCGGCGTTCCGCGGTTTGGCGGCGGCAACTTTCTCGGGCTCGCAGATGAGCAGGTCGGTGGGTTGGCATTCCAGCACCGCGCAGAGGACATCGAGGTCGTCCAACCGGATGGTGGTCGGCGTCCCGGTCCATAGCGCCGACATCTTCCCGGCACTGATCTCCAGGCCGGCCTCGGCGAGCCGTCGGCGCATCTCGGTGGATTTCCAGATGCCTGCCTCGGCGGCTTTCATCCGCAGGTTCCAGCGCATCAGCTCACTCCTTCCTGTCGAACAAGCGGGTCGCGACGCGGTCGTTGGCCGCAGTCCACGCGCGTTCGACATGCTCGTCGTGGACGTGGATATACCGGGTCGTGGTGGACAGCCATTCGTGCCCGAGCAGTTCCTGAATGGCCTTGAGATCCATGCCGCGGGCATACAGCGACGATGCGCAGAAATGTCGCAGTACGTGCGGAGTCAGCCGCCCGTTCCAGGCAGGCAGCCACAGCTGGACGGCGTCGCCGAACCCGGAGCGCAATGCGTTCGCGCCTGCGCGCAGACACTGGCCGGTGTCACGGTCCCGACGCTCGCTGGGCAACAGCGGCGCATCCGGATCCGCCCAATCGTCGCCGAACTGGTGCCGCACGTCGGTCAACCACCACTCGACCAACGCATCGACGGAGTTGATCGCGGGCACCAGCCGCGTCTTCGGACCGTGCCCCCTGCTGCCTTTGCCGAAACGCACGTGCAGCTTGCCATGCTCACCCAGATCCGGCCGCCAGTCGCGGATGTCCAACATCGCCGACTCGCTGATCCGCAAGCCGACCCGACGCCACAGCGACGCCGCGAAGTAGTCCCTTGCCGCAGGCAAGAATTTCCGCGTCTCCGGCAAGGCATCCCGCCACGCGGTGAACAAGGCGTCGACCTCGTCTTCGGCCGGCGGGATCCGCAGAACACCGTGGTCGATACTCGGCGGTCGGTTGAACTCGTCAATCGGCTGGGTGATCACATGACCGGTCACCGCATGGATATCGCCCTGGTAGCGGGCGATCAGAAAGTCGAAGAAGGTCGCCAGCCTGACCGCCTTCTGATACACCGTGGATCTCGCCAGACCACGCTTCCGTTGCGCTACCAGGAAACGGTCGGCATCGTCCGTTTGCGCAGTCCACACGGGACGGCCCAGGAACTGAAGGAACTGGAACACCACCGACCTGTCCGAAGCGACAAAGTCGTCGCTGACCCCGGCACCGGCCAGAGCCAGCGCGAACTGGTCAACCAGCTCCTGCTCGAAATCCTCCAGCTCCTGCTGCGTCCGCGGACGCCGAGCACTGCCCAGCGAACGCACCGCCGTCAACACCACGGCCACTCCGGTTCATCCGACGCCAAGATTCGCCGAAAACATCGGCATCATTTCGAGAATCTCGACACCTCGTCGGAATCTTCACGCCAACGAGTGAACCGAACTCTAGCAGGCAGAACGCACGACCAGGGCGCCAACAAGATCAACGAACTGAGAACAGTTCAGACAGCCAGGAATCGGTAATCGACACTTATAGGAGGAAGACCATGTTGACGCCAATGATTCTCTTGTGGACCTTCGTCAAGGAGCACGTGCGGCGCTTGCGTGAGGACGAAGGTGGATACACCACTGAAACCGTACTCGTCACTGCCGCACTCGTCGCCCTGGCTTTGGTGGTGATCGCTTTGCTGGTGAAAGTGGTCACTGATAAGGCAAACAGCATCCACATGTGATGCCCGCGATGTCCATCGATCGTTACAGCTCGCCAAACGCAGCAACATCTCCAACACCGCGGCTGCTGACGCGTGCAGGGTTGCGTCGACTCTTGGCGGACGAGCGTGGCGCGGCCACGGCAGAACTCGTGCTCACGACACCTCTGTTGCTGCTTCTGATCATGTCGATCGCCCAGTTTGCGTTGTGGATGCACGCTTCCCATATTGCTCAGGCTGCCGCATCTCAAGCCTTGTCGACCACGCGCGTGCTCGGAGGTACTACCGCGCGCGGACAGCGCGAGGCCGACCAGATTCTCCAGCAGTTGGGCAGTGGCCCGCTGCGCGATCCGCGCGCCATCGTGAGCCGGAGCTCGGACCAAGCAGCAGTGCACGTGGAAGGCACCGTGATCCAAGTCGTTCCTTTCCTAACTTTGACAGCCAGCGGTGACGCAGCGGGGCCGGTCGAACGCTTTCGCGCCGGAGTCCGGCCGTGAACGTCCGGACAGTCTATTATGGACAGCGTTTGCGGTCGCTCCGTGACGATGAGCGAGGATCAGCCACTGCGGAGCTGGTCCTGCTCACTCCGGTTCTGATCATGATGCTCCTGTTCATCATCTTCTGCGGACGATTGGCAGATGCCAACCTGCGGCTTGAAGATGCAGCTCACCAAGCAGCACGTGCCGCGTCTCTCGCTCGCAGCATGGCCAACGCGCGGAACGACGCTCACGCCACTGCATCCGCAGCACTGGCCAACGCAGGCATCACGTGCCTGAGTCTGGCCGTTACCGTCCATACTGCGGGATTCCGGCCAGGGGGCATCGTCAGTGTGGAAGTCACCTGCACGGTGGGACTGTCGGACCTCGCACTCCTCGGCATGCCGGGAAGCACCCAGCTCTCCGCATCGTTCTCGTCCCCTGTAGACACATATCGTGGCACCACAGCCAACGTTGGGGGTGCCTGATGTTTGGCACATTGCCCGTCCGACTGCGACGCCTGCGCGCGGACGAAGACGGACGAGTCACCGCGTTCGTCGTCGTGCTGGTCACCGCAATAATCGCATTCAGCGGTCTGGTATTAGACGGCGGCCTTGCCCTGGCAGGGAAAATTCGCGCGATCGGTGAGGCACAAGAGGCTGCCCGTGCCGGAGCGCAAGCCATCGATCTGTCCACCTACCGTTCCGTCGGGGCCCTGCGCTTGGTGCCCAGGCAAGCAACCATTCTTGCGCGCCAGTACCTTGCTGCCGCCGGCGACAGTGGCACCGTGTCTGTCGCAGACAACACCGTCACTGTAACCGTCACTGTCAGCCAGTCGACCCAACTGCTCGGGTTCGTCGGCATCGGTTCGATCACCGTTACCGGCACAGGGAAGGCCCAGCCTCAACGAGGAATATCCGGCGAAGACCGTGGGCTCGTGAACACTGAAGGGATTTCTGGGTCGAACGGAAATACGGGCGGTAATGGATTCGCGCCCTGAATTACCCTGTTACAGCTTATTTTCGGCCACCGTCGAAAGGAAGCCCCAATGACACACCACAACCAGTCCGCTGCGGCGAAACCAGTGCGCGCAGTGACGTTCGTCGACGGACCGGACTCCGTGCTGTTGAACCCGCACCTCCCGCCGTCGCGGTGGCGCGCCGAACGCGTCCGCGCGGCGCTGCATCCGCGGGCCGTGATCGGCGTGCTGGGTGGTATTACCCTGACAGCCGTCGCGGTGACCTCGGACCTGGGCACTGCCTTGGTCTGCGCCGGAGTCCTCGCGGCCGGAATGGGCGTGATCATCGGCTGGGAGCGTGCCGCCGGGATGCTCACCGAGCACGACCACGACGCTGCCTCCCCGTGCCGACTGGAACGCCGACGGGGCGAATTCTTCTTCCGCAGCCGCGACTTCACTGGCCTTGGCGCAACCGATACCGCAGTGCGTGTCCTGATCGCGGGCGTGGACGAGCTGCACCGCAGCCCGGTCCGTGCCTGGATCGACCCCGCCGTCCCGCGCGAGATGCATCGCATCGTGTGGCAGACGCTCCAGTTCCTGGACCGCACCCGCGCAGCCCGTAGCCTGGCCGACGAACTCACCGCCGACCCCGAGTCCGCAGTCGGCGAGCTGGGTGCCGCGGCACGCGCGGCGGTCACCGAGATCGAGGACGTCCTTAACGAGGTCGTGCTGCGCATGCACGGCTGCCTCGTGCTGACCCGGGCATGGGAAGCGAAGCTTCGGCGCGCAGAGCTGGCCGCAGGCACCGAGGAAGCCCTTACCGCCTTACCCGAGCACTGTGAAGCTCGGCGGTTGTTGCAGGCCGCGGAAGCGCTTACGCAGAACATGTTCGCCTGCATCACCGCTGCCCGCGATGTCGTTGACGCCGGAGGGTTTCCGTGGGAGCAGCCGGTCGAGTCTTGGCCGCAGCCCGGTTGCCGTGCCGCTGCGAGCACTCCGGCGGCTGTGCCTATGAGCGCGCTGCCGAGGCGAGCCTGACGCGGCGGGGCTTGCGGTGACCCGGCCCTAGACCGACAGCGGCGAAATCCCGTCGCAACGTCCGACTGCTGAAATCCGAAATTGCCGCGCGTCAACGGAGAAAGGAGAAAAATGGCCACCGGTGAGGAGATCGAGCGCCGCGTTGAGGAAGCCGACTCTGCCCGCAGTGCAAGGCGAGCAGCTGCAGCAAAGCAGGTCGGCGATCTGGCGCAGAGGCGATCCGAGGTTGCCGACCAACTGACAGCGATCGAAATGGAACTCGGCGAAACTCTGGCCGCTGCCAACGATGTTATCAGCATCGACGAGCTTGCGCAGTTCACCGATGTACCAACCGCTGACCTGGTTCGCTGGCTCGATGCACGGAAACCCGTCCGCGCCAAACGCAAGCGATCGAACGCTAACGCGGCGACTGCGAAGGCAGACAACAACCACCGGTCAAGTTCGACGAAGACGCCAGCGACCAGTCAGGAATCAGCGGCACCAGAGGTCGTAGTGCCTAACGCCACTACGACGGAGGCGCGTGCATCTGCCCCCGCGACGGTGACCTGACCTTGCGACCCGTCGCGGCACAGTTGTGCACCGAAATCCATGGCTTCGGCTCGCAACGCTCCCGACGCCGATGGGTACCACATCGACCACCAAACCCCACATCGCCAAGAAAACGAGCACGTCATGACCGCGACATCAGACTCAGCGCAGCGGAAACCGGTCCGCTCATTGAGCACTGGCCCTCGTTCCTGGTCGGTCCTCGCCGCCATGGCCCGGGTGCTCGCCCGCGCTCTTCGCGCTCTGCTCGCAGTTGTCGTCCTGCTTGCTCTGACAGTCGGCCTGCCCACGGCATTGGTTCACTTCATCGGCTGGCCGTTGCCCGACCACGTTCCTACCTGGGACGAAATCCAGAGCACCCTGCTCGCACCGATGTCACCGCAGTTCCTACTCAACGCCCTGGCCTGTGCGTTGTGGCCCTTGTGGGCCCGCTTCACATTCGACGTGCTGGCCGCGATCCCGGACACGGCTCGCTCCGCGCCTTGGCATCGCTCAGCGCGAAATGCCCACCTCGGCCCGCTACGCGCAGCCGCGGGCGTACTGGTCGGGGCGATCGTGTTCTCCATCCTGAGCAGCCGGACAACCGCAACAACCACAACGACGCACGCTGCAGCGACCGAGTCTTCCGCAGGCCGACACACCACCATCGCGACGACGCTCCGCCAGCCTGAGACGCAGTCGGCACTGACCGGGACCGCGAATAGATCTGCGATCGTCACCGCCGCGGCGCACACTCGCGCCGCCACGGCGACCCCGCAGGACATGGAAACTGTGCGGTCACCCGAGCACGGTGTGCACGACAGTTTGTGGCGGGTCGCGCAACGCTGCCTCGGCGACGGCAATCGCTGGCCGGAGATCTGGAAGCTGAACCGGGGTGCCACGCAGGCCGACGGGACGGTGTTCACCACACCGAGTCTCGTCCAACCAGGTTGGCAACTACGATTGCCCGCGCTCGCGCCCGTCTCTACCGAACCACCACCTGTCGTAGAGCACCGCGCCCCGCACGATCCGCCACAGGCGTCTGGCCCCGACACACAAGCCCCTTCAAGCCCGCAGCCGTCCGCTCCCTCACTGCCAGCCAAAGCCGCTCCTCCCGCTGCCACAGCGAGTCCCGGCACTGGGATCTCGTTGTCCACCGGTGCTTTCGTCGGCCTGGGCCTCGCCGCGCTGATCACCGTCGCGATGATAAGTGTGCGGCTGCACCGCCGAAGCAGTTACCAGCCCGGTGCAGCGGAACCTGATGATCCGGGTGGGGCCCCGGTCGTACGTGCTCTGCGGATCGCACACGACTCCGCGACGCTCCCTCATGACGGCGAGGCCGCGCCGCCCGTCTTGCAGCAGTCCTCCGGCTCCATCAGGCTGGCTGACCTCGAGACGCGTGACCGTGCGCAGGCCACCGCGCGCGCGACGCTGCCCACGCAGGAGGCGACCGTCCTCGGCGTCCGCGAGGGACAGGCTGTCGCGCTTGACCTCGCCCGCAGTTGCGGCCTCGGACTCATCGGCCCCGGTGCCCACGCCGCTGCGCGTGCCCTGATTGTCGCCCTGCTCGCGCAGGCGGAGAACGATGGCCAGGGTGCACTCGTGGTCATTCCTGCCACTGACGCCGAAGCTCTGTTCGGTACCGACCTTCCGCGGCGAGCACCTGCACGGCTCCGCATCGTCGACGACCTGCCGGCCGCGCTGTCAGTCCTGGAAGCAGAACTCCTCACACGCATCCGCGACGACGATGACGATGACGAAGCCGACCAGGAGCTTGAGCATCACGCCGACGACAGCGCGAATGCGGTGCTGATCGCATCACCTACGGCAGATACCGAGCGACGAATGCAAGCCATCCTCGACAACGGCGCTGGCCTCGGCCTGGCCGGCGTGCTTCTCGGCCAATGGCGTCCCGGCGGTACCGCCCGGGTCCGCAACGACGGCACGATCGGAGCGACCAGCCCGACTCTAGCCGGCGCTCTGGCTGGTGCCCGCTTGTTCACCCTGCCCGGAACCGACACCACAGAGCTGCTCGCCCTCCTCCACGCCGCAGAACCGGCTGACTCGGAGCGATCCGGGCAGACCACGACCGAAAGCACCTCCGTGCCCAGGGACGAAGCCGACCCCCCGCGTCGTGAGGCAATTGCTGCCACCGACGACGCCAGTGCGGACTGCCGGATACACCGCACGAACTTCGAGTTCATCACCGCCGGATCGCACGAACCCGCCCCCGTAACATCAGCACAGTCAGCGTCTCCACCGGCGCGTGTCGTGATCGACATTCCTTTCCCGGACTCCACCACCAAGCGGGAAACCGCTGGCCTTCCGCCCAACGGCGATCCTCGACCGACGCCGCACGCCCAGGGCGCAGCGCCATCAGCCGAAGCGTCGACGGACGGCAAGTCCGCAACCTCCCGGATCAGCGACGAGCCAGTGACCGATCAACCGATGCCCCAAACACCCGTCCCCGCCTCCGCTCAGCTCACCGTCCGCGAGGACACGCCGCTGCATCTGCAGGTGCTCGGCCGACTGCACTTGATGCGCGCTGAACCCCATCCCACAGATCTCATCGAGTCTCTTGCGCCGCGCCAGCGCGAGATCCTCGTCTACCTCGCGCTGCACCCCGAGGGCAGCCGTCGCGAAGTGCTCACCGCGGCGCTCTGGCCGAACGCACCAGGGCACCGCCCCTACAACTCTTTCCACGCAACCCTTTCCCAGCTACGCCGCGGACTGCGTACCGCGACGGGGAACGAGATCGCCAACATCACCGTCAACGACGACGGGCACTACGCGCTCGACCACTCCGTGGTCACGGTGGACCTTTGGCAGGTGCTCGACGCGCTCACCATAAGTCGCCACGCAGCCACCGCGCTCGACGCGGAAGCCGCCCTGCGACGCGTGGCCGAACTGTACCGAGGCGACCTCGCTGACAACATCTCCGCAGACTGGATCGACGGACCACGCGAAGCACTACGTCGGGACGTCCTCGACGCATTCAGCTCCTTGATCCGCACAATCGGCGACGGCGACCCCGAGCAAACACTCGCATTGCTCGAACAAGCCCGCAGCCTTGATCCGTACAACGAGGCCATCTACCGAGATCTCATGCGGATCCAAGCCCGGCTCGGCCAGTACGACAGCATCCCGCGCACGCTGAGTCTCCTGACCAACTCGCTAGCAACGCTGGACCAGCGACCTGCCCGAGACACCGTCGGGCTGGCCGATTTCCTGCGCCAGCCTCGCAACAGCCAGCTACGAGGCCGCGAAGCGAGCTGAGCGACGGCCCCAGCACCCTCCCGCGTCCAGGCAGGGCTAATCGGCGTCCTCGGCACCACGGCGGCGTTGCTGCACACGTTTGATCAGATCGCCATGTTCTTCCGCCCAGATCGCCGGCCCTTCCAGAGTCGCGAAAAGTTCTTCAGCGGCCGTACTGAGCTGGTACAAGGACACCGGCGGAAACACACGCTCATCGCGAGTGTGGTCGACCATCTCAGACATCTCCAACCGCAGCAGCGTCCGCTGCATGACGGTGTCCGCAAGATTCCTCGTGTCGCTGTCCGACCAGCCATTGCGTACGCGCGTCGATCTGATCTTCTCCAGCAGCTCGCCGCGGCGCAGGGGCCCAGAGGACAGAGCTACCAAAACGTCGGGAATCCACTCTCCGTTCAAGAGATTGCGGAGATCCCACAGTCGCTGCAGAGATTTTTCATCTCCCATCTCCATATCGCACTCCCTATCGCCTGGGCACACGCCCTCCTCGAAGGCGCACGACTGCCGTTTCTCGTGACTGCATACAGGATCACGGTTTTGAACGTCGACGAATCAGCGTAAACTTGTCATCGACGCCGTATCCGCCTCCCATGATCGACATCGTCAGGGTTGTCTACGGTACGCCGATCTCGGCAGACCGTGCAGCGGGTTTCTACGCGCTCCCACTAGGTAATACCGCGTAACTCTTGTGAGTGAACAACGCGGACCGTGGGGTGTCGGACGGATGGCCGCGCCCGTCCACCTTCTTCTCGACCTTCCCCTCCGCCTTCCTTTCCGGAGTCCCGCTAGAGAAGAAGGGGTGCGCCACGGCCTTGTTGCAGGCCAACGCCGGGCAACCCGCTTCCTCGGCATCCTCCGACTTCGGTGCCGGCAGGCACGTGAACAGTCGGCTTGGGTGGTGTGTTGGCCGCCTGATGCTCGCGCTGCCTTCCGTCCGCAAGTTTCGTTCTGCTGTGGCCGGCTTCTTCTTCATTCTCCTTCGTCACAGCTTTCCCTCCATTCTTCTTTTTTGATCCTAAGTGGTCGCATGGCTCTTTCCGCATTTTCCTTGCGCGCAAGAGAAAGTCTAACGATGCAGAAACCTGACTCATAGATGTTGACAACCACATAAACGGCGTGGCCGCAAGTGACGTGATTCGAAAACTGCAAGATATCCAAAGAGAAATTCGCACTGAATCCAAGCTGTGCGGGTCGCGGGCGCGGGCGCTGGCTGCCGCTGTGCGGGTCGTTCTCTTCCTCTGCGTCTTCCCAGCTCAAGGGCCCGACCGGCCCTGCGCAGGGGGTCGACGCCGAAGGTAACGGCGAGATAACGGAACCCGACTGAGGGTTGAAAGTGTCTAGGCAGTGTGTCAACCTAGACATGTAACCGAGACAGGCCGGAAGGGGTGAGACAGAGAAGGGCGTGAGGACCGGGACACGGCGTCCCGCGAGCGATCTCCTTCCTTTCTTTTCCTTAAAGGTTTGGTCGTTACGAACTATAAGACCCGCATAGCGCGGGCAGCGGCTTGGGTCGCGCGGACAGCAGCGAAACCGTGCAGGGCAGTAGTGGGGAACGACGCGTAGCCAAATGCGCATTTCTAGTCTGGGATGCGTAGTAACTGCGCTTGCAGCCCCGTTATGTGAATCCCTTGCTATAGAGCGGAGTAGCGCGCATAAAAGGCATGCCTGCCAGAGGTGTGTCCCCAAGATAACTACATGGTGGTCTAGCACCGAAAAACGTCACAACGTGTGGGCGTCCGGATTGTGTAAAGCGGTTGCCGACATTGAACGTCACTCTCTCAAGCGCGTCGCGCTTTTTGCCGTTCGTAGCACGCTATGTCTTACGGGCATGGTTCCCTGCGTTGTGCACTAGACATAACGGCTTCCCTTTAGGGAGGTTCAGGGAATGCGCTACCGGTCGACCGGGCGCTATCGCTTGCGGTTACGCATCGCACGGACATAGAAGATGATCCCCTTTGCATCAATCGCACCCGACGTGTCCAAATTTCGGCCCGTACCAGTTCGCAACTGGCCTGAACCGCCAAACAACATGCAACTACAACACCATTGGAGGACCTGTCATGACGCGTAAAGACTTCAAAGAAATTGCCGATTCCGTGCGTCGGGAAGTTGCGACCGACGACGAACGAAAAGCGCTCGCCGACGCCTTGTGCACGTACTTCAAATCGGTAAACACCCGATTCGACCGAGACCGTTTCATTGCCGCTTGCGGTCTGTGACTCGCACTAATCCGCACCCGCTGGGAGTGTCAATAATGAACAACCCTGAAATTTCGTTTTCCGAAGATGCACACCTGTTCTACAGGCAGAACTTTCGTTACGGGACATGGGACGGTGAAGACTGCGCCCGAGATAATGACTGGTCCGGCTTCGGGTTCGTGCTCGGATCGGGCGGTGATCCGCTGCCAATTCCCGGCGATTACCTCACCGGGCACCAGTGCGCCCACCTGGCGGACGTGTCCAACGGGCACGCGGCGGTGCGGCTCATGGAGGAAGCGGCACCCGGCAAAGCGGCCGAGTGGAACGGCCTTCTTGCCTACGACTACGGCGATTCCGCCGCACGTGAGGCCGCCGACCGTATCGGTGCCGCTCTCGCCGGATACCCGCTGCTCGACGACGAAGACTTGTCAGAGCGGGAATCCGAGAACGCCGCGCGCGTGCTGGTCGACTGCTACGACGTGCCCCCGGAAGTCGCGGCGGACGTCGTTTCGGCGCTGAGCGATGACGGGCAAACCTTGTGCACCGACTGCCACAGCTGGGATATCGACCACATCATGTCCGAGCTGGGGTACCGGCAATGCGCCGAGTGCGACAAGTGGCTCGAAAGCGCTTGTGATGAGCCGCTGCATTACGACTGTGCCGAATACTACGCAGAAGACGACTGTGAATGCGTTTCGGTCATGGTCGACGGATACCGGCACGGCAATCACACTGTAACCATGTCGGACGTGCGCGAAACATTGCGCGGCTGCGAACACTGTTACCCCGGTTGTCTACCCGTACGGCAAAAACGTGGCGTAACGAACGCGGCCCGTAAGAGGCATAAAGCAGAGGAGATACACCGTGGATACCAACAATCCGGTTAGCGGAAGCGAGCAGGACCGACAATACGCGATCTTTCGCGACTGCGCCGACCAGTACGGAGTCCAGCGCACGTACCAAGCACTATCCACCATGGGCACCCACCATGAACTACTAGTGAGCCTGGCCGTGCGCTATCTCGCCGAATCGGGCCCGCAAAGGAATGAGCGGCCCGGCGACGAAACCGTATTCGCCTACGCGACCGAGCATGGACACGTGCGCGTGATCCCCCGGTGGCGCGGATTGTGGCACGGGTTGGCGTTCTGCTCGGTCGAGCCCGACGAAACCGAGCAATGGCACCGCGATTTCAGCGATGCTGAACGGTGGCTTTCGCGACGTGCCGCGCTGCGCCGGACGGAAGAATAGCTGCGACTCTCACTCCGGCTACTAGTCGCACCTTGTTGTGGCGTTTCGGTGCCGCGCGCGTTCGCGCGCGGACGCCGTGACCGCACAACGGTTTCCGTAGCACCTCCGATAACGAAAGTGGGTTTGTCATGTCCAAAGAAACCAGCGAATGGCTCAACAACAATGTTCTGATCGGGTTCACCGACAAGCGCGGCCACGCGTGGCACTACCGGGCATCGGCGCAAGGCGGCGAGCCGAACCACTACCCCGGTGCCATCCCTGTCGCCGATGTGCAGCGGCGCTTGTTCCACTGGGCTGCCGAACCGGAACCGGTGCTTGTGGCGGGCAAGTTCGGCCTTCGCCGCGTGCCCAACAAGCAAGCCATCACCGCATCGGATACCGGTGACGTCCTCGGGATCTTCGCCGACGGCTACACCGTGCACCAGTACCAGGAATGGCTGCTGGACAAGGTCGGCACGATCCTGGATGACGGTCTGTCGATCGGTTCCGCGGGCCTGCTGCGCGACCGCCGACAGGCCTGGGTGAGCGTGGAAGTGCCCGAGAACATCACCACCCCGGAAGGCGTGGAGTTCCGGCCGAACCTGGTCGCCTGCACCAGCCACGACGGCAGCCTTGCCACCACCTACAAGCGCACCGTGACCAACGTCGTGTGCGACAACACCATGGCTGCCGGCCTGCGCGAGTACGGCCAACAGTTCAAGGTCAAGCACTCCAAGAACGGCAAGTTCCGCATCGTGGAGGCCCGCGACGCGCTCGCGATGGTCCACACCGTGGCCGAGGAATTCGCCGCCGAGGTCAAGGCCCTGTGCGAAACGACCGTGACCGACCAGGCATGGCGCGCCTTCCTGGACGCACACACCCCGATGCCCGAAGAGAAGGGACGCGCCCGCACCACCGCGACGAACGAACGGACCGCCCTGACTCGCTTATGGGACAGCGACAACCGGGTCAGCCCGTGGCGCGGCACCGCGTGGGGAGTGGTGCAGGCCATCAACACCTACACCCACCACGAAGCGATCGTGCGCAACGCCTCCCGCGCCGAACGCAACATGTCCCGCGCAGTGGACGGAAAAGCCGACGCGCTCGACCAGGACACCGTGACGACGCTCGGCAAAGTGCTGGCCTCGGTCTGACAAGGACCGTCGCCGCTTCGGTGCCCGCGCGGCCATGCGCCGCGCGGGTGCCGTGGCCGCGAAATGGCCACAACCGACGCCCGAACCAATTCCGGCGCACACAAACCGCGACACAGGAAGGAAACCAACCCATGGACATGCAGGCATTCGCGGTAGCGATGGCGGAAGCGCTCGACGGGACATGGACCGTCGAACCGGGCCACCACGGGCACCGCGACCGGTACCTCATCGGCCCAGACGGTGAAGAGCTTCACGTGTGGTACTCCGACTGGGAGAAGACACCACGGCTCAGGCTGTCCGCCAGCCTCCCGGCCCGACTGGCGACTATCCGGCACCGCCACGGAAACCCGGTGCCATCACACGAGATCACGGTGTCCCCGGCCAAGACACCGGAAACCGTCGCCGCCGAGACTGCCCGGCTGCTGCTGCCCGGCTACCGGGCCACCCTCGCGGAAACCCGTGAACTGAAACAACGACTCGATGACCAGGCCGCCGTGCGCGACCGCCTCGCGCACGCCATCGCCGACCCGCTGGGCGCGACCGTCCACACGCCCGGACCCAGCCCGCTCGGCCACGACCCGCAGGAAGCCATCGTGCGCTACCAGGGCCCTCTGGCCGGCACCGCCACGGTGCCCCGCAAAAGCGGACACGTGGCCTTCGCCTTCTCGGTCGCTCCGGGCGAGGCCGCTCGCGTCGCTGCGTTCCTGGCGACATTCCCGCGAACGCCGGATTGGGACCAGGACCACTGACCCGCCCGGATTTCGGGCCGAACAACGCGGCCCGCACTACCTGCGGACTGAAGCGAAGGAGGAGTATCGCCATGGCCTTGGGAACTCTGACAATCCACCACGACTACGAATCCGGCACCACCGTCGAGGGAACCACTCGCAACAGTCCTGCACACGTGGCGCTGAGGGCTCATCCGTCGTGGACCTGGTCCCGCTACGCCACGGCGTGGCTGCTGCGATCCTCTCGGCATCGCCAGTCCAAGCCGTACGCCGTCGCCGAGATCGAGAGCGTGCTCACCGAGGCGGGCTACACCGTCGAGCGCGACATCGACGACACGATGCCCAGCGTCGAACAGCAGGAAACCGATCTCGCCGACCGGATGGACGACCGGGCCGACCGGCTCACCGAGCGCTCGGGGAAGCACCAGGCCACGGCCGACGCCACGCGGGCGAAAGCCGACTACGTTTTCCACAACATCCCGATGGGCCAGCCGCTGCTGGTCGACCACTACAGCTACAAGGCCGACCGCAACCGTCGCGAGCGCGCCTGGAACCAGCTCGGCAAATCCATCAAGCAGGGCGAGTACGCCGACGAGCTGGCGCGACGCGCCGAGACCGCGTCGCACCACATGGGCGCCCGCCACAACCCGGTTACTGTGGCCAACCGGATCGAGAAGCAGGAAGCCGACCGTCGGCGTCTTCAGCGCGAACTCGACGGCGAACCGGGCTGGGTGACCGAGGCCGACGAGCACGGCCAGCCGCGGCACCTCTGGGGAATCCGGCACCCCGGCGAGGAGCGCGCGGTCTACCTGCGGCGTGAAATCACCACCCTCACCGAGCAGGTCGACTACTGGAAGGGCGTCTACGCCCAGCTCCAGGCTGAGGGCAAGGCGTCCACGCTGGGGCCGGACACCGTGAGCAAGGGCGACTGGGTGCTCTACAACAGCATGTGGATGCGGGTACGGCGGGTCAACAAGAAGTCGGTGACCGTGCCGAACCCGGTCTTCCCGCCGCCACGGCCCGGAGAGAAAGAGGCCACCTGGACCGTTGCCTGGCACAAGCTGCGCGGCCACCGCACTACCGAGCAGATGCCGCCGGAGGTCGTCGAGGCGTACGAGGCGCCAGGCACCGACCGGATCAACTGATGCGCACATTCCGGAATCGGAGGTACCTGGGGTGATGGGGTGAAACGCGACCACCTGGGCAGCGCGATACGTTGCGAGACATGCAAAGCGGACAAGTCTCGGTATGGGTGCCGATCGTTGTTGGCGTGCTCGGGCTCGTTGGGGTGATCGCGGGCCAACTCGTCAACGCCTGGCGCGAAGATCGGCGCTGGCACCGGGAACTGGAACGCGAAGACGTGCGGTGGGAGCGGGAGAACAAGCGTGAGTCTGCCAAGCTCGACCGCGATACGAAAGTATTGATCTTTGGCCAACTGCTTCAAGCCTTGAACCGGGCTCATTCGCTGCTTGACCGCCTTCGCGACGCGAGCGGCAAGGAACCGACTAAAAATGCCACTCCGGAGTATTTGGGAAATTTCTATGACATTCGGGAAAAAGCGGCCGAGGTTCAATTGATTTGTTCCGCGGGCATGCACCGATTCTTCTCGGAAGGAATGTCTGACATGTGGCTGCTTCCTGCGATGATGCATGGCGTCGACGTCAACGGCCCCAGGACTGGAGAGTCGGCCGGAAGTCTTACGCCCAAGGAAGCGATGGAGAGAATAAGCCGGTTCCGCAGCGATTTCCTCCGGCTTGCCCGTGACGAACTGGTCATAGATGGAGATAGTGCGACAAGCAGCAAGGCATGAAGACTGTGGAAGTCCTGGCCTGGCTCGCAGTGGTCGGTGCGTGCGGCGGGCCGTTCATCACAGCGGCCCGCAATTGCGGGAGATCGCCAACTCTGGCGGTGTACTCGCCGTACCGTCGGTACGCAAGTCAACGCCTGGCCGCCGCTCAGCGCGAGGTGCCTGTGATCGTCGAGGTCGGCCGCCGTGCCCAAGCGGTCCCGGGAGTGGGTCACCTCGGCGAAGTCTGCCGGGGCCAGCGAACTGCTGCGTGCCGGGGATTGCCACCGCTATCTGTGCCGACGAGGTCACCACCACCCACCGGCTCCGATGACTCGCCGCCGTTGGACCGGGTCAGCAGCGGATGTCGTGGCCAGGATCTGCTGGTCGACGCGCCTCTGGTGACCGTGCGCTGTCTAGCTAAGGTGTCTAGGGAGACACGGCAGCAAGCAAATGGCCAGCCTAGAGGATCGGCCAACCCTGGCCACGCGAGAGAGAGTCGCAGATGGACAAGGACGAGCACATCGCGCAGCTGCGCGCCCGCCGACAGCGCATCGAAGCGATCGAAACCGCCCTGGAGAGCATCCGCGAGGTGGAAAGCTCCCTGCAGGAGATGCGGGAAATCCTGCTCCAGCAGCGGAAGGCCGAACGAACAGAGCGGCTCGCCGATATCCGTGAAGCGGACAAGGCCGGTGTGCCGAAGACCAGAATCTCCAAGGAGGTCGGCCTCAGCCGCGCGAACCTCTACAACCACCTCAAAGGCACCCCGGCAGACGAGTAGCCGGGCTCACGCGTCTGGACGATCATCTGGAGAACCAGGGCCATGCGCCGGAAACGCTCCGGGAATGTCACGCAGGCTCTTCCCGGGCGGCGCGACGGTGCGCACCTATCGGCAGAGCTGGCCTCCTCGTTGCCGGTAGAACTCGACGGGGTCGACGGGCTGCCCGTTGGCCTCGATCTGCAGGTGCAGGTGTGCTCCGGTGGCGGCTCCGCGGTTTCCGACCGCGGCGATGGGCTGGCCGGCCTGAACGAGTTGTCCTTCGCGGACTAGGTTGTGGTCGTTGTGGCCGTAGATCGTCACGATTCCGTCCGCGTGCTGGATGCGGACCCACAGCCCGTAGCCGGACGCCGGTCCTGAGCTGATCACCGTGCCGGAGTTGGCTGCCAGGATCGGCGTGCCGATGGGAGCGGCGATGTCGAGTCCTTTGTGGAATTCGTTGCCGCGGTACCCGAATCTGGAGGTGCAGGTGCCGCTCGTGGGGGTCGTCCAGCCGCCGGTCGTCGCATTGGTCGTGCAGGTGGCACCTTGGATTGCCCCGACGATCTGGCGCGCTGTTGGCTCGAATTTCGCGTAGCGGTCGGGAAAGCCCGATCGCTGCACGGTCTGGGCGGCAACGGTGACCGGCATGTTCTGCCAGTTCGGCAGCGCCAGCAGATGCCGGTAGAACTGCTCGCTGCTGTAGGCGGGGTCCATGATCTGCGCGACCGTTCCCCAGCCTTGCGAGGGGCGCTGCTGGAACAGTCCGACGCTGTCGCGATCGCCGTAGTTCAGGTTCTGCAGCCGCGACTCGGTGAGCGCCGCGGCGACCGCGACGACCCAGCCCTGCTCGGGCACGTTCATCCGTTTGCCGACAGCGACGATCGTCGCCGCGTTGCCCATCTCCTGCGGTCCGTACCCCGCGGCGGAGGTGGCGCTCGCTCCGGCGGGGGCACAGTTCATGCCCCCGCCAGCGCTGCTTGAACTGCCGAACACGGCTTGAACCACAGCGATGGCGCCACCGCCGATGAAGAGCATGATCACGACGACGAGCCCGGCGCCGGCGGCGGCCACCTTGCCCATGACGCATCACCTCCACGGAGGCGCGGGGTTGGGCGGGGGCATCGGTGAGGGCGGTGCCACCTCCGCACGCGTGGCGGCGGGCGTCGCGGCCGCCGGACGCTGCCCACCGCCGGGAGCCGGGGCGCGCAGGCCCGGCCAGAGGGCGGGCAGGCCCGCCAGCGCCACTCGACCGGCGGTGCCGGACTCGTCGAGCCGTCGCCAGCGCGGCGCGGCCATGTCGAGCGGGTCAGCCGCGGCCTCGCCGCTGCTGGTCGCCACGGGTACGCGTGCAGGCCGGTCGAGACCCCGCAGCGCCTCGGCCATCGCGCTGCGTGCATTGACTTCGCGCCTGGCGCTGGGCAGCCACACCAGCACGGGTGTGGTGATGCCCGTGACCTCGGCCAGCCGTTCGTAGCGGGCGAGTTTGCCCGCCAGCCGGGACAGTTGCTCGGTGCCGAAGTCGAACTCGATGAACCACTCGACGTCCCTGCCGGCCTCGCGCCAGCGGCCGTAGCCGTCCGGGGTGACGATGTCGCCCCAGTGCCGGCCGCACCGGGCGGCCGACCACCAGGCCGCGAGCGCACCCGCGGCGCCGGGCTGGCGTGCTCGGCGGATCAGGGTGGTGAACAGCCCGTTGCAGCCCACGGTGTGTGCCAGTTGCAGCGAGAACGCGCGGCCGATCTCGCGTTCACGGCTGTAGCCCAGTTCCTTGGGGTCGATGCCGTCCTCGCGGGCGATCGCGACGGCTCCGGCGGTGTCGAGGACGTAGTGCATCGGGTGCGAGCCGCGGTCGCGGTGCGGCTGGAACCGGTGCAGCACGCCCCACTGGTAGAGGTTGCGCAGGCGCAGGTTCGCCCCGCGGCGCCCGGCGAAGGCGATATCGATGATCTGGGTGCTGGTGAGCACGTGGTGCTCGAACAGCATCCGGCACAGCCATCGGTCGCGGTCAGTGAGGTGCCGGGCCAGCCATGCGTGGTGCTCGGCCGTGTTGAGCACCCGCGCGACGGGCCGTTCCGGCCGATGTGCCCGCAATTGTCGTTGCGGGGTGGGATTGCTGACCATCGTGAGTGCACCTCCGGACGTGCAGGTCGCGGGAACGCCCTGCGGGCAAACGGAAAAAGCTGAGGGGTCAGGCCGCGCGGCGAGGATCGAATGCCACCGGCTGGACGTGCTCGGCCGGCTCGGGCGTGTTTCGAGGCTCGGTGTTCACGAGCGCGAGCCGGCGGATCTTCTTGGCCCGGCCGGGAATCGCGGGCGGGAGCTTCTGGGTGACCGCGGTGAACGGGGGAGCTTCCTCGCTGTCTTGCACCAGCCGCGCGGCGATGTGGAACCGGCCGAGATTGGCGAGGTCGTGTTCGGAGAGCCGGGGCGCGGTGTGCCGGGCCAAGTGACGGGCGTCTTCGGGCGACGCCGAGAAAATGATCTTCGAGCGGGCGTTGGCGCTGATGCCTTCCTCCAGTTCGCGCGGCAGTTGCCGCAGGTACTGGTGCGCGAGCGTCATCGACATCCGGTAGCCCCGGGCTTCGGCGAGCATGTCCTCCATCGGGTACGCCAAATTCAAAAAGTTGTGGCACTCGTCGATGTAGAGCGAGGCATCGTGCCGGTCGCGCTGCGGCATCCGGGCGCGCCGGGTGGCGGCCTGCCATGTGCGGGCCACCACGATCGAGCCGATCAGCCGTGCGGTGTCCATCCCGAGCGCGTCTTTGCCCAGGCGCACCAGGCAGATGCCGCCGTCGAGCACCGCGTCCATGTCCACGGTGGATTCGCCGCCGGCGAGGGATGCCCGCACGAACGGGCGCAGCAGCAGGCCGCGGAGCTTGTTCATCAGCGGCGCGACGACCTGCGCCCGGCTGGCGTCGGACAGATCGTCGTACCAGTGCCAGAAGCCGGTCAGGACATCGTCGGAGATCTGTTCGAGCGCACGCTGCCGGAAAGCGGGCACCGTCAGCAGTTTCGGCAGATCGGTCAGCGTGGGCGTGCCGGGCAGCTCGCGCAGGGTCAGCAGCCCCGAACGCAAGATGTCCTCGGTCCGCGGCCCCCAGCTGGAGGCGTAGACGTGGGAGAAGATCGACACCAGGTTGTCCACCGTACGGGCGGTGTCGTCGCCTTCGAGCGGGTTGAGCACGGGCGGGCGGGAGCGGCTGTCGGCGTCGAAGAGCACGACCTTCTCCCCGAGCCGCGAGGGCAGCCGCATCAGGGTGTCGGCCACCAGGTCTCCCTTGGGATCGATCACGACCAGTCCGCGGCCGGCGTCGGCGTCGTCGAGGATCATCCGCGCCATCAGCTCGGACTTGCCTGACCCGGTTGCACCCAGGATGTGCAGATGATGGCGCGCGTCGGCGACGCGCAGCCCCACCGGACGGGAGTGGCCGGAGTCGGTGATCCCGATCGGTTTCACTCCCGGGCCCTCGGTGGCGATTCCCGGTGGCGGCGGGACCGCCTTCGCTCCGGCGCGCTGCAACCCGGGCACGGCCTCGTCGGTCGGGACGTGCGCGAGCGCGGCCAGCTCCGAGACCGAGAGCAGATCACCGGAGGTGAGGCGCCGTTCGGCCACCGCCTGGACGGGGTTGGCGAGCCGGACGCGACGGTAGTAGTTGTGTTCGCTGTAAGCCGCGAACGCGCTGGCGATGGCATGCCCGCGTCCGCGCAGGTGCTCCCGCACCGGAACCCGCTCCGCGCCGGTCGCGTGCTCGTCGACCAGGGTGGCCACGGCGTACCGGATGCGGGTCTCGTACTGGGAGCTGCGCTGCTTGGCCACGATGACCCGGTCCTGCGCCGAGGTTTCCAGCGAGGTCTGGTGATCGACGACCGGCCGCTTCGCGGTCGTGGCGGGCTTGCGCGATCCGGTGTGCGGGGTGATCAGGTCCAGGAGGCGCCCGGCCAGCCGGACCGAGCTGCCCGTGCGGACCCGGCGGGCGGCTCGCCGGGCTGTGCGGACACGAGCGCCGGTGACCGGGCGCGCGAGGATCTGCACCACGGCCCGTTCATGAGTGGCCATGCCGGTCGGAGCGCCCAGCAAGGCCCGGACCGGATCAGCGGGGAAGTCCGACCGGATGGGCAATGCCTCGCTGCGGGCCAGGCGCAGTTCGCCGCCCACGGCCTCGACCGCTTTGCCCGGCGGATTGGCCAAGGGGATCGGCGGCTTGGCCGGGGCGGTCCGGGTGTGCGCGCCGGGCCAGGCAGCCTCGACGGCGCGCTCGGCCATGCCCGGCGGCACCACGCCCGGCAGCCACAGCCGCAGGGCGACCCCGGCATGGGAAAACACGTACTCCCACACGATGTGCGGCTGGCCGTGCNAGACCGCAACAGCCCGACCAGATTGGAGTACAAGGCCGCCGCGCCGTCCGGATCGACCGTCGGCGGAGCCAGCACCGTGACCACCCGGGCGTCGGCGGCCATCCGGTCATGGCACCGGCGCGCCCACCACCGTCGCCCGACCACCACGCCAGCCACCGCAAGCGCAACGGCCAGCCCGACGAGCAGCCCCCAGGACAGCGCGAATTCCCGCAGTGCCGCGACGACCGCATACACTGCGGCACCGGGATCGCGCAGGTAGTCCTGCAACGGTGACGCAAGCATCCCCGCCGAAGCGACCACGGACTGAGTGGATGACATCAGAAATCCTTTCTTGCAAGGAAAAGTCGCAGAGGCGCGGGTTCAGGCCGCGTATCGCGCGGCGTTGTCCGCGCTCGGTTGGTCTCGCGGCATCGGGGCAGGAGCGGACGGGCCGTTGGGCACGATTCGTAGGCGGCGGTGCCGCTTGTGGGCCCGTTCGGTGCCGATCTCGGCCTGCCACTGCGACAGCCGCCGCCCGCCTGTGCGCTTGAGCGATCCGCAGCGGCGAGGCGGATTATGCGGCGTTGTCGAGGTCGACGTGGCCGCCTGCGTCTGCGGCGAGAGCCAGCTCAGTGTCGTGAAAGCCGAGGTCCACAAACGCACCGTCGTCCGTGTTGGATTCGTGTTCCGCGTACTGCGCCAACTCGGCCGGATCTGTTGTGATGAGCGCGTTTTCCTGCGGCGAAGCCAGCGACTGGAACGCGACTCTCTGCGTCCCGGTCGAGAGCAGGCCTTGTCCCTTGTCCGCGGAAATCAGGAACTGTTTCTCGCCTTCGGACAGGTTGAAGGTCGCCACGATCTCGTCGATCGCTTGCGGGGCTTGACGTAGCAGGATCTGCGTCGCCGCGTTCGCGATGATCGCCTTGCCCAGGTCTGTCCCGAGGACGTCGCCGACGTCTTGGGTCGCGATCGTCAAGCCCGCCCAGTGTTTCCGGGCTGCTTTGGCCATCCGGTGCAGAAAACGCGCCCCGGCAGGGTCCTGCATGAGCAGCCACGCTTCGTCGACCGTGATCAGCCTCGGCCGCCGGATGGCCGGGTTGGACACCCGCCGCCACACCGTGTCCAGTGTCAACAGGGTGCCGATCGGCCGGAGTTCGTCGGGCAGGTCGCGCAGGCTGAACACGGTCAGGTGGCCCTCGGCACGGGTAGTGGTCGGCCCGGAGAACATCGTGGAGAACGCGCCCTCGACGAACGGGTGCAGCCGGGCACCCAGGTCGGCCGCGACCGGGTCCGGGGTGCCGGCGAGGGCCGCGGCGAGATCGGCCAGCAGCGGCGCCTGCCTGCCCCAGGTCCGCGGGTCGCTGGTGATCCCGGCTTGCTGGTAGGTGGCCATGATCGCCCGGTCGAGCACGGCTCGTTGCTGTGCGGACAGTTCGGTGCCGAGCAGCACTCCGATGACGGTGTGGCCGAACAGCGCTCGGCGGGTCAGGGCGTCCTTGGGGGCGGTGCGGCGCCCGTCCGGCCGGATGGCGATCGGCAGGTCGAACGGGTTGATGCGGACGTCGGTGTCGCCGAGGTGGATGTAGGTGCCGCCGATGGCCTCGCCGAGTCGTCGGTACTCGTCCTCCGGGTCGATGATCGCGACCTCGACCCCGCGGTAGAGGCTGCGCAGGGTTTCCAGCTTCACCAGGTAGGACTTGCCCGCGCCGGAGCGCCCGAGCACCACCGCGTTGTAGTTGTCCGCGGAGAAACGGTCCCAGTGCACCAAGCCCTGGCTGCCGACGTTGAACCCGTACAGGACTCCGGCCGGTGCGGCGACGCTGGTCGGGTCGGCGGGCGGAAGATCGGGGCTGGTGAAGGGAAACGCGGCGGCCAGCGCGCTGGTGTCGAAGGTGCGGCGCATGCCGATGAGGTCGAGGGCCAGCAGCAGGGTGGACACCCAGCCTTGCAGTGACCGGTAGGTGGTCGGCTGCGCGTTCATCAGCAGCGACGCGGCGAGCGCCCGCACTGCGGCGACCTGCTCGGCGAGATCGGTTTCGCTGGTGGCGTGCACGGTCAGATACAGCCCGAGCCGGTACAGCTTGCCTTCGCCGCGTGCGACGCGGGCGGACAGGTCGTAGGCGTCTTCGGTGGCGGCCTCGACCATCGGGTCCAGCAACCGTCCCTTGTCCGAGGTGTGTCGCCGCCCGGATTCCAATTTGGACAGTTGGCGCTTGAGCCGGTGGGCGGCGGTGACCGGGTCGATCGGCTCGATGTGCAGCGACATGTCGACGCGGCCGGGGTAGGACAGCAGCGGCTGCAGCCACCCCGCGTGCACCTCGCGCGGATATCCGGTGATCGCGAAGGAGGAGACCCATTCGCCGCCGATCTCCAGGTGCCGGGGCGCGACCGACAGCGAATCCGGCGTGAACGCGCTGGCCCTTCCCGACGGTGCGTTCGTGTGCGGCGTCCTGCGGCCTCGAGCACGGCCGAACTTCCTGCTCATAGGTCCCCGCCCTCCCATTCGTCCAGGGCCGTCGACTCCTGCGGCGCGCTGTCGCGCCCGCCCCGGCCGGCCGTGCTTCGGTGATGGATGGATTGCTCGTCGTCCCGGTCCGGGGCGGCGGTGGTGATCACCTCGTCCGCGCCGGCCAGACCCGCCAAGGGCGGGATCAGGCTGTCCGGGTTGCATGCGGTGGCCAGCACGGCGGTGGCCTGCCCGGCGTCCAGGGGCGTGGTCGTGATCCCGGCTGGGGAGAGCAGTTCGGTGGCTTCGCCCAGCCTCCGCACGAGCCGGGTTTCCGCCGAGCGCCGTGCGGTCTCGGTGATCTCGCCGTCCCGGCTGCGGGCGCGTCGTGCCCGCAGCGCGGCGAGCGGGGACGGGCCGCCGAGCCCGTCGGTCGGCCCCGTGGCGCGGATCGGCTCTCGCAGCACCAGCAGCACCTGGCGGCGCAGCAGATCGGCGGAGCGGCGCAACTGGTCGAGGTAAGTCGCGTGTTCCCGCGCGGCGGCTTCGAGCATCGGATGCGGCAAGCCGGGGGCGGCGTCGCGCAGGTCGCTGATCTGGCGGCTCAGGTCCAGCCGTTCGGCCCGGATGAGCACTTGCACCGGCGCGGAGATCGAGTGCAGATACCGGCCGAAGCTGGCGACCAGCGCTTCCTGCTCGCCGGGCGTGCGGAGCGCGAAGTTGACGGTGCTGGCCACCGCGGCCATCGCGACCCCGTCGGGGCCGAGGTCGACGACACCGGCCTCGGTGACTCCTTCCGCAGGCAGCCGCAGCGCCGCCGGAGACACCTCCGACGTGCTTGCAGCACCGGTGGCATCGGTCGCGGTGATGCTGCTGGTCAGCCACTCGGGTGCGGGCCGCACCCCTTCGGGAGCAGCCACGCGGCGGCGCGGTTGCAGCCGCTGGCGAAGGGCCGCGAGCACGAGCCGGTCCAGGCTCATGCCGTCGCGCTGACCCAGCGCCAGAACCGCCGCAGTGACCCCGATCGGGATTGCGACGATCAGGAAGACCGGCAGCGGCACCACACCGCGGGTCAGCGTCCAGGCTCCGTAGAGCACGATCCCGGTCACGGCGAGGATCGCCAGCTGCCGGGCGGTGAGGTTGGCCAGGACGCGGTCCTCGCGATCGACGTCGGAGGGTATGCGCACGGGCTGGGTCATGACTTCTCACCTCCACGGGGCGGGGCTTTCGGCGCGGACTTCGGCGGCGTGGTCGGCGCCCGGAACGTCACCGGCGGCGCGGACGGCGTGCGCGGTCGGGCGTCGCCGAGGCGCGGCTGCGGGCGCGCGGTCCGGAACACCGGTGCGGCGGGCGGTGCCGTCGCGGGCGTGGCCGGCCGGGAGACGTGGGGCGGGTCCGGCGTCGGCGGCTGGAACCGCAAGTGCGGAGGAACCGCGACCGGTCGAGCCGGGGGCGCGGCGCCGCCGGCTCGGTGCGGCGCACGGGGAGCTTGGAACCGGGGTGCCGCCGGGGCCTGCTTGCGGCGCCGACCGGCGGGCGGCGGGACCGCAGTCGCGGGTGTGGGTGCGGAACTGAATTCGGGCATGGCGGGTCCTTGGCTGGCCGGGGTGACGGCCGGGTCGTGGGTGGTCCCCTGCGGACCGGGCTGCAGAAACTCCGGTCGCTGCGAGGGCGGGCGCGGCTGCTGGGCAGCACGGGCGCGCTCTGCGTCGTAGGCCGCCTGCATCCGCTTGTTGACCGCCTCCGGTGTCCGCAGGCTCCGCGGCTGAGAGGGCGGCGGAGGATCGGCAGCAGCACCGCCCCGGCCACCGCCGCCCCTGTTCCCCTTGCCGCCACCTGCGGCCGTGCGGGCTTTGCCGAAGCGACCGGACTTCCCGGCGACCATCCCGAATGTTTTCGCTGCGATGTAGGTCTTGAGGAGGCTTCCGAGGAGAGAGCGGCCGTTGCCGATCCTGGCGGCCGAGAGGAACCAGAACGGGATTTTGAACAGGATGTAGAACAAGGCGATCGCGGCGATCACCATGCCGAGCGCGGACAGCGTCGAGCCGAACAGACGCACTCCGCCGGCCAGGAAGGTCCGCACGGCGGTGATCAGCACGAGGGACTGCGCGACCTGGATCGCCAGCGTCGCTCCGAGAGCTTTCCACCACCACCGGGCGATGCCGTCGGTGTGCGGCAGGCAGTGGCACATCAACAGCAGCGGACCGGTGACGATCAGGATCAGCGTGATGACCACGCGGACGGCGTAGACGGCCAGCAGGGCGATCCCGACGACCACGAGCACCAGCGCCAGCAGGATCATGAAGAACCCGCCGGAGACCGCGCCATCGACCGTGTCTTTGAGCGTGGATCCGAGCGAGGGCGGGTTGACCCCGTCGCCGAGGACTGCGGCGGACAGCGCGTTGGCCAGCCGGATGAGCTTCTCGGCGAAGAACAATGACAGCGCGGAGGCGAGGAACCCGATCGGGATCCGCGGGCCGATCTCTTTGATCGAGTACCGGCTCTGCACCGTCTCGTGGGACATCACCACGATCCCGGCGATCAGGATCAGCATCCCGTAGCAGACCAGCACGATCTGCCACGAGTTGTCCCACAGCTCGCCGACGCCCGGCAGCTGATCCAGCGTCGGCGTGGTCAGCACGGTGTGGCCGAGCAAGTCCAGGATCGGCGACAGCGCGGCGGTGACCAGATCCTTGAACACGCCGTTGATCGCCTTGGCGATGCAGCCGGTGATGTTGGTCAGCCCGCAGTCCGGATCGCCGTTTCCCGTACTGGGACCGCCCGGCTGCGGGCTCGTGCCCGGCGGCGGGGTGGGTTGCGGGATGCAGTCCTCGCCCGTGCACGGCGGGTTCGCAGCCGTGCTCGGCGCGGTGGCCGGGCCGCCGGGTGTGCAGCCGATCTGGCCGGGGAAGCAACTCGTCGGCGGCGGCAGCTCGGTGACCGGAGGCAACGGCGTCGCCGGGACCGACGGGCGCGGCGAACCGGTCGGAAAGTGACACGCCGGGTCCGGCGAGTTCGGGGCACACGAGTTACGCGGATCGGGCGGCACCGGCAACGGCGGCGGTTGCTGCGGCGCGGGCTGCGCCAGCGCCGCTTGCCGCACACCGGGCTTCTGTGGCGCGCCGGTCGAGGCCCACGCACTGACAGCCAGCGCACCGCCGAGAACCACAGTCAGGCCCAGAGCCAGCAGCCAGACCAGCCGCCGCCGGGAACCCCGGCCGGCGCGCTGCGGGGCGAGCAGGACCCGCTCCCGGCGCACCGGGTCCGCCGGGCGCGCGCCGGTGCCGGGCTCGCCGCGATCGGGCTCGGGCACGCGGGGGTGTCGGGTCGCGGTCATGGCCTCAGGCCCCGACAATCCCGCGCAGGATTTCCACCACGAGCGGCGCCAGCGCAGCCAGCCCGTAGCCCCACCCGGCGCTCTTGAACGACTGCTTGGCCTTCTCCACTTCCCCGGGGTCATTCCCGGCCATCAGGTACCGGACGCCGCCGACGGTGAGGAACACCGTCGCCAGCCCGGCGAGAATGCCGAGCAGCCAATTGCGGATGTTGTCGAAGACCTCCCCGACGCTGCTCGCGATCGCGAGAACCTGTGTCGAGGCCTCCGCCGCATCCGCGGCGAGCGAGCTGAACAGGACCACGCCGAGTACCGCGAAGACCAGCGAGCGCGTCACCGCGCGGCGCACCGGGCGCACCTGAGAGATCCGATGACGTGGACGCGCGCCAACCGTGTCTGCCGTCGGCCGCGCGGGACTGACGACGCTCGTGCGGGGTCGGTGCTGATCGGATGCGCTCGACGCCGACGCGCGCGGCGCGGTGGTGTGCTGTGTCTGGGGATGGGGTGTCACGCGCATCGGCGCACCTCCGAAGTCGGCTCCTGCTCGGCGGTACGCGGAGAGCCGGGTGGGATCTCCCCGCGCCCCAAGAGGCCGGATTTCGGGTCGTTTTTCGACACCGCCCGTGACGATTTCCTGGAAGCAGCTGGTCGGCCGTTGCGCAGACGACCGCTCACGGCACGTGATGAGTGCGGCTGTTCCTCGGCGGGCACGTCCGGCGCGCCGTCGACCAGAGCGGCAACAGCTGCGTCGGCGACGGGGTCTTCGGAGTCGGTGTCGGCGAGCTGATCGCGCAGCCACGCGACGAGTCGGTCTTCGGCCCGATCACGGGCCTTGAACGCGGTCTTCAGCGCGGTGCCGTGGCGTTGCGCCCAGTCGGTCATCGAGGTCTCGCCAAGCCGGGTCGCCGAGATCAGTTCCGCTTCGGCGGGGGTGAGAATCTGCTCGCCGACCGCCCGCGCGAGCACCAAGTCGGGGTGCCCGTACGGCGGGCGCGGCACCGCCGAGCGATAGCCCGAGCCCGCCGGCATCGGAGCGTCGAGCGACTCCTCCAATGCCTCCTGCCCGGCGCGGCGCGCGGCGAAATGCAGCCGCACCGCGATGGCCGGGTCAGCCAGATCGACCGTCGACAGCGCGTGGACAAACCCGGCGAGAACAGCCGCGTGCGCGTCCGCGCGATCGCCGCGATACCGCGCCGCCAGCCACCGCGCACTCGACGCCAGCGACGGCAGCGCCATCCCGACACACGCCACCGTCCAGGCACCCCCGTGCACGCGGGAACGCAGCACCAGGTGCGCCCACACGTCGTCGCGCGTGCGGGGCGGGCACTGCTTGCTCATCACCCGGTCCCGCAACTCGTCCAGCGGCACCGGACGCCGCGGCAACCCGGCGAACCGGGCCCCGTGCACGGCCATCGGCCTCGGGCCGGTGACCAGCCACCCGAAGGCGTCGCGCGCGGTGTCCAACGGCAACCAGTCGTGCCCCTCACGATCGGGCCGAATAGGCGCAGGCACAATCTCGTCGTTCGTCATCGATGCGCTCCTGACCAGAGTTGGGTGAATCAACCCCGCCAGGACGCCAGGGCGTCGACAAGAAAAGAACAAGGATGATCTTCTTAGTAAGCGAATTCGACTACTAAAGTTGAAGCCTCGAAGGATTCAGGAGCCCGATTCGGGGCACCACACCCCGGCGGTGCCCACGAGCGCCTTAGTAGCCATTGACCTGGCATTTTAAGTGATCCTTAGCAGCAAGTTGCGGGTTGGCCGAGTCGGTCCGCGGCTACTCAGCCGGGCCCGCTTTTCATCGGGCGAAAATTCTTCTTGACCCGCGTCGAGGTGATTCGACGGAAGGTGGCAAGCATGGCGTTTTGCTCGAATATTTCCGGACTCCGGGAAAGTGTCTACGTATTCGGAATCACTTCTCGATACATGCGGTGCAGGGATTCTGAGTTTGTGAAAACTTGGGCGCGCGGTGTCGAAAAACGGCCTCAAAACCCGCCTCTTGGGGTGACTTGGCAGACCACGCCGATCACATTGCGAGGAAGGCCGCCGATGACTTCAACACCGCATCCCGAGTCCGGACGCCGTCACCGCCGCTTGCCGCATCGCGACACGGCGAGCCTCCGCCGCGGCCGGCACCGCACGCCACGGACCACACCTGCTACCGCGACTGCCCGGCGTCCACGTCCGGCGACGTTCTGGTCGTTCGCCGACGCGGAGATGCTGCCCGGCACCGCGCGGCTTCCCGGCTGGCTCGGACGCACGATCGTCACCCTCATGACGACCTACACCCGCCCCGGCGACCGCGTCCTTCTCCTCGCCCCGCCACCATCCCCGCACGCTCTTCGGCACGCGGCCAGCGGCACCCGCGGCGCCGAGGGCTACGCAGGTCTCGCCGAGGCGGTCTGGACCGTCACCCGACTCGGCCGCGGCGCCGACACCGCGACCGCGGCACCCGCCCCCGACTACCCGGCCGAGCACACCGACTCGTCCCGCCGTGCCGGAGCCGAGTCTGGGTCGCGACCCCGACTCGGTCGGTTCAGGCTGCACCCGGCACTCGATCCGCACCCCGACTCCGCGCGTCCTCGGCATCGCGACGGAGACCGACCGCGCGGTGGGTTCGACCTGATCATCACCGCGCTCGATCCGCACGCCACCGACTGGCTCGCGCGCACCGACTGGGGTGCCCTGCTCACCCCGCGCGGTCTCCTCGCGGCAGTCACGCACAGCGATATCCGTGACGGTTGCCTGCGTGACCCGCACGCGACTGCGCTGAACACCCTGGGTAGTCAGGGGTTGCGGTGTCTCGATCACATCGCCGTGCTCGCCGCGCCCGTGCCGGACACACCGGACTGCCTCACAACCGCCGGCCGGACGGGCACCGCGGTACCTGCGCCGGACTTCTCGCCGCGCGCGGTCGACGCCGCAGTGCCGCCGCTGCGCACGGTGCACCACGACCTCGTTCTGCTCGGGCGGATGGCACCGGACGCGGCGGATGACGGTGCCCTCGACGGGAAGGAGACCTCGGATGTCTAAGCGCATCGGCACGCAGCTCCCCCGCCTGGCGGGGGAGCGGTCCGAAGGCCCGGTCGTGGCGTCGGTGTGGCCGACCGGGACCGACAGCCTGGCGGCCCAGCTGGCCGAGGGCGGCTACCACGACGCCACCGCCGCCGACCCTGCCCTGATGGCTCCGGCGATCGCCCGCTACGCCGTCGCGGCGCTGACCCGGCCGGGTGATGTCGTGCTCGATCCCGACTGTGGAGCGGGCACCACGGTCGTCGAAGCGCTGCGGGCCGGGCGGCACGCGATCGGCCTGACCGGGCAGCGTCCCTGGTGGCGCTTGGCGCGCGCCAACGTGACCGCCACGAAGGCGCGCGGGGTGTTCGTCGACGGCATGGTCCTCATCCTCGACCGACGCCCCGGCACCGCTGTCGCCGCGGCCACGGCCGGGCTGACCGGGCGGATCGATCTCCTCCTGACGACCCTGCGGACCAGTCCGGCCGGCGACTTCGACGGGGCGCTGGAGCGGTTGCATGGACTGCTTGCGCAGTACCGGCCGCTGCTGCGTCCGGGCGGGCACGTGGTCGTCACCAGTGCCCCACGGCGCCACCCCGTGCGGCATGACTTGCTCGACGTTCCCGGCCGGATCGCGGCGGTCGCCACCGCGGCCGGGCTGGCACCGGTCGCGCGGTGCGTGGCCCTGACCGCGACGGTGCGACGAGGCCGCACGTACACCCGCGCGTCGCTGGCCCAGCGCCGCGCCGCCGCCCGCGCCGAACGCGTTCTCGGGCATCCGGTCGCGTTGCTGGCACACCACACCGCGCTGGTGCTCCGGACCGATCCCGACGCCACCGATCCGGCCCTGAACCAGTCCCTCCCCGCGCTGCCCGCACCGCCGCAACCACGCCGCCGCCCCGGGCACGGAGCACGGCCCGATTCGATCGCCGCCTGAGTGCTCCCCGCGTCACCCAGCACCCCCGTCAGTGCCCGCTTGTGTGCAGCGACAGGAGCCGTCTTGCCGCGGCTCGCGACCTCAACCCACTGTGCCGAAGGAGCGAATCTCATGGACACCGCCTACTACCGCGACGAGACGGTCACGCTCTACACCGGCGACGCCACCGCGACCCTCGCCGGCATGGGGGAGAAGTCGGTGGACTGTGTGGTCACGAGTCCGCCGTACTGGGGGCTGCGCGACTACGGGACCGGGACCTGGGTCGGCGGAGATCCCGGCTGCACGCACCTGGCCGCGGCCGGACGCGGCGGCAACATTCCCCAGTCCAAACATCCCGGTCTCGCCTATTCCGCATCGGCGGCACATCGCTGCGGCGAGCCCCAGCGATGCCGCCGCTGCGGCGCTATCCGCGAGGACGACCAGCACGGCCTGGAGGCGACCCCGCAGGACTACGTTGACCGGCTGCGGCAGGTCTTCAGGCAGCTGCACCGCGTCCTGTCCGACACCGGCACGGTGTGGCTGAATCTGGGCGACTCGTACTCCGCCGAGCCGCCCGGCCGCACCGGTGATCCGATGCGGACGAGCACCCTGTCCGGCCGCAGCGCAGCGGCACCGCTGCGGGAATCGGTGCGCCAGGCCGGGGTGGCGCGCACACGGTCGCTGCCGCGGAAGAACCTGGTCGGCATGCCGTGGCGCGTGGCGTTCGCGTTGCAGGCCGACGGCTGGATTCTGCGCAATGCGATCGTGTGGCACAAACCCAACGCCATGCCCGAATCCGTGCGCGACCGGGTCTCCAACCGGTACGAGATGCTGTTCCTGCTGACCAAACAGCAGAAGTATTTCTTCGACCTCGACCAGATCCGCGAACCACTCGCACACCCGGAAGCCCTCAGGGCGGGCAGCGTGATCGGCGGCGCGAACAAAGGCCGCCACGGCGGGATCGGCGCGACCGCGCGCCGCCGCGGACACAACATCTACGGCAAGTATCGGAATGCCGATCCGTTCGCCGGGAAAGCGCACGGGGATGCGATGCGCCCGACTGGGGCTCGGCACACCGCCGCGCATGCACGAGGCAAGAATCCCGGGGACGTCTGGTCGATCACCACCCGTCCCTTGCGCGAGGCGCACTTCGCCGCGTTCCCGGTCGACATCCCGCTGCGATGTATCGCCGCCGGATGCCCCGTCGGCGGTGTGGTGCTCGACCCGTTCAGCGGTGCCGCGACCACCGGTCTGGCCGCGCGCCAGCTCGGCCGTTCCTACCTAGGCATCGATCTCAACCCGGAGTTCCACGATATCGGCTTGCGCCGTCTCGGCCTGACGAGCAGCCCGGCAGACGGGAGCGCAGCGGCATGAACGCGGTTTCTACTTTATCGTCCCGGCCAGCTCTGCGGCTGCTCTCACTAGGTGCCGGAGTGCAGAGTACGGCAGTGTTGCTGTTGGCCTGCGAGGGTGTGATTCCTCGGTTTGACGTCGCCCTGTTCGCTGACACCGGTTGGGAACCGCGCGCGGTGTACACGCAACTGGCGAAACTGACCCGGATTGCTGACGCTGCGGGCATTCCGGTGCGTTCAGTGTCTGCCGGAAACATTCGCCACGACGCTCTAGACCCGAACTCGCGGTTCGCGACGATGCCGCTGCACGTCCGTAACCCGGACGGCACCAAAGGCATGGCGCGACGGCAATGCACAGGGGAGTACAAAATCAAACCATTGAAGGCCGCTGCTCGTGAGCTGCTCGGCTACCCACACCCGGCCCGCGTGCCGCGCGGGGTGTTCGCCGAACAGGCAATCGGTATCAGCGTTGATGAGGTCCACCGCGCCAAGGACGCCGACGTGCGCTACCTGCGTAATGTGTTTCCCTTGCTGGATCTGGGGATGAGCCGTGACGACTGTGCAGGGTATCTGTCCGAGCGTGGCTTCGGCGACACCGTCAAAAGCGCCTGCGTCGGATGCCCGTTCTCCGGCAACACCCGGCTGCGGTGGCTACGCGACAACGATCCCGACGCCTGGCAAGACCTTCTCGACTTCGATACCGCGATCCGGCACGGCAGTCCACACGCGACCGCCCGGGGAAATCCCTTGCGCGGCGAATTCTTCATACACCGCTCTCTGCAACCGCTGGGCGAAGTCGACCTCATCCCGCGAGAACGAGGGCACCTCACTGTCGTCGAGGACGACCCTGATGGCTGTTCCCCGTGGTCGTGCCGCTCCGGCGCTCCAGCCGAACCCGCTACCTCCGTCGAGGACGCCGAGAGGGCCGCATGACCACGATCGCAGCCAATGTCCAGGGAGAGAGCGGTATCACGCTGGTGACTGCCGACGCGGAAGCCGGGATCCGGAACCTTCCCGAGGATTCGGTGGACTGTCTGGTCACCAGCCCGCCCTACTGGAGGCTGCGCGACTACGCACCCGACACCTGGACCGGCGGCCGGCCCGGCTGCCGCCACCGGCCCGCCAGCCTCCGCGATGCGGGTGCCGGGCGGTGGCGCTGCCGAGACTGCGGGGCCCGGAGCGGGCACCTACAGATCGGGCTCGAACCGACCGCGGACGACTACATCGAAACCCTGCGCGCGGTGTTCGCCGCCGCCCGCAGGGTCCTCGCCCCGCGGGCCACGGTGTGGATCAACGTGGGCGACAGCTACTCGACCAATTCCGACGGCTACTGGTGCAGCGCTCCCGGCCAGACGGGGCAGCCGCATTACCGGCCGCGAGCGGACGTGCCGCACAAGAATCTGCTTGGCATGCCGTGGCGGCTGGCGTTAGCGCTGCAGGACGACGGGTGGATCTTGCGGTCGGCGATCGTCTGGAACAAACCCCACGCCACGCCCACCCCGATCTCCGATCGGCTCGCGACCCGGTACGAGATGCTCTTCCTGTTCGTCACGCAGCCGGACTACTACTTCGACCTCGACGCGATCCGGCAGCCCTACACCGGCGACCGCGCCCTGTCCCGCCGCACCTACCCCGGCGGCGGCAAGCCGAACACCGCGCGCGGAACCTGGCCCCGCACTCCCGCCGACGGGCAACGCGTTCGCAACCCCGGCAATGTGTGGACCATCCCGCCCGACCGCACCCGCGCCGGGCATCCCGCACCGTCTCCGGTGGAGATCCCGCGGCGCTGCATCGCGGCCGGATGCCCGCCTGGCGGTCACGTTCTCGACCCGTTCAGCGGAAGCGGCACCACCGGCGTAGCCGCTCGCGCGCTCGGCCGGCGTTTCACCGGCATTGACACCAACCCCGCCTACCGCGAGCTCGCACTCCGGCGCATCACCGACGCCGGCCACGACGAGGGAGGGACGCGATGACGGACGACGACATCGCGGTCGCCGGTCAGCGTGGGGACGGCGTTGTTCAGGGCTCACCGGCCGAGAACGCCAAGTCCTCTCGCCGCACAGGGCAGGCGGGCAGTCGTGGGCTGGCGGCAGCGCGAGCGATGAGCGGTTCGGTGCAGGTGTGTGTGGGGGATGCGGCGGAGGTGGTGGCGGGGATGCCGCGCGGTTCGGTGGATTGCGTGGTGACGTCGCCGCCGTATTGGGGCCTGCGGGACTACCGTGTCGCGGGTCAGTTCGGGGCGGAGCCCACTGTGGATCTCTATGTGACGAATCTGGTCGAGGTGTTCGACCGGGTGTCGAGGGTGCTGCGGCCGGACGGGACGGCGTGGCTGAATCTGGGGGATTGCTTCGGCGGTTCGTGGGGGAACTACGTCGCGCGGGGTTCCGTGGCGCGGACGGCGGCGGCGCGGATGGCGAGCCGGTACGGGGTGCATCGGCCGCCGCAGTCGGCGTTTCGCCGCAAGGATCTGGTGGGGGTGCCGTGGCGCGTGGCGTTGGCGTTGCAGGAGCAGGGGTGGCTGCTGCGGAACGCGGTGGTGTGGGAAAAGCCGAACGCGCGGCCGGAGAGCACGCGGGACCGACTCTCCCAGCGCTACGAGACGGNCTGCTGACCCGGTCACCAGAGCATTGGTTCGCGCCGGAGTCTGATGCCGGCGAGGTCAGGTCGGATGTGTGGCGGGTGCCGACCGGTCGTTCGGGCATCGGGCATCCGGCGGCGGGCACGTTGGAGATCGCGCGGCGTTGCGTGCGTCTGGGGTGTCCGCGCGGGGGAGTGGTGCTGGATCCGTTCTGCGGCACCGGAACGACGGGCGTCGCGGCCTTGGAGCACGGGTGTTCGTTCGTCGGCGTGGATCTGGATCCGGTGTGCGCTGGTCTGGCGCGGCGGCGGCTCGCGGAAGCGGCGGCGTCGTGACCGCGCAGGAGCCGACGCCGATGACGGTGGCGGAGGTAGCGTCGTTGCCGGCGGTGGTGGATTTGATGACGGCGGCGCGGGCGTTGCGGATCGGCCGGACGACGGCGTACGCGCTGGCGCGCGAGGGCGGTTTCCCGTGCCCGGTTGTGCGCGTGGGCGGCGGGTATCGGGTCCCGACCGCGGGGCTGTTGCGGGTGCTCGGGCTGGAAACGCGGACGGGGTAGCGGGTTCGCTGGAATTCGGCCTGGTTCGCCGGATCGGGTGATCCGCTGGAGTCTCGGGCTTCCCCGAGCGGTGGTCGCGGCGCGAGCATGTCTTCCCCAGCGATCGGATCCGCTGGTTCCACAGGAGACCTTGCGACGAGGGGATGGTGTGCGGTGACCGAGGGGTCGGTGTACCGGACGTGCAATTGCCGGGACGAGAACCGGAAGCCGGTGGGCAGCGCGTGTCCGAAGCTGAAGAACTACAAACACGGCCAATGGGGTTTCCGCGTCGAGCTTCCGCCGGACGCGGCGGGGCAGCGACGTCCGCGACGACGCCGCGGATTCGACTCGGCCACCGCAGCGGAGAACCAGCTGGAACAGGTGCGCGGGTTGCTGGCGATCGCGGACGAGGACGACGTCGAGTTGCGGCGCGACATCGGCGACGTGATCGCCGTGGCGTTCGCCAATCGCGAGAAGTTCCCGGACATCGACGAGATGCGACGCCTTGTCCGGGCGGGCGCGGATGTGACCGACGACCCGTTGATGGCCGAGGAGTTCGCGGGGTTCCTGGCGGTGAAGCATGGGAAGGTTTCGCGCAACACGTATCGGTCGTATGAGTCGCATGTGCGGTTGTATCTGGGTCCGCATCTGGGGCAGGTGCGGCGGCGGAAGCTGCGGGTGCGGCATCTGGACGCGATGTACGACGCGATCGAGGAGCACAACGAGCTGATCGCGGTCTACCGAGAGAGCGGGGACCCTAGGAAGGTCGCGGCGGTGAAGTGGCAGCGTCCGGTCGGGCCCACGTCGATCCACCGGATCAACGGGACGTTGAAGACGTGCCTGAACCGCCCGGCCAAGGAAGGCTTGCTGGTGGTGAACGTGGCGTCGTTGGTGGAGCTTCCCGCGAAGGCACGGTGGACGCCGTTGGTGTGGACGACGGAGCGGGTGCTGCAGTGGCGGCGGACGGGGAAGATCCCGTGCCCGGTGATGGTGTGGACCCCGGAGCAGACGGGCCGTTTCCTCGACGTCGCGGTCAACCATCCGCTGTATCCGTTGTTTCATCTGATCGCGCATATCGGGTTGCGGCGGGGAGAGGCGTGCGGACTGCAGCGGTCGGAGATCCGTCTCGCGGCCGGTGAGGTGCGGGTGTCGAACCAGATCGTGCAGTGGGGCTGGGAGACCGGCGAGACTCCGCCGAAGACGGACGAGTCGGTGAACGCGGTCGCGATCGACCAGGACACCGCCCTGGTGCTGGCGCAGCATCTGGCCGTGCAGGACGCGGACCGGGAGCGCCTCGGATCTCAGTGGAAAGAGCACGATCTGGCCTTCACCCAGTGGGACGGCAGTCCTTTGCATCCCGCGTCTGTGACCGACGTGTTCTACGAGCTGTGCCGTCTGGCGGGGTTGCCGCCGATCCGGTTGCACGATCTGCGCCACGGCGCGGCGACACTGGCGCTCGCTGCAGGGGTGGAGATGAAGGTGGTGCAGCGGATGCTGCGGCATTCTTCGATCACCATCACGTCCAACACCTACACGACCGTCCTGCCGCAAGTGGCGTTCGCGGCGGCGGAAGCGACGGCGGCGATCATCCCCCGGAAGTCGGCGCGAAGTCTCGGGCTTGCCTCGGGCTCGCCAACGACCACAATGGACAGTCCGGAACCGGAAGAAATCCCTCCAGAAAACCAAAAACCCCAGGTTAACGTTTCCGATAACCTGGGGAGTGAGGGTGCGCCATCAGGGACTCGAACCCCGAACCCGCTGGTTAAGAGCCAGCTGCTCTGCCAATTGAGCTAATGGCGCTTGGTGCTTCCCGTCGCCGTGGTTTCCCTCGGCGACGTGGAAAAGATTAGCAGGGCGTTCAGGCCCCGTTTCAAGGGGGTCCCCTTTCCGGCTCGCCGGGACAACAGCCCAGGTCAGCGGCGGTGACCCACCGTGAACCCGGTCAGGGGCAACCGACGCGGCAGCGGGTGGGCCAGGAGAGAGAGCCCAGTGACCTGCGTGACACCGACACTGGCAACAGTACCCCGGAAATGACAAAACCCCGGCCTCTCCGAAAAATATCTCGGTGAAGCCGGGGTGCGCGGGTGGCTAACGGGGCTCGAACCCGCGACCTCCTGGACCACAACCAGGTGCTCTACCAGCTGAGCTATAGCCACCATCTGGCAAAAAGATCTCGCGATCACCTTGCTGGAAGCAATCCTAGCGGGTGCCCGCGAGCGCTTTTCAGGGGGTCACCCTCGGTGGCGTTCCAGCACTTCGGCGGCGGCGGCTTTGGCCTCGTCGCTCGTCGGGCCGGGCTGGGGGACGAAGGCGATCGCGCGGTAGTACTCGAGTTCGCCGACGGACTCCCTGATGTCCGCGAGCGCGCGGTGGGCCAGGCCTTTCTCCGGCTTGGCGTAGTAGATCCGCGGGTACCAGCGGCGGACGAGTTCCTTCACCGACGACACGTCGACCATCCGGTAGTGCAGGTGGTTGTCGAGCTCCGGCATGTCGCGGGCGATGAAGCCGCGGTCGGTGGCGATCGAGTTGCCGGCGAGCGGCGCGCTGGCCGGGTCCGGCACCCATTCGCGGATGTACTCCAGCACGCGCTGCTCGGCCTCGGCGAGCGTGGTCGTCGAGGCGCGGACTTCTTCGGTGAGGCCGGACTTGGCGTGCATGTCGTGGACGACCTGCGGCATGCCGTCGAGTTCGGCGTCGTCGGCGTGGATGACGATGTCGACGCCCTCGCCCAGCACGTTCAGGTCGGCGTCGGTCACCAGCGCGGCTATTTCGATCAACGCGTCCTTGCCGAGGTCGAGCCCCGTCATCTCGCAGTCGATCCAGACAAGATGGTCGTTCACCCGCACCACCCTAACCCGACACGGGGATATCAGCGGCGTCACCTGGGCTTCCGGCGCGTTACGCTCGGTCAGCCAGTGCAACGAGGTGTGATTTCGGACTCGGAACGGGGTGCGGCCAGTGGCCGAGCAAGCGTCGGGACCAGCGGCGGAGATCGCGCAGGGATACGTGAGCGACGGGGCGGCCGTCGAGCTGGGCGCGGTGGTGATCGACGGGAAGACGGAAGCGTCGGCCGCGGTCCGGCTGCCGCTGGCGACGCTGAACCGGCACGGCCTGGTCGCGGGCGCGACCGGCACCGGCAAGACCAAGACGCTCCAGCTGATCTCCGAACAGCTGTCCGCGGCCGGGGTTCCGGTCGTGCTGGCCGACGTCAAGGGCGACCTGTCCGGCCTGTCCGCGCCCGGCGAGGCGAGCGATCGCACCGCGAAACGGTCCGCGGAACTGGGCGACGAATGGGTGCCCGAGGCGGGTCCGGTGCAGTTCTTGCCGCTCGGCACCAGCGGCACCGGCATCCCGGTGCGCGCGACGATCACCAGCTTCGGGCCGGTGCTGCTGTCGAAGGTGCTGGGGCTCAACGAGACGCAGGAATCGACGCTCGGCCTGATTTTCCACTGGGCTGACCAGCGCGGTCTCGCCCTGCTGGACACCAAGGACCTGCGGTCGGTGATCACGCATCTGACCAGCGACGAGGGCAAGGAAGACCTCAAGGGCATCGGCGGGGTGTCCGCGGCGACGGCGGGCGTCATCCTGCGCGCACTGTCCAATCTGGAGGCGCAGGGCGGCGAGGAGTTCTTCGGCGAGCCCGAGCTGGACGTCCACGACCTGATGCGCCAGCAGGACTGCAAGGGCGTCATCACTCTGCTGGAGCTGGACAATCTGCAGTCCAAGCCGGCGCTGTTCTCGACGTTCCTGATGTGGCTGCTGGCCGAGCTGTTCGAGGAGCTGCCCGAGGAGGGCGACCTCGACCAGCCGAAGCTGGTGTTCTTCTTCGACGAGGCGCACCTGCTGTTCTCCGACGCGTCGAAAGCGTTCCTGGAGCGGATCGAGCAGACGGTGAAGCTCATCCGCTCGAAGGGCGTCGGCGTGTTCTTCTGCACGCAGCTGCCGACCGACATCCCGAACAACGTGCTGTCCCAGCTCGGCGCGCGGGTGCAGCACGCGTTGCGCGCGTTCACGCCGGATGACCAGAAAGCGTTGGCGCGCACGGTAAAGACGTATCCGAAGTCGCCGCACTACGAGCTCGAGACGGCGTTGACGTCGCTGGGGATCGGCGAGGCGATCGTCACCGTGCTGTCCGAACGCGGCGCGCCGACGCCGGTCGCGTGGACACGGCTGCGCGCGCCGCGGTCGAAGATGGGGTCGATCGGGGCGGACGCGATCCGTGCGGCGGTCACGTCGTCGGAGCTGAACGCGAAGTACGGGGAGACGATCGACCGCGAGTCGGCGTACGAGAAGTTGGCGGCGAAAGCCGGGCCGGCCCCGGATTCGGCACCGGCCGCAGAGCCCGAGGCACCGGCCGCGCCCAAGCCGGAGAAGGAGGAGCCGGGGATGATCTCGCAGATGCTGACCAACCCGGCGGTGAAGTCGTTCATGCGCTCGGCGGCGAGTTCGCTCGGACGGGAGTTCTCGCGCGGGCTGTTCGGCAACCGGCGGCGTTGAGATACCTGACAGGAGATGGCAGGTATCGGCGGTTGACTGTGCGGGATCGAGTTTCCGGCAGAGGAGCAACAGCATGACGAGGACCGCCGTCGCCGCGTTCGAGCTGGACAAATGGGAGCCGCAGGCGCAGGACGAGACCGATGGCACGACGTTCGCGCAAGTGCTGATCGAGAAGACCTTCACCGGTGCGGTCGAGGGGACCAGCCGGGTCGAGATGCTGACGGCGTCGAACGAGACGTCGCGCGCGTATGTCGCCTTCGAGCGTTTCAACGGCTCTGTCGACGGGCGGAAGGGCAGCTTCGTTCTCCGGCACACGGCCGGAGACGAGGGACTGTCGCTGCTCTTACTGCCCGGTTCGGGCACGGACGAGCTGGCGGGCATCTCCGGGTCGGCCGACATCGCCGTGGATGAGGCGGGCAAGCACACCTTCACGCTGGTTTACCAACTGCCGGGTGCGTGAAGAAGCCGCTCTCTCCAGGCCCCGAATTCCCGGAGAGAGCGGCCAGGTTTCCTCACCGTCCCGAGAGTGAGGAGCGGAGGCGGGCCGCCCCGACCACGGTCCGCCTCCGGAGTTCCGGTCAGCCGTTGACGATCTGGTCGACGATTTTCTTGGCGTCGTTGATCGGGATGGCGAACCCGATTCCGACGCTGCCCGCCGAGGAGTCCGGGCTGTAGAGCGCGGAGTTGATGCCGATCACCTGGCCCTGGCCGTCGACGAGCGCGCCGCCCGAGTTGCCCTGGTTGATCGAGGCGTCGGTCTGGATCGCGGTGTAGCTGGGCCCGGACGTGACGTTCGAGGTTTGCCTCCCGAAGGGCGAGTTCTGCTGATCGCCGTCGCCGCCCCCGACGTCGGACAGCGGCCGGTTGAGCGCACTGACGATGCCGGTGGTGACGGTGTTCTGCAGCCCGCCCGGCGACCCGATCGCGATCACCTGCTGCCCGACGGCGAGCTTGCTCGAATCGCCGAGCGTCGCCGCGGTGAGCCCGCTCGCGCCCTGCGCCTGCAGCACCGCGATGTCGCTCTTGGTGTCCGAGCCGACGACCCCGGCCTGGTACTTCTTGCCGTCCGACGTGGTGACGGTGACGGTCTGCGCACCCTGCACGACGTGCGCGTTGGTGAGGATCCGGCCGTCCGCGGTGAGGATGACGCCAGATCCGATCGCCGTGCCCCGCCCGGTCGTGACGTTCACCTGAACGACACTGGGCACCACCTTCGCAGCGACGCCGCTGACGTCCCCGGAGGCCGTGGTGTTGCTGATGGTCTGCCCCGTGGCGGCCGACGACGCGGTGCCCGAGGACGCACTGGAACCGCTCGTCAGCCCGACGATCGCCGCACCGGCACCGCCGCCGAGGAGAGCGGCGGCCAGTGCAGTGGCCCCGACGAGTGCGGCCAGCCGACCGGGCCGCTTCCGCGGACCAGCCAGGGCCGCGGGTGGTTGCACGGGTTGTGGCATTGGGCCGTAGTGCGGATTGCCGGGCTGATGGTGCGCGGTGCCGGGCAGCTGCTGTGGGGTGCTGGGCTGCTGCTGTGGGGCGTTGGCTTCGTTGGGCGCGGTGCCGGGCTGCTGCGGCGCGGAGGTTTCGTTGCGCGGGGTGCTGGGCTGGTGCTGCGGAGCACCGGTCTCGTGTTGCGGCGTGCTGGGTCGATAGTGCGGCGTGCCGGTTTCCTGGTGCGGGGTGCCGGGTGGGTTATGCGGGGCGCCGGGTTCGTGGCGCGGAGTGTTCGGTTGGCGGCGCGGAATGCCGGTTTGGGCCTGCGCGGCGTGCGGGTTCGGCAGGGGCGCGGTGTTCGGCCCGGGCTGCGCGACAGCACCCGTCTGGGGCACTCGGGCCGCGCCCGGTCCGGTTGCCTGCGCACCGCTGGTCGGCTGCGCGTTACTCGGCCCTGCCTGCTGAGCGCTGGCGACAGTCTCCTGCCCGCCACGCACTCCGGCCTGCCCAACAGGACCGCCTCCGACCCCCTGCGGATGCCCCTGCCCCGCGGCGAACGGACTCGACCCGGCCCCAGCGGGGCCGTACTGCTCACTGCTCTGGTGCGGCTGGCGCCCACCGGCTGTAGCGGGGCCGGGCCGGCTCTCGTTCTCGGTCATGAACCCAGACTCGCGCCCGTGCTTATGAGCAGCCTGTGGAAAACCCTCAGGCTTTCCTGAGAAGAATCAGCTGAGAATTCTCAGCCGTTCTCAGGCAGTGCATCCTCGTCCGTGCCGTGCCGTGCCGTGCCGTGCCGTGCCGTGCCGTGCCGTGCCGTG
>NZ_LWSF01000007.1:100784-129378 GCF_001651785.1 Amycolatopsis sp. M39
TGCCGTGCCGTGCCGTGCCGTGCCGTGCCGTGCCGTGCCGTGCCGGACAATGAGCCCGCCGGTGCTAGTCCCCGCTACTGGCGCAGCGTCAGCCCAAACCGTCCAAAGCTTCAACCCAATCCGTCAAACCGGCCGCGGCGCACCTCCTTTCCAACCTCCTGGCCGTCATCATCCGCCGTCTCAACACCTGTCAGTCAAAGAAACTCGGCACGTCCAGCGCCCCTCCCGATGCCTCGAACTCGTCGTGCACGGCTTCGCGCAGTTCCGCGTCGGCGAGATAGTCGGCGGCAGTCAGGGCCAACCCCAGCGCGCCGTCGACTACCGCCTGATCACCCGTCGGCGATCCGGCAGCCTCAGCGAATTCCTTGGTGTGCAAGGCGACCGTCGGTCCGGACACCGCGATCATCGGGTGCAGTGCGGGCATCCGGAAAGACAAATTCCCGAGGTCCGTGCTTCCGGTCAGGAACTCCGGCACGATGCCCGGCGGCAACGGTTTCCGCCCAGTGCCCTGCTGATTGACCGACCATCGCCCGGCCAGCGTCGTGTTGAACCGGATCGGCAGGTACGCCGGCTGCTCATCCCAGTGCAATTCCACCCCGCAGCCAGTCATTTCCGCCGCGCCGTGGGCGATCGCGGTGATCCGGCTGGCCAAGTCGCGCAGCGTGTCGGGATTCGCCGACCGGAGGTAGAACAAGAGAGCCGCGCGGGCAGGGATCACGTTCGGCCGCGCACCGCCGTCGGTGAAGATGCCGTGCACTCGGTCGCTCGACGGCAGCTGTTGTCGCAGCGCGGACACTCCCTGGTAGGCCGCCACCGCCGCGTCGAGCGCGTTGCGTCCCATGAACGGCTGCGCCGATGCGTGTGCGCCGACGCCGTGGAACACCATTTCGAGCTGTCGCCTGCCGAGGAACGGGTGCAACGCGATGTCGTGGCTGAACGGGTGCAGCATGATCACCGCGTCGACATCGTCGAAGACCCCAGCTCGCGCGAGCGTTTCCTTGCCGCCACCGCCTTCCTCCGCTGGAGTGCCCACCAGTGACACACGTCCGCCGAGTCGTTCGGCCACTGCTGCCGCACCGAGGAATCCGCCTGCTCCCGCAGTGCAAATAACATTGTGTCCGCAGCCATGCCCCAATCCGGGCAGCGCGTCATACTCGGACAGAACCGCGATGTGCGGCCCGCCGTTGTCCGGAGTCCCGGTGCGCAAGGCGGTGTCCAGCCCGCCGAGCCCGACGGTCACTTCGTGTCCATGGGCGAGCAGCAACTCGGCGAGTGCGCCGACTGACCGGTGTTCAGCGAACCCTTCTTCCGGATGTGCGTGCAGATCCTGGCTGAGCGCGACGAGGTCGCTCGCGCGGGCACGCACTTCTTCGTCAACCGCAGCACGGGTTTCCGCGTCAGCCCCGGCGTAGTCGGAGCTGAGCGGTTCTGCAGTAGTCACGGCATCGGCGGTGGCTTCGATGAGGGAACGGAGGTGGCTGTCGTCGGGTGGGACAGGTGCGGCGTGGGTCATGCGGGGAATGCTAACTCCGAACCCCGACAGAAATGGATCACCGCACGTCGGACAGCCGACCGGAGACGAGTTGGGCGACACCGAAGTACTGCTCGCGCACCTCGTCGAAGCCACGCGCACGCAAGCTGCTCGCGATTTCCCCACGGTCGAACATGCGTTGCCCGCTGACGATTCCTCCTGCGGTATCGGCGATCCGGGCCAGCTGGCAGTCCCGGCGGGCACTGGTGAGCAGGACGATCCGGCCGCCGGGCCGCAGAACCCGGGCGAATGAATCGAGCGCGCGTTCCGGCTCGGCGAACATATGCAGGGCGGCGAAACAGCAAACAGCGTCCACAGTGGAGGAAAGCAGCGGCGGTTCGACCGCGTCGGCGCGAAGGTAGGCCACGGCTGGCGAATCGGTTTCTTCGACCGCGCGCGAAAGCATGCTGCGTGCGCCGTCCAGTCCGATCACGAGCCCGTCCGGGCCCACCGCGTCCCCGAACGCGCGCGTGAACCGGCCGGTTCCGCACGCGACGTCGAGCACGACCTGACCCGGCTGCAGCGCGAGCTGTTCGGAGGCAAGCACGACCTCGACGGCCATGCTCGGGCCGCTGGGGCCTTTGAGTACGCGGCCGAGTACGGGCCGCCAGTAGCGTTCGTAGACCTGCGGCAGCAGCGTGGTGCGCATAAGTCGCTGAGTGAGCCCGGTGGGCGGGCCGGCCTGGGCCGCGTCGCCGAGCGTGTCGAGGAAGCCGTCGGCTGTCGTGGCCGGCTCGCTGAGCAGATCGGTGAGCCGTTGCTGGGTGCTGTGGTGCGGCACGGAGGTCCTCTCGGTGGGATACCGGCAGTATGCGGCATCAGTGCCGCACTCGTTCGAGTGAAGATCTGTCCGATCAAGCGTTCGAGGCCTGGCATTGTCGGTGCCTGTTCCTAACGTCGTCCGCATGGTCTCCGACTCGCGGAGACCAGCGAGGAGGACTGACTGATGACCGCACCGATCCTGCGTCCGATCGACCTGCCCACCGGTGAGATCGCCGTGCACGGGGCCTTCGACCTGAGCGCCGCCGCGCGGTGGCTCGCCGGGGCGGGCCCGGCGGGGTCCTTCGCCGCCGAACCGGGCGTGCTGCGGATGGCGTTCCCGGTGGAGGGGACCTGGACCCATGCCGGGGCCGCGATCCGGCAGAGATCCCCGGGCACGGTCGAAGTCGGAGTGGCGGCGCCGGTGGAGATCGCCGCGCGGGTGGTCGCGCAGGTGCGCCGGATGCTTTCGCTCGATGTCGACGAATCCGGGTTCGCCGAGGTCGCGAGCCGGGACTCGGTGGTCCGGCGGCTGCACGCCCGCCACAGCGGAGCGCGCCCCGTGCTGTTTCCGTCGCTGTATGAAGCAGCCTGCTGGGCCGTGCTCACGCAAGGAATGCGGGCCCAGCAAGCGCGGCGATTTCACGAGCAGCTCGCTCTGCGGCATGGCTGTCAGGTGGGCGAAGACGGCCCGTTTTCCTTTCCCTCGCCGCAGATTCTGGCCAAGCTGGGCGACGAACCGTCGGTGGGGCCGTTCCGGCTCGCGCGCCTTCGAGCTGTCGCCCGGGCAGCTGTCGACGGCCGCCTGGACGCCGAAGAGCTGCTGGCGCTGCCGATCCCCGACGCGATGAGCCGGCTGTGTGCTATCCCGGGCATCGGAGCGTTCTCCGCCGAGCACATCCTGCTGCACGGTGCGGGGCATCCCGATCTCTTCCCCCGCCTGGACACCCAGCTCCACCAGATTCTGTGTGCGGAGTACGCATTGCCTCCCGACACGCCGCCGGACGAGCTTGAGCCGTTGGCTGAGGATTGGCGTCCGTATCGGTCGTGGGCCGTCCATCTGTTCCGGCTTGATCGGCTGGGGGCGTCGGTGTCCGGGGAGGTGGCGGACTGAGCGGTGCGTGAAGTCGCGGATCGGCAGGAGGGGGACGTCATGGAATGAAGCCGCGCCCATACCGAATCGTGGTCGACGGGTGTTGCCTGGGCTCTCACCGCAGCCAAATAGGGCCTGTGGTGAGGTGTCCGCGTGATTACGTCTGCACTCGCCGTCTCGACTGTGCTCAGTGCTCGACCGGGCACCGGAGAAATCTCCGGTGCGGCCATGGCAGCGGGCACTGGGACAGTCGGCGCGGCGCTGGAACAGGCGAACACGCCGAGTGTCATCACGTTGGTCACCGGCGGGATCGCGTTGCTGGTCGTCCTGGCCGGCGGGACGCCGTGGCGGTTCGCCCGCAACGTCATCACGATCGTGCACGAGGCAGGCCATGCGCTGGCCGCGGTGACGGTCGGACGGCGGCTGCGGTCGATCCGGCTGCACTCGGACACCTCCGGTGTCACCGTGTCGCGCGGCAAGCCTGAGGGACCGGGCATGGCGTTTACCGCCTTGGCCGGATACGTCGCGCCGTCGGTCCTGGGACTGCTGTTCGCGAGCCTGGTCGGGGCCGACCTAATCACCACGGTGCTCGTGCTGGTCGCGTTGCTGCTGCTGGGCGTGCTGATCATGGTGCGCAACGCCTACGGCGTGTTCACGGTGGTGGCGAGCGCCGTCGTGCTCGGGCTGGTGGCCCTGGTCGCGCCGAAGATGGTGCAGGCACCGTTCGTGTATCTGCTGACCTGGTTCCTGCTGTTCGGCGGGGTTCGGCCGGTGGTGGAGCTTCAGCTCAAACGGCGGCGTGGCCAGGCGCGGGACTCCGACGCCGATCAGCTGAGCCGGTTGACCGCTGTGCCCGCGGTGTTGTGGGTGCTGGTGTTCGGCGTGCTCACAGCGAGCTGCGTGATTGCGGGCGGGTTGTGGTTGCTGCAGCCGTTGGCGTTATGACGTGGTCGCTGCGGTTCTGGCTTGCGGCGCGGTGGCGCGAACTGGCGGCTCGGCGGCGTCGTGCGACGGCTCGGGGGCGCTGGGTTGCGGCGGAGCCGGTGGTGGTTCGGCGGTGAGGTCCGCGGACGGCGGGACTGCGGCGGATCGGTCGACAGCTGGGCTGGGCGGCCAGTGGGCACGCAGAGTGGCCAATGGCTGGGCAGAGCGGCCGCAGCTGGGCGAAGCGGCCGATAGCTGGCCGAAACGGCCGGTGGTTGGCAGCGCACCCGATGGGCGGGTGGGGCTGCTGGTGGTTGGCAGCGAGGCCGGTGGGTCGGGCTGTGTGGACTGTGTCGCGGGTGCTGAACTGCGGTCGAGCGGGGGTTGGCCGCCGGGTCGCATGAGCTGGTGCTCTGGCCGTTGAGCGTGGTGGAGCGGGCAAGCTGCGGGCTGCGTCGGTTGACGTCGGTGGGTGGTTGGCTCTGCTGCGGCTTGCTGGCCGGTCACTAGGCCCGACGGTGCCGCGAAGTGTCTGGTGGCTGGACGGCCGCTGGGGCGTTGGTCGGCTAGCCAGGCGGGCAGCGCGACGGCGTCACGGTGCGATCGCGGGCCTGTGCTCTGGCGGCGCGGATGCTTGGCGGGGCATGCGTCCGTGCCAGTGGCGGCGGGCCGCAGGCTGGGCCGCTGCGGTCGTGAGCGGCGGCGTTGTCGACCATGTCGCCGACCAGGAGGCCGGTGCCGCGGGTGTCCCGAGGGCTGAGCCCGTCGTCTCCCCATGTGGGCGGTACGGCAGACTGGACGTCTGCTGAGCCGCCGGAGGGAGACAGGCGATGGACGAGGTCGCGAAGGCCGTCGAGGAGTGTGCGCGGGCGGCGAAGGCGGCTGCGCCGTCGTTGGCTGCCGCCGGGGACGACGCGGTGGACGCGGCGCTCGTCGGGATGGCGGAGCGGCTCGTCGCGCACCGGGACGAGGTGCTTGAGGCGAACCGGGCCGACGTCGCCAAGGCTACGGCCGACGGGATGAGCGCCGGTCTGCTCGATCGGCTCACCATCACGCCCGAGCGGCTCGACGGGATGGCCGCGCAGCTGCGGCTGCTGGCCGGCGCGCCGCACCAGGAGCGGTCCGTCGACGTGTCCACGTTGGACGGTGGGCTGCGGCTGGTCGAACGGCGGCGTCCGGTGGGCGTCATCGGCGCGAACTACGAGGCGCGGCCGAACGTGACGGTCGACGTGGCGTCGCAGCTGGTCAAGTCGCGCAACGGCGGCGTGCTGCGGACCGGGTCGGCGGCGCTGGGCTCGGCGCAGCGGTTGCGGGACGTCGTGATCGCGCCCGCGCTCGCCGCCGCCGGGATCAATCCGGACGTCGTGCAGCTGGTGCCGCGCGTGGAGCGGGAAGCGGCGTCGGCGCTGGTTCGGCTGCCCGGGCTCGTGCCGCTCGTCATCCTGCGCGGCAGCGGCGACAGCACGCGCGCGCTGGCGACCGAGGCCGCGGTGCACGGGGTGCGCACGTTGGCGCACGCCGATGGCGGCGGAGTGCTGTACGTCGACGCCGCGGCGGATGCGGGCAAGGTTCGTGACCTCGTGTTCTCGAGTCTTGACCGGCTCGGCGTCTGCAACCGGCTGAACCTGCTGCTGATCCACGAGGACGTGCACGACACGGTGTGGCCGCAGATCGAGTCGGCGCTGGCCGAGCGCGGCGTCACGCCCTCGCTCGCGCCGCACGAGCATCCGATCGGCTACGAGTGGGCGCTGGACTCCGAGCGGGAGGCGACCGTCACCGTGGAGAAGGTCGGCGGGCTCGTCGACGCGGTCGAGATCGCGAACGAGCGCACGTCCGGGCTCGCCGCGGGGATCGCGACCGAGAACCCGGCGGCCGCGGAGCAGTTCTTCGACGGCTACACCGGCACGGGCGTCTTCTGGAACGCGCCGACCCGGCTGCTGGACGGCTTCAAGCTGCTCGCGGTGCCCGAAACCGGCATCAACCTCGACCGGGTGCCGGGGCCGCGCGGGCCGGTGACGTACACCGACTTGTACGTACGTCAGTACGCCGTGATCCCCGGCTGACTGGCTGGAGCACGATGACCGGATGAGCACGATGACCGGACGGCCGCACGTCCTGCTGTCCGCGGCGCAATCGCTGGACGGCTACCTCGACGACGCCGGCAGCACCCGTCTGCTCCTGTCCAACGAGGACGACTTCGCGGAGGTCGACCGGCTCCGCGCCGAGGCCGACGCGATCCTCGTCGGCGCGGGCACGGTGCGGGCCGACAACCCGCGGCTCCTCGTGCGCTCCGCCGAACTCCGCCGCGAGCGGGTCGCGGCGGGGCGGCCGGAACAACCGGTCAAGGTGACGGTCACGAGCAGCGGCAAGCTGGATCCGGCGTCGCGGTTCTTCACCTTCGGCGACACCGAGAAGCTCGTCTACGCGCCGCGAGGCAGCGCGGACAGCTTGAGCGCGGTCGCGACTGTCGTGGAGGTCGGCAGTCCGCCACGGCTAGAGCACGTACTGGACGACCTCGGCGCGCGCGGGATCCGGACGCTGCTCGTCGAGGGCGGCGGGGCAGTGCACACGCAGTTCCTCGACGCCGGGCTCGCCGACGAACTCCGGCTCGCGATCGCGCCGATCATGGTCGGCGACCCGCGCGCGCCGCGGTTTCTCGGGCCGGGCGCGTTCCCGCGGCCGCTGGAACTGACGGAAGTGCGGCGGCTCGGAGAGGTTGCGGTGCTGCGGTACCGCGCCGCGGCTGAACCGTCGTCGCTTGATCTGCTGCGGTTGCGGCAGGCCATCGAGCTTGCCGACGAATGCCCGCCGAGTTCGACGTTTCGAGTCGGTGCGGTCGTCGGGCTGCCGGACGGGACGGTGCTTGCCACCGGGCATTCAGGAGAAGGCGATCCGCGCAACCACGCGGAAGAAGCCGCGCTGGCGAAGCTGGATCCGCACGACCCGCGACTGGCCGGCGCGACCATGTACAGCTCGCTCGAACCGTGCAGCGATCGCGCGTCCCACCCCCAAAGCTGCACGCAGCTGATCCTCGAAACCGCCATTCCGCGCGTGGTGATGGCCTGGCGGGAGCCCTCGTTGTTCGTCGAGGCGGAGGGGGTCGAGCGGCTTGTCGCGGCCGGACGACGGGTGATCGAGGTGCCTGCGCTGGCTTCGGAAGTCCGCCGGGCGAATACCCACCTGCCCGGCGTTCGTCCGTGATTTCTCAACGCGGCTGACGGATCGGGCGCCGCGGCACGGAATCCGCGTCGCCGCGCCCGATCGGGAAAATCAGCAGCCTCCGTTGTCGGTCCAGACGCCCCACTGGCCGGTCGTGCCGGGTTCCTCGCCCTGGGTCCACCATTTGGCGGTCCATTTGTGGCTGTTGTGCGAAACCAGGGTGCCGCCGGTGTAAACCTGCGTTTTCTGCCATTCCGGTGCCGAGCAGGTCCCCGGGGGATTGCTGGTCGGACTGGTCGGGCTCGTCGGCGGAGTGGTCTGCGGCGGGGTCGCGCCGGCGAACCGGGTGGTGAACTTCGTGAAATCCCAGTCGTTTTGCTGGACGTTCGAGCACACGCTGTTGTCGGTCGTCGTCGTGCATTGCCGGTCGCGGTTGACCGCCCAGAAAGTGAACCGGCCGAGGTGGTGGCTCGTCGCGTAGTCATACACCGTCTGGAAATCGGAAATATTGAAGTATTCCGACGTGTCGGATTTCCCGTTCATTCCCGAGAAACCCTCGTGTGCATACGCGGTGTCGCTGTCCCAGCCGAGGTGGCTTTGCAGCAGGCCGTGGAACGCTTCGAGCGCCGACACCTGCGACGCGCCGCCGCCGTTGAAGCCGCCGTCGAACGGCATGATCGAGAAGTTGTTGGGAGAGAAGCCGATCGACTTCGCCTGGTCCAGCAGCTGGGTGCCGAACCAGCCGGTGCCCGCCGCGGTTCCCGGCATGGTCACCGAGACGAACAGGCCGGGGTTGTCCGCCTGGAGTTTCTTCGCGGCACCGAGTTCGTTCGCGATGGCCGCGGTGTCTTCGTACTCGGGTTCTTCGAGGTCGAAGTCGATGGCCTTCAGGTTGTACTTCGCGACGACCTGCTGGTAGGCCGCGGCGGTCGCGTCGACGGTGCCGCAGGTCTGGCCCAGTTTCGTGCCGCCGTAGCCGCCGACCGAAACTGACACGTCGCCGCCGTTGCCGCGGATGCGGTTGATCGCGTCGCCGACGGTCGTGTCCGAGGAGACCGGCGAGGTGCCGTCCCAGGTGGGGCTGCATCCGCCGCTCTTGGGCGCGAGGATGAAAGCCAGCTGGAACGCTTTCTGCCCGGTCGCGTTCATGACGGTCACCGGGTCGGGCGGGTTGTTGCTCTGCGGCATGAGGTACGGCGCGGCGGCGTACCAGTTGTTGTCGAGGCCGGTCGACGTCCCGGTCTGTGCGTGCGCGGTCGCGGCCACGACGGCAGCTGCCCCGGCCACGGTAGCGGCGGCGACGAGTGTGGCGGCCAGTCTGCTTCGCTGCATCTGTCCTCCGGCGAGCATTCGGAAAATGACTGCCGTAAGCATTGGACTAGACCATTATGAAGTCAAGGTGCGGTCGGCTGCTCTTGTCCGGCGGGGGGCTGGTTCGGGAGGTATGCCGGAATTCGCTGCGGCGGGTTCACCCTTGCGGCGCAACGGTTCCGCGCAAAGGGACGCGGACCGCGGGGGCGAGTGGTCCGCTGGGGAGAGGGGGAGACGGTGACGGTGCGGTTGGACTGGGCAGGCGCGGGCAGGGGAGGCCGGTCGGGGAGCGTGGCGACTGCTCGGCGAGGGAAGTTCGGGCGGTGCGGCGAGTGGTGGCGGGGGCAGTGGCGGTGGGCGGTGGTGGCGTGGGCAGTGGTGGTGGGCAGTGGTGGTGGCGCGAGCAGTGGTGGTGGCGGGGCTGGGCGGGGCGGGCTTGGCGGTAGGGCGAGGATGGTGGGGTGCTGTTCCGGCGGACGTTCACGGGGGCGGGCGGCTGCGGACGCGGTTGGTCCAGTGGGTGCGGCCGAAGGGGAGGCGCGACGACGGAGCGGGGGCTGCGTCATGGTGCTGGGTGGGCTGGCCGGGTGCGGGAGTGCTGCGTGGCGGGGTGCGGGAGTGCTGCGTGGCCGTGCGCGTCCCCACTGCCGCGCCGGTGGCGGGAGTGCTGTGTGGCGAGGTGCGGGAGTGCTGCGTGGCGGGTGCGGGAGTGCTGTGTGGCCGAGCGCGTCCCCACTGCCGCGCCGGTGGCGGGAGTGCTGTGTGGCGGTGGCGGGAACGGCGTTGGGTGGGTCGGCGGTGGAAGGACTTGGACACCGCGGTGTTGTCGAGGCATTGAACGGCTGGCCAATGGCATGGCGGAAGTGCCGTGCGACGGCTGTCGGATCTGCGTCGAGGTGCTGTGTGGGTTGGTCGTCTGGGACGGCGAAAGTGCTGCAAAGCCGTAGGAGAGCGCTCAGCGGAGCCATGATCCCGCAGGCAGGGAGGCAACCCCGCCGAGCCGCCTGCCCGGACGGGCCCGCGGTGCGGCTCGAAAAGCGCTGGACGATTCAGCCGTGTAGTTGTGCCCGGGTCGGCCCGCAACCCGGCACAACGGGCTCAGTCGTTCTCCAGATCGCCTTCCAAACTCAGATAAACCTCACGCATCTGGGCCATCAGTTCCGGGTCCGGCTCTTCCCACAATCCGCGATCCGCGGCTTCCGTCAGGCGTTCGATGATTCCCCGCAACGCCCACGGGTTCGCGTCTCGCAGGAACTGCTGGTTTTCCTCGTCCAGAACGTAGGACTGCGACAGCTTCTCGTACATCCAGTCGCCCACAACACCCGCGGTGGCGTCGAAGCCGAAGAGGTAGTCCACGGTCGCCGCGAGTTCGAAGGCGCCCTTGTAACCGTGGCGGCGCATCGCGGACAGCCAGCGCGGGTTCACGACCCGGGCGCGGAAGACGCGGGCCGTTTCTTCGCCCAGCGTGCGGGTGCGGACGGCGTCGGGGGTGGTGGAGTCGCCGACGTAGGACGCGGGCGCGGAGCCGGTCAGGGCGCGGACGGTGGCGATCATTCCGCCGTGATACTGGAAATAGTCGTCCGAGTCGGCGATGTCGTGTTCGCGGGTGTCGGTGTTCTTCGCGGCCACGACAATGCGTTTGTACGACGATTCCATGTCCTCGCGAGCGGGGCGCCCGTCCAGGTCTCGGCCGTAGGCGAAGCCGCCCCAGACCGCGTAGACCTCGGCTAGATCCTTGTCGTCGCGCCAGTTTCCGGAGTCCATCAGCGGGAGCAGGCCGGCTCCGTAGGCACCTGGTTTGGAGCCGAAAATGCGAGTGGTGGCGCGGCGGTTGTCGCCGTGGGCGGCCAGGTCCGCGTTGACGTGGGCGCGGACGTAGTTGGCGGATTCGGGTTCGTCCAGGGAGGCGGCCAGGCGGACGGCGTCGTCCAGCAGGGTGATGACGTGCGGGAAGGCATCGCGGAAGAAACCGCTGATGCGGACTGTCACGTCGATCCGCGGGCGGCCCAGTTCGGACAGCGGGATGGGTTCGATGCCGGTCACGCGGCGGGAGGCTTCGTCCCAGACCGGCTGGATTCCCAGTAACGCCAGGACTTCCGCGACGTCGTCGCCGGAGGTGCGCATGGCGGAGGTGCCCCACACCGAGAGGCCGACGGACCGCGGCCAGTCGCCGGTGTCTTCGCGGTAGCGGCGGAGCAGGGAGTCCGCCAGGGCCTGGCCGGTTTCCCAGGCCAGGCGGCTGGGGACGGCCTTCGGGTCCACGGTGTAGAAGTTCCGGCCGGTCGGCAGGACGTTGACCAAGCCGCGCAAGGGGGAGCCGCTGGGGCCGGCGGGGATGTAGCCGCCGTCCAGGGCGTGCAAGACCGCGTCTGCTTCGGACGAGGTGCCGGCCAGGCGAGGGACGATCTCGGTGGCGGCGAAGGTCAGGACGCGGGCGACTTCGGCGTCGGGGGAGCCCAGCACGCCGGTGACGACGGAAGAAACCGACGCGGGGGACCACGACTGGGTCTCCATGGCGGAAACCAGCGTGTGGGCGGTGGTTTCGATGGCGTCTACTTCGGACAGCGGGGCGTCCGAGTTTTCCTTCAGCCCCAGGGCGGAGCGGAGGCCGGGGACCGCGCCTTGCTTGCCGCCCCACATTTGCTGGGCCCGGAGCATCGCCAGGACCAGGTTGACGCGGGCCTCGCCGACCGGAGCCTCGCCCAGGATGTGCAGGCCGTCGCGGATCTGGGCGTCCTTGACCTCGCACAGCCAGCCGTCGATGTGCAGCAGGAAATCGTCGAACTCGGCGTCGTGCGGGCGTTCCTCGATGCCCAGGTCGTGGTCGAGTTTCGCGGCCTGGATGAGGGTCCAGATCTGCGCGCGGATCGCCGGGAGCTTCGCCGGGTCCATCGCGGCGATGTTGGCGTGTTCGTCCAGCAACTGCTCAAGCCGGGCCAGGTCGCCGTAGGACTCGGCGCGGGCCATGGGCGGGACCAGGTGGTCCACGATGGTCGCGTGCGCGCGGCGTTTCGCTTGCGCTCCTTCGCCGGGGTCGTTGATCAGGAACGGGTACACCAACGGCAGATTGCCCAGTACGGCGTCGGGAGCGCAGGCGGCCGAGAGGCCGGCGGTCTTGCCGGGCAGCCATTCCAGCGAACCGTGTTTGCCGAGATGGACGACGGCGTGCGCGCCGAATTCCTCTTCCAGCCAGCGGTAGGCGGCGAGGTAGTGGTGGCTCGGCGGCAGGTCCGGGTTGTGGTAGATCGCGACCGGGTTTTCGCCGAATCCGCGCGGCGGCTGGATCATCAGGATGACGTTGCCGGACTGCAGCGACGCCAGCACGATGTCGCCCTCGGGGTTCGCCGACGTGTCGACATACAGCGAACCCGGTGCGGGGCCCCAATGTTGTTCCATCGCCTCCCGCAATTCCGCGGGAAGCGCGGCGAACCACGAGCGGTAGCGGGCGGCGGGGACGCGGATCGGGTTGCCGGAGAGCTGTTCCTCGGTGAGCCATTCGGGATCCTGGCCGCCCGCGGCGATCAGGGCGTGGATCAAGGCGTCGCCGTCCGGCTGGTCGGTGCCGGTCGGGTCGACGCCGGGGAAAGCGTCGGGGCCGAGGTCGTAGCCGCGGTCGCGCATGAGGCGCAGGAGTTTGATCGCCGAAGCGGGGGTGTCGAGGCCGACGGCGTTGCCGACGCGCGAGTGCTTCGTCGGGTACGCGGACAGCATCAGGGCGATCCGGCGGGAAGCAGGCGGGGTGTGGCGGAGCCGGGCGTGCGCGAGGGCGATGCGCGCGACGCGGGAGGCGCGCTCGGCGTCGGCGAGGTAGCGGGGGAGGCCGTCGTCGTCGAATTCCTTGAAGGAGAACGGGACCGTGATGATCCGGCCGTCGAATTCGGGTACCGCCATCTGGTTGCCCGCGTCGAGCGGGGACAGGCCGTCGTCGCTGGCGGACCAGGTTTCGCGGTCGCTGGTCAGGCACAACGCCTGCAGCACCGGCACGTCCAGCGCGGCCATTTCCGCGACGTCCCACGATTCGTCGTCCCCGCCGGCCCCGGCTTCCGACGGACGGGTGCCGCCCGCCGCCAGCACGGTGACCAGCAGGGCGTCGACCTTGCCCAGCTCAGCCATCATCTCCGGCGCGCGCGTGCGCAGGGACGCGGTGTGGATCGGCAACGCACGGCCGCCCGCGGACTCGACCGCGTCGGCCAAAGCGTGCACGAAGCCGGTGTTCCCGGACAAATGATGCGCGCGGTAGTAGAGGATCCCGATGACCGGGCCGTCACCCGCGGGAGCGGGCCGCGAAAGCACGCCCCACGAAGGCAGTTCGGCGGGCGGCTCGAAGCCTTCGCCGGTCAGGAGCAGGGTGTCGGACAGGAACCGGTGCAGCTGCGTGAGGTTCTCCGGACCGCCCTGCGCGAGATACAGATGCGCTTGCGCGGCGATTCCGGCGGGAGTGGTGGAGAGCTTCATCAGCTCCGCGTCCGGCGTCTGCTCGCCGCCGAGCACGATCACGTGCGCACCGGACGCGCGCAGCGTGTCGAGGCCTTCCTGCCAGGTCCGCGGCGTGCCGAGGATCCGGACGACGACGATCGACGCGCCATCGGCCAGTCCGGGCAGCTCCCGCAGCGGCAGCCGGGACGGATTGCCGAGCCGGTAGTCCGCTCCGCTGGCCCGGGCGCTGAGCAGGTCGGTGTCCGAAGTGGACAGCAGCAGGATCACGGCGTTCCTCACTCGGGGTGTCCGCGCCCCGGGTCGACGGTGTCGCCGGCGGGAGTTCCTGGCTGCCGGCGGCCGCGGGGCCGCCGGTCACAGTGGCGGGACCGCCCCGGATTTCCACCGGGTTCCTCCGCGTGCCGACGCGTGTGCGCTCTTACTCTCGCCGGGCGCACCCGCGTCGTCAAGGTGAGCAGACCCTCATGCGGGCTTGCTTTCGTCCCCGATCCGGGGGAAGGGCGCGGTGGAGAACAGCACCTCCACCGCGACCTCGAAGAACTCCGCGATCCGCAACGCCAGGTAAAGGCTCGGGCTGTACTCGCCGCGCTCCAGGTACCCGATGGTCTGGTAGTGCACGCCGAGCGCGTCCGCGAGCTGCCGCCGCGAGATGCCGCGTTCGGCGCGGAGCACCGCGATGCGGTTGTAGACGTTCTCGCTCACCGCGCCTCACACACGCTGAAGTGCCCTTTCCCGTCGNCCCGTCGCGCCGCCACCGACGACCCCGATTCGCGCCGGGCCATCCGCTTCAGCAGGATCGGGGCCAGCACCAATCCGATCACGGCCCACGCGAGCAGCACCCCCAGGGTCGCCCACGGCCGCCACGACTGCCCGATTTCGACGACGACCGCCTGGCCGGGCAGCAGCGCCGAGCGCATGCCGAGCCCGAGCCAGTACATCGGGAACACCTGCCCGACGCCCTGCAGCCAGCCCGGCAGCGCGGTGATCGGGTAGAAGATGCCGGAGATCGCGCCGAGCCCGAGCATCGGCAGCATGACCAGGGCCATCATCCGCGAATCCTGGATCAGCGAGCCGATCGCCGCGCCGATCGGCATGGTCGCGACCAGGCCCGCGGCGAGCACCCACACCAGGTTCAGGATGGAGAAGAACCCGTCCGGGGCCAGCCCGTCGAACAGGAACAGCGCGGGCACCAGCAGCGCGACGATGCTCGCGACCTGCACCATCGAGAACGTCGTGATCTTGCCGATGAGGTAGCCGAGCATGCCGTTCGGCGTCGCCTTCGCCCGCAGCAATGTGCCGTCCTCGCGGTCGACGATCAGCGCCCCGGCTACGGCGGACATGCCGTTGAACACGAGGCCCGCGCCGATCACGCTCGGCACCGTCGCGGCACCCAGCGAAAACGAGGTGCCCGGCAACTGCGCGCCGCGCATGAACAAGAGCGTGCCGAAGATCATCGCCAGCCAGGCGACCTGGCCGATCAGGTCGTCCCGGTTCGTCCATTGCTGGCGGAATTCGACGAGACCGCGGTGGAGGCCGGCCCGCGCCGCGACTCGCTGCCCCGACGCCGTCATCGCGCCCCTGCCGCGGCCATCCCGGACTCCGCGCGCTGCACGAGCGTCAGGTAGGTGTCCTCCAGCGACGCGCGCCGGACCTCCAGGTCGGCGACCGCTTCGCCGTGCTGTTTGAACAACTCGTACACGTATTTCGTCGCCTCCGTGGTCGAGTGCACGAACCGCTGTCCGCCGACCGTCCAGCGCACCTCGGCCTCGCCGGCGATCTGCCTGCTCAGCTGGTCCGGCGATCCGTCGGCGACGATGTGGCCGCCGCTCAGGACCAGGATCCGGTCGGCGAGCTTCTCGGCCTCGTCGAGGTCGTGCGTGGTGAGCAGGATCGTCGTGTCGTCGTCGGCGAGGCGGTGCACGAGCTCGTGGAAGTCGCGCCGCGCCCGCGGATCGAACCCGGCGGTCGGCTCGTCGAGGAACAGCAGTTCGGGACGGCCGACGATGCCGATCGCCACGTCCAGCCTGCGCCGCTGCCCGCCGGAGAGCATCCGGATCTTCTTGCCCGCGTGCTCGCTGAGCCCAACCGCCTCGATCAGCTCGCCGGTGTCCCACGGACGGCGGATCCGGTCGGTGGAGTACGGCGAGTAGAACGACCCGAGGAGGTCGAGCAGTTCGCGCACGCGCCATTTCCCGTGGTCGCGCCAGGACTGCAGGACGACCCCCAGCCGCGCCCTCCAGTCCTCGCCGCCGCGCGCCGGGTCGGTGCCCAGCACCGACACCTCGCCGGCGGATCGCATGCGGAACCCCTCAAGGATTTCGATCGTCGTGGTCTTGCCAGCCCCGTTTGGGCCGAGCAGGCACAGCACCTCGCCGCGGTGCGCGGTGAACGACGTGCCGTGCAGCACGTCGTTCGCGCCGTAGCGCATGCGCAAGCCTTCGACGCGGAGCACGGTGTCCGCTGGATCTCTCATGAGATGTCCCCCATCCTGCCTGTGCGATGAAATGTAGCAGACGTACTACATATGATCGCAAGCCTGTTAAACCAGCCGCGGGTTACAGTGAGCGCCATGTCCAGCCCTGCCCGCGTGCGCGCCGACGCCTGCCCCGGAGTCTTCGCGACGCACGACGCGGCCGACGGGCCGCTCGCCAGGGTCCGGCTTCCCGGCGGCGTGGTGACCGCGGATCGGTTGCGGGCGTTGGCAACCTGTGCGGAAGACCTCGGCGACGGCGACGTCCACCTGACCTCGCGAGCGAACGTCCAGCTGCGCGGCGTGCACCGGCCGGGCTTGGCCGCACGGCTGACGGGAGCGGGGTTGTTGCCCTCGCCCAGCCACGAACGCGTGCGGAACGTGCTGGCCTCGCCGTTGAGCGGGGTACGGGGCGGGCTCGCCGATGTCCGGGGGTTGTCCGTGACGCTGGATCGGGCGTTGTGCGCCCAGCCGGAACTCGCCGAGTTGCCGGGACGGTTCCTGTTCGGTTTCGACGACGGGCGCGGCGACGTGGTGGGCACGGATGTGTGCTGGCGCGCGATCGGTCCGATGACCGGGGCGGTGCTGCTGGCGGGCGTTGATTCCGGCTGGCTGGTGCCGCGGGACGAGGCGGTGTCCGCGTTGCTCACGGTGGCGGAAACGTTTGCGCGGACGCGCGGGCAGGCATGGCGGATCGGGGAACTGGCCGATCCTTCGACGCTGCTGCCGGACGGTGCTCGGGAGATGCCGCGAACGCGCCCGAGCCGGATCGACCCGACGGTCGGGAGGATCCGGCGCGACGACGGCGGCGAGGCGGTGGGGGTCGCACCTCGATTCGGCCAGTTGACCGCCGCTCAGTTGCGCACGCTGGCCGGCTTCGGCGACGCCGTGGTCACGCCGTGGCGTTCGGTCCTGCTGCCCGGCGGCGCGGATGTCGAACGCCTGCACGCGGCGGGACTCTCGACGGATCCGGCGACGGCGGAGCTGAGCGCCTGCATCGGCGCGCCGGGGTGTGCGAAGTCTCTCGCCGACGTCCGCGCGGACGCGGCGACACTGGTCGCGGACGGCGAGCGGGTGCACGTCTCGGGCTGTGCCCGGCGGTGCGGACGACCGTCCGGCGCCCACCGCGACGTTGTCGCCGAACCCGGCGGCTACCGTGTCGACGGACGCTGGAGGACGGCGTCCGAGTTGGCGGATGCGTTGGCGAGAAAGGGACCTTCGTGATCGACTACCTGCGGGACGGGGCCGAGATCTACCGGCACTCGTTCGCCACGATCCGCGAAGAGGCGGACCTGGCGATCCTGCCCGGCGACGTCGCGGGCGTCGCGGTCCGGATGATCCACTCCTGCGGCATGGTCGACCTGGTCGACGACCTGCGGTACTCGCTCGACGTGGTCGAGGCGGGCCGTGCCGCGCTGGAGGCGGGTGCGCCGATCCTGTGCGACGCGAAGATGATCGCCAGCGGCATCACGCGCACACGCTTGCCCGCGGCGAACGACGTCGTGTGCACCTTGGCCGACCCGAGCGTGCCCGGCCTGGCCGAACGGCTCGGCACCACGCGGTCGGCCGCCGCGCTGGAGCTGTGGCGAGACCGGCTTCCCGGCTCGGTGGTGGCGATCGGCAACGCGCCGACCGCGTTGTTCCGGTTGCTGGAGCTGCTGGACGAGGGCGTCGGCGCACCGGCGGCGATCATCGGTGTGCCGGTGGGGTTTGTCGGCGCGGCGGAGTCCAAAGTGGAACTGGCGAAGCGCGCGCCCGCGCCGTACCTGGTCGTGCACGGCCGGCGCGGCGGCAGTGCGATGGCCGTCGGCGCTGTGAACGCGATCGCGAGCGCGGTCGAATGACGGGGCGGCTGTACGGCGTCGGGCTGGGTCCCGGCGATCCGGAACTGATGACGGTCAAAGCGGCGCGGCTGATCGGCGAGGCGGACGTCGTCGCCTACCACAGCGCGCGGCACGGGCGGAGCATCGCGCGGTCGGTGGCCGAACCGTATCTGCGCGAGGGNAAGAGCGGCTCGTTTATCCGGTCACCACCGAGACCACCGACCATCCCGGCGGGTACGAGGGCGCGATCGCCGATTTCTACGAGCTGAGCGCGAAAAAGCTTGCCGAGCACCTCGACGCCGGACGGGACGTGGTGCTGTTGTGCGAGGGCGATCCGTTCTTCTACGGCTCCTACATGTACATGCACGAGCGGCTCGCCGGACGGTTCGAGGCCGAAGTGGTGCCAGGCGTGACGTCGGTGAGCGCGGCGGCGTCGGTGCTCGGCCGCCCGTTGGTGCAGCGCGACGAAGTGCTCACGGTGCTGCCCGGAACGTTGCCAGCGCCCGAATTGGCGCGGCGGCTGGCGGACACCGAAGCGGCGGCGGTGCTGAAATTGGGCCGTACCTTCGGTTCTGTGCGGGAAGCGCTCGCGGAGTCGGGCAAGCTCGACGATGCCTGGTACATCGAGCGGGCGACCTGGGGACAGCAGCGGGTGGAGCCGTTCGCGGACGTCGATCCGGAGTCGGTGCCGTATTTTTCCTTGGCGCTCTTGCCGAGTCCGGCTTATCAGTCGCGAGTGGACGGTGAGCCCGCGGTCGCTCCTTCGGCTCCAGCTCCGGCGGCAGGCGGCGAGGTGGTCGTCGTCGGGCTCGGCCCGGCCGGGCCGGAGTGGCTGACGCCGGAAGCGTCGGCGGAACTGGCGGCGGCGGACCACATCGTCGGCTACGGGCCGTATGTCGCGCGGGTTCGGCAACGGGCGGGGCAGCAGCGGCACGCGTCGGGGAACCGGGTCGAGGCGGATCGGGCGGTCGAGGCGCTGCAGCTGGCCGCGACGGGCGCGCGAGTGGCCGTGGTGTCGTCCGGGGATCCGGGTGTGTTCGCGATGGCTTCGGCGGTGCTGGAACAGGTTTCGGCTGGGAACGGCGCCGGTGCTCGGGTGCGGATCGTGCCCGGCGTGACGGCGGCGCAGGCGGCCGCGTCGCGGGTCGGGGCACCGCTGGGGCACGACTACTGCGTACTGTCCCTTTCGGACCGGTTGAAGCCGTGGGAGATCATCGAACGCCGCCTGGACGCGGCTGGTGCGGCGGATCTGGTGCTGGCGCTGTACAACCCGGCTTCGCGGACCCGGGTGACACAGCTGGCTGACGCGCGGGAAGTTCTGCTGCGGCACCGGGACCCGGGAACGCCCGTGGTGGTGGCCCGGGACGTCGGCGGGCCGGAGGAGGACATCCGGGTTACCACGTTGGGCGGGCTTGATCCGGCTGCTGTGGACATGCGGTGCCTGCTTATTGTGGGCTCGTCGCGCACAGTGGCGGAGGAAGGGCCGGACGGGCGGTCGATTGTGTGGACGCCGCGGAGTTATTCCTGACCTTCTCGCAGCAGTCGTTCCGCCTCGGCGAGGTGGCGGGTGAGTTCTTTCCGCTGTGCGGCACTGAGTTTCGGTGCGAACGCGGCGAGGGCTGAGGCGATCGAACCGTCCGCGCGAGCGCGGAACAGCGTGCGGGCGGACGGTTCGATCTCCAGCCTGGACTTGCGCCGGTCCTTCTCGTCGGGCCGCAGGCGCATGATGCCCGCGTCCGCCATCCGGTGCGTGATCCTGGAGACGAGGCTCTGCGCCAGCCCGGTCCGGCGCGTCACGTCGCTGATCGTCGCGCCCGGGTTTCGCGAGACGTCCTCGATCACTGCCAGTTCTCCCGCGTTGACCTGGTCCGCGCCGGTGTTCCCGGTGCTGGTCAGTGCGATCTCGCGCAGCGTGCGGGCGAGGCGGTGCAGGTCGGCGGCGCGCATGGCCTCATTCAATCACCGGTGATACATTCGGAGAAGTATCACTAGTGATGGAGTTGGCGATGGTTGACGACGTGCTGATCGCGGTCGCGGCCGGGATCCTGATCGTGCGGCAGTTCCAGTGGCGCTCCGCCGAACCGTGGCGGATGCTGGTGATGCCGCTGGCGCTGATCGCGGTGGGACTGGGCTGGCTGGGGTTCGAGCTGGACGGCGGGTTCCAGCGCGCGGACTGGCTGCTGATCGGCGAGCTTGTCCTGGTGGCGGGCACCGGTGCCGCAATGGGTTGCGTAACGAGGTTCCGGCAGGCCGACGGGCTGCAGTATCGGCTCACCGGGGCGGGAATCGCGCTGTGGGCGGTCTTTCTCGCGGTCCGCGTCGGCTCGTTCGCGCTGGCCGGCGTCCTGGGCGCGCATCTGCTCGACGCGACCGGCCTGATCCTCGTTTCGTTCGGCGTCAACCGGTTCGCGGCGAGTCTCGTCGTGCGCCGTCGAATTGCCCGCTGTGGAGGTAAAATCCCGGCGTATGCCCAAGAGACCGCCGGAACACGTCGATGAACGCGCTGGTGGTAGCGAATCCGCACAACTGCGCCACGGACGTCACTGACCGGCCTTCCACCAGCAACCGCAAGGCGTGATACAGCCGCAATTGGGTGCGCCACTGCGGAAACGTCATGCCGGTGTCCGCGCGGAACAACCGGGTCAGCGTCCGGGCGCTGGCGCCGACAGTGCGGCCCAGCGCTTCCAGGCTGCGCGAATCGGACGGATCCGCCTCCAGCGACTGGCACACGGCCACCAGTCGGGGATCGTGCGCGGCGGGCACCCGCACCGGACGTTCCGGAGCCAGCGCGAGCTGGTCGAACAACACCGCCCGCATCCGTTGGCCAGCCGGGGTCGAGCGGTCCCCGCCGAGTTCCGTGTACGCGATCAGCAGTTCCCGCAGCAGCGGGGTGACCGCGAGGGCGGTCGGCTCGGTGACCGACAGCGGGCTCAGTTCCTGCGGAAAGCCGAACAGATGCAGCCGCGTGACGCCGTAAGCGCGGTGGGAATGCACGGTGCCCGCCGGAATCCACAATGCCCGGTGCGCGGGCGCGATCCAGCGTGACCGGTCCGTGTGCACGGCCAGCACCCCGCTGCTGGCGTAGACGATCTGGTGCTCGTCATGCCAGTGCTCGGCGATGCCCGCGGTCGCGGCCAGATCGCGGATGTTCGTGGGCGCGGCCGGCAGGTGGCTGGAAATCGACACAACTCGGCATAATAACGGAATCGCGAAGCTCGTCCGAGGCCTGACGATGCTTGAGTGACGACAACACTCCCCGCTCCGCCGCGGACCGCGCGCTGGCCGATGCCGTTGATGGTGATCGGCCACGCGGTCAACGACCTCTACCAGGGCGCGGTCGCCGCGCTCGTCCCGTTTCTCGTCGCCGAGCGGCATTACGGCTACCTCGCCGCGGCCGGGATCACGGTGGCCGCGACGTTGCTGTCCTCGGTGGTCCAGCCGCTGTTCGGCGTGCTGACCGACCGGCGGCCGATGCCATGGCTCGTGCCGGCCGGGATGACAGTCGCCGGGGCCGGGATCGGACTGTCCGGGCTCGCCGACTCCTACGCGCTGACCTGGCTCGCGATCGCGCTGTCCGGCCTCGGCGTCGCCGCCTACCACCCGGAGTCGGCGCGGATCGCCCGCCGGATCGCCGGCGACGGGCACGTCGGGATGAGCTGGTTCTCCCTGGGCGGCAACGTCGGTTTCGCGCTCGGGCCGATCGTCGTCACCCCGGTGCTGCAGGCGGGCGGGCTGGTCGCGACGCCGTATCTGGTGCTCCCCGCGTTCGTCGCCGGGGTAGTCATCGCCGCGTTGTTCCGGCGGATGAGCGATCTGCACGCCACGGCGAAAAGCCGCGTACACACCGGGCGCGACGATTGGCGGCAGTTCGGCTGGCTGACCGTCGTGGTCGTCGGACGCTCCATCGTGGCCTTCTCGCTCAACACTTTCCTCGCCATCTGGGTCACGCAGCGAACCGGCAGCGTGTTCGCCGGGGAAGTGGCGTTGGTGGTGCTGTTCGGCGTCGGCGCGCTGGGCACGCTGCTCGGCGGGGTGCTGGCCGGACGCTGGGGGCGGATCCGGACGGTCCGTGTCTCGTACGCGGCGGCGGTGCCCGCGGTCGCCGGAATCGCGCTGGTGCCGGGGTACGGGGTGTTTCCGCTGGTCGCGCTTGCGGCGGTGGCGTTGTATGTGCCGTTCTCGCTGCATGTGACGCTGGGGCAGGACTACTTGCCGAACCGGCTGGGGACGGCCAGCGGAGTGACGCTCGGGCTGGCGGTGAGCGTCGGCGGGGTGGCCGCGCCCGCGGTGGGGGCGCTGGCGAACGCGGCCGGGCTGCAGTGGGGCTTGCTGGCGTTGGCGGTGCTGCCGGCGGTGTCGGCGGGGGCGGCGCGGCGGCTGCGGGAGCCCTCGTGAGTGGCGATCCCGGTTCTCCCCGGGACCGCCACTCACGAGGCACTTAGCGCGTCGGGTCCTTGCCGTTCGGCTGCGAGGGCCCAGGCCCCGGCGACCACCAGCCCCACACGGTCTTCTCGCCGTGCCGCACCGTCGGCGCCACCCCGGTCGTATACGGCTCGATCTGCAGCAACTGTCCCCACGACTGGTAGGGCTGCCCGTTCAGATAGCTCGGCACCTCGGGCTCGTCCGCGATCTCCTCAAGCCAGCCGTTCGGGCCGCCGTTGGTGCTGGACGCCCATTTCGCCTCGTCGGCGAGCTGGCCGGGGGTGATGCGGTAGTCCGGCATCGCGGAGATGCCGTCGTGCGAGGTGACCGGGTCGGCGCACGGGTACACGAACGACGCGGGCCAGTCGATGTACACCGATTTGCCCGCGAGCTTGTCGGTGAGCGTGGTGAAGGTCGGCACGCGCGGTGCGGACGCGGCGATCCAGCCGTCCTCGGTGAGGTCGTTGTCCACCGTCACGATCCGCACCGACGTGGTTTCCGGCGGCAGGTCGCGCAGGTTGATCCGGGTGTCGTTCCAGCCGCCGGTGCCCGCGCCGGGCGGGAGCGCGAACTGGCCGCGCAGCACCCGCACGCCCTCCGGTGTGTTCACGCCGTACTCCAGGCTCACCGAGGTGGGACGCCGGGGCTGGCTCGCGGTGGCGACCACGATCTGGCCGTTCTCGGTGCGGTCGGTGAGCGCGTACCAGTCGCTGCGCAGCCGTCCGGCGCGGGTCTGGGTGTCGAGGTAGCTGCTCCACATCGGCACCTGGTCCTGCTTGAACCCGTGCGGCGGTTCGGCCAGCGGGTCCTTGTCGTCGACCGGGCTGGTGTGGAAGCCGGTCTGGATCCGGCCGTTGTCCTGGTCCGGGTTCGGCAGCGGGTTCGGCGGGTTCTGCGTCACCGGCTTCTCCGGCACGGTCCGCTGTTCGCGCTGCGGGTGCAGGATGCTCTTCGCCGCGTCGCGCTCGACCATCACGTGGTCGGACAGGTTGCAGCTCTTGCCGAACAGGTGCCCGATGTTGGCCGCGCCGAGGCTGTAGCTGTCGCGCTGGAAGTAGATCGCCGCGCCCATCGTGTAGATCTCGCCGGCCGCGACCAGGCCGCACACCACGACCAGCGACAGCGAACCGAGCCGCAGCGACCGGCTGCGGCCTTCCTGCGGCGCCGGTCCTGGCCGGTGCGCCCGGACGTTCTCCACGAATGCGTAGATCCCGGCGACCGCGGCGGCCCCGAGCAGGATCGTCGACAGCGGGATGCCGCCTGCCGAGGGTGCGCCGTTCGTCCACGGCACCCCGATCCGCGAGACGAACCAGTACGCGTTCGGCCCGGTCGCGGCGAGCGCGCCGACCACGAGCAGCACGGCCAGGAACGCCGCGCGGTTGCGGTTGGAACGCAGCACGGTCGAGCTGGTCGCCAAGGCGGTGAGCGCCGCCATCGACGCGCCGACCGCGGCGAACGCGCCGAAGTGGTGCGTCCATTTCGTCGGAGTCAGCGCGAGCAACAGGAAGAACAACGCGGTGGTGCCGATCAGCCGGCGGCTCGGCCCGAGCGCGGCGCCGGGAATCCGGCCGCGGCGCAGCAGCACCACCAGGCAGGTCATCGTGCAGAGCAGGACGAGCAGCACCGGGAACCGGCGCGGCGCGGAGCCGTCCGGAAGGCTCTCGAACAGCAATTGGTACCGCGCGAGTTCCTGGAACCACGACAGGTTCGGGCCGACCGCGGTGCGGATGCGGGTGGCCTCCTGGACCGTCGCGAACGTCTGGTCGGCGAACATCACCACGAGCACCAGGAAGCCGGACGCGAGGATCGGCGCGANCGGCGCGAGCATCGGCAGCCAGCCGCTCGCCGACCGCTGCCGGACCAGCGTGAACAGCGGTTTCCCGGCGACCAGGAACGGGGCCACGGCGATCAGCCCGGTCGGCGTGGCGGCGAGGGTGAACGCGGCCGCCGTGAGACCGAGGCACAGCGGCAGCAACCGGCGGGTGACCAGCGCGCGTTCGACCGCGCAGATCGCCAGCAGCGACCCGAGCGCGGCGACCGGTTCCGGCCGGACGCCGTTGTTGTAGGGCATCCACCAGACCAGGAACACCGCCGCGGCGGCCCAGCCCGCGGCGCGGCTGCGGCGGACCTGAGTGCCCAGCCGCGGCATCACCTCGCGGCTGATCAGCAGCCAGCTGATCACGCCGAGCAGGTACGAGGGCAGCCGGATCCACGGCGGCACCGTGCTGACGTGCGTCATCAGCTCGTACAGGTGATAAAACCAGCCGAACGGGGCTTCCGCGACGCCGAACCAGCGGTGGTAGTTCGTGAGGTACCCGGTGGCCTCGGTGACCCGGGCCATGGTGAGGATGTAGCCGTCGTCCGAGGTCACCGGCCCGATGAAGACCCACGCGCCGAGCACGCCGAACACCGTCGCGTCGCGGCCGGTCAGCCGCCACCAGCCGACCGGGGCCCAGCGCGGCGCGCGGCGGGCGAACCCGGAGTCCATCCGCCACACCGCGATCAGGCAGCCGAGGAACGACAGCGCGGCGAGGACGCCGACGACGATCTTCAGCGCGGTCGGCGAGGTCTGGTAGCGGGTGTCCGGGACGACCGACACGTGCAGCCCGGCGATCGGGTCGCGCGCGGAGGTGATCGAGGAGTAGATGCCGAGCACGCGCGGCCGGACGTCGCCGGTCGTGTGGAAGATCGGGGTCTTGCCGACCGCGAGCGTCATCTGGGTCGCGTCCGAGTCCAGCGTGACCGAGCAGCCGGTCTGCGGGAGCGGCTGCTGCGAGATCTGCTGGCCCTGGCTGGACGCGAGCAGCACGCCGTTGTCGACGCGCAGCTGCAGGCCGACGCCGTTGGCCGCGTGCTTGCCGGTGCGCCCGTCCGGGACGGTCGAGAACAGCAGCGCGGGGCCGTTCGTGCGCGCGTCGAGCGAGCGGATCGTCTCGCAGGGCAGCTCGGCCTTCAGCTCCTGTGCCCAGTACCCGGTCAAGGGCGCGTTGACCGAACGCGTGTCGGAGGCGGCGGGCCAGACGACTTCCGCGGTGTCCTGCACTACCGGCAGGAAGGGATAGGCCAGGGCGCACAGCGCCGAAAGCAACCCCAGCACTACGGCAATCGGACGCATTAGAGGAAATCTATTGGGTCACTCCGGCAGGTTCACGCTGACCCCTCGTCGCGCGGGGTGAACCGCTCGTGGTGTAACGCGCTGGCCAGTGGCGCTCGGCCGCGCCAGCCGTGCCGTTCCAGGTCGGGAACCTCGGCCAGATTCGTTACCGGTCCTATACAAAGCCAGGCCACCGGCCGGATCCCGGCGGGAATGCCGAGCAGGTCCGCGAGCGCGGGTTCGCGGTAGAAACTCACCCACCCGACGCCGAGCCCCTCCGCGGTCGCGGCGAGCCACAGGTTCTGGATCGCCAGGCAGACCGAGTACAGCCCGGCGTCGGCGATCGCGTGCCGCCCGAGCACCGCCGGGGCTCCGCGCTGCTCGTCGTAGGTGACGACGATGCCGAGGCTCGATTCGCGGATGCCCTCGACCTTGATCTTGGCGAACGTCTCCGCGCGCTCGCCGTCGAGGGAACGGGCGAACACGTCGCGCTCCTCGTGCACGTGGCGGGCGAACTCCTCGCGCGTGGCGGGGTCGCGGACGAGCACGAAGTCCCACGGCTGGCTCATCCCGACGCTCGGCGCGGCGTGCGCGGCCTCGAGCACCCGGGTGAGGACGGCGTCGTCGATCGGTTCGCCGGTGAACTCGGCGCGGACGTCGCGGCGGCGGTGCAGGACGTCGTAGAACAGTTGATTCATCGGTTGAGCACCCATTCGACCGCGGCGGCGGGGTCCGCGGTTTCCGTAGTGGACGGCCGGGGCGGGCGGCGCACGACGACCACCGGCAGGCCGAGTTCCCGCGCGGCGGTCAGCTTCGCGGCCGTCATCGCACCGCCGCTGTCCTTGGTGACCAGCACGTCGATCTCGTGTTCGGTCATCAGCGCGCGTTCGCGGCCGAGGCGGTACGGGCCGCGGTCGAGCACCACCTCGTGCCGGCGCGGCAGCGGCTGGCCGGGCGGGTCGACGCAGCGGATCAGGAACCACAGCGGGTCGAGGCCGGCGAACGCGGCCAGGCCCTGGCGGCCGCTGGTGAGGAACACGCGGGTGCCGAGGCCGGGCAGGAGCGCGGCGGCTTCTTCGAGGTCGGCGGCCCAGTGCCAGCGGTCGTCGCCGCTCGGCTGCCAGCCGGGCCGCGCGAGTCGCAGGAGGGGAATGCCCGCCGCTTGGGCGGCGTGGAAAGCGTTGGCGCCGATGCGTTCGGCGAACGGATGCGTGGCGTCGACCACTGCCTGGACATTGTTTTCGCGCAGCCAGGCCGTAAGGCCTTCGACGCCGCCGAACCCGCCGATCCGCACTTCGCCGACCGGAAGGCGCGGCCGCGTCACGCGTCCGGCCAGCGAGGAGACCACCGGGACGCCGCGGTCGTGCAGCTGGGCGGCGAGGTCGCGGGCTTCCGCGGTCCCGCCCAGGACCAAAACAGTCATCGCCCGTACCCGACGGCCGCGCGCCACCGGTCGAGGGTGCGCATGTTGGCGAGCGTTTCGGTCCAGGCCAGTTCCGGTCCTTGCCGGTCCGCGACGTGCGCGGCGACGTAGTCCGCTTCCCGGGCGTAAACCCCTTGGGTGGCTTCGATTTCGATGACCTCGGGCTCGCCGTCCGGCGGAGTCAGCACGATCGTCGAAACGCCCGGCGTGCGCAGTTCGTGGATCCACGCGGGCTTCGGCACGTACAGCTGGCCGGCGGTGCCGTAGATCCGGATGTGGTCGTCCTGCGTGAGCAGGTAACCGCAGGACAGTTGCGCGATGATGTCGCCGGGCAGGCGCAGCAGGCCCATCGCGAACTCGTCGACGCCGCTTTCGGTGAGCCGTGCCATGCCGGTGACGCGTGTCGGCTCCACTGCCGGAATTCCGGTCGCGGCTTGCGAAACCAGCCGGGCCAGCGAGGTGCAGTAGCAGCCGACGTCGAGGATTCCGCCGCCGCCGAGCGCGGGATCGCCGAGCCGGGCCGCGTCGTTCTCGCCGGAGTCGAAGCTGAACGTGACGTCCACAGCCCGGACTTCGCCGATCGCGCCGGACTCGATCAGCTCGACCAGCCGTCGCGTCTGGGGATGCAGCCGGTACATGAACGCTTCCATGAGGAAAACGTCGTTGCGCCGCGCGGCATCGATGACCTTCTCCGCGTCGGGCGCGGTGAGCGTGAGCGGTTTCTCGCACAGCACGTGCTTGCCCGCTTCGGCGGCCCGGATCGCCCATTCCCCGTGCTGCGCGTGCGGAGTGGCGACGTAGACCGCGTCGACGTCCGGTTCGGCGAGGAGTTCCTCGTAGCTGCCGTACGCTTTCGGGATTTCGTACCTGGCCGCGAAATCGCGCGCCCGCTCGGCGGTGCGCGAGGCCACCGCGGCGAGCGCGCCGTGACGGCTTTGCTCGACGCCCGCGGCGAATTCGGCGGCGATGGTCCCGGTGCCCAGCAGGCCCCAGCGCAGATCGGTCACAACGACTCCGGTTGGCTCGCCCGGTCCCGGGTGCTCGAATACAGGAAACTGTCCGGGAATCCGCCCGCGGCGAGGACCCGGCCGACGAAAATCGTGGCCGCGCGGGTCATTCCGGCGGCCCGCGCTTGACCGGCGATGTCGGCGAGGGTGCCGCGGACCACCGTCTCGCCGGGCTGGCTGGCCAGCGCGACGACGGCGGCGGGACAGTCCTCGCCGTAGTGCCCGGCGAGTTCTTCGGTGACCCGCTCCACGTGGTTGATCGCCAGGTGCAGCGCGAGAGTCGTACCGGTGCGGGCGAAATTCTCCAGCGTTTCGGCGTCCGGCATCGCGGTGGACCTCGCCTGCGCGCGCGTGATCACCAGGCTCTGCCCGATTCCCGGGACGGTCAGCTCGCGGCCGAGCACGGCGGCGGACGCGGCGAACGCCGGAACCCCGGGCACCATCTCGCAGGGCACGCCTTCCGGTTCCAGCCGCCGCACCTGCTCGGCGACCGCGCTGTAGAGCGACGGATCGCCCGAACACAGCCTCGCGACGTCGTGCCCGGCTCGATGCGCCTCGATCAGTTTCGCGGCGATCTCGTCAAGGCTGAGGTTGGCGGTGTCGACGCGTTCGGCGTCCGGCGCACAGTAGGCGAGCAGATCGGTCGGCGTCATGCTGCCCGGGTACAGGCACACCTGGCAGCGTGCGAGCAGGTCGCGGCCGCGCACGGTGATCAGGTCGGCCGCGCCCGGTCCGGCGCCGATGAAGTAAACGGTCATTTCCAGCTCCACTGCGTGACTGCTCGGGACGGCGTCCATCCGGTGTACCCGCCGAGCGGTTTCGCGTGCTCCACGGAGATCCGTTGCAGTTCCCCGCCGTGCTGGGCGTACGCGGCGGCCAGGATCTGCTCGGCTTCGAGGGTGACACCGTGCGCGACGATCCGGGCGTCGGTTTCGACACACCTGTCGAGGACACCGGGCACGGTCAGGCCGCCGCCGACGAAGATCGCGTCCGGACGGGGGAGCCCCGCGAGCGCTTCGGGTGCTGGACCGGTGACCACCTGTAGTTCCGGCACGCCAAGGGTATTGGCGTTGCGCTGGATGCGTTCGGCGCGCGCGGGGTCGCGTTCGATCGCGACGGCGCGGTTCAGCGGATGCGCGCG
>NZ_LWSF01000007.1:129408-254407 GCF_001651785.1 Amycolatopsis sp. M39
AGGCGGGCGAGGGCGGAGGCGCGGAGGTCGCGTTTGGTGAGCTGGCCGTCGTGCTCGAAGGCATCGTCGGGGAGACCGATGAGCGGGAGCCCGGGTCCGTCGCAGAGCACGGCGAACACGGTGAGCGGACCGGGGTCGCGGGTCCAGCCGTCGGAGATCCGTTCGTCGTCCGCGCCGAGGTTTTCCAAGGCGGTGAGGGCGGAATCGCCGTACCCGCGGGCCTTGAGCAGCTCGCGCAATTCTGCCGCGGAGCCGCCCAGGACCAGCAGTTTCCGGTGGGGTGCCAGGGCTCGCGCGACGCGGTGGACGGCGCGGCCGACGACCGTCACGACCTCGGTTTCCTCGAACGACCAGCCGAGCCGTGCGCGAGCCAGTGTCACTGACGAAACGGCGGGATGGACTTCGAGCGCGTGGCCGCGGTCACGGAGGGTGGTGGCGATGCCGGAGAGGAAGGGGTCGCCGCTGGCCAGCACGCACACCCGGCCGGTCTGCTCGGCCAGGATCCCGTCGAGCGCGGGAAGCAGCGGGCTCGGCCAAGGCCGGGTGCGGAGGCCTTCGGGCAAGGTCGCCAGGTGCCGTTCCGCGCCGAGCACGACGTCCGCCTGCCGCACGGCGTCGCGGGCCGCGGGGGTGAGCCCGGCCCACCCGTCGGCTCCGATCCCGACCACCGTCAGGCGTGATTCTTCGCGCACGATTTCCCACCCTAAGCGAGGGGCTCGTTGTGCGATGATCGGCCGGACGCCGACCCACGAGGGAGTGCTCTTGAAGCCCTATCCGTTCACCGCTGTCGTCGGGATGCCGGACCTGCGTCTGGCGCTCGTCCTGTCCTCGATCTCGCCCGCGGTCGGCGGGGTACTGGTGCGGGGCGAAAAGGGCACCGCGAAGTCGACCATGGTGCGCGCGCTCGCCGGGCTGCTGCCGGGCGTCGACGTAGTGGACAGCTGCCGGTTCTCCTGCGACCCGGTCAGCCCGGACCCGGCGTGCCCGGACGGCCCGCACGCGGCGGGCGTTCCCGCGCACCGGCGGCCGGCGCGGCTGGTGGAACTGCCGGTCGGCGCGGCCGAAGACCGGGTCGTCGGCTCGCTGAACCTGGAGAAGGCGCTGGCCGAGGGCGTCACCGACTACCAGCCCGGCCTGCTGGCCGCCGCGCATCGCGGGCTGCTGTACGTCGACGAGGTCAACCTGCTGCACGACCATCTGGTGGACACGCTGCTCGACGCGGCGGCGATGGGCCGGGCGACGGTCGAACGCGAGGGCGTTTCCGTTTCGCACGCGGCGCGGTTCGTGCTGATCGGGACGATGAACCCGGAGGAGGGCGAGCTGCGGCCGCAGCTGCTCGACCGGTTCGGGCTGACCGTCGAGGTCGCGTCGAGCCGGGATCCGGAGCAGCGCGTCGAGGTCGTCCGGCGGCGGCTGGCCTACGAAGCGGATCCGGACGGTTTCGCGGACGGCTACGCCTCGGCGGACGCGGCGCTGGCGGCGGAGATCGAGGCGGCGCAACGGCTTCTGCCGTCGGTGAAGCTGCCGGACGCGGCGCTGCGGCAGATCGCCGAGGTGTGCGCGTCGTTCGAGGTCGACGGCATGCGCGCGGACATCGTGACGGCGCGGACGGCGGTCGCGCACGCGGCGTGGGCCGGGCGCGCCGAGGTCACCACCGAGGACATCCGGGTCGCGGCGCGGCTGGCATTGCCGCACCGGCGGCGGCGGAATCCGTTCGACGCGCCGGGGATTTCCGAGGAGCAGCTGGAACAGGCGCTGGAGGATGCGCAGCCTCCGGACGGACCGGACGACGACGGGCCTTCCGGCGGCGGGCCGGGTCCGGACGACGGCGGGCCGCTTCCGGACGACGGCGGCCCTTCCGAGGGCGCTCCGTCTTCCGGGCCTTCCGAGCCTTCGGGCAATGGGTCTTCGCCGCAGAAGACGGTCGGCGCCGGGGATACCTTTCGTGCGCGGGTGTTCCGGGTGAAGGGCACCGGCGAGGGCGAACGGGGCCGTCGGTCGCGCGCGATCACCGACACCGGCCGGACGATCGGCGTGCAGCCGCCCAGCGTGCGGGACGGGCGGCCGCATCTGGTCGCGACGATCCGTGCCGCCGCACCGCATCAGCAGGCGCGGGGCCGATCCGGGGCCGGTCTCGAAGTGCGGTCCGCGGATCTGCGGTTCGCGCTGCGCGAAGGCCGCGAAGGCAATCTGGTGCTGTTCTGCGTGGACGCGTCGGGTTCGATGGGCGCGCGGACGCGGATGCGGGAAGTGAAGACCGCCGTGCTGTCCCTGCTGTTGGACGCCTACCAACGGCGGGACAAGGTCGGTCTGGTCACCTTCCGTGGCACGGACGCCGAGCTGGCGCTCCCGCCGACGATCAGCGTCGAAGCCGCCGCGGCCCGGCTGGAGGGCTTGCCGACCGGCGGCCGTACGCCGCTGGCCGAGGGATTGCTGGAAGCCGCGCGGGTGCTGCGGGTCGAGGCGATCCGCGATCCGCGCCGCAGGCCGCTGCTGGTGCTCGTCACCGACGGCCGCGCCACGAGCGGTTCCGACGCGGTGGCGCGGGCCAACGCCGCCGCGGGTTTGCTCACCGACGTGACGACGATCGTGATGGACTGCGAGACCGGCCGGATGCGCCTCGGCCTGGCCGCGGAACTGGCGGGCCGCCTGGGAGCCGAGCACGTGCCACTGTCCGATGTGGCCGCTGAATCGCTGGCCTCGGCCGTGCGCGAACGGACGGGAAGGGCTGCCTGATGCCGCGGGGAAAACCGGCTGTCGTGCCGAAGGACGGGCTCACCACCCGGCAGCGCCGCAACCGTCCGCTGCTCGCCGTGCACACCGGCGAGATGAAAGGCAAATCGACCGCGGCCTTCGGCATGGCGTTGCGCGCGTGGAACCAGGGCTGGTCGATCGGCGTGTTCCAGTTCGTGAAGTCGGCGAAATGGCGCGTCGGCGAGGAAGCCGCGTTCAAGGCGCTCGGGAAGCTGCACGACGACATCGGGCAGGGCGGTCCGGTCGAGTGGCACAAAATGGGCGAGGGCTGGAGCTGGTCGCGCAAGCCGGGTTCCGAAGCGGACCATGCCGCCAACGCCCGGGAAGGCTGGGCGGAAATCAAACGCAGGCTCGCCGCCGAAACGCACGATTTCTATGTCCTGGACGAATTCAGCTACCTGCTCAAATGGGGCTGGCTCGAAGTGGACGACGTGGTGTCCGCTTTGGCCGGCCGGCCCGGGCACCAGCACGTCGTGATCACCGGCCGCTACGCGCCGCCGGAATTGGTCGAGGCCGCGGATCTGGTCGCCGAAATGACGAAAGTGAAGCACCCGATGGACGCCGGGCAGAAGGGCCAGCGGGGGATCGAGTGGTAGCACGGGTCGTTATCGCCGCACCCGGTTCCGGGCACGGCAAAACCACCATCGCGGCCGGCCTCATGGCCGCGTTGCGCAGCGCCGGGCACGCGGTGTCCGGGCACAAGGCCGGCCCGGACTTCATCGATCCCAGCTACCATTCGCTCGCCACCGGCCGGCCCGCGCGTAACCTGGACCCGTTCCTGCAAGGCGAGGACACGCTGGTTCCGTTGCTGCGCCACGGTTCCGCGGGCGCGGACATCGCGGTCATCGAAGGCGTGATGGGCCTTTTCGACGGCGCTTTGGGCACCGAAGGCTACGCGTCGACCGCGCATGTCGCGCGGTTGCTCAACGCGCCGGTCGTGCTGGTGGTCGATGCTTCGGCGGCTTCGCGCAGCGTCGCGGCGACCGTGCTGGGGTTCGCGCAGTACGACACGCGCGTCCGGCTCGCCGGGGTGATCCTGAACAAACTGGGCTCGCAACGGCACGAGGACGAGATCGTCACCGCGCTGGAAGCGACCGGCGTCCCGTTGCTGGGTGCCTTGCGGCGCAACGAAAACGTGCATGCGCCGAGCCGGCACCTCGGTCTGGTTCCGGCCGCCGAACGGGCCGCGGAGTCCCAGCGGTTGCTGCCGGAACTGGCGGAATGGGTCGCCGCTGGGGTCGATCTCGAAGCCATTGCGCGGGTGGCTCGAACTGCTCCCGCGCTGACTGGTCCGTTGTGGACTGCCGGTCCGGGGTGGGCCGGTCCGCGTGCGACCCTCGCCGCCGCAGGCGGTCCGGCGTTCACCTTCCGCTACGCCGAGAACATCGAACTGCTGGCCGCTCGCGGAATCGACGTCGTGGACATCGATCCCTTGCGGGACAAGACCTTGCCTGCGGGGTGCGCCGGTTTGTACTTCGGCGGCGGATTCCCGGAGGTGCACGCCGCCGAGTTGTCGTCCAATGTGGAACTTCGGACGGCCGTCGGCGCGGCGATCGACGCCGGAATGCCCGTGAGCGCGGAATGTGCGGGCTTGCTGTACCTGTGTCGTTCGCTGGACGGGCTGCCGATGGTCGGCGCCATCGCCGCGGATGCGACCATGACGTCGCGGGGGAAGCTCGGCTACCGCCGGGCCGTCTCGGTCGCGGACAACGTGCTCGCGGCGGCCGGGCAGCGGGTCACCGGGCACGAATTCCACCGCACCGAAATCACGCCCGCGCACGGGGAAACCGCCGCGTGGGGCTGGGATCGCAGCCTGGACGGGTTCGCTTCGGCCTCCCTGCACGCGTCCTACCTGCACGTGCACTGGGCCGGACATCCCGAACTGGCGGACCGGTTCGCCTCGCGGGTGCGCGCCCATTCCCTGGCAGCGGTCCATGGCTGATTACGACCTCCACCACCACGGCGATCGCGAGGTCGGCGAGGGTCTCGTCGACCTCGCGGTGAACGTCCGGCTCCCGGCTCCGCCTTCGTGGCTGCGTGCGGAACTCGCCGCCGCGCTGGACGACCTGGCCGCCTACCCGGACCCAACCCGCGCCGCGGAAGCCGTCGCCGCCCGGCACGGCCGGGATTTCGACGACGTCCTGGTGACCGCCGGTGCCGCGGAAGCGTTCACGCTGCTGGCTTCGCTTCCCGCTGAGCACGCAGTGGTGGTCCACCCGCAATTCACCGAACCGGAAGCCGCTCTGCGCGCCGCCGGACACCCGGTCGACCGGGTCATCCTGTCCGAAGCGGACGGTTACCGCCTAGCTCCCGCCGCGGTCCCTGATTCGGCCGACCTGGTCTTCGTCGGCAACCCGACCAACCCGACGTCGGTCCTGCATCCCGCCGATTCGCTGCGGGCCCTGGCGCGTCCCGGACGGGTGCTCGCGGTGGACGAAGCTTTCCTCGACGCCGTCCCCGGCGAAGTCGAAAGCCTTGCCGGAGAACGAATCCCGGGCGTGGTGGTGCTGCGAAGCCTCACCAAAACCTGGGGCTTGGCGGGCCTGCGAGCCGGATACGTGCTCGGCGAGCCATCGCTGATCGCCCGTTTGCGCGCGGTACAGCCACCCTGGTCAGTGTCCACTTTGGCCGCTGTGGCCACAGTCGCCTGCTGCCGCCCCGCCGCCCTGGAAGAGGCCGAAAAGCTGGCCGCCGCCGCGGAAGCCGACCGCGACTACCTGGAGTCCGGCCTGGCCGCACTGGGAATTCCCGTACCCGGCACCCCGCGCGGCCCGTTCGTGCTGGTCCGAATCCCCGGCGGCGCGGACGTCCGATCGCGACTGCGCGAAGCAGGCTACGCCGTCCGCCGCGGCGACACGTTCCCTGGTCTTGGCGCAGACCACCTGCGTATTGCGGTCCGCGACCGCGCGACGACGGACGCCTTCCTCGCCGCGCTGGCTAATGGTTCTGGAGCGCGGTGAATTCGTCTAGCCAAGCGTAATTCGGCGCTGCTGTGCCGTCGGGATTCTTCTGCACGGTCGCCCGCGCGAACACGCTGTTGAGGAGCCACGGCGGGGTATCCGGTCCGAAGTCCCCGCCGTTGAGCGCGGCAATGCCCTGATCGATCCCGTAGGCGGCGACGGCGAGCTTGCCGGTCGCGCGGAACTTCGTCATCTGGTCGGTGAGGAAGCCCTTGTTGTTCTCGAACCACGGGCTGGTGCGGAGGAAATCGTCCCACCGCGCCTGGGCGAACGGCTGGTGCAGCGCGTTGCGGATAACCTGCCAGACCTTGGTGTCCTTCGGCACGTGGTATTTGCCCGCGTACTCGGCCGAGATCCGGTCGGCGAGATGCTTCTTCCACAGCTGGACCAGCGAAAACTCGGTGACGAGGAACTTCTTGCCGCCCAGCCTGGGCAGGGTGTAATCGAGAAACGCCCGAACCTGGTCCGGCGCGCCGACGTGCGGATGGAGGTCGGTGCCCTCGATCTCCGGCGTGTCGCGGACGTAGGCCATCCAGCGTTCCGTGCCGGTGCCAGTCCACTGGGGATCTTCGAGGTTGTTGAGCGCGCCCATGTAGAGGACGGTCTTTCCCTTGCGCTGCTTGATCACCTGCGCGGCGACGGTCTCGTAGAATTCGTTGAGCGCGCCGTTGTTCCAGTCGGACTGCGGGCATTCGATGAACGGCTCATTGCCGATCACCAGGATGTCGACCTTGTCCATGACCGCGGGCAGCACTTTGCCGACCCGCGCGAGATCGGCTTGCATCGCCGGGGTTCCGGGCCGCGGAATCGGTTTGCGGGAATCAGGAAAGTACGGAAACTTGAGCGACAGCACAGTGCCGTACTGGCGATCGGCCGCTTGCCGCAGTTTCTTGATCGTCGGGTTTTCGGCGGCGTCGTGCTTGTCCAGATCGGGCATCGCGGTGAACCCGCGCACCCACTTCGTGCCGGATCGCCGGAGCTCGTCCCAGCCCATGGTGTCCGGATCGGCGTTGAAATTCGCTCCGAGCGCTCCGTCCGGCTTGGGTGCGGCGGGGTTCGGAGCTGGGCTGTCCGGCGTCGAACCGCAGGCAGCCGTGGCGAGAACCGGAAGACCGGCGGACAACTGGAACAGCCGACGCCGGGTAAGGTGCGCGGATCCGGGCGAGCTGGGTGCCACGAGGTCCCCTCGGTCATACGTCGCGGGCACTCCCTTGGTAACACGGATTCAGCTCCCGCCGCAGCCTGGGACGGTCCGGCCGTGTTCTGGGGGGATTTGGCCGTGGGGGGCGATGGTGGAGTTCGCGTACTCCCGTTTCGACACCTCGGATCTGGATTACCGGAGCGAGGGCGACGTCTTCGTCGACGTGGAAGCCGACTTGGAGGTCGTCGACGGTTGGCGCCTGGCAGTCGTTCCCGGTGGCGGAACTTGCCGTGGCGCTGCGGATCTGCCGAACCTCCGACGGCCGGCAGGCAATCGACGACGCCGCGCAGGGCCGTGCGTCCAGCCACCGAGACCGACGCGGCGATCGACGACTTCGCGCGGAGAGTGCGTGGATCGAGGAGTTCTTCGTATGCCGCGGCCGCTGAACTCGGATGAGCGCGCGGTGCTGCTCGCGCAAGCAGACCGGGCGGAAGTCGTCGCGGCCTGGGCTCCGGGTTCGGTGAGCGTCGACCTCACGGTGCCCGATGCCGTCCCGGACGGCGAGCTGAACGGTGTGTTCCCCCGGCGCGCCTGGGTGGCGGATGTCGGCGAGATCCTCGTGTGGGTCAGCCGGGGAGCGCTGTCCGGTTTGGAATACGCCTGGTAGGTCGACGAAGCCCCGACCTCGCTGCCGTATGCGCCGGCGATTTCGTTTGCTGATTCAGGCGGTCGCCAGTAGCGCCGCGGCGACCGCCACCTCGACGCAACCGCCGAGGACGTCGCCGGTCACTCCGCCGATGCGCTGGACGCACCGGGCCAGTAGCACTGCTGCGGCCGCGTACCCGAGCGCCACCGCGAGAACCCCGCGCCACCACGGAAAACCCGGCGTCAGCGCGGCACATCCCGCCGCCAGCACGAGCACCACCGCGGCCACCAGGACCGGGACCGATCCGGCGACCGTCGCGCCCAACCCCTCCGGACGGGCCGAGGGGATCCCTCGTGCGCAGCACAGCGAGAGCACGCACCGTCCACAGAGGACGGACAGGATCGCGGTGGCGATCCCGTGCCCGTGCGCGATCGCGCCGGTCAGCGCGCCGGTCTGGACGAGCAGGACGAAGAGCAGCGTCGCGACACCGGTGGGCCCGGAGTCTCCGCGGCGCATGACGTCGAGGGCTTTCGCGCGGTCATAGGAGGCACCGAGCCCGTCGGCGGTGTCGGCTAGGCCGTCGAGATGCAATCCGCGGCTGCCCAGGGCTACCGCCCCCAGCGCCAGTGCGGCTACGGCCAGGGCGGGGAGCCCGAGCGCGACCCCGCCCGCCACGATGAGCCCCGCGACCGCGGCGAGGGGGAGCGCGGCGAGCGGGCCGAGCACCATCGCCACCCCCGCGACCCGCCGGTCGATCGTGCGCGGCGCGGGGACCGGGACGGTGGTCAGGGTGCCTGCGGCCAGGCGGATGCCGTCGCTGAGCGGGATCACGGGTTGCGCCCCGACGTGGTGTTGGGTGCGTTTAGCGCACCCAACGTGGCATGGGGGCGGTCCTCGGCGCGTCGAGCCGCCGACCGTGCTGTCGGCTGAGCCGCCGGCCGTGCTGCCAGCCGTGCTGTCGGCTGAGCCGCCCACCGAGCCGCCGGCGGTGCTACCGGCCGAGCCGTCGATCGAGCCGTCGGCGGTGCTGTCGGCCGAGCCGTCGATCGAGCCGCCGGCTGAACGTCGTCGGCTCCCACCTGGAACCGAACTCCGAGCCGGGCCACGATCCGGGTTTCGGGCTGGCCGCCGGACCCCACCTCGAGCCGAGCCGAGGAACGAGCCCTGTGCTGAACCGCGGAGCCCTCGCGGGACCAAGCCTCGAACCGATCCCCGGGCGAACCCTGCACGCCGGTCACCCGAGGTCCGCCAGCAAACCCATCTCCGCGATCACCGCACGAGCCGCCCGCAGGGCCGGCACCGCTTGCACCGCGCCGCTGCCCTCGCCGAGCCGCAAACCCAGGTCCAGGATCGGCGTCAACCCCAGCGCCTTCAACGCAAACGCTTGCGCCGGCTCCGTCGAACGATGGCCAGCCAGCCACCACTGCTCCGCGCCCGGCGCGATGTCCCGGGCCGCCAACGCCGCCGTCGCGGAGAAGATGCCGTCCAGCAGCACGGGGATGCCCCGGACGGCCGCTTCCACCAGGAACCCGGCCGTTGCGGCGAGGCAGGCGCTGCCGAGGGCGGTCAGGCGGTCGAAGGGATCGGTCACGGGGCGTCGCGACACAGCAGCGGCGACCACCGAGGTCTTGCGTTCCAAAGCCTCACCGGACACCCCGGTGCCGGTGCCCACGACTTCCGCCGCGGGCAGGCCAAGGGCCGAAGCCACGACCGCGGCGCAAACGGTGGTGTTGCCGATACCCATGTCGCCCGGGATGAGAACGTCCGCAGCGGACTCCGAAGCAGCGATGGCACGGCCCGCCTCAAAAGCCGCGAGCGCCTCGCCGGGAGCCAAAGCGTCCTCGACGTCGATGGCGCCCGAACCGCGGCGGATCTTGTGCGCGGTGACTTCGGCGGGAACGTCCGCGGCGTCCCAGTCGACGGCGATGTCGGCTACCCGCACAGAAGCCCCGACCTGTGCCGCGAGGACCGTTACCCCGCTTCGCCCGGCCAGGAACACGCGCACCATCGCCGCCGTGACCTCGCGGGGATACGCCGACTGCGCCGACACCCCGTGGTCGCCGGCGAAGACGACCACGCGGACGTCGTCCAGCGGGCGCGGCGGGACCACCCCGTGCGCGGCGCTCAGCCAGGCCGCGAGTTCTTCCAGCCGGCCGAGCGAGCCGACCGGTTTGACCAGGCCGTCCAGCCGCTCCAAGGCGGCGGCGCGGGCGGCGGCGTCCGGGACGGGGATGGCGTAACTCGGCACGGCTGGCTCCTCACGGAAGGTCGAGCGCCCGCCCGGCGACGATGAGCGAAACCCGGTCGCTGTCGGCGGACACCCGGTTGTTGAGTGCGCCCAGCACATCACGGAACAGCCGCCCGGACACCGTTGCGGGCACCACACCGCTGCCGACTTCGTTGCTGACCGCGACGATCGGCACTCGGGCCTGGCTCCACGCGGCGAGGAAATCCTCCAGCCGGTCGTCCAGTCTGCGCTCCCAGCCGGTTTTGCCCGACCACGCGCCGACCTCGTCGAGGACCCGCGACAGCCAGGTCCCGAGACAGTCGATCAGCAGCGGGCTCGTCGCGTTGCGCAGCACGGTCGCCAGGTCGGTGGTCTCGACCGTCGTCCAGTGGTGCGGGCGGCGGGCCCGGTGCGCCTCGACGCGGGCGGCCCATTCCGGGTCGTCGGCCGAGGGGGGCAGCCCGGGAGCGACGTACACGAGGTGGGGGTGGTGCGCGACGAGCCGCTCCGCGTGCCTCGACTTGCCCGAGCGAACCCCGCCGAGAACGAGCACCTTGCCGTCGTCGCGTCCGTACCGGCGGAGGGCCTGCGCCAGGGTTTCGAGAGACCCGGCGAGCCGGTGCGTCAGCTTGGTCATACCCGGCATTCTCTCCCTAGCGCTACGGTTCGCCACGTGCCACTCCGACAAGCCGTCACCGCGGCCGGGCTGATCGCCGGATACGCCGCCGACGCCTGGTTCGGCGATCCGCGCCGGGGACATCCGGTCGCGGCCTTCGGCACCGCCGCTGGCCAGCTGGAACGCTGGTGGTGGGCCGATTCCAAGCCGCGCGGGGCGGCGTACGCGGCGGTCTGCGCGGGGTCGGCGGCCGGGCTCGGAATCCTCGCTGAGAGAGCGGCCCGGAACCGGCCAGGTGTCCAGTTTGTCCTGACTGCCGCGGCGACGTGGGCCGTCCTGGGCGGTCGCGGGCTCGCCGCGGAGGGGCGCGAAATGGCGCGATTACTCGAATCGGGTGAATTGCCCGCCGCCCGGAAGCGGCTCAGCCACCTCTGCGCACGCGACGCCACCGGCCTCGACGCGGCCGAGCTGACCCGCGCGGCCACCGAATCGATCGCCGAGAACACCTCCGACGCGGTCGTCGCGCCGCTCCTGTGGGGCGCGGTCGCGGGCGTGCCGGGGCTGCTCGGATACCGCGCGGTGAACACCCTCGACGCGATGGTCGGCTACCGCTCGGCACGGCACCGCGACTTCGGCTGGTTCGCCGCGCGCACCGACGACTGGGCCAATCTGGTGCCGGCGCGCGTCGGCGCGGTGCTGACGACGGTGACCGCGCCGCTCGCCGGCGGACACGCCCGGTCGGCCTGGCGGGCTTGGCGACGCGACGGGAGTGCGCATCCGAGCCCGAACGCGGGACAGGTCGAGGCTGCTTTCGCCGGGGCGCTGGACATCCGGCTCGGCGGCACGAATACGTATCACGGCGAGGCCGAGCGGCGGAGCACGCTGGGTGACGGACGTCCGCCGGGGGCGAGCGATCTGCGCCGGGCGGTGCGGTTGTCGCGGCTGGTCGGGGCGGCGGCGCTGGCGGTCGCGGCGGGGATCGCGGTGGCCCGGTCCGGCGGGCCGCGGAGCGCGGGGCGGCCCGCCGGACCGGCCGCCGCGGGCATTACGGTGGCGGGATGAGCGGGCTGCTGATCGCCGGGACCACCTCCGACGCCGGGAAAAGCCTGGTCACCGCCGGAATCTGCCGCTGGTTCGCGCGGCGCGGAGTGCGGGTCGCCCCGTTCAAGGCGCAGAACATGTCGAACAACTCGATGGTCTGCGCGGACGGTGCGGAGATCGGCCGCGCGCAGTGGCTGCAGGCGCGGGCCGCGCGGGTGGAGCCGGAAGCGGCGATGAATCCGGTGCTGCTCAAGCCGGGCAGCGACCGGCGCAGTCACGTCGTCGCGCTCGGCAAGCCGTACGGCACCCTCGAAGCCGGGGAGTACGCCACCGGACGGGCTGGGCTCGCCGAGATCGCCTTCAGCGCGTTTGCCGAACTGCGGCAACGGTGCGACCTGGTCGTCTGCGAGGGCGCGGGCAGTCCGGCGGAGATCAACCTGCGTTCCGGCGACTACGTCAACATGGGTCTGGCCCGGCGGTTTTCGCTGCCGGTGCTGGTCGTCGGCGACATCGACCGCGGCGGGGTGCTGGCGGCGATGTTCGGCACGCTCGCGTTGCTGTCGGCCGAGGACCAGGCGCTGGTCGCGGGCTGGCTGGTGAACAAATTCCGCGGCGACGCCGGGTTGCTGCGGCCTGGTCTGAACAGTCTGGAGAAGGTCACCGGACGGCCGGTGCTCGGCGTGCTGCCGTGGCTGGACCGCGTGTGGATCGACTCCGAGGACGCCCTCGCCGCGGCCGGATGGCGGCACGAGGCCGCTCAACGCGGGTTGCGCGTCGCGGTCGTGCGGTTCCCGCGGGCGTCCAACGCCACCGACGTGGACGCACTCGCGGCGGAGCCCGGTGTGACGGTGAGCCTGACTGCCGATCCGGATACCGTCGCCGCGGCGGATCTGGTCGTGCTGCCGGGTTCGAGGGCCACTGTGGACGATCTGAAGTGGTTGCGCGGCAGGGGTTTGGCGGACGCGGTGACGGCGCGGGCCGCGGCCGGGCGTCCGGTGCTGGGGATTTGCGGCGGGTACCAGATGCTCGCGGAGTCCATTGAGGACGATGTCGAATCCGGGGCTGGTCTGGTAGAAGGACTTGGGCTCTTGCCGACGCGCGTGACGTTCTCGGCGGAGAAGGTGCTCGGCCGTCCGGCTGGCGAATGGCGCGGGCATCGCGTGGACGCGTACGAGATCCACCACGGCAGCGCAGGCCCGGCGGACGCGGAGTCGTTTTTGGACGGTTACCGCGTCGGTCCGGTCTGGGGCACGACGTGGCACGGCGCCATGGAAAACGACGGGTTCCGGCGTGCTTGGCTTGCCGAAGCGGCGGCGCAGGCGGGCATCGAATGGCAGGCGGCCGAGGGTGCGCCGGGGTTCGCGGACCTGCGCGAGGACATGCTGGACCGGCTGGCCGACGCGATCCAGTCCGAAGTGGACACCGGGATGCTGATGGCGCTCGCGGAGGCGGGTGCGCCGGGAGGATTGCCGTTCGTGCCGCCGGGCGCGCCCTGACCGGTCAGTGCACGACCCGGCCGGTGGCGGGAAAGCCGGTGCACGCCGCGTGCTGCCCGGGCGAGCAGCTCGGGCCGGCCGGTTTCGGCGGCGGCATGGGGTTCCCTCCGGAAGCGGCCCTCGATCCGGCGTCGAGCACAGAACCCGGGGCGCCCGGCGCGGGACGACGATTCAGGCGAGCCCGGCGTCGTGCACCAGAATCGCGACCTGCGTGCGGTTCGCGGCCTCGGTCTTGGCCATGATCCGTCCCAAGTGGACCTTCACGGTCGCCTCGCTGAGGCCGAGCCCGCGGGCGATCTCGGCGTTGCTCGAACCCTGTGCGACGGCCACCGCGACCTCGCGTTCGCGCGGCGTCAGCGGTTCGAGCCGGGCGCGGGCGGGCGTCGGCGTGGCGGCGGTGGCGAAGTGCGTCAGCAGCCGCCGGGTGATGGACGGCGACAGCATCGCCTCGCCGCTGCCCACCACGTGCATCGCTGTGACCAGCTCGCGCGGCGGGGTGTCTTTCAGCAGGAAACCCGTGGCACCGCGGCGAAGCGCCTCGTGCACGTACTCGTCCAGGTCGAACGTCGTCAGCACGACGACTGCGGGCGCGTCCGGTTCGGCGGTCACCAGCCGGGTCACCTCCAGGCCGTCGACCTCGGGCATCTGCACGTCGGTGAGCACCAGGTCGGGACGGTGCTCGCGGACGAGCGCGAGCGCTTCGCGGCCGTCGCCCGCTTCCGCGACCACCTCGATCCCCGGATCGGACTCCAGGATCATCCGGATGCCGCTGCGCACGAGCACCTCGTCGTCGATCAGCAGGATTTTCAGCACGATTCCTCCGCTCGCAACGGGAACGCGGCCCGCACCCGGTAACTGCCCGCGCCGTCCGGACCGGCGCGGAGCGTTCCGCCGGTCAGCGTGACGCGCTCGCGCATGCCGATCACGCCGTAGCCCGCGCCGGGCAGCCCGGACGAATCGGCGAGCGGGTTGGCCACCTCGACCACCAGGTCGTCGTCGGAAGCGGACAGGCGCACCTCGATTGCCGTCCCCGGCGCGTGTTTCGCCGCGTTCGTGAGCGCTTCCTGCACGATCCGGTACGCCGCGCGCCCGATCGGATCGGGCACGTCCGGCATCGGTTCCGGCAGGCTGGCGCGCACCCGCGCACCGGCGGCGGCGAGGTCGTCGGCGAGCTGGCGGACCCCGCCCAGCGTCGGATCCGGCAGCGAACGCGGCTCCGGGCCGTCGTCGCGGAGCACCTTCAGGATGCCGCGCAATTCGTCGAGCGCGGCGGAACCCGATTCGCGGATCACCTCGGCGAGCTGCGCGGTCTCGTCGTCCTTGGCCCGCACGGAAAGCGCGCCCGCCTGCAGCGCGACGATGCTGACCCGGTGCGCGACCACGTCGTGCATCTCGCGCGCGATCCGCCGCCGCTCGGCCGTCACGGCCCGCTCGCCGAGCAGGTCGCGCTCGCGTTCGGCCTGCTCCGCGCGCTCGCGCAGGGCCGCGAGCAAGGCCGCGCGCTGGTGCATCCAGAGCCCGGCCAGCACCGGGACGACGACCTCCATGACCAGGGCGAGCCCGAACGTCTTCCAGTCCGGCAGGCGCGACGGCCGGGAGAACGACACCACCAGCCCGGTTTCCGCGAGCACGGCGACCGCGGTCGGCCAGCGGAGCCCGCGCAGCGAAGCGACCGTGTAAAGAGTGACGGAGGTGCCCCACAGCGGCGGCGTGGCCAGCGCGACGCCGACCGAGACCAGCATCGCGGGCAGCGGGAACCGGCGGCGCAGCAACACCGCCAGGAACATCACCGCGACGGCGGCCGGCCAGAACCACGGGTGGTCCGCGTCCGGCAGGTCGCCGGCCAGCGTCAGGCCGAGCACGGCGAGCGCCACGGCCAGGTCGATCAGGTGGGTGCGCACCCCGTCACCGTAAGCCCTGCGCGAAATTCCCCCACTGGGCGTCTTCGAGGGAAATCGGGGTTCGGCGGACGGTGCCGCGCTCCGGTTGCCGAAGGGCTTTCCCCGGGTATTCTGCCGAGCGTCGCGATCAAACCCAGCCCGGGAGTGCGGAACATGTCCTACGCCGTCGATTTCGCCGCCGTGTCGACAGCCGGCCTGGAGTCCTCCCCGGTCGCGGACGCGCTCGCCGGACTGCGGGCGAACGAGGCGCGCTACTTCAAGAACAAGTACGGCCACGTGTTCACCGTCGAGCCCGCGGCCGAGGTCCCGGAGATCGTCGGCTGGGTGCACCGGATTCTCCGGGAAGAACGCGATCTCGTCATTTCCTCGCGGCCGCTTGAGGCGACCGAGTTCGAGGTCGAGGGCATCCGGATCGCCTACGTGTTCTACGAGAGCGGCCTGTCGGTCAACGTCATGTACACCCTTGCGGAGGGCGGCAAGCGGGCCGTCGGGTTCAAGCTTTCCGACGGGATGGACGTCCCGGGGGAACTCGACGGGAAGTTCAAGTTCGCGCGCCAGAAGTCGAAGCTCGCCGGGACGATCCGCGGGTCCTACTTCGTCATCAAGAACGCGTACTGAACCGCAGCGCCGCGCTGCGCAGGCACAGCAGCAGCGGCAGGGAACTGTCGTCGCGCAGCCGGGACGGCAGTGCGTTCGCTTCGGCCACCGGTACGCCGTCGGTCAGTTCCTGGCCTAGCGCGGCCAGATCGATCTCCAGGAAGGTGACTCCGGAGCTGTAAAGCCGTTCCGCGCCCTTCGTGCGGCGGCTGGTCAGTTCGGTGCTGTCGACCGACAGCCGGGTCACGCCGAAGAACTCCGGTTTCGCGCCGCGTTCGAGCCAGCGGGCGAAGCCGGTCAGCCGCGTCCCGGAAATCTCGTCGGGCCGGACGGCCGCCTCTTCGCACAGTTCGCGTTCCATTCCGGCGCACACCGCGGTGTGCAGGGTCCGGCGGGTTCCTCCCTGCGGGGTAAGAAGATCCCGCGGTTCCAGGCTGCCGCTTCCGGACGGCGCGAGCAGCAGCCCGCTGGCCGAGTTGCGGGCCGACTGGCGGACCACGACGAGCAGGCCGTCCGAGGTGAACGCGATCGTGGAGACGCCGACGAGATCGGCGAGCGTGCTCGCGGCGAGGGTTCTCAGCGCACCGGAGGAGTCGGTCAGCTCCTCGTTGCGCAGGTCGTACTCGTGGCCGTCGGCGGAGTTCGTGATGCGCAGGGACGCCAGTTCGTTGCTGCACATCGCGTCGAAGAACCGGGCGCGATGCAGGACGATCGGCGCCGGACGCGCTCCGGCGACCGGCAGCGGTTCGCCGCGCATGCCGACGATCGGGCCGTTGAACAGCAACCGGCCGCGAGCCCGCAACGGCAGCACGTGCGGCGCGGTGGCCTTCAGCTTCGCGGGCAGCCGGTAGGGATCCTCGGCGACGGTGACGCTGAAGGCGGTTTCGGTGAGCGATGCGTCGATGGCGTCGCTGACCAATGCGGTGCCACGGGAGGGAACCGCCAGGTACTGCGCGTCGGGATAGGCATGCGGCGGCGGGGTGTCGGCGATCGGGAACGGCGCGACGATCGCGGTGAACTCGTAGCCGGCCCACCGTTTCCGCAGCAAGCGGATGTCGCGTACGAGGGTCAGCAGGCCGAGCAGGAGCGCGATAACCGACACGGCGACGCCGAACGCGCTCGGCAGGATCGTGACCGCGCCGAGCACGACCCCGAGCGCGGACACGGCGACCGGCCATTCCCCGGCTCCGACGAAGAAGAGATAGTCGGCCGTGGCCCGGGCCCGGCGGGTCAGTTTTCCCATCGCCGCACTGTTTAGCACGGATCGGGGCACCGGGTCACCGAGTCGGGTGAAGAAGTGGAGCGCACGGGTGTGCGGTGCTGGTGGCGGCGGTCGCCCGCGTCGCCGCCGCGCCAGCCGGGCAGACCTCGTTGCCCCTCAGGTGCCCGACGCGCCACGAAACTCCCGTAACCCTTCGATCAACGCCAGAATCGACGGCCGGGCGTAGTGATCCCGCCGCCACCCGGCGTACAGCGGCACCGTCAGCCTCCCGCCGGGGGTTTCGATCGGGACGGAGCGCAGGCCGAACCGGACCAGGTCGGTCACCAGGCACACCTCGCCGCGGCCGGCGGCGCGGGCTTGGGCGATGCTCGGGGAGCCGGTCTCGTTCAGTTCGGACGGGACGAGCCCGGCGCGGTGGAACGCCTCGTCCACGACCAGGCGCGCGGCGTTGCTGCGGTTCATCACCAGCAACGGCTCGGTGGCCAGCTCGGGCAGCGGGATCGACTCCGCGGCGTACCAGCGGTGGCCGGGCCGGACCTGCGCGCTGACCAGGACCCGGCCCAGCGCGGCGGTTTCCAGCTGCGCGGGCGGCGGGGACGTCGAGATGCCGAGGTCGGCGCTGCTGTGCAGGAGCCGGTCGAAAACCTGGTCCGGCGGGACCGGGAAGGCGTCCCGCAGCACCGGTCCGGCTTTGCCGGTGGCCATGAACGGCGCCAGCAGACTGTCCACTGTGCTCGGCGGCGCGACGAGCGTCAGCGGGGTGTCCTCGGTGCGGCCGATCGCGGCCATCACCGCGCCCGCCTCCTCCGCCCGGCGCACCAGGTCCTGGGCGATCGGCACGAACCGGGTGCCTGCCGCGCTGAGGGTCAGCGAGCCCGGCGATCGCGAGAACAACGCCACTCCGAGTTCGGTTTCCAGCGCGCGAAGCTGCCGCGACAGCGACGGTTGCGCGACCCGCACCGCGCGCGCCGCGGCGGTGACCGAGCCTTCCCGCGCGACGGCCAGGAAATAACGCACCACACGCAGTTCCACGCCTATGCCTCCAAGGTATCGGAATGGGGCCGGACAGGTATTGGACAGCATAGGTCCCGGGACGAAGACTCTGAGGAACACCGCCGCCAGGGAGTTGCCCGTGAACCACCAGACCGCCATCGGCCGCCGGGCCGCGCTCGCCTCCTTCGCCGGGACGGCGATCGAGTGGTACGACTTCTACCTGTACGGGACCGCGTCCGCGCTGGTCTTCGGGAAGCTGTTCTTTCCCGGGCTGAACCCGGCGACCGGCGTGCTCGCCGCGTTCGGCACGTTCTGGGTCGGCTTTCTCGCCCGGCCGCTGGGCGGGATCGTGTTCGGGCACCTCGGCGACCGGGTCGGGCGCAAGAACACGCTGGTCGGCACGCTGCTGCTGATGGGTTTCGCGACCTTCGCGGTCGGGCTGCTGCCGACGTACGCCAAGATCGGCATCGCCGCGCCGTTGCTGCTCGTCGCACTGCGCGCGGTGCAAGGCGTCGCGGTCGGCGGGGAATGGGGCGGCGCGGTCGTGCTCGCCGCCGAGAACGCGCCCGCCGGACGCGGGTCGTACTTCGCCATGTTCGCCCAGCAAGGCTCGCCCGCCGGGTCGATTCTGTCCACAGTGGTCTTTCTCGCCGTGAGCGCGTTGCCGGACGAGCAGTTCCTGACCTGGGGCTGGCGAGTGCCGTTCCTGCTGTCCGGGGTGCTGGTCGCGCTGGGCTTGCTGATCCGGCTGAAGGTCGAGGAACCGGCGGAGTTCGTGCGGGCCAAGGCGAAAGCTGCCGTCGCGAAGGTGCCGTTGGCCGAGGTCTTGCGGACGGCATGGCGAACCGTGCTGCTCGGCATCGGCGCGAGCATCATGGGCATCGCGGCCGCGTACTTCAGCAACACGTTCGTCCTCGCCTGGTCCACGAACGAACTCGGCATCGGCCGCCAGACCATGCTGTACGTGCTGCTCGGCGCGTCCGTGGTGCAGTTCTGCTGGCAGCCGGTCGCGGCGCGGCTCGCCGAACGCGTCGGCGAAACCCGGTTCATGGCGGTCTCGCTGGGCTGCAACATCGTGGTGACCGTGCCGATGTACCTGCTGATCGCGTCCGGCAACCCGGGGCTGGCCTTCGCCGGCATCGCGGTCGCGACCGTATGCGGCTCCGGCTACTACGCGGTGCTCGCCGGATTCCTCACCCGCGGCTTCCCGATTCACCTGCGCTACACCGGAATTTCGCTGTCCTACCAGCTGTGCAGCACCATCTTCGGCGGCACCACGCCGTTCATCGCGCAGGCGCTGCTCAACGCGACGCACGGCGCGATCTGGCCGGTCGTCATCTACCACGTCGTGCTGCTCACGCTCACGCTGACCTGCGTCCTGGCGCTCGCCCGCCGAACCGCGGCCGTCACCGACTCCGAGAAAACCCTGACCCGACAAGGATGATCCCAGTGCGTCTCGATGCGTTGTTCCACAATGGACGATTTACCACGCTGGACCGGGACCGTCCGCAAGCGACCGCGCTGGGCGTGCTCGGCGGCCGGATCGCCGGATTCGACGACGAGGTCCGCGGTCTCGCCGCGGACGTGGTGGTCGACCTCGGCGGCGCGCCGGTCGTCCCCGGCCTCAACGACGCGCATCACCACTTGAGCATGCGCGGCAAGCTGATCCGGGAACTGGACGTCTCCGCCGAGGCCGCGCCGACCCTCGACGCGCTTTACCGCGCGGTGGCGGAACGAGCCGCGACCTTGCCCGCCGGCGCCTGGGTCACCGGCGCGGGCTACGACCAGAACAAGATCGGCGCGCACCCCACCGCCGAAGCCTTGCACCGCGCCGCCGGAGGGCGGCCGGTCTGGCTCGCGCACACGTCGCGGCACATGGCCGTAGCGAGCACCGAAGCCTTCGCCCTGGCCGGATATCCGGACCGGCTGGGCGTACCGGATGTCCCGGGCGGCACCGTGGTGCGCGACGACGACGGCCGCGCCACCGGCTTGCTGCAGGAACGCGCGACCGTCCTCGTCGATCGCCTGCTGCGCCCCGAGCCGACTGAAGAGGTCATCGCCAACATCGCCGCGGGCGCGCACGCCGCCCTCGCTGACGGCCTGACCAGCGTCACCGAACCCGGCATCGGCACCGTCGAGGGCATCGGCCATGGCCGCGCCGACCTCGATTCCTTCCAGCGCACCAGGGAACGCGGCCAGCTGGGCGTGCGGATGACAGTGATGCCCTACATCACCGCACTGCGCGACTGCGGCCCGTTTGAACCGGGCGGTGAATGGTTCGGGCTCGACCTCGGCGTGCGCACCGGCGTCGGCGACGGCCGGCTGCGCATCGGCCCGGTCAAAATCCTCTCCGACGGTTCGCTGATCGGCCGGTCCGCCGCGATGTGCTGCGAGTACGAGGACACCCCCGGCAACCAGGGGCTGATGCTGTTCGAGCCGGACGAACTGCGCCGCTACATCCTCGAAGCCCACCGGTGCCACTGGCAGATCGCCACGCACGCGATCGGCGACGCGGCCCTCGGAGCCGTGCTCGACGCGTACGAGGAAGCTCAGCAGAAGTATCCGCGCGAGGACGTCCGGCACCGCATCGAACACTGCGCGGTCGCCGATGACGCCGCTGTCGCTCGGATCGCTCGGCTTGGGGTGATTCCCGTGCCCCAGGGCCGTTTCCTGTCCGAGATCGGCGATGGGCTCCTCGCCGCGCTTGGCCCGGAACGCAGTCGCCTGGCGTATCGGATGCGGAGCTTCCTCGACGCCGGGGTGGTGCTGCCGGGCAGTACGGACGCTCCGGTGGTCGCGGCGTCGCCGTTGCTGAGCATCCACGACATGGTCAACCGCCGGACCGCGTCGGGGCAGCCGATCGCGCCGGAGGAAGCGGTGACTGCGTTGGAGGCGTTGCGCGCGTACACGGTCGGTTCGGCGTACGCGGTGCATGAGGAGGCCGTCAAGGGCACGCTGAGCCGGGGGAAGCTCGCCGACTTCACGGTGTTGAGCGACGATCTGCTGGCGGTCGACTCGGCGAAGATCGGTGAGATCGGCGTCGGCGCGACTGTGGTGGGCGGCGAGGTCGTCTACAACGACGGGGCCGCGAAATAAGAAAGGCGGGTGCGACGTCGTTGTCGCACCCGCCCGGCAGCCGGGGCCAGCGCGGCGGCAGTGCCGCGCTGATCCCGAAACTGAACGGAGCAGGCGCGGCGACGTTGACGCGCCCGCTCCGAGTCCTCAGGAGATCGGCCGGTCCGTCGGCGCGATCGGGGCCGGGAGCACGCCCCGGCCGGTCAGGAGGGCGTCCACGCCTGCCGCGCACGAGCGGCCCTCCGCGATCGCCCACACGATCAGCGACTGCCCGCGGCCCATGTCGCCCGCCACGAACACATTGTCCACAGTGGTCTGGAAGTTCTTGTCCCGCACGACGTTGCCGCGCTGGTCCAGCTCCACGCCCAGTTCGGTCAGCAGGCCCTCGCGCTGCGGGCCGAGGAAACCCATCGCCATCAGCACCAGCTGCGCGGGCAGCTCGGTTTCGGTGCCCTCGACCGGCACGAACTTGCCGCCCTCGTTGCGCACCTCGACCAGCTTCAGCGCACGCACCCGTCCGTCCTCGTCGGACAGGAACTCCTGGGTGTTGACCGAGTACAGCCGCTCGCCGCCCTCCTCGTGGGCGGAGGTGACCCGGTAGATCATCGGATACGTCGGCCACGGGTGCGCGTCCGAACGCGACTCCGGTGGCTTCGGCATGATCTCCAGCTGGGTCACCGACTTCGCGCCCTGCCGGTGCGCCGTGCCGACGCAGTCCGCGCCGGTGTCGCCGCCGCCGATGACCACGACGTCGAGGCCCTTGGCCGAGTACGGCGACTCCTCAAGCTCTCCCGCCGCGACCCGGTTGGCCGGCGGCAGGAACTCCATCGCCTGGTAGACGCCCTCGGCCGAACGGCCCTCGATCGGCAGGTCGCGCCACGCCGTCGCGCCGCCCGCCAGCACCACCGCGTCGTGGCCGGACTTCAGCTGCTCGACGGTGACGTCCACGCCGACGTTCACCGACGTCCGGAATTCCGTGCCCTCGGCCCGCATCTGGTCGAGGCGGCGGTCGAGGCGGAACTTCTCCATCTTGAACTCGGGAATGCCGTACCGCAGCAGCCCGCCGATCTTGTCCGCGCGCTCGTAGACCACGACAGTGTGGCCCGCGCGGGTCAGCTGCTGCGCCGCGGCCAGCCCGGACGGACCGGACCCGACGACGGCGACCTTCTTGCCCGTCTTCGCGACCGGAACCTGCGGCGTGACCCAGCCTTCCTCGAAGGCCCGGTCGATGATCGAGATCTCGACCCGCTTGATCGACACCGGGTCGTCGTTGATGCCGAGCACGCACGCGGTTTCGCACGGCGCCGGGCACAGCGTGCCGGTGAACTCCGGGAAGTTGTTCGTGGCGTGCAGCCGGTCCGCGGCCTGCTGCCAGTCTTCACGCCACACCAGCGTGTTCCACTCCGGGATCAGGTTCCCGAGCGGACAGCCCTGGTGACAGAACGGGATTCCGCAGTCCATGCAGCGCCCGGCCTGCTTTTCCAGCTTGGTCGTCGCGAAGTCCTCGTAGACCTCTCGCCAGTCCATCAGCCGCAGGTCCACCGGACGCCGCTTGGGTTCCTCGCGCGTGGTGGTCAGAAAGCCCTTGGGGTCAGCCATGTGCGGCCTCCGTGTTCTGCGGGATACCCGCACCCAGTCGGCACTCATAACTGGCTTCGCGATTGTCAGCCATGAGCTGCCTCCATGATCGCCTCGTTCACGTCCCGGCCATCGCGCTCCGCGGCCACCTGGGCGGCGAGGACGCGCTTGTAGTCCTTCGGCATGACCTTGCCGAACCGGTCGACCGCACTGTCCCAGTCCGCCAGCAAGGCCCGCGCGACGGCGGATTCGGTTTCGTTGTAATGCTTTTCGATGGTTTCGCGGAGGAAGTCCACGTCCGCGGTGTCCAGCGGGTCGATGTCGACCATCTCCGGGTTGACCCGGTGCGCCGGCAGATCCAGCACGTACGCGAGACCGCCGGACATGCCCGCCGCGAAGTTGCGGCCGATCTTGCCCAGCACGACCATCCGGCCGCCGGTCATGTACTCGCCGCCGTGGTCGCCCACGCCCTCGACGACCGCCAGCGCGCCCGAGTTGCGCACGCAGAACCGTTCGCCCACCTGGCCGCGGAGGAAGATCTCGCCGCTCGTGGCCCCGTAGGCGATCACGTTGCCCGCGATGATGTGGTCCTCGGCCACGATCGGCGATTCCTTCGGCGGCCGCACGATGATCCGCCCGCCGGACAGGCCCTTGCCGACGTAGTCGTTGCCGTCGCCGTAGAGCCGCAGCGTGATGCCCTTCGGCACGAAGGCGCCGAACGACTGGCCCGCGGTGCCGGTGAAGGTGACGTCGATGGTGTCGTCGGGAAGCCCTTCGCCGCCCCACTTCTTGGTCAGCTCCGAGCCGAGCATGGTGCCGACGGTCCGGTTCACGTTGCGCACCGGCAGTTCCAGCCGCACCTTGTCGCCCGCCGCCAGCGCGCCCTCGGCGAGCTGGATCAGCGTGTTGTCCAGTGCCTTGTCCAGCCCGTGGTCCTGCTTGACGCTCTGGTGGCGCACCGCGCGCGGCGGCAGTTCGGGCACGTGGAAGATCGGCGACAGGTCGAGCCCGGCGGCCTTCCAGTGCTGGACTGCCTTGCGCTTGTCGAGCAGCTCGGCGTGGCCGATGGCCTCCTCGACGGACCGGAAACCCAGCTCCGCCAGGTACTCCCGGACCTCCTGGGCGATGAACTCGAAGAAGTTCACCACGTACTCCGCCTTGCCGCTGAACTTCTCGCGCAGCTTCGGGTTCTGCGTCGCGACGCCGACCGGACAGGTGTCGAGGTGGCACACGCGCATCATGACGCAGCCCGACACCACCAGCGGCGCGGTCGCGAACCCGAACTCCTCGGCGCCGAGCAGCATCGCGATCACGACGTCGCGGCCGGTCTTGAGCTGGCCGTCGGTCTGCACCACGATCCGGTCGCGCAGCCGGTTGGCCAGCAGCGTCTGCTGCGTTTCGGCCAGGCCCAGCTCCCACGGTCCGCCCGCGTGCTTGATCGAGGACAGCGGCGAGGCGCCGGTCCCGCCGTCGTGGCCGGAGATCAGCACGACGTCCGCGTGCGCCTTGGACACGCCCGCCGCGACCGTGCCGACGCCGACCTCGGACACGAGCTTCACGTGGATGCGCGCGTCCGGGTTGGCGTTCTTGAGGTCGTGGATCAGCTGCGCCAGGTCCTCGATGGAATAGATGTCGTGGTGCGGCGGCGGGGAGATCAGCCCGACGCCCGGCGTGGAATGCCGCGTCTTCGCGATCCACGGGTACACCTTGCCGCCGGGCAGCTGCCCGCCCTCGCCGGGCTTCGCGCCCTGAGCCATCTTGATCTGGATGTCGTCGGAGTTCACCAGGTATTCGCTGGTGACGCCGAACCGGCCGCTGGCGACCTGCTTGACCGCGCTGCGCCGCTCCGGGTCGTACAGCCGCTCCGGGTCCTCGCCGCCCTCGCCGGTGTTCGACTTTCCGCCGAGGCGGTTCATCGCGATCGCCAGCGTCTGGTGCATTTCCATCGAGATCGAGCCGTACGAGATGGCCCCGGTGGCGAACCGCTTCACGATCTCCGAAACCGGCTCGACCTCCTCGATCGGCACCGGCGTGCGGTCGCCGAACTTGAAGTCGAACAGCCCGCGCAGCGTCAGCAGCTTCTCGGCCTGGTCGTTGACTGCCTTCGTGTACTCCTTGAAGACGTCGTACTTCCCGGCGCGCGTGGAGTGCTGCAGCTTGAACACCGTCTGCGGGTTGAACAGGTGCGGTTCGCCTTCGCGCCGCCACTGGTAGTCCGCGCCGGTTTCCAGCTCGCGGTGGCTCGCCCGGACGCCGTCGACCGGGAAGGCCCGCACGTGCCGCTGCGAAACCTCCTCGGCGAGCGTGTCGAAGCCGACGCCGCCGAGCCGCGAAGTGGTTCCGGTGAAACAGGTGTCGATCACCTCGGCGCCGAGGCCGACCGCCTCGAAGATCTGCGCGCCGGTGTACGAGGCCACAGTGGACACGCCCATCTTGGACATGGTCTTGCGGACACCCTTGCCGAGCGCCTTGATGAGGTTCGTGGTGGCCTGCTTGGGAGTCACGCCCGGGATGAGGCCGCCGTGCGCCATCTCCTCGACCGTCGCCATCGCCAGGTACGGGTTCACCGCGGCCACGCCGTAGCCGACCAGCAGCGCGATGTGGTGCACCTCGCGCGCGTCGCCCGCCTCGACGATGAGGCCGACCTGCGTGCGCGTCTTCTCCCGCACCAGGTGGTGGTGCACCGCGCCGGTGAGCAGCAGCGACGGGATCGGCGCGTGGTCGGCGTCGACTCCGCGGTCGGACAGCACGATCAGCCGCGCGCCGTCCTCGATCGCCTCGGACACCTCGGAGCGGATCTCGTCGAGCCGCTGCACCAGCGCCTCGCCGCCGCCGTGCACCTTGTACCGGCCCATGACTGTGACCGCCTGGAACTCCGGCAGGTCGCCGTCGTCGTTGACGTGCACCAGTTTCGCGAGCTGGTCGTTGTCCAGCACCGGGAACGGCAGCACGATCCGGCGGCACGAGGAAGCGTCCGCGGCCAGCAGGTTCGGCTCCGCGCCGATCTGCGTGCCCAGCGCGGTCACCAGCTCCTCGCGGATCGCGTCCAGCGGCGGGTTGGTCACCTGGGCGAAGAGCTGGATGAAGTAGTCGAACAACGGACGCGAACGCGACGAAAGGGACGCGAGCGGCGAATCGTTGCCCATCGAGCCGATCGGCTCCGCGCCGGTGCGGGCCATCGGCTCCAGGATGGTTTCCAGCTCTTCCTCGGTGTAGCCGAACGCCTGCTGCCGGCGCACGAGCGCGGCGTGCAGCGGGACCTCGCGGTCGCGCTCGGGCAGTTCCTCCAGGCGGAGCAGGCCGGCGTCGACCCATTCGTCGTACGGGTGCTCGGAAGCCAGCTGGCCCTTGATCTCCTCGTCCTCGACGATCCGGCCCGCGACGGTGTCCACGAGGAACATCCGGCCCGGCTCCAGCCGTCCCTTGCGGACGATCTTCGCCTGGTCCAGCTCCAGCACGCCGACCTCGCTGGCGAGCACCACGAGCCCGTCGTCGGTGACCCAGTAGCGGCCGGGGCGCAGGCCGTTGCGGTCCAGCACCGCGCCGATCTGCGCGCCGTCGGTGAACGCCACCAGCGCCGGTCCGTCCCACGGCTCCATCAGCGTGGAGTGGAATTCGTAGAAGGCGCGGCGCGCGGGGTCCATTTCCTGATGGTTCTCCCACGCCTCCGGGATCATCATCAGCACCGAATGCGGCAGCGACCGCCCGCCGAGATGGAGCAGTTCCAGCACCTCGTCGAAGGACGCCGAGTCGCTCGCGCCGCGCGTGATGACCGGGTAGATCCGCTTGAGGTCGCCCGGGACCAGGTCGGTCTCCAGCAGCGCCTCGCGGGCGTCCATCCAGTTGCGGTTGCCCTTGAGCGTGTTGATCTCGCCGTTGTGCGCCACGTAGCGGTACGGGTGCGCGAGCGGCCACGACGGGAAAGTGTTGGTGGAGAAGCGGGAGTGCACCAGGCCGATGGCGCTCGTCACGCGCTCGTCGGCGAGGTCGAGGAAGAACTTCTCGACCTGCGGCTCGGTCAGCATTCCCTTGTAGACGATCGTCCGCGAGGACAGCGACGGGAAGTACACGTCATCCTCGACCAGCTCGTGCTCGGCGCGCTTGCGCACGCAGAAAGCGGCGCGCTCAAGGGCGAGGCCGTCGAGGTTGTTCTTGCGCCCGGCCAGGAACAGCTGGGTGAAGTGCGGCATGGTCTGCGCGGCGGTCGGGCCGCAGTGCGCGGTGTCGACCGGCAGCTCGCGCCAGCCCACCACGCGCATGTCCTCCTCGGCGGCGATCCGCTCGATGGTGGTCATGGCGCGGCCGCGGCGCTTTTCGTCCTGCGGCAGGAACGCGGTGCCGACGGCGTAGCTGCCAGCCGGTGGCAGCTCGAACCCGGCGACCTCGCGGTAGAACGCGTCGGGCACCTGGATGAGCAGGCCCGCGCCGTCCCCGGTGTCCGGTTCCGCCCCGCGTGCCCCGCGATGTTCCAGATTTTTCAGCGCGACAAGGGCTTTCGCCACGATCTGATGGTCTCGGCGACCGGTCAGGTCCGCGACGAACGCCACCCCGCAGGCATCGTGCTCGTAAGCGGGGTCGTAGAGGCCGTCAGTGGCCGGGGTGCTCGAACGGTGGGTCACGGCTGGCCGCCTCCCAAGGGCGTTGGCACGGTTTCTTTGACTCCGAAGGGGGTTCATCACTGAACCGGTTAACGAAGTGGTCCGAAACCGCGATGGTCAGTCGAGAAGGGAAACCATCCGGTGTCTTCGCTCTCGCGGGGCGCGGCACTGCGTCGCGATGCGCGGCCGGTCGACGACCGGGCCGGGTGCCGGATGGTTTGTCACCGCACGGCGATGGGCGGCGGAAAAAGTTCTGCACGTCGCTGTACAGGCACACGCGCCGGGGTCGGTCAGCCTGTGTGGTGGGGGCCAGCCGGGGCGCGTGGTGGTGACTCCCGGGTTCGCCGGGTCTTATGACGATAGTGTGAATTCGCTGTGATCGACATACGTCATCGCGCTCTCGTGGGAAAGGCCACGCATACGTTGACGCCCTCCGGGGTACTCCCATATGTCGGGCCGTCTCTCCCGCCACTCGGTCAGCGAAGCCGCTGACCTGCGTAAACCTGCCTGCATGCCCGGTGTCAACCCCGCGTTCGCTGCTGGTTGACTGGGGGGCGTGAGGGGGACCGCCGATGACTGATCGTTATCTGTCCGTGGCAGTGGCCGGGCTGCACGAGATCGAAATAAGGCGTTCACGGTTCCTGTGCGCGCTCGCTCCGGTCGACGGCGAAGCGGCCGCGCGGGAGGTCATTTCGGCCCGCCGGCGCGCGGAGCCCGCGGCGCGGCACCACTGTCACGCGTTCGTCCTCGGCCCGGACGGCCGTACCCAGCGTTCGAGCGACGACGGCGAGCCCGCCGGGACGGCCGGGGTGCCGATGCTGGAGGTGTTGCGCCGCCGCGAAGTCACCGGCACGGTCGCGGTGGTGTCGCGGCATTTCGGCGGGGTGCTGCTCGGCGCGGGCGGGTTGATCCGCGCGTACGGGCAAGCGGTGTCGGACGCGCTCGACGCGATAGGCCTGGTCGAGTACCGGCGATTGCGGCTGTTCGAGGTAACGATGGACTACACCCGGGCGGGCCGCTTCGAAAACGATCTCCGCGCCTCGCCGTACGTGCTGCACGAGACGCGATTCGAGGCGGCGGCGCACTTCGAGGTCGGGCTGGCTCCCGGCGAGGAAGACCGATTCAGCAGCTGGCTGGCCGACCTCACCGGCGGCGAGGCGGTCGCGGCCGAGCTGGGGGAGGAGTGGGTGCGCCGATAGCCCGCACCCTGGCTCAGGCTCGGAAGATCAAGCCGCGACGGGCTTTCCGCCCAACGCCCGCACCCCGGCCTCGGTGAGCACCGCGCGCACTCGCGCGCCGTACGCTCCGCACTCGGCGGGTTCGATCAGGCCCTTGCGGACGAGATCGCGGACCGTCCCTTGGTCGCAGCAGCTCAGCCCGTCGACGAACAGGTCCGGTTCGCAGCTGCAGCTGATTTCCGCGTGCCCTTCGGCGACAGCACGCAGGGTTGCCCGCTCCCGATGGTTCAACTCGGCAGTCACGGCGGTTCCTCCTTCTGTCCCGGCCCCTGGTGTACCCCGGGAACGGTTCCAGTGTCCGTCGCGAGTGGCGGATTGTCGCGTATTTCACTCCTTTTTACGGGGGTATGTCGCGGGTATTCTCGGGGGTGCCCCTCATGCGCCCCGCCATGCGTTCGCGAGGGATACGAAAGTAGGTTCCTGCGGAGCGGGTACCCGTGCGGAAGCGGGTGCGCGAGGCAACGGCGGGAGGGCAGCCGCGAGCGAGCGGAAGACTCCGCGGAAATGCCGATTCGCCGCTCGAAACGAACGAGCCGACCGCGGCGAACTCGTATTCCGGCGCGCCGCGCGCTTCGCAGGTGACCGTCAGATAGTCGCGCACAGAGTGCGCTGTGGACAGGGGGCCGCCAACCGGCCGGCGGAAACGGTCAGATGGGCATCAAGCGGGCATCCAGCTGAGGTTGACGTCCTTTATGGACAGTCCGCGGCCGCCAGGCTTGGGACTGGTCTTCGATTCCCCAAAGCGCCCCTCGCGGACTTCGGTGCCAACGCCAGGAACTCAAGCTGCGTCAAGACCGACGGCATTCCGCGACAGCCGGGAGGGGTCCCTTCACGGACTTCTCCGGTCAGCGCGGGCGGCGAGCTACTTGCTGCGTTCGAGCAGGGTGCGCACAGCCGGGCCGATGAGCCGCTCGATCTCGTCGGCGGGCGCGGTGGCGAGCGGGTCCTTGCGGGTGATCGAGCGGACCAGCCCGATGCCGAGCAGCCAGGCCATCGCGAGGTCGGCGCGGAGTTCGGCGTCCGGCGCGTCGGTGAGCCCGGACAGCGCGCGGGTGTACTCGGCGTCGAGTTGCGCGCGCAGCGCCTCGTCGGCGCGGTCGGTGCCCGAGGACCGCAGGTAGGTCTCGATCGAGCGGGACGCCGGGTCGTCGCGTTCGAGGAGGCTCCGCAGCGCCGCGGAGAACAGCCGTTCCGGCGGGGTCGTCTCGACCTGGGCCAGGCCGCCGCGTGCCATCACGTGCTCGAACAACGCGTCTTTGCTGCCGAAGTACCGGAACAGCAGCGCCTGGTTGACACCCGCGCGGTTCGCGATGTCGCGCACCGTCGTGCGGTCGAAGCCGCGGTCGGCGAACAGTTCGGCCGCGGCGTCCAGCAGCGCGGCCTTGGTCGCCGTCGCGTCGCGTTTGCGCGAAGGCTGGTCCGCGTCCATCGGTTCCCCCTGGTGTGCGCTGGTGTGCGCGACGAGGTTAACCCGAGGGGTCGCGGATCGGCCGGACGAACTACGCGGACCAGGCGACCGGCAGCTCCTCGGGGCCGTAGACGAGCGTGTTGTGCTTGTACGCCAAAGATTCCTTCGGCACTGCCAGGCGCAGGCCGGGCACGCGGCGGAACAACGCGGTGAGCGCTTCCTGCATTTCGACCCGTGCGAGCTGCTGGCCGACGCACTGGTGCGCGCCGAACCCGAAGGCGACGTGCGTGCGCGGCGATTCGCGGGTGAAGTCCAGCTGGCCGGCCCGCGGATAACGATCCTCGTCGCGGTTGGCCGAGTTCAGCGCGGCGATCAGCCAGTCACCCGCGGCGATCGTCTGGTCGCCGACCTTGACCTCCTCGGTGGCGTACCGCAGCACACCGAACTGCACGACCGACAGGTACCGGAGCAGCTCCTCGACCGCGCGCGGCGGATCGGCGAGGGCTTGCGCGCGCTGGTCCGGGTGTTCCAGCAGCAAGAGCGCGCTGAGCGCGATCATGTTAGCGGTGGTTTCGTGCCCGGCCACCAGCAGGCTGAGGCCGAGCATGACCAGCTCGTCCAGGTCGAGCGGCTCGCCGGACGCCTCGGCGCGGACGATGAGCTTGCTGAACAGGTCGTCCCGCGGGTCCCGTTGTTTGCCGCCGAACAGGGCGCCCAGGTAACCGGCCAGTTCGCGGAACGCCTGATCCGTGGTGCCCGCGTCCTGGCCGGTGCTGACCAGCAGGCTGCTCTGGCGCTGGAACAGCTCGCGGTCGGCGTACGGGACGCCGAGCAGCTCGCAGATCGCCAGCGACGGGATCGGCAGCGCGAAGTCCTGGACCAGGTCGGCACGGCCGGGTTTGGCGAGCATGGCGTCGAGGTGCCGTTCGACCTGCTCGCGGACGTACTCGCGCAGCCGCTCCACCCGCCGCACGGTGAACTCGGCGACGACCATCTTGCGCAGCCGGGAATGCTCCGCGCCGTCGAGCTGGATGATCGAACCCGGGCCGACCTCGTCGTAGGGGTCCAGATCGGCTTTGACGTGCGCGGAGGAGGCTCCGCGCGAACTGAACGCCGGATCGGCGAGCACGGCGCGGACGTCGTCGTAACGGGTGACCAGCCAGGTGTCGAACCCGGCCGGGCAGCGGATCCGCGACACCGGCGAGGTCTCCCGCAGCGCGGCGTACTCGGCGGGCGGATCGAACGGGCAGCCGGCCGGGCGGGTGGTCGGAAGGGCCGGGGTCTCGGGCGGGGTGGACATGCGGATGGCGCCTTTCCTCCGACGGTGCGGGCATCTTCCACTCTGGAGACGCCCGCACCGTCATGGGGCCGTTGATCGGGACAGGCGACGGAAGGACCACGGCTCTGCCCGATTCACCCCGCCCCGGTTAGACCGGTTCGGTGAGCGGCTCGTCGGCGAAACGGCGGGCTACCCGTTCGGCTCCCGCTCGCGCCCGAGCCGTGGTGGCGAGGATGGCGAGCGCGATGATCACCGTGGTCCCGCCCGCGACGGCCCACCAGGCGGTGGCGTATCCGGTGAGCGGGGTGGCTGCGGCGGCGAGAATGCTGCCCGCGACCGCGACGCCGAGTGTCTGCCCGACCTGCCGGGAGGTGGACGCGACCGCGGCGGCGACTCCGGCCTGGGAGCGGGGCATGCCGCTGACCGCGGCGTTGGTGACAGGCGGATTCAGCAGCCCGAAGCCCAGGCCGAACACCCCGTACGCGATCGCGAGCATCCACAGCGGCGTGGCACCGGAGGCGGTGGTGAGCAAGACGGCGACGACCGTCATCGAGATCCCCGCGGCCAGCAGCGGAATCCGCGCGCCGCGCGTGGCGACGAGACGGCCGGACAGCGGTGCGGCGATCGTCACGGCCACGGCGGCCGGCAGCAGCATCAGACCGGATTGCAACGCCGACAGCCCGCGCTCGTCCTGGAGGTACAGGGGCGACAAGAACAGGAACGTGCCGAACGCGGCGAGCCCGCATACCGCGCTGATCGTGGCCGACGAGAACGGCGCACTCCGGAAGAAGCGCAGCTCCACCAGCGGTTCCCGGCGGCGGAGTTCCCAGCGGATCAGCGCGAGCAAGGCAAGCCCGCCGAGCCCGGCCAGTCCGAGGATCGCCGGCGAACCCCAGCCCAGCCGCTGGCCTTCGATCGCCGCGGTCACCGCCGACCCGAGCAGCACCACGACCAGCACCTGTCCCACCGGATCCGGGCGACGGGGGTGCGGCGCCCGCGATTCCGGCACGTAGCGCGCGGTCAGCGCGAGCGCCGCGACGACCACCGGCACGTTGACCCAGAAAATCGCCCGCCAGCCGATGCTCTCGGTCAGCACGCCGCCGAGCACCGGGCCGACGCCCAGCGAGATCCCGACGATCGACCCCCACACCCCGATCGCCCGCGCCCGCTCGCCGGGGTCGGCGAAGACGTTCGTGATGATCGACATCGCGACCGGGTTCAGCATCGCGCCGCCGAGCGCCTGCACGATCCGCGCGGCGACCAGCCAGCCGATCGACGGGGCCACACTGCACAGCAGCGAGCCGAGTCCGAAAAGGACCAGCCCGGCCAGGAAGGTTCGCTTGCGCCCCAGGCGGTCTCCGGTGGCCCCGCCGAGCATGAGGAAACAGGCGATCACGAGCGTGTAGGAGTCGATCGTCCATTGCAGGCCGTTGATCGACGCGTCGAGATCGGTGCGGATGACCGGGAGCGCGACGTTGACGATCGTGTTGTCCATCGCGACCACGAGGATGCTGGAGCAGAGGATCGCGAGAATGCCGAAACGGCCGCGTGCGGTGCCGGCTCCCATTCAGTGCTCCGTCCAGCCGGTGGTGATCTCTTCGCCCGCGGTCCAGACTTCGGCGGCGTATCCGTCCGGGCGGACGAGGACGGCGGCCAAGCCGTGCCAGTCTCGGGTCGAGCGCACGACATGCTCGCCGGCTGCGGCGGTGGCGCCGAAAGCCACGAGAGTGAACCGGTCCGGCCGCAGCGCACGATGGAGGGTGCGACCGTCGGCGAGCGGGAGGTTGGGTACTCGACGGCCGGCGAGGCTGCCGTCTTCGGCGTAGGAAACGTCCAGCCCGGACAGCCAGCCGCGCAGCTCGTCCGCGGTGTCGCCGTTGCGCCCGATGAGGTCGGACATCAAGTCCCGCAACGCTTTTCCGCCCGGCGTGAAGGTGACCATGAGCGCGGCCTGGGCGAGGGTGTTCGCCGCGAGCCGGGCCGCGATGGGGCGGCGTTCGGCGTCGTAGGACTGCGGGCCGTCGACGATCCGCCGCGGCGCGCGTCCCCGCACCTCCGCGGCGAGCTTCCACGCGAGGTTCGCCGCGTCCTGCACGCCGACGTTGAGCCCCTGGCCGCCTGCCGGAAGGTGGACGTGCGCGGCGTCTCCGGCGAGGAACACCCGGCCGGTACGGTACTGCTCGACATGGCGCGTGGTGTCGCCGGTCCGAGACGACCACAGCACCTCGGTGATGCCGAAATCGTCGTCAGTGAGCCGTTTGAGCGTCGCACGCAGTTCGGCCTCGTCGGGGATCTGGGCCTGACGGCGCGCGGCTTCCTCCGGCGTGAGGCCGACGTCGCCGGGTTCGTGGCCGAAGATGCGGTGAATGCCGCCGGGCAGCGGCAGAACGCTGTACGAGCCGCGTTCGTGATCCCAGTTGTGCGGCTGGGCCGGCGGGCGTTCCAGCTTGACGTCGGCGAGGAATCCCATGGTGGATGCGGGAGTTCCGGGGAAGTCGAGGCCGAGTGCATGCCGGGTCGCGCTGTGTGCGCCGTCCGCGCCGACGACGTAACCGGCCCGCCGGGTGTCACCGGTTTCCGAGACGATGGTGACGCCTTGCCCGTCCTGCGTCAGGTCGGCGAGTTTCCACCCGGGCTCGACCACGACGCCCTGCCCGGCGAGATGCTCGGCGAGCAGCCGCTCGGTTTCCGGCTGCGGCAGCAGGAGCACGAACGGGAACGAGGTGTCGAGCCCGCTGTAGTCCAACCGGTTCGGCAGGGTCGCGAAATGCGCGGCAGGCACCGGATTCCCGGCAGCGACCAGGCGTGCGGCCAGCGACCCCCGCTCGTGCGGGATCGAGTCGAAAACCTCAAGGGTGCGCGGGTGGATCGTCGTCGCCCTCGACTGCGCCGCGCGGTCCGGATCCGCCTCGAAGACCCGGACCGCGACCCCGGCTTGACACAGGAACGCGGCCGCCGTCATGCCCACCGGTCCGGCGCCGATCACCGCGACCTCGATGTCCATATTTCCCCCTTTGTCGATGTTCCGCTGGCGAACTCTCTTGATGTCAAGGTATTCTCTCACTGTCTTGATGTCGAGAGAAAGGGCTGCGCCGGTGAACACTGCGCCCCGGGACGCGGTCGACGACCTGGTGGACGCCGTCCGGCGCGGCGGCGGCGGCGAGGACGTGCTCGGCGCGAAGTCGCTGTCCTACCGGCTGCGGCGGGTCGCGCACCAGCTGGAACTGGCCATGCGCCGCGAACTGTCCGCGCACGGGATCGAGCTGTGGGAGCTGGAGATGCTCGCCGCGCTCAAGCGCGCGCCCGGGCACCGGCTGACGCCGGGGCAGGTGATGACGGCGGTCGAGCTGACCTCGGGTTCGGTCACGCACCGGATCACCCGGCTGGAGGCGCGCGGCTGGGTCCGCCGCGACAAGGACCCGGACGACCGGCGTTCGGTGCTCGTCTCCCTCACCGCGGAAGGCAAGCGGCAGGCGCTCGCGTCGTTCGAGCTCAAGACGGAGATCGAACGCGAAATCGCGAAGGCTCTCGACCCGGAAACCATCGACGTGGTGAACGACGCGCTGCGGCGGGTCTCGCACCACCTCAAAGGAAAGGACGAGCAATGAAGCGGGAAACCCTTGGTGCGGCGGCCATCGTCGCGGGCCTGGCCGCCGCCGCGCCCTCGGTGTGGCAGACGGTCACGCACATCACCGATCCGAGCTACCGCGCACCGGAGGTCCGCCACGGCGAAGGTCACGTGCAGTACCACATGGCCCGCGAAGCCCTGATCACCGCGGGCGCTTTCGGTGCGGTGGGCGCCGGTTTGGCGGCCGGACGGGATCGCTCGCCCGCGCTGTGGCGGGCAATGGCTTGTGCCGCAGGCGGTTTCGTGGCGGCGATGTGGTCTGGTGGCCCGACGACGGGGGTGTGGGCGCCGAATCGGAAGGCGCTGGCGATTCACGTCGCGTCGACAAGTGCGTTGTCGGCGGGGGTCGCGTTGCTGCGGCCGAGGCATTAGAGGAACACTCGGGCGTTCTCCAGCCACGCCTTCGCGTCCTCGCCGATCGCGGCCAGCCCGGTTTCGGCCAAGCCGCGGTGCTGGGTGAGGCGAAGGCAGAAATCCCTTGCGCTGCCCCGGATTCGCTGTGCGGCGTCGTCCGGGCCCCCACCCCAGACGACCCACTCGGGGCTGGTCAGTTCGACCCGGATCGGCGCGGTCGGCAGCGGCAGCCGGGCGGCGTGGAACGACAGCCCGCGCCCGGCCACGCCCAGCGCGGCGATGTGCTTGAGCCGGTCGGACGGCGCTCGACGCGCACGGTGTCGAAGATGTCCTGCCCGTGCGCCCACGTTTCCATCAGCCGAAGCGCCACCGCGAGCGAGCGGTACCACGGAAACGCCTGGTCCAGCGGGACCTCGCCGAGCAACGCCGCCGCTTCGGCACGGCCGGCGCGCCAATGGTCCAGCAACTCCGCACGCGGTCGCGCGGCTCCCTCGGCCGCGACCGCGTCGGCGTCTTCGTCCAGCACCGCGGCGAACTTCTCCGGCTGGCGGACAGCGAGGACGACGTTCGCGTCGGCTGCCGCGAGATGCGCGATCTGATGGGCGATCGTCCATCCCCCCGGCCGGGGTCGGTCTCGACCAGTCGGGTTCGGCGGACACCACCGCGTCGAGGTCGTCGCCTTCCGCGAGCAAATCCGGCAGGGCGGCTTCGCGGGTTATGTCGGACAAATCCAGGCCGTGGTCCAGCATGCGACCACGCTGTCGGCAACCCGGTCGCGGCCGGGTCGTTCGGGAAGCGGCTATGGGCTGAGCGGGCAGGCGGTTTCGGCCGAAACGAGCAAGAAGTTCGGCATGCGCAGGTAACTTTCGATCCCGTCCGCCACCGCGGGATCCAGCCCCGGCTCGACGACCTCCCGCAGCCGGCATCCGGGTGCGGCCACTTCGGTGAGGTAGGCGGAAATCGGCCGGTGGAAGCCGGACGCGTCCCGCCCGGCGATCTCGTATTCCGCCAGATGCTCCTTCTGGCGGTACTCGCCGTACTTCCGCCAGATGCCGGACAACTCCTCGAACGCCGAGTGCGTGATGGCGAACACGAACAGCCCGCCCGGGCGCACCGCCTCGACGCAGGCGCGCATCGCGGGCTTCCACCCGGGAATCGCCGTCAGCACCATGCCGCACACGACAGCGTCGAACGGTTCGAGTTCCGGCAGCCGGGCGAGCTCCGCCCGCACGTAGGAAACTTCCGTGGATTTCTCCCGCGCGAACGAAATCAGGCTCTCCGCCGGTTCGATCCCGGTGACCTCGGCCCCGCGCCCGGCGAGCATCCGGCTGAAGTATCCGTTGCCGCAGCCCGCGTCCAGCACCCGCCGGCCGCGCACGTCGCCGAGCAGCCGCAGGAGGACCGGGTTGAGCAGATGCTGGTTGGCGAAGTCCCCGCGCTCGGCGGTCGCTTCCATCGATGCCCGGGCGCTCCCGGAGTTCCACTGCTGGACGGCGGCATCGTTCGTCCACGTCACCGGATCGAGCCTAGGGCGGCTGTCTCGGGATTTTCCGGAAGCTCCTGGCGGATTGACGCGCGGCCGACCTCAGGTGTAGGCATGTAAGCACCTGCTTACAAAGGGATCCGGGGAGTCGTTGGCATGACCACCACGCACACCGAACCGCTCGCCTACCCGTTCAACGAGGAGGCGGGCCTCGCGCTCAACGAGGCCTACACCGCCGCCCGCGAGAACGCCGGGATGATCCGCGTCCAGATGCCGCACGGCGAGGCCGCCTGGCTCGCCACCCGCTACGCCGACGCGCGTCTCGTGCTCGGGGACCGGCGGTTTTCCCGCGCGCTGGCGCAGGAAAGCGACGAACCGCGGATGTCGGAGTACCGGCGTCCGGGCGGCATCCTCTCGATGGACCCGCCGGATCACACCCGGCTGCGCACCCTCGTCGCGAAGGCCTTCACCGCGCGGCGGGTCGAAGAACTGCGCCCGCGGGTCGCGCGGCTGGCTGACGACCTGATCAAGGAACTGCGGGAGCACGGGCAACCGGCTGACCTGGTCGATCTGTACGCACTGCCGATCCCGGTCGCGGTGATCTGCGAGCTGCTCGGCGTGCCGGTGGCGGACCGGCCGCAGTTTCGCGAGTGGAGCGACGCGGCATTGTCGACGACGCGGCTCACGCCGGAGGAGTCGGAGCGCAGCCGCGAGGAGCTGCGGGCGTACATGGCTGGGTTGATTGCCGAGCACCGTGCGCAGCCGCAGGACGATCTGATGACCGCGCTCATCGAGGCCCGGGACGTGCGGGACCGGCTCACGGAGCTGGAGCTGGTGGACCTGTGCGTCGGGATTCTGGTCGCCGGCCACGAAACGACTGCCAGCCAGATTCCCAACTTCGTGTATGCGCTGCTGGACCAGCACGAGCACTGGGACCGGTTGTGCGCGGACCCGTCGCTCATCCCGGCTGCGGTGGAGGAACTGCTTCGCTTCGTGCCGCTCGGCGCCGGTGCTGGGTTCGCCCGGTACGCGACCGAGGACGTCGAGGTCGGCGATGTCCTGGTGCGCCAGGGGGAACCGGTGCTGGTGGCGATCGGTGCGGCCAACCGCGACCGGCTGCGGTTCGCCACCGCGGACCAGCTCGTTCTGGACCGCGGGGACAACCACCATCTCGGATTCGGGCACGGGGTGCACCACTGTCTGGGTGCTCCGCTCGCACGGCTGGAACTGCAGGAGGCGTTGCGGGCGTTGACCCGGGAGTTGCCGGGACTGCGGCTCGCCGGGGATATTGAGTGGAAGACGCAGATGCTGGTTCGCGGGCCGCGGTCGATGCCGATAGGGTGGTGACGATGACCTGGAAGATCGAGGTCGACGGGGGGACGTGCATCGGCAGCGGGATGTGCGCGGCGTTGCTGCCGGAGACGTTCGTGCTGGACGGCGCGACCGCGCGGGCTGTCGCTGAGACGGTGGAACCGGACGAAACCGTGCTGGACGCGGCGGATTCCTGCCCCGCGATGGCGATCACCGTGCGGGACGGGGCCGAGGTCGTCGGCCCACGCCCGTAGCTCTCGCGGGCGGTTCGCGAGGGCCCCCACGGCTTCTCCGGCGTCAGGCTCACGAACGGAACACGCCGTCCTCGGTGACCACTGCGGTGATGAGCGCTGCCGGCGTGACGTCGAAGGCCGGGTTGAACACCGCCGCCCCCTTCGGCGCGACCCGCGCCCCGCCGAACTCCGTCAGCTCGGACGGCGCACGTTCCTCGATGTCGATGTCCGTCCCGGCGGCGATGCTTTTGTCCACTGTGGACGTCGGTGCGACCACCACGAACGGAACACCGTGGTGCGCGGCCGAAATGGCCAACCCGTAGGTGCCGATTTTGTTGGCCACGTCGCCGTTCGCCGCGATCCGGTCCGCGCCGGCCAGCACACAGTCGACCAGTCCGCGCGCCATCGCCGCGGCCGCCGCGCCGTCCGGCTGCACGCGGTAGGGCACTCCGGCCTGCTCGAGTTCCCAAGCGGTCAGCCGGGACCCCTGCAGCAATGGCCGTGTCTCGTCCACCAGCACCGATTCCACCAGTCCGCGTGCGTGCAGGTGCCAGACGACCCCGAGCGCGGTGCCCCACGCGACGGTCGCCAAGTGCCCTGCGTTGCAGTGGCTGAGCAGCCGCAACGGCCTGCGCGGGCACGCACCCAGTACGACCTCCGCCGCGTTCGCCGACGCCGCGCGGTTGCGCTGCTCGTCCTCGTCGAGCATCGCTTGCGCCTCCGCGAGCACCGCGTCGGCGCCGTCGGGCAACCGGTCCAGTGCCCGGGAAACGCCCCAAGCCAGGTTGACCGCCGTCGGCCGGGCGTGCGCGATCCGGTCCGCCTCCGCCCGCACATCCCCGCCCTGACGGGCCGCCAGCGCGACCCCCAAAGCGCCCGCCGCTCCCAACGCCGGTGCTCCGCGGACGGCCAGCCGCTGGATCGCGTCGACCAGCTCAGTCACCGTGCGCAGCGTGAGCGTGCGGTACTCGCCCGGAAGCGCGACCTGGTCCACGATCACGATCGCCCCGTCGGCCCAGTCGATGGTCCTGCGCATACGTCCTCCCGTCGTGGAAATCCCGTGGCGGAACGCCGCTGCGGCGAGCGACGATCCGCCTCGTGACCATTCAACGGCAGAACCCGCCCTCCCCGCATCCACCCCACGCGACCACCGCGTGCACCTCGCCGGCCAGTGTCCGCTGACCTTCGACGGCAAGGTGGTCCCCAGCGCAGGTGGACCAGGTCGTCGCCAACATCGGGGTCGCGCTCGCTCAGGCCGGCGCGACCCCGGAGGACGTTGTGCGCACGGTGACCTGCGTGGCCGCCTCCGGCGAGCCGGCCCTCGCGGCGGCGTTCACCACCGGGTGCACGCTGGTCAGCGTGACCTGCCTGGGCTTTCCGGGCCAGCTCGTCGACCGCGGCACTCGCCTGAATCACTGCCCGGCCGCGGCCAAACTGCAATGGGACACGGTGCCGGTCAGCTCCGTGCGGTCGAGGTTCCGGCCGATGAGGACGAGCTTGCTGACCGGGGGCGTGGCGCCCCATTCACCGGCATCGGTCAGTTCGTAGATCCGATGCACGCCCTGCAGCACAGTCTTGCGGTCGAAGGCGAGGATTCCCTTGAACCGGTACAGGTCGTCGCCGCGTTCGGCCAGCAAAGCGGTGAGCCACTGCTCGAACGCGGTGCGGTCCAGGGGATAGTCGAGTTCGATGGACACCGATTCCAGCGTCGGGTCGTGGTGGTGCGATTCGTCTTCGAGCCAGTCCGGGTCGGCCGCGACGGTGCGGTTCAGGTCGAAGGCGTTGATGCCGAGGATGTCGTCCAGGTCAACGCTGCCGTAGGTGGAGGTGAGGATGTCCGCGGTCGCGTTGACCGAGCGAAGCCGCGTGCGCAGTGCCTCGATTTCCGGCGCGGTGACCAGGTCGATCTTGTTGAGCACGATCCGGTCGGCGAACGCGATCTGGTTGCTCACCTGGCCGCCGACCCCGTCGTGTTCGCCCTCCTGGAGATGGCTGCCGACGTGCCGCGCGTCGACCAGCGTCACGATCGCGTCCAGCGCGAAGGCCGAAGACACCTCGTCGTCCACGAAGAACGTCTGCGCGACCGGGTTCGGATCGGCCATGCCGCTGGTCTCGATGAGAATCCGGTCGAACTGTTCGCGGCGGCGCAGCAGCGACTGCAGGATTTCGATCAGATCGGTGCGCGCGGTGCAGCACAGGCAGCAGCCATTGCTCATTTCGATGATCTTCTCGTCGCCGCCGAGCACGAGCGCGTTGTCGATCGGGATCTCGCCGAACTCGTTCTCGATCACCGCGATCCGGTGCCCGTGGTTCGCGGTGAGGATGTGGTTGACGAGCGTGGTCTTGCCGGAGCCGAGAAAGCCGGTCAGTACGGTCACCGGGGTTGTGGCCATGATGATTCCCTCCTTAAACGTTCCCGCCGAGAATCCGGCGAGCGTGCTGGCGTGCTTCCGCGGAGACGACAATGCGGTTGCCGTCGAAGTGCGGGCCGCGGGTCGCGTCCAGGCCGATCCGGGACGTCGTGCCGTCGGAGCCCGAGGACGGGTCGAGCGGCGAGCCGGGCAGACCGTCCACAGTGAACAAGTCCTGGTGCGGCTGGAAATGCGTGGCGAGTGCCCAGAGGACGGCGCTGTCACTGGTGACGTCGACGTCCTCGTCCACCGCGATCACGGTCTTCACATACGGGTCCCAGCCGAGCAGGCCGAGCATTACCTGCCGGGCTTGACCCGGTCGTCGCTGGCGTAGCGCGACGTAGCAATGGAAGTGCGTGCCGGACGTCGGATAGTGCACGGCGGTGACGTCCGGGAAGCGCGCTCTGAGTTTCTCCGCCATCTCCGATTCTCGTGGCACCCGCGCGAGGTTCAGATGCTCGTCAGTATTGCCGCCGACGACGTCGATGAGCATGGCGTCGGAGCGGCGCAGGACGGTCTGGACGCGGAGCAGGTTGTTGGTCGAGCGATTCGAGGAATAGCCGGAGAACTCGCCGAACGGGCCTTCGTCCGCGTGCTCGGAGGCGTCGATCGTGCCTTCCAGCACGAAGTCCGACCAAGCCGGGACGCCGATGCCGTGCCGCGGGGTACGCACGAGTTCCAGCGGTTCGCCGAACAGCCCGCCGGCCACCGCGCGCTCGTCCACGTCGTAGCCGACTCGCGCGGACGCGGCCAGCATGAACAACGGATGTCCGCCGAGCACCATCGCGACCGGCATCGGCTCGCCGCGTTCGGCGTACTTTTGCAGCATCCGCCACAGATCCCCGCGAGAATGGAGACTGGTCGCCAGTTCGGTGCGGGAATGCGGCATCGCCCGGTGATAGCTCAGGTTGCCGACGCCGGTGTCCGGATCCTCCGCGACGATGATTCCGCTGGTGACGTAGCGGGAGCGGTCGCTGGCGAAGTGCCGGAGCATCGGGATGGCCGCCACGTCGACATCCGTTGTCACGTCGTCCAGCACCGGCCCGCTGTCGACCGCTCGCGGCGGCACCGCCCGGAGTGCTCGCTGCTGGTAGGCACTGTGCAAACCGGACGGTCCGGTTTCGAGCATGCGCGCGATGCGTTGCCGCGAAGCGAACATGTTGCTGACCACCGGCACGTCAAGTCCGGTCACCTTCCGGCACAGCACCATCTCGTGCCGTCCGGCCGCGGCGAGTTCGTAAATCACCCCGGTGACGCCCTCGTCGGCCGGGACGGGATCGTCGAGGACGAGCACGTCTTCGGGAAAATCGCGGCGATACTGGGCGAGGAAAGCGTGCGGATCCTGGTTCACCGCGAAACTCCTTGCGAGACGGGCGGCCCCTGCCAGCGCGCGAACAGTTCGTTCTCGATGCCGAACTGGTCGAGCACCTTGCCGCTCAGGTGGGCGAGGATGTCCTCAATGGACTCGGGCTGGTGGTAGAAGGCGGGCACCGGCGGCAGCACGGTCGCGCCCGCCTCGGTCACCGCCACCAGATTGCGCAGGTGCACGAGGCTCAACGGGGTCTCCCTGGCCACCAGCACGAGCGGACGGCGTTCTTTCAGCGTGACGTCGGCGGCGCGCACGAGCAGCTCGTCGCTGTAGCCGTGGGCGATCCCGGCGACGGTTTTCATCGAGCACGGCACGACGACCATGCCCATGGTGCGAAAGGAACCGGACGCGATCGACGCGGCGATGTCCCCGCGCGCATGGCGGACGTCGGCCAGTTCGGCGACCTCGGCGGGCGGCATGCCGGTTTCCAGTTCGATGGTGCGGTGCGCGGCTCGCGACATGACCAGATGCGTTTCCACCGTGCCGAGCTTGCGCAGCGCGGTCAGCAGGTGGACAGCCAGGTGCGGTCCGCTGGCCCCGGTGATGCCGACGATCAGCCGGGGCCGCTGCGGTTCGGTGCCCATGACGCCCTTTCAGGACTGGGAAAGCTTTGCGGCGGGTTCTCGGTGCACGAGCGGTTCTTCCGGCCGTCGTTTCCGGACAGCGAAGAAAAGCAGATTCAGCAGGACCGCCAGTACGGTTCCGGTAGCCACGCCGCTCTTGAGGAAAACTTGAGCGGCAAAGGGAAACTGCTGGTAGAAGTCCGGGGCGCCAGCCGGGATCAGGCCGACGCCGAGCGACAGCATGACGATCACCAGATTGCCGGTCTGGTTGAAGTCCACTCGGGACAGCAGCTGAATGCCGGACACGGTCAGCGCCGCGAACGTGGCGACCGCGGCCGCGCCGATCACTGGTTGCGGGATCGCCGCGATCACCCGGCCGACCGGTTGCACCACCCCGAAAACGATGAGAATCACGCCGCCGACCGCGACCGGATACCGGCTGCGCACCTTCGTCAGCGCGACGAGTCCGATGTTCTGGCCGAAGGTGGTGTAGGCGAAACCGTTGAACACGCCGCTGAGTGCGGTGAGCAGTCCGTCCACCCGGAGCAGATTGGCGATGTCGCGCGGTCCGACCTTCTTGCCGACCACCTGCCCGACGGCGAGGCCTTGTCCGGACGCCTCGACCATCAGCACGAAAACGATCACCAGGAACAGCAGAATTGACGGAATGTCGAAATGCAACGCTCCGTAGTGCAGTGGTTTCAGCAATCCGAAAACGGGACCGTTGGCGACTCCGGCGAGAGAGCCCAGCCCGGTCAGCCAGCCGACGATCGCCCCGACGGTCAGCGCGATCAGCATCGCGAGCTGGCCGAGCAGGCCGCGAAACACCCGGTAGAACACCGCGATCAGCGCGAGCGTGAACCCGGCGAGCGCGAGATTCGCTGGCGCACCGTAGTTGTGCGCGGACGGATCGGAACCGGCGATGAGCTTCAGCCCGACCGGAATCAGGGTCAGCCCGATCAAGGTGATGACGGTTCCGGTGACGACTTCCGGGAACAGCTTGAGCAGTTTGCTGAACAACGGCGCGATCAGCACCCAGACCACGCCGACCACGAGCAGCGAGCCATACACTGTGGACAGCCCCTGCGTGCTGCCGATCAGCACCATCGGGACGATTCCGTTGGACGCGGCACCGACCACGAGCGGCATCCGGATGCCGAATTTCCAGACGCCGAACGCCTGCAGCATGGTGCCGATCCCGGCGAGCACCAGGTCGACGCTGACCAGGTCGGCGATCTGCGACTGCGGCAGCCCGAGTCCGGCGCCGACCACGATCGGCACCACGACGACACCGGCGTACATCACGAGCACGTGCTGCAAACCCAGCAGCACCAGCGGGCCGAATCGGGGACGTTCGTCCACCGGGGACGGGGGAGACGGGTGACTGGCCATGATTCCCTCACCTCGTTGGGCCGGCGAGGCCGGGCAAACGGCCGGGCCGGGCGGATCGCGGGGCGTCGCCGGAGCCGGACGGGCTGCCGGCGGCGATGACCCCCGGCCGCGCGCGAATCCTGCCGCCGCACCTACGGGGTTAGGGGATGTCCGAAGATTTTTCCTTCCCTGCAAGGAGTTTCGACTATGGTGCATCGGAAGCCGCCGAGGGTCAATACCCGGGCGCGGCTTCCGGCCCGGTGCGCGGAGCCCGCTCGCGGCGGTTGAGCACGAGGTTCAGCAGGAACGCCGCGATGCCGCCGGCGGCGATGCCGCTCGTCAGCACGGTCTGCACGACAACCGGCAGATGCTGGTAGAACTCCGGCGCGCCGACCGGCAGCAGCCCGAAGCCGAACGAGATGGCGACGATCAAGATATTGCGGCCGTTGCTCAGATCCGCCTGGCTCATGATGCGCAGGCCGACCGCTCCGACAGTGCCGAACATGACCACGCCGACGCCGCCGAGCACCGGCCCGGGCAGCGACGCGACGGCCGCGCCGAGTTTCGGCACCAGGCTCATGAGCACCAGCACCGCGCCCGCGGTGGCCACCACGAACCGGCTCATCACACGGGTGATGCTGACCAGCCCGACGTTCTCGCCGAAGGTGACGACGGTGAACGAGCCGAAAACGCCCGCGAACGCGGTGCCGATCCCGTCCGCGCGCAGCGCCCGGGAAATCTCGCGCGGCCCGACGGCGCGGCCGGCGATCTGCCCGATGGCGAGCGTGTCGCCGGTCGATTCCACCATGTTCACCAGCTGCACGATGATCATCGGCAGCAACGCGGACAACGCGAACGTCGGCAGGCCGAACTCGAAGGGCTTGACGAGGCCGACCCAGTCCGCCTGCCCGACCGAGCTGAAGTCGGCCATGCCGAGCGGAATCGCCACGAGAGTGCCGGCGGCCAGCGCGATCAGGATCGCGAAACGGCGCACTGCGGGCGGGGCGAACCGTTCCAAGCAGACCGTCGCCGCGATGGTGCCCAGCCCGAGAATCAGCCGTCCGGCCGAACCGTGGTCGGACGCACTGGGGTTGGACCCGGCGATCAGCGTCGCGGTGGAGGGCAGCAGCGAAAATCCGATGATCGCGATGATCGTCCCGGTCACGATCGGCGGGAAGAACCGGATCAGCTTGCTGAACCACGGCGCGACCAGCCAGGTCAGCAGTCCGGCGACGATCGTCGCGCCGAAGACCGCGGGCAGCCCGGCCTCCTTGCCGACGATGATGGCCGGGGTGATGCCGGTGAAGGTCGAGCCCATCACGATCGGCAGCCGGACGCCGACGTTGCCGATCCCGAGCGTCTGCAATAGCGTCGCGATGCCGCTGACCAGCACGTTCGCCGTGACAAGCGTGGCGATCTGCGCGGTGGACAGGCCGACGCCGAGCCCGATCAGCAGCGGGACGGTGACCATTCCGGAATAGGCGACCAGCAGGTGCTGGATGCCGAGCGGGAGCATCTGCCGGAACCGGGGGACGGTGTCGACCGCGTCGCGGGTGGTGGCTTCGGCTCGGGTGGTGCGCGGACGGAATCGCATGGTTTCCTCCACAGCGGGGAAAGGGGGAGCGCGGATCACCGCGCCCAGGGAGTGAGCAGTCCGCCCATGCCGCTGCGTTCCAGCAGCCGGGCCGCGTGCCGTTCCGCTTCGTCGGCGGCGGCCGCTTCGTCGACGCGGACGCACTGTCCGGCGCGGTAGACGATCTCCCCGCCCACGATCGTCAGCTCCACATCGGACCCGCGGGCGGAGTAGACGAGCGCGGCGACCGCCCGGTGCACCGGGCGCACGTGCGGACGGTCGAGCGCGGTCACGATGACGTCGGCGAGTTTGCCCTCGCTCAGCACGCCCGCGTCGATTCCGGCGTAACGGGCCCCATCGCGGGTGGCCATTTCCAGCGCGTCCTCGGCCCGCAGCGCCGTCGGGTCCAAAGTGGCCGTTCGCTGGCCGAAGACGCTGAGTTTCATGGCCTCGAAAAGATCTTGCCGATGGCCGCAGCTGGGACCGTCGGTGCCCAGCGCGACCGGGACGTGCTGCTTGCGCATGCTCGCGATCCACGCGGTACCGGACGCGAGGTAGCCGTTGGACGCCGGGTTGTGCGAAACTCCCGCGCCGGTTGCCGCGACCTGCTCGATTTCGGCTTCGTCGAGCCAAATCGCGTGCGCGAGCGTGGCCCGTTCGTCGAGCAGGCCTTCTTTCGCGAGCCATTCGACCGGCCGCACCCCGTGGGTTTCGAGGTAGCTGACCGGATCGGTTTCGCTCTCGCAGCAATGGGTGTGCCAGCGAGTGCCGAATTCCCGGGCCAGTTCGACCGTCCGGCGGACGAGTTTTTGCTCCACGTAACAGAGGTTGAGCGCGGCGGGCCACACCGCGACCTTGGCGGCCGGCGGCCGGTGCTCCATCGCCTCGCGGGTGATCGCGAATTCGTCCTCGCTGGAATAGCGGAACAGCTCGATCGGCTGTCCTCGGCGATCGGCGATTTCGGTGCGTTCGCCCAGCATGCCGCGCGCGACCGCACCGCGCAGCCCGGCCTCCTCGATGACGTCGGCGACGGCGAGCGTCGTTTCAAGATCGCTTGGCGCGTAATGGTTGTCGATCACCGTCGTGATGCCGGCCCGCAACGCTTCGACCGCACCGAGCCGTGCCCCGGCCACTGCTTCGGGCCCGGTGATCGCGATCGAATACGGCCACATGAACTCGCACAGCCACGGCACGATCGACATGCCTTCGCCGAGCCCGCGAGCGAGCGCCTGGTAGAGGTGGTTGTGCCCGTCGACCAGACCGGGCAGCACGGCTTTGCCGCGACAGTCGATGACCTCGGCGGCGTGCCAGCGCTCGGTGCCAGGTCCTTCGCCGACCCCGGCGATCCGGCCGCCGATGATCGCGACGTGGCCGTTGTCGTGGACAGTGCGCTGGTCGTCGACGGTCACCACGGTGCCGCCGGTCAGCAGGAGATCGCAGGGTTCCGGTTCCGCAGCCGACATCGGGCCGCCCTTCCCCGGGCGGGGTCGGACCCGGCCCGGCGGTCGTCTCCAGCGCGCGGCTGGAGGCACTTGGCCGAACGGTTGGCCCGAAACGGGAGGTCACCGGCGCCCGGCAGCACCGCCGGGTCGTTCAATGCAAAGCCCTCGCGGCACCGGTGTCAAGAGCATCGTCTGGAAAAGTCTTGCCGCGCAACGCATCCGGCGATCATGTGTTGACACCGGGCGGCGAAGATGTTGCACTCGGTTGCGCCGGAGCGCGGATCGCGCTTCCGGGTCCCGTAGGTGCGGTGAAGCGCGGCCGGGGAGTCCTTTACTCAAGTCTTGCGTAAGGAGACATCCGGTGATTATCGATACCCATGTCCATCCGACGAATCTCGTCGACGAAGCCTGGCGGCACACCGGAACCCCGTTCACCGGCGAGCGCACGCTGGAAATGATGGACGGTCCATTCTGGATCAACGGCAAGCCGCGGCGCGTGGACGTCAGCTGCATCATGCCGCCGCCGGGCAACACGACCTGGCGCGAGGGCAACAAAACCGGCCGTGAAGGCATCCGCGAATACCAGGCGTACGTGACCTCGCTGGTGCAGCGGTACCCGGACCGGTTCGTCGGCAACTTCATGTACAACCCGCGGTTCGGGCCGGAAAACGGCGCGGCGGAGCTGGCCTTCCACGTGAAGGAATACGGCTACAAGATGCTGAAGCTGCACGCCAACATGCACTCCTACCGCCCGGACCGGGCGCTGGACTGGCTGCGGCCGGTGCTGCGGGTGTGCGACGAACTCGGCGTGATCGTGCTGATCCACACCGGGGACGGGCCGTACTCGATCCCGACCCAGTTCTACCCGATCATCCGCGAGTTCCCGAACGTCACGTTCATTCTCGGCCATTTCGGCATCCAGACCGGCGGCGTCTACTGTTTCGAGGCGTTCTGGATGATCCAGGACTCGCCGAACGTGATCGGCGAATCGGGCTGGCTGCTGCAGTCGCGGATCGTCGAATTCGCCAAGGAGATGAAGAAGAGCGACCTGGTCTTCGGCACCGATTCTCCGCCGAACGAGCCCGGCATGTGGGCGCGGGAGCTGGAAGTGCTGTGCCACCAGCCGCCGCAGGGCCTGAACCTGTCCGAGGACGACCTGGAGGGCTACCTCGGCAACAACATGGCCAAGCTGCTCGGCCTCGCGCCGACGCCGCCGCCGAAGGACAAGGCGGAAGCCGAGGCGTACTTGCGCGGCGACCTTCCGCAGGCTTCCGCGGCGAATACGCACGCGTCGCATTATCTCGGCTATACGCCTTCAGCGTGGGCAGAGGCCGCTAACTCCTGATTCCGTTGGCGCGTCAGTTGCGAGTTCAATCGCACCCGCAGCTGGCGCGCGCGGTCAGGCGGACGTCGAGGATGCGGTCTTCCGGCTGGGTGTTCTCGCGGAGCTGGTCCAGAGTGGACACTGCGGCGTCGGCGAAATCGTCGAAGGAATGTCCGGCAGTGGACAGCGCGGGCCAGCTGTGCGCGGCGGCGTCGGTGCCGCCGAAGCCGATCACCGCAAGGTCTTTCGGCACGCTCAAGCCGAGTTCCGCCGCGACCGTCAGCGTGTCGAGCGCCAGCCCGTCCGCCGTCGCCATGATCGCGCGCGGCCGCTCCGGCGACTGCAACCAACGCCGGATGTCGGCCCGTGCGGCATGCCGATCGAGACCGGTGCGGACGACGTTGCCCGCGCTCCGCTTCGCCGCCCGCATCGCCTCGGTCCAGCCTCGGGCCCGCTCGGCCACCGGCCCGGACCGCGCGGTTCCGGTGAGGCAGCCGATCTCCCGGTAGCCGTGCCCGAGCAGGTGTTCGGTGGTCAACCGTCCGCCCGTTTTGTTGTCCAGCACCACCGACGGCGCGGCAGTGCCGGCCGGGGCGTGGTGATGCAGGTAGACGACCGGAACGTCCAAAGCGGAGTGGGTGGCCGCCGCTCCGGCGACCTCGGCGCGGACCAGCAGCAGACCGTCCACGCGCATGTTCGCCAGCGATTCGGCGTACCGCAGCTCCTGCTCCCGGGAGAACGCCGAATTCCCGAGCAGCACCAGGGATCCGCGAGCGAACGCGGCCCGCTCGACCGCATGGGTGAGCTGGGTGAAGTAGCCCTCGCTGCTGTCCGGCACGACCAGCCCGAGCACGTTGCTGCGGGTGGAGCGTAACGCCCGCGCGACGAGATTCGGCCGGTAGCCGAGCTCGGCGATCGCTTGTTCGACCCGCGCTCGCGTGGCGGGCGCGACCGGACGCGGGCCGTTGTTGAGCACGTAACTGACCACGGCCGGCGAGGTGCCCGCCAGCCGTGCGACATCGTCCCGGGTGACCCGCTGCATGCGCCGGACGATACCCGAAGAGCCGTTGACAGTCCCGATCTACACGTGTTGAATCCGTGCGGTCGGCAACGCAGGAAAGCTGGTGGTCACTGTGGACTCGCTGGTACGCGCCGCGGAAACCGGGAAAGCCGCCGGGGTGGGCGAAAGCGCCCTCCGTCCGGACGGCACCGCCAAGGTGACCGGCAGGTTCGCCTATTCGTCGGATTTGTGGATCGAGGGCATGGTCTGGGCGACCACGCTGCGCAGCCCGTACGCGGCAGCGCGGATCCGGTCCGTCGACACGAGCAAGGCCCTCGCCCAGCCAGGCGTGCACGCCGTGCTCACCCACGAGGACGTACCCGGTGCGAAAACGTATGGCATGAAATCCGCCGATCAGCCGGTCCTCGCCGTCGACGAGGTCCGCTACCACGGCGAACCGGTGGCGCTGGTCGCCGCCGACGACCCGGAAACCGCCCGTCAGGCGGCGAAACTGATCATCGTCGACTACGAACCGCTTGACCCGGTCACCGATCCGACGACGGTCCTGGACAAGGGCGTCCGCCCGATTCATCCGGACGGCAACCTGGTGCGGCACGTGAAAATCCGGCACGGCGATCCGGCACGAGCCCGCGCCGAAGCGGATGTCGTCGTCACCGGCGAGTACGAAGTCGGCATGCAGGACCAGGCTTTCCTGGGCCCGGAATCCGGCCTGGCGATTCCTTCCGAGGACGGTGGCGTCGAACTCTACGTTTCCTCGCAATGGCTGCACAAAGACCTCGAACAACTGGCCCCGTGTCTGGGCTTGCCAACAGAAAAAGTGCGACTGACCCTGGCAGGTGTCGGCGGCGCCTTCGGCGGCCGAGAGGACCTCTCGGTCCACGTGCACGCCTGCATGCTCGCCCTGCGGCTCGGCCGTCCGGTCAAGATGTCCTACAACCGCTACGAATCCTTCTTCGGCCACGTACACCGCCATCCGGCCAAGATGCGTTACGAACACGGTGCCACCAAGGACGGCCGTCTGGTCTATGTCAAAGCCCGCCTGATTTTGGACGGTGGCGCATACACCTCGACTTCGCCGGTAGTCATCGCCAACGCCTGCTATTTCGTCACCGGCGCGTACGACGTCCCGAATGCCGAAATCGACGGCCTGGCGGTCTTCACGAACAACCCGCCCTGCGGCGCAATGCGCGGTTTCGGCGCAGTCCAATCGGCATACGGCTGCGAGTCCAATATGGACAAACTGGCGCGCGAACTAGGCATGGACCCGATGGAATTGCGCCTCCGCAACTCCATGACCACGGGCACCGTTCTGCCCACCGGCCAAGCCGTCGACGGCCCAGCCCCGGTCGCGGAACTGCTGCAAGCCCTTCGCGACCGTCCGCTGCCGCCGGCCGGTGCTGCGGATTTGCTTTCCCTGCCCGGCGGAGCCGCCAACACGACGCACGGCGAGGGGGTGCGTCGCGGAGTCGGCTACGCGGTCGGGGTGAAAGCGATCGGCTACTCCGGAGGCGTCGACGACATTTCGACGGCCCGAGTCGCCTTGACCGTGGTGAACGGTGCCCCGGTGGTCTCGGTGCACACCGCGGCCGCGGAATGCGGACAAGGCGTCACCACGGTGCAGTCACAGGTAGCGAGCACGGAACTGGGCGTTTCCCGGGTAGTCGTCCTCCCCGCCGACACCCACATCGGCGACGCTGGTTCCGCGTCCGCTTCCCGCATGACGTGGATGTCGACCGGCGCCGTGCAAGGCGCCTGCCGCCACATCGCCCGGGAACTCCTGCGCCGCGCCGCTGACGCCTGCAGCCTGCCAGCTTCAGCCCTGTCGCTCGGCAATGACCACGTCCTGGACAGCGGCGGAGATCCGGTGTGCCCTATCGCCGACCTGGTAGGTTCGGACACCGTCTCGCACACCTTCGAATACCACCACCGCCCCACCCAAGGCATCGACCCGGAAACCGGTCAGGGCAACGCGCACATCGCTTTCGCCTTCGCCGCCCACCGAGCCGTGGTGGACGTGGATGTCGAACTGGGTTTGGTGAAGGTAGTCGAGCTGGCGACCGCGCAGGACGTCGGCAAGGCGATGAACCCGCTGGCCGTCGAAGGCCAAATCGAAGGCGGCAGCGTACAGGGACTTGGGTTGGCTTTGATGGAGGAAATCCTGGTCGATCGCGAGGGCCGGGTGCGCAACCCGTCCTTCACGGACTACCTGATCCCGACAGTGCTGGACGTCCCGCCGATGCCGATCAGCCTGTTCGAATTCCCGCACCCGGACTCGCCGTACGGCCTGAACGGCGTGGGCGAGCCGCCGACCCTGTCGTCGACCCCCGCGATCCTGAACGCCCTCCGCTCCGCGACCGGCCTGCCCTTGCCGAACGCCCCCATCCGCCCGGACGACATCGCGCTAGCCGAGGGCCGTGCCGCTTCGTGAGCGCGGCGGCCCCTCGCGTGCTGACCGACCACCTCGTGCGCAGCGGTCCGGCGGGGCCTTTTCTCCGCACCGCTTTGCCCTGGCCTCCCTCTCCGCTCCGCTTTGGCCTGGCCTCCCTCTCCGCTCCTCGCCAGGCCCACGATCCCGCCCCTCTTTTCCGTCCCTGACCGGCAGCCGCCTCCTGGAGGTGCCCCGTGGATTTCCTGACCCCCGCGACCTGGGCCGAAGCCCTGGCCGCCAAGTCCGACCGCCCGGACGCCGTCCCCCTTGCCGGCGGCACCGACGTCCTGGTCGAACTCAACTTCGACCACCGCCGCCCGACCGCGCTGCTGGACCTCACCCGGATCGAGGACCTGGCCGGGTGGACCGAGAAAGACGGCCGGATCCGCCTGGGCGCGGGCGTGTCGTACACGCGAATCATCACCGAGCTAGGCACTCGCCTCCCCGGCCTGGCGATGGCGAGCCGCACCGTCGGCTCCCCGCAGATCCGCAACCGGGGCACCGTCGGCGGAAACCTGGGCGCGGCCTCTCCCGCCGGCGACACCCACCCGATGCTCCTGGCCTGCGACGCAACGATCGAGATCGCGTCCGTCCGCGGCACCCGGCTGATCCCGGCGACAGAGTTCTACCAAGGCGTCAAGCGCAACGCACTGGCCCCCGACGAGCTGATCGCCGCCGTCCACCTCCCGGTGGCGACCGGCCCACAGCAGTTCGCGAAAGTCGGCACCCGCAACGCGATGGTCATCGCAGTGTGCTCATTCGCCCTGGACCTGGCCCCGGAAACCGGCTGGATAGGCGCCGCCGTCGGTTCCGCCGCCCCGACCCCGCGGCGAGCGACCGCCGCCGAGGACTTCCTCCGCGACGCCCTGTCTGATGCGTGGACCTCCCACACTCCGCTGCCGGACACGGTTGTCCGCCGCTTCGGCGAACTGGCCGCGAGCGCCGCGTCCCCGATCGACGACGTCCGGGGCAGCGCCGACTACCGCATCCACGCGATCGCCGTACTGGCCCGCCGGACGTTGAGCTGGGCCTGGGAAGACTATCGGAAAGGCGGGCAGCCGAAATGCGCCTGAACCTCACTGTCAATGACGAGCCGCGCACCGTCGACGAGGTGTGGGAGGGACAGAGCCTGCTCTTCGTGCTGCGCGACCAACTGGGTTTGCCGGGCTCGAAAAACGCCTGCGAACAAGGCGAATGCGGTTCCTGCACAGTGTATTTGGACGGTACCCCAGTGTGTTCGTGCCTGGTCGCGGCAGGCCAAGCCGAGGGCAGGAATGTCCGCACCGTAGAAGGCCTCGCGGACGGCGACCAGCTGGACGCGGTACAGCAAGCCTTCGTCGACGCCGGTGCTGTGCAGTGCGGCTTCTGCACGCCGGGGTTGATCGTCGCCGCGCACGAACTGGTGCACCGGGCGGGTGCCCCTTCGGATCCGGAGATCCGCGAGGCGTTGGCGGGGAACCTGTGTCGCTGCACGGGATACGAGAAGATCCTGGACGCAGTCCGCCTGGCCTCGGCCCGAGTAGGGGAGACTGCGGGGCCCGCATGATGCTTGCGGGCAGCTCACGCCCGCGAGTCTGCGGCGAACGGTGGAACACGTCCGCGACTCAAGCCTCCGCGACATCGGTGCATGTGGTCTTGTGTGGGAGGGCGTAGTTCGGGGTGCTCGTGGATCGCTGTCGAGGTTGGGTGGGTCGCTTCTGTCGAGTCGACTTGAGCTGGGGTCCGCGGCGTCGGTGCATGTGGTCTTGTGCGGGGAGGGCGCAGTTCGAGGGTGCTCGTGGATCGCCGCCCACGCTAGGCGGTCGCTTCCGCCCAGCCAGCGGACGGCTCGCCGCATACCGGGTACCGGCTACGATGGCCGGCTCCGGACCTCCGATCCGTGCCGGAATGCCACCGCCCGACATCTCGCCCGAGCCCGCCTCGGTTCCGCGGTCCATGAAAATGGCTCGGTTCGAGAGCACACCCGTGCCGATGTTTGGCTCGTGACGGCAACCTGCACTCGCGGGCTTGGCCCCGGGGCTTGTCCCGGGTGTGCGGCTCGCGATGGCGATCCGGGCGCGCGGGCTTGGCCCCGGGGCTTGTCCCGGGTGTGCGGCTCGTGACGGCGATCCGGGCGCGCGGGCTTGGCCCCGGGGCTTGTCCCGGGTGTGCGGCTCGTGACGGCGATCCGGGCGCGCGGGCTTGCCCCCGGGCGTGCGGCTCGTGACGGCAACCCGCGTCCGATGGTTCGCCGAGCTGGTCGCGGGGTCGCCGTCCGGGCGGCAGCTCATGCCCGGCGGTTGCTCGAACGGATCCCGGACCCCGCAACCCGCCCGGAGCCCCTCGCCCTACGGCTGGCCAGTCCCGGTCACCGGCCGTTCATCAGATCCGTCTCCGTCACCCCCGGCCCCTGTCCTTCCCGGATGAACCATTCCGTCCCGAATGCCTCGCCGAACTTGTCGTCCGGCAGCGCCAGGAAGAACGACTCCTCGCTGATCTGGCTCCGATGCGCCCGCATCGCCGCCCGCTTCACCTTCAGGTACGCCGTGACGTCCACTTCGGCCGTCAGCTCGGCTTCCGGTTTCCCGATGATCATGTCCTCGTCCGGGCCGCCTTCCTCGCCCGCCGCGCGCGCGGCTTCGGCGGCTCGGCGCATCCGGTCGCGGTTCGCCGAGCCCTGGTAGACCCGCGGCGTGCCCGCGAGTTCGGCCGCGCGCATGCCGACTCGGTGCACCTGGATGTGGTCCGGGTGGCCGTAGACACCGAAATCGTCGTACACCGTGAGCACGTCGGCCGACTCCGCGCGCAAGATCGCCGCCAGCCGCTCCGCTGCTTCCTCGACCGGCGCGCTCCAGAACGTGTCCGGGCCGTCGTTGGAAGGGTCGCCCATCATCCCGGAGTCCTGGTATCCCAGGAACTCCACTCGCGAGACGCCCAGCACCTCGGCCGCTGCCCGCGTCTCCTGCACCCGGCGGTCCGCGAGCTGCTCGCCGTCGTCGAGCAGGCCCTCGGGGATCTCGCCCTTTTCTCCGCGCGTGGCCACCACGAGCACCACCCGGTGCCCCTCGTCGGCCGCTTTGCGCATCACGCCGCCGGTCATGATCGCCTCGTCGTCCGGGTGGGCGTGGAACGTCACCAATGTCGCCATGCCAGCGAACCTACCGGCACCCACCGACAAAAACCGGCGCCCACCCGAAACGGCTTCCGGGGAATCAGCCACACCCTCCATTGTGGACAGGCCGGCTACCCGGGCGGACCTGCCGCTTTATCGGTGCGAGGGGTCCCCTCGCGCGCTCCGGCGGTTGGCTTCTCCCGCCGCCCGGCTTACGCTGGGATCCGCCGGTCCGAGAAGGCGTCATGGCAGAACGCACGAAATGCCTCCTGGACGAGGCCGATCTCCCGGCGTAGTGGTACAACGTGGTGCCGGACCTGCCCGAGCCGCCGCCTCCGCCGCTGCACCCGGGAACCCGCGAGCCCGCGGACCTGGCTCCGCTGTTCCCGCAGGCGCTCATCGAGCAGGAAGTCACCACCGAGCGCTACCTCGACATTCCCGAGGAAGTCCGGGACGTCTACCGGCTCTGGCGTCCGTCCCCGCTCTACCGCGCCCGCAGGCTGGAGAAGGCGCTCGGAACCCGGCCCGGATCTTCTACCAGTACGAGGGCGTCAGCCCGGTCGGCTCGCACAAGCTGAACACCGCTGCGCCGCAGGCGTTCTGCAACGCGGCCGAGGGCGTCACCCGGCTCACCACCGAGACCGGGGCCGGGCAGTGGGGAAGCGCGCCGGCGTTCGCGCGCGCCACGTTCGGGTTGTCCTGCGAGGTCTGGCAGGTGCGCGCGTCGTACGACCAGAAGCCGTACCGCAAGCTGATGATGGAGACCTTCGGCGCGCAGGTGTACCCGAGTCCATCGGACCGCACCGCCGCGGGCCGGGCGATCCCGGCGGAGAACCCGCGGTCGACGGGGCAGCCTCGGGATCGCGATCAGCGAAGCCGTCGAACAGGCCGCGGCGGATCCGGGTGCGTGGTACGCGCTGGGCAGCGTGCTCAACCACGTGCTGCTGCACCAGACGGTGATCGGCGAGGAACCGCTTCGGCAGTTCGAACTGGCCGGCGACACCCCGGACGTGCTCGTCGGCTGCACCGGCGGCGGCTCCGACTTCGGCGGGCTCGCTTTCCCGTTCCTGCGGGAAAAACTGGCCGGGCCGGATGAACCCGGTGATCCGCGCGGTCGAACCGGCCGCCTGCCCCTCCCTCACCCGCGGCCGCTACGCCTACGACTTCGGCGACACCGCCGGCCTCACGCCCCTGCTGAATATGCACACGCTCGGCCACGGCTTCATCCCGGACCCGATCCACGCCGGCGGCCTGCGCTACCACGGCATGTCGCCGCTGATCTCGCACATCTACGAGCTGGGTCTCGTCGATGCGCTCGCGATCGGCCAGCAGGAATGCTTCGCCGCGGGTGTGCAGTTCGCCCGCACGGAAGGCATCATTCCCGTGCCCGAGCCGACGCACGCGTTGGCCGCGTGCATCCAAGAAGCGTTGCGCTGCAAGGAGTCCGGCGAAGAGAAGGTGATCCTGACAGCGCTCTGCGGACACGCGCACCTCGACCTGCCCGCGTATGGCGCGTATCTGGCGGGCGACATGGTCGACAACGAACTTCCGGACACGGCACTGGAGGAATCGTTGGCGGCGCTGCCCCGAAGGAGAGCGGCCGACGGGCCGCGGGAAGCGGCCGTGCTCGGCTCAGCAGACCGCGTCCAGCGGCACGCAACGTCCTCGGGGCCGTTGGCGAACGGGCGTACTCGATGGGGCGGTCCACCACTGGATCACCCCAAAGCCGTCCAGCTGCTCCTTCGTTTCGGCGAACGGGCCGTCGGTCATCGTGCTGGTGCCGTTGGCGGGGCGGACGACGGTGATGGCGTGCGCGGGGCGCAAGCCGCCGACGAATACCCAGGCACCGGCGGCTTCCTGTCGTCGGTGCCCTTGGTGGTGCGGCGGCCAGCCCGGCACCGGCCTCCAGCGTGGTTTCGTCTCCCTGGACGGCCAGCAGCTACTGCTTCCTGGCGAACTCCTCAAACAGCGGGACCGCTCGTGGCCACGAACGCGTGCGACACCATCCGACACCTCGGCAAGAAAATCCGTCACCGTTCCTTGGAGACGGTCGCCAGCAGCTCCGGGCCCCGCGTCACCAGCCGTTGCTGGGCGAGCGAACCCCACCACCACGCCAGCGCGACGCCGGTCGCGATCCCGGCGGGGATGCCGAGCCACTGCAGCACCGGCAGGTCCGCCAGCTTCCCGGCCACGCACAGCGCCACCACCGGCAACGCACCGAGCACGATGAGCAGCGTGGTCGCCAGCATCAGGGCGGCTCGGGCGCACCCGGGGCGTCCGCCGGACGACCACGGGCTGCCGCTGCGGCGTTGATCCGGCAGGGGGAAGGCCAGGAAGACCGATTGCAGCATCAGGACCCCGGCGCCGGCACCCAGTGTGGCCGGGACCAGGCCGAGGACCCATGGGTACGCGCCTGGTACGCCGGTGACGCCGGGCAGGACCAGGGCCAGCACCACGGCCACGGGTGCGACGATCAGGGCCCACGCCAGCTGGCGGCCGCGGATGTCGGCGCGTTCGGCTCCGGGGACGACCAGCGTGTGCCACAGGGCGCTGCCGTCCATTCCGTACAGGTTGCCGGACTGCATCGAGGCGAAAAGCACTACTGCGACACCGAAATACGGCAGCATCACCGACCGGCCACCGCCGCCGGACAGGGCTGGCACGACGGTGATGACGAAGCCGATCAGCAGCGTCGACAGCAGGGCGACGCGTCGGCGGGCGTCTCGCCACCAGGTGTGCAGCTCCTTGCGGGCCACGGCGCCGACCGGAGTCGCGGGCAGCAGGCTGCGTCGCGTGCGGGTGCTCTTCGCGCGGGTGCGGGAGGCACCGCGGAACGACGGAGTGGTGACCTGGCGGGCCAGCAGAGCGCCCCAGAGCACGACCAGAACCGCCACGACGGCGAGCAACGCGGCGAAGAGACCGCCGACAGTGCCCCATTCGCCGGCTCCGGCCGCGTGCACCGCGAGAGTGCCCCAGCCCGAGGGAAGGGCGTGCATGACGCTGACGAAGCCGGGCATCCGGCCGCTGACGATGGCCGGGCCGACGCTGTTCATCACGTAGTTCACCGCGACGCCGGACAATCCGGTGAGCGCCACCAGGATGATGCCCAGTTCCTTGCCCTTGCGCGAGGTCAGCAGCGCACCGAGCGCGGCCATCACCACGCGGTACAGCAGCACTACGAATGCCAGCTGCAGCACGGTGAACACGAGACCGACGAGCGCGGCGCCGGCTCCGAACCGCAGCCCGTAGAACACCAAGCCGAGGAACGCCAGCAGGCTCACCAACGCGGTGATGCCCACGAAGCTCGCCGCGAGCAGGCCGACCGCCAGCTTGCGGCGGCCGATCGGCAGCAGCGCGAAGTGTTCCGGCCGCAGGGTGTCGTCGCCGCCGCCGGTCGCGATCGGCGCGAGCACCCAGCCCGCCATCCACACCGCGTAGACCGAGGTGAGCAGGTCTACGGTGATCCGCGCTTCCGGAGCCGGGAACACCGCGACGCCGATCGTGAACGCGGCCGCCAGCAGCCCGAAGACGCCGCCGACGATTATTCCGGCGATCTGCCGCCCGCGCAGCGAATTGCGCAGGACCCGCAGCTTCAGTCGGACGAGGACGCCAACCACGCCAGCCCCTCCGCTCCACCGGTCCGCCCGCCGACAATGTGCACGAACGCGTCTTCCAGCGTGCCTTCGCCCCGCACGTCAGCCACCGCGCCCGCGGCGACGACGCGTCCGCGCGTGATCACCGCGACGTGGCTGCACAGCTGTTCCACCAACGCCATCACGTGGCTCGACAGCACGACCGCGCCGCCGGATGCGACGAACCGCTGCAGGATCGTGCGGATCGTCGACGCCGAAACCGGGTCCACTGCCTCGAACGGCTCGTCCAGCACGAGCAGCCGGGGACCGTGCAGCAACGCGGTCGCGAGGCCGATCTTCTTGCGCATGCCCGCGGAATAGTCGATGACGAGGGTGCGCTCGGCGTCGGTCAGCTCCAGCACGCCGAGCAGTTCCTGGGCGCGTTCGGCGACCGTGTCCGGCGCGAGCCCGCGCAGCAGGCCCATGTACGTCAGCAGTTCGCGTCCGGTGAGCCGCTCCGGAATGGACAAACCGTCCGGGAGGACGCCGATCAGGCTTTTCGCCCGTTCCGGTTCCCGCCAGACGTCCACGCCGAACACGCGCGCTTCGCCGGCGTCGGGCCGAAGCAGGCCGACCGCCATCGACAGCGACGTCGTTTTCCCGGCTCCGTTGGGGCCGACGAGACCGAAGAACGATCCCCGCGGCACTTCCAGCCGCACATCGTCTACCGCCAGCGTGGTCCCGAACCGTTTGGTGAGTCCGTAAAGCCCCATGGCCGCGTCGTCGGACACCGGTTCCCCCTTCCCGTGGTGTGCGCCTGACTGTACGCGGGGTCACCGACAAAACGCGGGCGGAGTGGTGTCGGAAAGCCGCGGGTCCGGGGTCCCGGACATCGCCAGCAGCCCGCGCACCGTGCGAACCAGTTTGGGCCAGGAGGCGGGTTTCCGGACGTCGTACGCGCGCAGCAGCTGGCGCAGCATGGTGAGCGTGTCGAAGTAGATGCGTTCGCACACCAGTTGTTCGTCAGCGTCGAAGAGGAAGTACGCGGTCATCCGGACCCGGAACCGCTGCCCGGTCGGCGGAATTTTCCCGAGCGGCCCGCGATGCGTGCCCAGAAGCCAGAACTCGACGATGACCGCATCGGCGCTGTGCCGCAGCGCGATGATTTCGTGGTCTTGATCGGGAAAAGCGCGGCGCGTTTCGTCGTAGTAGCCGCGCACCGCGGAATCGCCGTCGTGCACGGTCATCGTCGGCACGATTTCGTAGTGCGGGTGCGGGAACGTCGCCAGCACCTCGTCCCAGTCCTGGCGCACCTCGTCCTGGAAGTGGTCGAGGACGAGCTTGTGCCGGGCGCGCAGCACTTCGGGCGCGGGGATGGCCAACGGGTCCACGGGTTCCTCCAAGCCGGGAGAGCGAAGCCGCAATTTAATCCACGCTGTGGGTTTAACGCAAGTGCGCCATGATGGAGCCGTGAACACGACGACGCGCCGGGGACGCCCGCGCAAGGGAGACGCCAGGCTGTCGCGGGAGGCGATCCTGACGGCCGCGCTGGAAGCAGTCGACGCCGACGGAGCGGCAGCGGTGAGCATGCGGACTGTCGCGCAGCGTCTTGGCGTGGACGCGAAGAGCCTCTACCACCACATCGACGGCAAAGAAGCTTTGCTCGACGCCATCGCGGGTCACGTCCTGGGCGGGATCGACCTCCCCGCGCTGACCGGACAGCCCGAGGAAGACCTCGGCGCGATCGCCCAGTCGTTCCGGAAAGCAACCCGTGCGCACCCGCAGGCCGCCGCGCTGGTCCTAACCAGGCAGTTGCCGTCGATCGCCGCGCTCGCTCCGGTCGAGGCGGTGCTTTCAGTGCTGCGCAAGGCAGGTGCGTCGCCCGAAGAGGCGGTGCACCTGCTGCGCTCGCTCCTGGCCGTCGTCGTCGGCTCGCTCCTGCGCGAGGCGGGCGCGGGGCCGGCGTTCGGTGTCACTGACGAAGCCGGAATCGCCCGCCGCCGCGCCGAATTGGAGCAGACCGGGCTTCCCGCCGTGGTCGGATCCGCGCCGCAGCTGGCGCGATGCGATCACGAAGCGGAGTTCGCCTTCGCCGTCGACCTCGCGGTAGCCGCCACGATGCAGCGACTCGCTACTCCCCGCAGGTGATCTTCGGCTGCGGGTTGTAGCGGACCGACCGCGTGTGCCGCGAAACCTCCCGGCCCGACGAGGCGTCGCGCAGGATCCGGGTGTCGCTCGCGGTGAAACCGGGCGCGCCGCTGGACGCGTGGCAGTTCTCCGCCGAACCCGGTTTCGTCGTCGGCGGCGTCGGATTCGTGCGCTCGCCGGGGACCGACTCGACGGTGTACCGCTTGGTGCCCCACAGCTTCACGGTGATCGACGACGACGTCCAGACGGTCTGGATCGCCACGCCGGTGTCCGAGTCGTTGGTGAACTTCAGGTCGATCACGCTGGCGCCGTTGGGGTTCTGGAACACCGTTGCCTCGCGCGCGGCCGGGTAGCGGCTGATGTAGTAGCTGTGTTCCTTGTGCCCGGCGTCCTTCATCCCGGAGAAGTACGCCGCGTTGTACAGCGTGGTGGCGAACTGCGAAATGCCGCCGCCGACCTCGCGGGCGGGCGCGCCGTTCTCGATCACGCCCGCCTCGACGTAGCCCTGCGGACGTCCGCGCGGACCGGTGAATCCGTTGAGGCTGAACGTTTCTCCCGGCTTCACGATCGCGCCGTTCACCTTCTCGGCGACCACCCGGATGTTCGTGCCGGAGTCGGCGGCGAACCCGCCGGTGCTGAATTCGCCGATGACTTCCTTGACGCCCAGCTTGTCCGCCTGCTCGGTGGTCACCTTCGCGGGCGTCTTCTTGTAGATCGCCTTCAGTTCGCGGCTGTCGGCCTGCTTCAGCGTGGTGGGCAGCGGCTTGAGGCTCTGCTCCCAGTCGACCGTGTTGCCGTCCGCGGACGGCTCGACGACCGGTTTTCCGCCGGAGAACGCGATGGCCGCGTCCTTGCCCTCCTGCTCGGTGGACTTCAGCTGCGGCGCGAGCGCGTCGGTGACCTTCTTCGGGTCGATCCGCGGGGCGAGGCCGCCGCCGTCGGCGGGCACGAACGTGAGCGCACCGGCGATCTGCTCCGGCGTCAGCGTCGCGTCCGCGCCTTCGCCCTTGACGATGATCGGCGCGGACACCGCGGGCTTGGCGAACTCGGCGAGCGCACGCTGAACGCCCTCGGCAGTGGTGCGCACCGGCGCCGGCGCGACCGGGAGCGTCAGTTCGCTGCCCGAAGCCCAGCCGCTCAGCACCTTCGCCCGCGCCGCCGCGACGTCCAGCTTCTGCCCGGACTGCGGCGGGACCGCGACTGGCGTGGTGCCGTCGAACCGGATCGTGCCCTCGGCCGGTGCCCGGTCGACGCGGCCGCGCAGGTCCTCGAGCGCCGGGTCGAGCTTCGCGGCCTCGACGTGCGACACGACGCCCAGTTCGCGCGTGCTGAAGAACGACGTGAGCCGGGTGAAGGGGTTGACCGGCTGGTCGCCCGCCTGGTCGAGGGTGCCGCTCCAGTCGAGGCCCAGCCCGGCCTCGGTCGGCGACAGCTTGGTGCGCGCGTTGCCCGCGGTGACGGTGAGCGGCTGGGTGAGCCGGGGCTCGATCTTCCCGCGCAGTTCGCGTTCGGCGACCGGCCGCTCCAGCCCGCCGACGTCCACGCCGGCCACGACGACGCCGCGCGGCACCCGGCCCTGGCTGGTCAGCAGGTCGATGAGGTACGCGACGACCAGGACGCCGAGCACGCCGCCGCTGATCCAGCCCGCTTTGCGCAGGCCGCGCCTTCGCGGCGGCGACGGAGGTTCCTCCGGTGGTACGACCGGCAGGACCTCGGTCTGGTCGCTGTCGGTTTCCGGCCAGCGCGGTTCGTACTGCACCTCACGACCCCTTCGATTCGCTGCGGTCAGGTGCACAGCGTACGGGCCGAGCCGGACATGCCGGACTACTGCCCCCAGCGGAACAAACCGGTCACCCTTCGTCGTGAGTGCTGGCACCGGTTCTCACCGGCGCCAGCACTCACGACGCTCACCCTGCGTCCGGTTCCGGATTGGCGCCGGCGCGGGCGAGGAAGTCGAAGTCGCAGCCCTCGTCGGCCTGCGTGATGTGCTCCGCGTACAGCGCACCGTAACCCCGCTCGAACCGCGGCGCAGGGGCGGCCCACGAAGCGAGACGACGCTCCAGCTCGGCGTCGTCCACCTGCAACTGCAACGTCCGGGCGGGCACGTCCAGGGTGATCAGGTCGCCGTCGCGGACCAGCGCGAGCGGCCCGCCGACGTGCGATTCCGGTGCCACGTGCAGCACGCACGCGCCGTAACTGGTGCCGCTCATCCGGGCGTCGGAGATCCGCACCATGTCCCGCACGCCTTGTTCCAGCAGATGTGCCGGGATCGGCAGCATGCCGTACTCGGGCATCCCGGGACCGCCGAGCGGACCGGATCCTCGCAGCACCAATACGGAATCAGCGGTGATGCCCAGCGCCGGGTCGTCGATGCGCTCCTTCAAGTCCTTGTAGTTGTCGAAAACCACTGCCGGACCTGTGTGGGTGAGCAGAGCGGGATCGGCGGCGATGTGCTTGATCACCGCGCCGCCGGGAGCGAGGTTGCCGCGCAGCACGGCCACGCCGCCCTCGCTGGCGACCGGGTTGCCGCGCGGGCGGATCACGTCGTCGTCGTGCACGCGGGCGTCGGCGAGAGAATCGGCGAGCCGACGTCCGGTGACGGTGATCCGGTCGAGGTGCAGCAGGTCGGTCAAGCGGGACAGCAGCCCGGGCAGACCGCCCGCGTAATAGAAGTCCTCCATCAGACCGTCGCCGCCCGGCCGGATGTTCGCCAGCACCGGCACCCGGCGCGCGATCGCGTCGAAATCCCGCAGCGACAGCGAAATCCCGCTGCGCCCGGCCATCGCGATCAGGTGGATCACCGCGTTGGTCGACCCGCCGAGCGCCAGCACGGTCGTGATCGCGTCGGCGTACGCGCGCTCGTCGAGGATCTTCGCGATCGTGAGGTCTTCCCACACCATGCCCACGATTCGCGCACCGCTCGCCGCGGCCATCCGGTGGTGCGCGGAATCGACCGCCGGGATCGAGGCCGCGCCGGGCAGGGTCAGCCCCAGCACTTCGGCGGCGGACGTCATGGTCGACGCGGTGCCCATCGTCATGCAGTGTCCGGGGAGCGGGCGAGGCCGTGTTCCAGTTCGGCCAGTTCGCGGTCGCCGATCGTGCCCGCGCGCCGTTCGTCCCAGTATTTCCACATGTCGGTGCCGCTGCCGAGCACCTCGCCGCGCCAGTTTCCGCGCAGCATCGGGCCCGCGGGCACGAAAATCGAGGGCAGCCCGGCGCTCGCCGCACCCATCAGCAGTGCCGGGGTGGTCTTGTCGCAGCCGCCCATCAGCACCGCGCCGTCGACCGGATACGAGCGCAGCAGTTCCTCGGTCTCCATCGCCAGCAGATTCCGGTACAGCATCGGCGTCGGCTTCTGATACGTCTCCGACAGTGTCGCCACCGGGAACTCCAGCGGGAATCCGCCCGCCTGCCACACGCCGCGTTTGACCTGCTCCGCGCGTTCGCGCAGATGCTGGTGGCACGGGTTGATGTCGCTCCAGGTGTTGAGGATGCCGATCACCGGCTTGCCGAGGTGCTCCTCCGGTGCGTAGCCCAGCTGCCGGGCGCGGGTGCGGTGGCTGAAGTTCCGCAGGTCGTCGCCGCCGAACCAGCGGTGGCTGCGCAGGTCCTCGGGTGCCTTCATGCTGCGCGTCCTCTCGGTCGACGGATGGCATCTGATATATGATCGTACGTGTCGACGCTCGGAGACGCCCGCCTGGTTGAATGTGCGGGGACGAGCGCGAAAGCCAGGAGGGTCGGCATGCCGTCCACGTTCAGCCTCCCCGCCTCCCGCACCGAGGTGGTGCTGGAGGAGATCCGGCGCGGCATTCTCGCCCGCGAGCTGGTGCCCGGCCAGCAGCTGGTGGAGGCGGAGCTGGCCGCGCGGCTCGGGGTGTCGAAGACACCGGTGCGCGAGGCGCTCAAGGTGCTGTCCAACACCGGGCTGGTCACGTTCAGCCCGTACAAGGGAGCGTCGGTGTGCGTGGTCGACGCGGAGCTGGCGCGATCGGTCTACGACGTGCGGATGGTGCTGGAACCGGAAGCGCTGCGCCGCGCCGTGCGAGCGGCGGACCGCGCGTCGTTCGACGAGGCCGCGCGGATCCTCAAGGAAGCGTCGGCCGCGGATGCCGGCCAGACCACGTTGAGCCTGCTGAACCGGCGGTTCCACCGCGCGTTGTACGCGGGCTGCGGCAACCCGCTGATGGTGTCGATGCTGGACGACTTGCGCGACCGCGCCGCGCTGATCACCGTGGTCGGCTGGGACGCGAATCCCAGCTGGCGCAAGGAATGGAACGAGCACAAGGCGGTGCTCGCCGCCGCGAGGAAGGGCGACGAGGACGGCGCGGCCGAACTGCTGCGCGCGCACATCGCGGCGTTCCTCGACCACGTGCTTGAGGCGATCGGGGAGGAGTGACGGCGTGCGGTTGCTGCTTGTCGCGGACACCCACCTGCCGAAGCGGGCGAAGGAGCTGCCTGCGCAGGTCTGGGACGAAGTCGCGAAGGCCGACGTCGTGGTGCACGCGGGCGACTGGGTCGACGTCGAGACTCTCGACGCGCTTGAAGCCCGCAGCGCCCGGCTGATCGGCGTTTACGGCAACAACGACGGCCCCGAGCTGCGGAAACGCCTGCCGGAGGTGGCCAGGGAGACGCTGGAGGGCGTCCGGCTGGCGGTCGTCCACGAAACCGGCGACGCGAAAGGTCGTGCGGCCCGCTGCGACGCGTTGTATCCGGACGTCGACGTGCTGATCTTCGGGCACAGCCACATTCCGTGGGACACGGTGACGCCTGGCGGGCTGCGGCTGCTCAACCCCGGTTCGCCCACTGACCGGCGGCGGCAGCCGTTCTGCACCTACCAGACCGCCGAGATCCGCGACGGGCGTCTCGACAGCGTCGAGCTGCACGAGCTGCCTCGGCGCGGCTGAGCGGGTAAAACAGGAGTCATGGACCCGGCCCGCGCGCTGCGCGACATCGCCTTCCAGCTTGAGCGCGCCGGTGAACCGACTTACCGGGTGCGCGCGTTCCGTCAGGCGGCCGCGGTGGTCGATCGGCTCTCCGAAGACGAGCTGTCGTCGCGCGTCGGTGCGAAGACGCTTCAGGCGTTGAAGGGGATCGGCAAAGCCACTGCTGGGGTCATCGAGGACGCGTGGCACGACCGTACGCCCGCGTACGCGGCGAAGCTGCCCGAAAGCAAGCTGCCATCCGGCGGTGCGCTGCGTACCGCGCTTCGCGGCGACTGTCACACGCACTCCGACTGGTCCGACGGCGGCAGTCCAATCGCCGAGATGGCTGAGACGGCACGCGAGCTGGGGCACGAGTGGATCGTGCTCACCGACCATTCGCCGCGGCTGACCGTCGCGCGCGGCCTGTCTCCAGAGCGGCTGCGGGCGCAGATGGACGAGGTCGCGCGGGTGAACGAGCAGCTGGCGCCGTTTCGCCTGCTGCACGGCATCGAGGTCGACATCCTCGACGACGGCGCGCTCGACCAGACCGGAAAGCTGCTGGACCGGCTCGACTTCGTGGTGGCGAGCGTGCACTCGAAACTGCGGATGCCCGCGCGGGAGATGACGCCGCGGATGCTGGCCGCCGTCGAGAACCCGCACGTCCGCGTGCTGGGCCACTGCACCGGACGGCTGGTCGGCGGACGCAGCAGGCCGGAGTCGCAGTTCAACTCGGAAAAGGTGTTCACCGCTTGCCGCGAGAACGGCGTGGCGGTGGAGATCAACTCGCGGCCGGACCGGCTCGACCCGCCGATGCGGTTGCTGCGCCAGGCGGTCGAGCTGGGCTGTGAGTTCGCGATCGACAGCGACGCGCACGCGCCCGGCCAGCTGGACTGGCAGGCTTACGGCTGTGCGCGCGCGGAAAAGGCGGGCATCGGGCCGGACCGGGTCATCAACACGCGGACGGCCGATCAGTTATCGCGATGACGGGATTCCGTGCGGGATCGAGCCAGCGAAGGACGGCGACGAGGTCCTCGGGGGCCAGAGCGACACAGCCCGCGGTCGGTCCGCCGGTGGCCACGTGCAGGAAGAACGCCGAACCGGCACCGGGCACGACCGGCGAGCGGTTGTAGTCGATCACCACGGCGTGCGCGTACGCCGGACCCGCCGCGCCGAGGTTCTCTCCGGCGGTTTCGTCGAACGGGCCTGCGACGCCTCGGTAATGCGTGTTGTAGAGCGGGGAGTGCGCATCGGACACCCACCAGTCCGAAGTGGTCACTTGCCGGTAGGGGAGCCGGGTGCCGGGGTTCGGGGCGATGCCGAAGGCTTCGGTAAGCGGCCAGGTTCCGGCCGGGGTACGGGAAAGTCCTTCGCGTGCAACGCCGATTCTTTGCGCGCCGACTTCGGCCGGGTACGGGCCGAGTGCCCGTGCCCAGCCGAAGTCGGCGTGGTCCCACGCGGACGCGGTGTGTGTGGTGACGGTGAGGAGCTGCTGGGGGGCATCGAGAGGTGGCATGGGGCTGAGGGCCGGAAGCTCGGTGGAGGCAGCCGTGAGACCGGCGACCAGCGTGGGCCGCATCGTCTTGCGCATGAGGGGAGTCCCTTTCCTCGGTGCGTAGGCAAGGCGGCCGGACCGGTTCCGGGTACTGCTGTGGCGTAGCGCGACGATAACCGAGCGTGAAGCGGCGAGACAAGGGATGTGCCGAGGTTTCCCGGACATGGACCTTGATGGTCCACTATGGACAACAAAGATTGCCTGGAGAAGGCCGAAAAGCGGACCGGGTCACGGGATCCGGCAGCAAACGGTCCACTATGGACTCAAAGTGGAGTGCCCGGCACACGTTAAAGACATGGTAAACTCGCCCCGAGATGACGACTGCCGCCGCCGCTTCCGCGCCGCGGCACCGGTCCATCCTCGTCGTGGCACTCGCCGCGCTGCTCCTGCTCGGGGTGGCCGTCCCCGGTCCGGGGCCGGCCGGCCCGCGTCCGCACGACCCCGAACCCGCCCTGGTCCAGGAACAGGGCCCGCATCTCGTCGCCGCGCATCCGCTGCCGCTCGCCGACGCCCCCGGCGAGATCCGCCTCGCCCGGCCCGGCTGGTGCACCGTCCCGTTTTCCGCCGCGCCGCCGGTCGAACTGGACCGCGCGCCCGCGCCCGCCGCGGCGCGGGCTCCTCCCGATCGCTGAGTACTCGTTCGCCACCTGTACCCGGCTCTTAAGAGGATTTCATGAGCAACGGTCATGCTTTGCTGGCCGTCGGCGGCGCGTTTCTCGCCGCCGGCGCCCTCGCCCGCGTCGGCGCCCGGATCGGGCTGCCCACGATTCCCCTGTTCATGCTGGCCGGTTTCGTCTTCGGCCCGCACACCCCCGGACTGTCCCTTGTGGACGATCCGGCCGAGTTCGGCGTGCTCGCCGGGCTGGGCCTCGTGTTCCTGCTTTTCTATCTCGGCTTGGAGTTCTCGCTCGACGACCTCGCTCGCGGCGGCGCCAGACTCGCCTGGGCGGGGCTGGCCTACCTCGTGCTGAACATCGGCGGCGGGCTCGCGTTCGGCTTCGCGCTCGGCTGGGGCACGCGCGAGGCGCTGGTGATCGCCGGCGCGATCGGCATCTCCTCCTCGGCCATCGTCACCAAACTGCTCCTGGAAACCCGGCGGATGAACAACCGGGAATCCCGCCTCATCATGGGCATCATCGTGCTGGAAGACCTCTTCCTCGCGTTGTACCTGGCGTTGCTGCAGCCGGTGCTCAGCGGCGCGGACGGCTTCGGCGCGGCGCTAGCCGACTTCGGCAAGGCGTTCGGCTTCCTGCTCGTACTCGCCGCACTGGCGCGCTGGGGCGGACGGCTGGTGTCGCGGCTCTTCGGTTCGGCGGACGACGAACTGCTCACCGTCTGCTTCGTCGGCGTGGCCGTGCTCGGTGCCGCGGCGGCCGAGGAGGTGGGCGTGTCCGACGCGATCGGCGCGTTCATGGTCGGCATGATGCTCGGCAATTCCAAGGTCGCGCCGCGGGTGCACAAGCTGGTGCTGCCGTTGCGGGACGCGTTCGGCGCGTTGTTCTTCTTCATCTTCGGGCTGTCGATCGACCCGGGCGCGGTCGGCACGGTCGTCCTCCCGGTGCTCGCCGCAGTCGCGCTGACGCTGGTGCTGAACCTCGGTGCTGGCGCGTTCGCCGCCCGGTTGCACGGCTTCGACCGGCAGGAAGGCGTGAACATCGGGCTGACCGTGCTCACCCGGGGCGAGTTCTCGCTGGTCCTGGCGGCGATGGCGACCACTGCCGGGCTCGACTCGCGGGTGGCCCCGTTCGTTGCCGGATACGTGCTGCTGCTGGCCGTGATCGGACCGCTCGCCGTGCTCCGTTCGGACCGGCTGACCTGGCTGCTTCCGGCCAAGCTCGTGCGGCCGCGCCCGGTGCCGGTGCCGTGAGCCGGGGACACCGGGCTGTCGCTCCCGGCATATTCGGAAGCCACGGCGGTCACGCACGGCTATCCTTGGTCCAAGTATGTCCACTCCAGCCCCCTTCGCAGAGCTGCGCGCCCAGCTGCCCGAATTGATGCTGCGCGACGAGCACCGGCTCCGCCGTCGTCTCGACGGCGCGCGCCGGTCTCGCGACAAGCAGCAGACTGCCGAGCGCATCGCCGCCGACGTGGAAACGGCGCTGCTGCGCGTGCAGCAGCGCCGCGAAAGCGTGCCGAAGATCGAGTACCCCGCCGAGTTGCCGGTCAGCAGGCTCAAGGATGAGATCGGCGACGCGATCCGTGATCACCAGGTGGTGATCGTCGCGGGGGAGACCGGGTCGGGCAAGACCACCCAGCTGCCGAAGATCTGCCTGGAGCTGGGCCGCGGCGTGCGCGGGCAGATCGGGCACACCCAGCCGCGCCGGCTGGCCGCGCGCACGGTCGCCGACCGGATCGCCAGCGAGCTGAAGACCGAACTGGGCGACACGGTCGGCTACAAGGTCCGGTTCACCGACCAGTCCGGCCAGGACACCCTGGTCAAGCTGATGACCGACGGCATTCTGCTGGCCGAGATCCAGACCGACCGGATGCTGCGCCAGTACGACACGCTGATCATCGACGAGGCGCACGAGCGCAGTCTCAACATCGACTTCATCCTCGGCTACCTCAAGCAGCTGCTGCCGCGCCGTCCCGACCTGAAGGTGATCATCACCTCGGCGACCATCGACCCGGAGCGGTTCTCGCGGCATTTCGCCGACGCGCCGATCGTCGAGGTCTCCGGCCGGACTTACCCGGTCGAGGTGCGCTACCGCCCGCTGGCGGACCCGGACGAGCCCGAGGGCGACCCGGACCGCGACCAGACGCAGGCGATCGCCGAGGCGGTGCGGGAGCTGTCCGGCGAGGGCCCCGGCGACATCCTCGTGTTCCTCTCCGGCGAACGCGAAATCCGCGACACCGCGGACGTGCTGAACCGGCTGGAGCTGCCGAACACCGAGGTGCTGCCGCTGTACGCGCGGCTGTCCGCGGCTGATCAGCACCGCGTGTTCCAGCGGCACACCGGACGGCGGGTCGTGCTGGCCACGAACGTCGCCGAGACGTCGCTGACCGTGCCCGGGATCAAGTACGTGATCGACCCGGGCACCGCGCGCATCTCGCGCTACAGCCACCGCACGAAGGTGCAGCGGCTGCCCATCGAGGCGGTTTCGCAGGCGTCGGCGAACCAGCGCAAGGGCCGGTGCGGGCGTACCTCGGACGGCATCTGCATCCGGCTGTACTCCGAGGAAGACTTCGAATCGCGGCCGGAGTTCACCGATCCGGAGATCCTGCGGACGAACCTGGCGTCGGTCATCCTGCAGATGACTTCGCTCGGCCTCGGCGACATGAACGCGTTCCCGTTCGTCGAGCCGCCGGACCGCCGCCAGGTCACTGACGGCGTGCAGCTGCTCCAGGAACTCGGCGCGTTCGAGACCGGCGATTCCTCGAAGCTCACCGAAGTCGGCCGGAAGCTCGCGCTGCTGCCGGTGGACCCGCGGATGGGCCGGATGGTGCTGGAGGCCGCGCAGAACGGCTGCGTGCGCGAGGTGATGATCATCGCCGCCGCACTGTCCATTCAGGACCCGCGCGAACGGCCCGCGGAGAAACAGCAGGCCGCCGACGCGCAGCACGCCCGGTTCGCCGATCCGACGTCGGACTTCCTCTCCTATCTCAAGCTGTGGGAGTACGTCAGCGAACAGCAGAAGACGCTGACCGGCAACCAGTTCCGCCGGATGTGCCGCACCGAGTACCTGAACTACCTGCGGATCCGCGAGTGGCAGGACATCTTCGGCCAGCTGCGCCAGCTCGCCAAACCGCTCGGCATCACGCTCGCCACCACGCCCGCCGAACCGCAGCACGTGCACACGGCGCTGATTTCCGGGCTGCTGTCGCACATCGGGCTCAAGGACCCGGCGAAGGGCGACTACCTCGGCGCGCGTGGGGCCCGGTTCTCGGTGTTCCCCGGTTCGGCGCTGTTCAAGAAGCAGCCGCGCTGGGTGATGTCGGCGGAACTGGTGGAGACGTCGCGGCTGTGGGGCCGGGTCAACGCGCGGATCGAGCCGGAGTGGGTCGAACCGCTCGCGCAGCACGTCGTGAAGCGCTCGTATTCGGAGCCGCACTGGGAGCGCAAACAGGGCGCGGTGATGGCGACCGAGAAGGTGACGCTGTACGGCGTGCCGCTGGTCGCCGACCGGCGGGTGAACTACGGCCGGATCGACCCGGAGATCTCGCGCGCGATGTTCATCCGGCACGCGCTGGTCGAGGGCGACTGGCATACGAACCACCGGTTCTTCGCCGAGAACCGCGCGCTGCTGGACGAGGTCGAGGACCTGGAGAACCGCGCCCGCCGGCGCGACATCCTGGTGGACGACCAGACGCTGTACGAGTTCTACGACGCGCGCGTGCCCGAGGACATCGTGTCCGTGCGGCACTTCGACAGCTGGTGGAAGAAGACGCGGCGAACCGAGCCGGACCTGCTGTCGTTCGAGAAGTCCATGCTCATCAACGAGATCGCGGGCGCGGTCCGTGAATCGGACTACCCGGACTCGTGGACGCAGGGCACGCACGTTTTCAAGCTGACCTACCAGTTCGAACCCGGCGCGGACGCGGACGGCGTGACCGTGCACATCCCGCTGCCGGTGCTGAACCAGGTGACGCCGGACGGTTTCGACTGGCAGGTGCCCGGACTGCGCGGCGAACTGGCGACGCAGCTGATCAAGTCGCTGCCGAAAACGTTGCGGCGCAACTTCGTCCCGGCTCCGGACACGGCTGCCGACGCGTTGACGCGAATGTCCCCTTCGGACGGTCCGCTGCCCGACATCCTCGGCGACGAGCTGCACGCCATGCGCGGCATCGACATCCCGCATTCGGCGTGGGACCTCTCGGCGGTGCCGGACCACCTCCGGATCACCTTCCGCGTGGTGGACGAGCGCGGCAAGCGGGTGGCCGAGGGCAAGGACCTCGACGAGCTGAAGCGCCGTCTCGCGCCGCGGGTGCGGGAGACGATTTCCAAGGCTGCCAACAGCATTGAGAAGGCCGGGCTGGTGCAGCCGTCGTTCGGCGAGCTGCCGAAGGTGTTCGCGTCGACCCGGCGCGGCCACGATGTGAAGGCGTATCCGGCGCTGGTCGACGAGGGCGCGTCGGTGGCCGTTCGGCTGCTCGACACGCCTGCCGAACAGCACCACGCGATGTGGTCCGGCACGAGGCGGATGCTGCGGCTGAACTTGAACTCGCCGATGAAGTTCATTACGCGGTCGCTGTCGAACTCCTCGAAGCTCGTGCTGAACCGCAACCCGCACGGCAGTGTCGCGGGCTTGCTGGAGGATTGCGTCGACTGCGCGGTCGACGCGCTGATGGCCGCAGCGGGCGGCCCGGCCTGGGACGAGGCGGGTTTCGCCGCCCTGCTGGAGAAGGTGCGGGCGGGGTTGAACCCGAAGGTGCTGGAGGTGCTGACGGAGGTCGAGCGGATCCTGCGGGCGGCCATCGACGTCGAAACGCGCCTGGCTGACACCCGCGGCCCGGCCGAGTCGCTGGCGGACATCCGCCGTCAGCTGGACGGTTTGGTGCACAAGGGCTTCGTGACGGAGACCGGAGCCGATCGGTTGCCGAACGTGGTCCGGTACTTGCGCGGCATCGAGCGCCGGCTGGAGAAGCTGCCGCTGGAGCAGACGCGGGACCTGCAGCGGATGGCTGACGTCGCGTGGATCACGAAGGAGTACGAGGACGCGGTGGCCACGTTGCCGCCGGGGACTTCGTCGCCCGCGCTGGCAGAGGTGCGGTGGATGATCGAGGAGCTCCGGGTGAGCTTCTTCGCGCAGACACTGGGGACGGCGCGTCCGGTGTCGTTGAAGAGGATCACTAAGGCGTTGGACGAGGCGCTCGCCTGAGGATCATTTCACCAGGAGCGTGACGGTGGCGGCGCTGGCTGAAACCGTGCCCGCGACGGCGGACAGCGAAGCCGCCACTCCGTTCACGTTGCCGAGCATTCTCCGGAGCGCTTTCGCCGGTGCTTGCTCCTTGAACGCCATCGTGAGCTTCTGCCATTTGTGCTGCCGGATATGGCACCCGAGGAGGATTCCGTTGGCGTTGTTGCGGCAGAACTCGTTTGCCCGGGTAGGCGCGCAACACCAGGTCGGTGCCTGAAAGAGGCCGTACAGCACTACGAAAGCCGACAGGATCGCGATGGCGCCCGGCCCGATCGCCGGGACCGCCCACAGAGCGATGACCGCGATGAAAGCCAGAAAGCTCCAGAGGCTGCCGATTTTCTTCTTCCTTTTTCTCCCCGCCATGGAGCACGAAGGTACTGATCATCGGCTCCTGATGGATAGCGCCTTTGCGGTGGAATGCGCCGCGGTGCGCACCACCGACGGCAACACCGCGCTCCGCCAAACGGATTTACCGGCGTCACCCAGGTGGTTGAGGGGAAAGCTGAGTCAGCTGATCACTTCGCCTCCGCATAATTGTCCACCGATTTCGCGGCCATGGGAAATCGCACCGGACACGCCTCCCCGAAGACCAGCCGGGCCGCCTCCTGGATCGCCGACTCCACGATGGCCGCGACCTCGTCCGCCAGCTCCGCGGGCGCGTGCACGATCACCTCGTCGTGCAGGAAGAACACCAGATGCGCCGGTTCGGGCAGCCGGCCGCGCAAAGTGGCCAGCAGGACCGCCGTCAGGTCGGCCGCGCTCGCCTGCACCACGAAGTTCCGTGTGAACCGTCCCCAGCTGCGCGATGCCCGCCGCGCGCGAGTTTCCGTCGCCTCGTCCTCGGTGAGTCCGCCGGTCAAGGCACGCCAAGCGGCAGACGGAGCCGGAGAAGTACGGCCCAGCCGCGACCGGACCCGTTCGCCCCGTTCGCCCGCCGCGGCGGCGTGTTCCACATAGGACACTGCGTCCGGGAAACGCTGGCGCAGCAACGCAAGCAGCGGACCGGCCTCGCCGGAGGTGCCGCCGTACATCGCGGACAGCATGGCGATCTTCGCGCGGGAACGGTCGTCTCGCGTGTCTCCGGGGCGGAGCGGTACGTAGCGGGTGCCGGAGAACAGCGCTTCGGCCAGCCGGGCGTACAGATCGGTGGCCGCGGCGACTTCGGCCAGCCGGCGGTCGCCGGACAGGGCGGTGAGGACGCGCGGCTCCAGTTGCGCCCCGTCGGCGACGACGAGTTTCCAGCCTGGATCCGCGGACGCGCACGAGCGCAGCGCGCGCGGGATCTGCAGCGCCCCGCCGCCCCTGGTGGCCCAGCGGCCGGACACCACGCCGCCGACCACGTAGTGCGGCCGGAAACGTCCCTCGGAGACCCATTCGTCCAGCCACGCCCAGCCGTTGGCCGAGTGCAGCCGCGACAGTTCCTTGTACTCCAGCAGCGGCGCGACCGCGGGATGGTCGATGTCCTGCAGCAGGTACTTCCGCGCCGCCGGGACTTCGATGCCCTCCCTGGCCAGTGCGCGGACGACGCTGGCCGAAGAGTCGGGATTGACCGGCCGTCCGCCGAGTGCCGCGGAGATTTTCGCGGCGAGCTCGACGAGAGCTTTCGGGCGTTGACCAGCGGGTACGCGCGGTCCCAGACGTTCTTCCAGCAACTGCAGGTGCCGGTCGGCGCGCCAGGGCAGCCCGGCGGCGGAGATTTCCGCGGCGGCCAGCGCGCTGGCCGATTCGGCCGCGAGCAGCAGCCGCATCCGCGCGGGGGCCTCGGTGGCGGCGATGCGTTTCTCTTGGGCGGCCAGCACCCGCCGGGCCGCGGCGACGACGGTGACTCCCGGCGGCAGGCCAGGGCCGCGCGGGGAGAACAGGGTCGGCTGCGCGTCTTCGCCGAAGGCCGGGCCGTCGTCGGGCGGTTCTTCCCCGTTCGCCCGCGCCCACGCTGCCCGCAAACTGCGCGATTCGCCCTCCCTGCCCTCGTAGGCGAGCAGCAGTCCTTCGGCGAGCGAGAGGTCGTAGCACCGGCCCAGCCGCACGCCGGCCTCGATCAGCGTGGGATAGCTCTCCTCGGCCGAGGGCAGCACCCAGCGCGGGCTTTCGGCCGCCTCGAGCCGGCGCACCTCGTCGGCCCAGTCGGCGCGCGAAAGCCCGCGGAGGGTCCCCGAGGGGCCCTCGATCGTGTAGCCGGAGTCCTCCTCCCGGCCGGTGATCACCTGCACCGTCACATTGTGCGGACCGGCACCGACAATTTCCGCGCACCGGGTGCCGGGACGGTCCGTGAAGGGCTCCTTGACGGACTCGGATTCCCTCAAGGGGTCCGTCACGGACGGTCCGTGACCGGTGCCGGAGATTTCCTCCCCGGCCGGGCACTGGTGCGCGGCCGGGCCTTGCTTTACTGTCGAGTAACTCCCATACCGGCGGTACGGAGGCCGTCGGCGTGGGCGCTCCCGCCGCAGCAATGGAGGTGCCCGGATGAGTGTGGCCGAGCTGGCCGGCCAGGTGGCAGGCAAGCTGACCGAGACCGTGCGCAGCGTCGAGGTGATGCGCCGCGCCGGGCTGGTGCCGTTTCCCCGGCTCGACGAGGGCCTGCGGTCCCTCGTCGCGATCCGCAAGTACGGCCCGTTCGCCGGCGCGAACCACATCGCGGCCCGGCGCGACGCGACGGCCGTCGGGATCGTCGACGACCTCGGCCCGCTCACCTTCAAGCAGCTCGACGACCAGTCCAACGCGCTGGCCCGCGCCTGGTCGCAGCGCGGACTCGGGCCCGGTTCGGTGATCGCCGCGCTGTGCCGCGACCACCGCGGGCTCGTGCTCACGATGGCCGCCTCGGGCAAGCTCGGCGCGCGGCTGCTGCTGATGAACACCGGGTTCGCCACACCGCAGTTCGCCGACGTCGCCAAGCGCGAGGGCGTCACCGCGCTCGTCTACGACCAGGAGTTCACCGGCCTGCTCGACGCGATCGACGACAGCGCCGGCAAAGTCGACCGCTATCTGGCCTGGGTGGACGAACCGGGCGGGCACGAGATCCCGGTGCTCGCCGAGATCATCGCCAGCACCGACGACCGCCCGCTGCCCGCGCCCGTCAAGCCCGGCGGCTTCGTGCTGCTCACCAGCGGCACCACCGGCACCCCCAAGGGCGCGCCGCGCCCGCACACGTCCCCGCTGGCGTCGGCGCAGTTCCTGGACCGCATCCCGCTGCGCGCCGGCGAGGCGACTTACCTGGGCGCGCCGCTGTTCCACGGCACCGGGCTGTCGCAGTTCATCCTCAGCTTCGCGCTCGGCTGCACGGTGGTGATGCGCCGGAAGTTCGACCCGGAGGCCACGCTGAAAGGCGTCGCCGCGCACCGCTGCACCGCGCTCGTGCTGGTGCCGACGATGCTGCAGCGGATCGTCGACCTGCCGAAGGAAGTCCGCGACCGTTACGACACCTCGTGCCTGCGGATCGTCTTCGTCGCCGGGGCCGCCCTTTCGCCGGATCTCGGCAACCGGGCGAACGAGGAATTCGGCGACGTGGTGCACAACCTGTACGGCTCCACGGAAGTCGCAGTGGCGACGGTCGCGACGCCGGAGGACTGGAAACGCGCGCCGGGCACGGTCGGCCGTGCGCCGGTCGGCTGTCGCGTCGCGCTGTACGACGAACGCGGCGCCAAGATCACCGAGCCGCACGTGACCGGGCGAGTGTTCGTCGGCAGCGGGCTCAGCTTCGGCGGCTACACCGACGGCCGCAACAAGGAGATCATCGACGGCCTGCTCTCCAGCGGCGACGTCGGCCACTTCGACGAGGACGGCCTGCTGTTCATCGACGGCCGCGACGACGAAATGATCGTCTCCGGCGGCGAGAACGTGTTCCCGATCGAGGTGGAGAACCTCTTGGTGGAGCGTGATGACGTCCTTGAGGCGGCGGTGGTCGGAGTCGAGGACCAGGACTTCGGCGCGCGGCTCAAGGCGTTCGTGGTGCGGACCGAGGGCTCGACGCTCGACGAGGACGGCGTGCGCGAGTACGTGAAGGCGAATCTGGCGCGCTACAAGGTGCCGCGGGATGTGGAGTTCCTGGACGAGTTGCCGCGCAACGCGACCGGGAAGGTGTTGCGGACCAAGCTGGGCTGAGCGCGGTCAGGGGAAGAAGCCCCGCACGTAGGGATCTGCGAGGGCGTGGATTTCGGCGGGGGACCCGGCGGCGATGGTACGGCCGTCGCGCAGGAACACCATCGCGTCGGCGACCCCGGTCTCCGTCAGCAGGGCGCCGTCGTGGGTAATGGCCAGCACGCCGGCACCGGTGCCGGCGTAAGTGCGCAGGCTGGCCCACACCTCGTAGGCGGTGCCTCGGTCGAGGGAGGCGCTGGGTTCGTCCACCACGAGCAAATCCGGTTCGGACAGCAAGGCCGCCGCGAGCGCGGCCCGCTGGATCTGCCCGCCGGAATGCTGATGCGGCAAGAGATCCAGCGTCTCCACGGGATAGATCGCTGCCTTGCAGGCGTCCTCGACGCTGCGGCCTCGAAAAAGCTGCTGACGCTCGTCCAGCTGCGCGCCGACGGTTCGCTCCGCGGCGAACGCCGTGGCCCCGGCCTGCGGCACCAGGCCGACGGTGCCGTGAACGCGTACCTCCCCGGTGCTGCGCGCAACCGAAGGAAGCGAGCCCGTCAACGCCGCCGCGACCATGGATTTGCCGCACCCGGATTCGCCGAGCAACGCGGTGACCCGCCCCGCTGGCACCGCGAGGCACACCGAGTCCAGCACCGTCTCGCGCCACCGCTGCGTGTCGACCAGAACGGTCAGCTCCCGCGCCTCGGCTGCCAGGCTCACGGACCCCAGCCGATGCCGAAGATCCCCGGCCCGAAGTCCAGTGCGATCGCGTGCACGCCGTTGCCGCTGTCGAGCCGGAGCCGGCGCCGTGCGGGTGCTTCGTCGGTGGCGTTCGCGTACTGCCAGCACCGGGCGGGCACCGCGATCGGGTCGAAGCGGATCTCCAGCAGGTACTCGCGGACCGGGCGGCGGAATTCCCGATAGTGCGTGGCCCGGCATTGCGGATACGGCGGCCCCGAGTTGCGCAGGGTGTATTCGATGAGGTGCGTCTCGCCGCGTTCCAGCGCGCGGTCGAAGAGCAGTTCGGCCACCAGGATGCCGTGGTCGTCGTCCACTTCGGCGCGGCCGACGCGGCAGTTGCGCACTGGCCGCAAGTCGGGCACCGCCGTCGCGTCACCCTGTGCGTACACCAGCAGCCAGCGGTCCTGACCGTCCGCACCGGACTGGAACACCGCGCGCGAGGTGACCGCGAGCTGGCCGCCGTCGGCCGCGATGTCACAGCGGTCGTGCAGGCCGATCAGCTTCAGCTGGTGCTGCTGGTCCAGCGCGTCGGGCGCGCCGACGCGTTCCAGCAGCGGCTGCAGGATCTCGCGGGTGAAGGTGACCGGTTCCTCGCCCGCCCGGTCGCGTCTGCTCGCGCCGCGCGGACGGGGCGGCGGCAGCAAACCGAGCAGCGCGCCGTCGGGGACGCCGAGGATTTCCTCCAGCACCCGCACCGCCGAGAGCGATCCGGCTCGTTCCGGCTGGCGTTTGCCCGATTGCCAGTAGCTGAGTGCGGTGACGCTGACCGTCGCGCCTCGCGCGCGCAGCCGTGCCTGGATCCGGTCCAGGGAAAGCCCGCTCGCTCCGATCGCGGCGCGCAGCGCGCTCGCGAACGCGGTCCGGGCACCTCCGTCGGTGTCCGGACCGGCGTGGTCCGCATGCCGCTGCGTCATGTCCCGCCGCCCGCCCCCGCTGGTAACCGACCGTGCCGAGCCCGACACAGGCACGGTAGCAGCCGCCCGGCCAGGTTGTACCGCCGTGCCATTCGGACGAACGGGCTAGTACTGGCAACTGGGAACCATTGCCGTGACCTGCGCGGTCGCGCTTCCATGGCCAGGACGGAACGCGCCGCCCCCGGCGCGTCCGGAGCCTCGGCCCCGGCAGCGCGGACCGCGCCCCGCGCCCGGCCGGCGGCCGCGCCCGGAACCGGTGGCCCGGCATGCCCCCAGAGGCCGGGCCACCGGTCATCCGCGCCGGATCCGCATGGCTGCCGCCGCACCGGGCGGCACCGGGACAAGTGCGAAACTCCTTCGGCTTCATCTCGGGTCTTCGACGGGGTCACACGGGCCGCAGGTGCGGTTACCAGCGGGTAGGCTCCAGGCATGGTCTTGCGGCAGAACATCCTGATCACCGGAGCCAGCTCCGGTCTCGGCGAGGGAATGGCCCGGCAGTTCGCCGCTCGCGGCCGCAATCTCGCGCTGTGCGCCCGGCGCACCGACCGGCTCGACGACCTGGCCGCGCAGCTGCGTGCCGCGTACCCGGGGATCACCGTCGGCACGCGCGCGCTCGACGTCACCGACCACGACCGCGTCTTCCAGGTGTTCGGGGAATTCCGGGCGGAACTCGGCAGGCTCGACCGCGTGATCGTCAACGCCGGGCTCGGCAAGGGGCAGCCGGTCGGCGCGGGCCGGTTCGACGCCAACCGGCAGACCCTTGAGACCAATCTCGTCGGCGCGGTGGCCCAGATCGAGGCGGCGGCGGGCATCTTCCGCGAGCAGCGCGACGGGCATCTCGCGGTGATCTCGTCGTTCATGGCGCTGCGCGGTTTTCCCCGGAACCTCACCGCGTACTCCGCGTCGAAGGCCGGGATCTCCGCGTTCGCCGACGGTGCGCGGCTTGAGCTGAGCAGCCACGGCGTCACGGTCACCGACGTGCGGCCCGGCTACATCAGCTCCGAGATGACCGCTCGCTCGACCAAACGCAATCCGCTGATGGTGTCGGCCGAAGCCGGTGCGCACGCGCTGGTCAAGGCGATCGAAGCGGAACCGAAGCGCGCGTACGTGCCTTCGTGGCCCTGGGTGCCGCTGAGTCTCGCGGTACGCTTGGCTCCTGGCCGGTTGCTGCGGATGTTTTCCTGACGGGACGGCATAAATGGGTGCGATTTACCTGATCCGGCACGGCCAGGCGTCGTTCGGGGCGGCGGATTACGACGCGTTGTCGCCGCTGGGGTTCGAACAGTCCACAGTGCTCGGCGCGGAGCTGAAACGGCGCGGCGTCGAGTTCGCGCAGGTGCGCTCGGGAACGCTGGCCCGTCAGCGGGACACGGCGGCGACGGCGTTGAAGGCCCTCGGCTGCGACGTGCCGGTGGTCGAGGACGAACGCTGGAACGAATACGACCACGTCGACATCGCCGCGCACCACGCGGGCGGTGCGCCGCAACAGGATTCGCGCGAGTACCAGCGGTTGCTGGACGCCGCGCTGACCGAGTGGGTCGACTCCGGCGACAGCGGCCCGTGCACGGAAAGCTGGCCTGCTTTCCTCGGCCGCTGCACGGCGGCGCTGGCCGAGCTGGCCGGTTCGCTGGGCAAGGGCGAGAACGGGCTCGTGTTCACCTCCGGCGGTGTGCTGGGCGCGGTCGCCGGATCGTTGCTGGGCACGCCAGGACCTGGGCTGCTGAAGCTGAACCGCGTCACCGTGAACACCGGCATCACGAAACTGACTTCCGGCCGCGGCGGCGTGAACCTGTTGTCCTTCAACGAGCATCCGCATCTCGAAGGCGAGAACGCGCGGCTGCTCAGCTACCGGTAGGAGGCCGGCGTGCGGTTCGGTGAGGTCACGATCGTGCCGGTGAACGGGCACGGTCCGGAAGACGTGGTCGTGGACGCCGAGGGCCGGGTCTACACCGGCGTCGACGACGGCCGGATCCTGCGCGTTTCGCCGGACGGACGGCGGATCGACCAGATCGGCGACACCGGCGGCCGCCCGCTNCCGCCCGCTCGGGCTGGAGCTGTACGGCGACGACGAGCTGCTGATCTGCGACGCCCGCTCCGGCCTGCTGACCATGCCGCTGGCCGGCGGCGAGACCACGACCCTCGCGACGTCGGGTGCCGGGCTGGACTTCGTGTTCTGCAACAACGCCGCGGTCGCCGCCGACGGAACGGTCTACTTCACGGATTCCTCGCGCCGCTTCGGCATCGACAACTGGCGCGACGACCTCATCGAACAGACCGCGGGCGGACGGCTGCTGCGCCGCACGCCGGACGGCCGCATCGACCTGCTCGCCGACGGTCTCCAGTTCGCGAACGGCGTCGCGCTGCCGCCGGACGAGTCCTTCGCGGCGGTCGCTGAAACCGGCGCGTGCCGGGTCAGCCGGATCTGGCTGACCGGCCCGCGCGCGGGCGACCGCGACATCCTGATCGACGACCTGCCGGGCTTCCCGGACAACATCGCGACCGGTTCGGACGGGCTGATCTGGATCACCGAGGCCAGCCCGCGCATCCGCGCCCTCGACGTCGTGCGCCGCCTGCCCGCGGCGGTCCGGACGGCGGTGCGCGCGTTGCCGGATTCCCTGCAGCCCGCCCCGAAACGCCGGGTGGGCGCGGTCGCGGTCACCCCGGAGGGCGCGGTGGCGCGGGAACTGCGCGGCGAGATCCCGGGATTCCACCTGCTGGTGGGCATCCGCGAGTATCACGGCCGGTTGTGGTTCGGGTCCCTGGAAGAGAACGCGATCGCCTACACGGATCTTTGACCAGTTTCTTGACTCTCACACCGTGTCAGGCAGTCAACTCGAAGGCGTCATGTTCAGCATCGGCGACTTCGCCCGGCTGACGCCGACCCCGCCACTGGTTACCGCTCCTGCACCGCGGCCCAGCTGGCGCGCCTCGACCGCGTCATCGCTCGGCTTCTCCAGCAGGTCCAGGAGATCCTCGACGAGAAGGTCACCACTGAGCAACTGGGTGCCATGCTGGGGCTGCGGTGGCCCGCCGGATCCATGCCAACGGCTGCCAGCCGACCGGCTATCCCCGCGAGGTCAACCTGGAATGCCCGGAAAACCGTGACGACTGGGTCCGCTCAGCGACCGGTCCACTGTGGACTGCGTCCCGCGGCCCATGCGGCGTAGAACTCCTTGTGGTCCTTGGCAGTCATCAGCAACGCCTGGGTGATGGCTTCCAGTTCGATCGAGCTGCCCAGGTCGCTGTCGAGTTCGCGGGTCAGCAGCACCTTCGTGGTGGAGTAGGCCAGCGCCGGACCGTCCGCGAGCCGTCGCGCCAGTGCAGCGGCCTCGTCGGCCAGTTCGGCGTCCGGCACGACGCGGTTCGCCAGTCCGATCGCTTCGGCGCGCGCGGCAGGAAGCTTGTCGCCCAGCATCAGCAGTTCCGTCGCACGGCCGAGGCCGACCAGGCGCGGCAGCAGATACGCCGAACCCATGTCCGCGCCCGCCAAGCCGACCTTCGTGAACAGGAACGCGAACTTCGCCGATTCGGCCAGCAGCCGGAAATCGCTCGCCAGCGCGAGGACCGAGCCGGCGCCGGCCGCGACGCCGTTGATCGCCGCGATGATCGGGATCGGCGTCTCGCGCATCGCTTTCACCACCGCGCCGGTCATCCGGGTGAATTCGAGCAGTTCCGCGGTGTCCATTTTCTGCAGTTCGCCGATGATTTCCTCGACGTCGCCGCCCGAGCAGAACCCGCGGCCCTTTCCGGTCAGCACGAGCACCCGCACGTCGCCTCGGTGCGGCAATTCGGCGACGAGGTCGCGCAGATCGGCGTAGACGTCGAAGGTGAGCGCATTGAGTTTTTCCGGCCGGTCGAAGGTCACCGTCGCGACCCCGTCGTCCACCGTGAACTCGAAGTGCTCCCACGATCGCGTAAGCGGGACACTGGCGCGGAACGGGCTCATTTCTGGATTCCTCCACCGTCGAGTACAAGGGTCTGTCCGTTGATCGCGGCCGCTTCCGGGGCGGCGAAAAACTCCACGGCGTACGCGATTTCGCCGGGTTCGAGCAGCCGTCCGAGCGGGGAGGCGGCAGCGAGCGCGGCCTCCGCGCCGGCCTCGTCGCGGCCGGTGCGCTCGCGGATCCGGGCGACCGAGGTCGCGGTCATGCCGGTGCGCACGAACGACGGGCACACCGCGTTCGACGTGACGCCAGTGCCAGCCACTTCCGCCGCCACCGCGCGCATCAACCCGACGGCCGCGTGCTTCGACGCGGTGTAGCCCGAGGTGTAGCGCGCGCCAGCCAGACCCGCGGTCGACGCGACTGTGACGATTCGCCCGAAGTCGCGTTCGCGCATCCCCGGCAGCACCTCGCGCGTGCACAGGAACGCGCCGGTCGCGTTTACCTCGAACTGGCTGCGCCAGTCGTCGAGCCCGGTCTTCGCCAGCGGTGCGCTCGAAGCCACTCCCGCGTTGTTGACCAGCACGTCGACCGGTCCGAGCTGGGCGAAGTACGCGCGGACGGCGGCCTCGTCGGTCACGTCGCAGTCGGCGCGGCCGGGCGAGTGCACGGTCGCGCCGGTGTCGCGGAACCGCTCGGCGACGGCCGCGCCGATGCCGCGGGTGCCGCCGGTGACCACGACGACTCGGTCGGAAAAACTGCTCACTCCCGAAAGCTACACCGCAGCGGGCTGGGGTGTATAGAGTTGCGTCGTGCCCGACACCGAACCCGCCCGCACACCCCAGGAGCTCGTGATGACGCTGCTGGGCAGCTACGTGCGCCCGCGCGAGAGCAGGCGCGTGTGGTCCGGCGGGCTCGTCGCGCTGCTGCACGAGCTGGGGTTCTCCGACGGCGCGGCCCGGATCGCGTTGACCCGGCTGGTGCGCCGCGGCCTGCTGTCCCGCCATCGCGAGGGCAGGCTGGTGCACTACTCGCTGACGTCGCGCACGGTCGCCCTGCTCGACGACGGCGACCGGCGGATCTTCGGTCTCGGCCGCCGGGACGAACCGGCTGGGACCTGGACCGTGCTGTGGCAGAACATCCCGGAAACCCGGCGCAAATCCCGCGAACGGCTGGTGCGGCGGCTGCGCTTCCTCGGATTCGGCCCGGTCCAGGACGGCACCTGGCTCGCCCCGCACGACCGCGAGGCCGAGGTGCTCGCGCTGCTCACCGAACTCGAAGTCGCCGAACACGCCGGCCTGATGCTCGGCACGCCGTCCGCCGCACTGGACGTGCGCCGGCTCGCCGGACGGGCCTGGGACCTGGACGGACTGTCCGCCCGGTACGCCGCGTTCGTCGCGGAGTTCGGCGACTGCCCGCGCGATCTCAGCGACCCGGAAGCATTCGCCGTGCGCACCCGCCTGGTGCACACCTATCGCGAATTCCCGTCGCTGGACCCGGAGCTGCCGGCCGGGCTGATCCCCGCGCCGGAGACCCGGGCCGCGGCGGTCAAGCTGTTCCACGACCTGTACTCGGCGCTGGCGCCACCCGCTCAGCGCCACTTCGACCGAACCCTGTCCACGAGATGAGGAACCCGATGACCGGAACCGACGACACCCAGGCCGCGCTCAGCTACACGTCCTACCTGGCCCTCGACGAGGTGCTCGCGGCCCAGCGCCCGCGCTCGGACGAACACGACGAACTGCTGTTCATCGTCATCCACCAGGTCTACGAGCTGTGGTTCAAGCAGATCCTGCACGAGGCCGCGTTCCTGCAAGAGAACCTGGAGGCGGGCAACACCGCGCATTCGATCCGCACACTGCGCCGCATCCTGACCGTGCTGAAGGTGGTGGTCGCGCAGATCGACGTGCTGGAGACGATGACGCCCAGCCAGTTCACCAGCTTCCGCGCCCGCCTCGACGCGTCGAGCGGTTTCCAGTCCGGCCAGTTCCGCGAGCTGGAGGCGGTGCTCGGCCGCCGCGACGAGCGCGTTTTCGCGCACTACCCGGACGGCGGCGAGCAGCGCACCCGGATCGCCGACGCGATGCGCCGTCCGTCGGTGTTCGACTCGTTCCTGACGTACCTGTCCGGACAGGGCTACCCGGTCGCCACCGACCGCGACGTGACCCGTCCGCTGGAGCCGTCGCCGGAACTGCAGGAAGTGCTGCTGAAGGTCTACCAGGACGACGGCGGCCCGTCGGTGCTCGCCGAGGCGCTGGTCGACCTCGACGAGGGCCTCCAGGAATGGCGCTACCGGCACGTGAAGATGGTCGAACGCACGATCGGCGACAAGACCGGCACCGGCGGTTCGTCCGGCGCGACCTACCTGCGCACCACGCTGTTCACCCCGATGTTCCCGGATCTGTGGGCCGTCCGGAGCCGGTTGTGATCACAGTGGAATCCTTGCGCGCCAAAGAAAACGCGCTCGCTCCGCACTATTCGCGGTTCCGCGTCGCCGACCGGCTGCTGCTGTCCGCGCATTCGCACCAGGCCTGGCCGGACGTCGCCGAAGAGGGGCTGCGCGAAGCGTTCGCCGACGCCGCGGAGGAGGTGGACGAAAAGTGGGGCCGGGCGTTCGCGAAGGCCGGCGAGCTGCGGAACGGGTTCCGGCAGTGGCTGTCGGATCCGCACGGCGACTACGCGCTCGGCCAGAACACGCACGAACTCGTGCTGCGGTTCCTGTCCGCGCTCGAACTGCGGCAACGGCCGCGATTGGTGACCACGGACGGAGAATTCCACACTCTGCGCCGCCAGCTCGCCCGGTTGGCCGAGGAGGGCGTCGAGGTCGTCCGCGTGCCCGCCGCGCCCGTCGCGACGCTGGCCGAGCGGCTCGCCGAGCAGGTCGACGACCGCACTGCCGCGGTGCTCGCGTCGGCGGTGCTGTTCGAGACCTCCTGGATCGTGCCGGGCCTCGCGCATCTCGCCGAAACCTGCCGGAGCCGCTCGGCCGAGCTGGTCGTGGACGCCTACCACGCGGTCGGCGCGATCCCGTTCCCGTTGCACGACCTCGGCCTCACCAACGCGTGGGTGCTCGGCGGCGGCTACAAGTACCTGCAGCTCGGCGAGGGCAACTGCTTCCTGCGCCTGCCCGCGCACGCACAGGAGCTGCGCCCGGTGATCACCGGCTGGTACGCGGAATTCGGCGCCCTCGCCGACGAACGCCGGCCGGGCGAAGTCGCATACGCACCCGGCGGCGACCGGTTCGCCGGAGCCACCTACGACCCGTCGAGTCACTACCGCGGCGTGCGAGTGCAGCAATTCTTCGCCGAGCAAGGACTCACCGCCGAGTTCCTGCGCGAGGTTTCGCAGCACCAGGTCGACCTGCTGGCCGGCTGCTTCGACAGTCTCGGCCTTCCGGACGACGTCGTCACCCGCGATCGCGAGACCCCGCTCGGCGGCATCGGCGGCTTCCTCTCGCTGCGCAGCCCGGTCGCCGGGCGACTGTGCGAACGCCTGGCCGCGCGCGGCGTGCGGACTGACAGCCGGGGCCAATACCTCCGGTTCGGACCCGCGCCGTACCTGTCGGATGAACAGCTTGAGACCGCGATTTCCACCCTTCGGGAAGCTGTCGCGGATCTGGGGTGAAGCTCCCGGGACGCGGGTGGTGGCCCGGAGAACGGCGAAGTAGGTTGACGGTGTGCACTGCGGGACGGGCAACCCCCGTTCCCCGGTGCGCACCGTTCACACATTCGCGCGGCCACGAGCCGCGTGGGAGACAAAGGAGTCACCACCGTGACCGAAGGCGTGTTCGGCCGGCACAGCGGCCATGAGCAAGTCGTGTTCTGCCAGGACGAGGCCAGCGGGCTGAAAGCCATCATCGGCATCTACTCCACCGCTCTGGGCCCGGCCCTCGGCGGCACCCGGTTCTACCCCTACGCCACTGAGGACGCCGCACTCGACGACGTTCTCGCGCTCTCCAAGGGAATGGCGTACAAGAACGCACTCGCCGGCCTCGACCTCGGCGGCGGCAAAGCCGTCATCATCGGCGACCCGAACACGCTGAAGTCCGAAGCGCTTCTCCGCGCGTACGGCCGCTTCGTGGAATCGCTCGGCGGCCGCTACCTCACCGCCTGCGACATGGGCACGTACGTGCGCGACATGGACGTGGTCGCCCGCGAGACCCGGCACGTCACCGGACGTTCCCCCGAGGACGGTGGCGCAGGCGACTCCTCGGTGCTCACTGCTTTCGGCGTGTACCAGGGAATGCGCGCGTCCGCGGACCAGGTGTGGGGCGTGCCCGAACTGACCGGCCGCCGCGTCGGCGTCGCCGGGGTCGGCAAGGTCGGCCACATCCTCGTCGGCCATCTCGTGGCGGCCGGCGCGCACGTGGTGATCACCGATGTCGCGCCCAGCGCGGTGGAACGCACCCGCGCGGCGCACCCCGAGGTCGAGGTGGTGTCCGATGTGGACACCATGATCGGCACCGAACTGGACGTCTTCGCCCCCTGCGCGATGGGCGGCGTGCTCACCGACGAGACAGTAGCCGCTCTGCGCACGCGGATCGTGTGCGGCGCGGCGAACAACCAGCTCGCCCACCCCGGCGTCGACAAGCTCCTGGACGACCGCGGCATCCTGTTCGCCCCCGACTATCTGGTGAACGCGGGCGGCGTGATCCAGGTGGACGACGAACGCCACGGCTTCGACTTCGCCCGCGCCCAGCGCAAGACGGCGGCCATCTTCGACACCACGAAGGCGGTGTACGACTTGGCGAAGGCCGACGGCGTACCCCCCGCCGCCGCTGCCGACCGCCTGGCCGAACGCCGGATGGCCGACGTCGGCCGCCTCCGCTCCATCCTCACGGTGTAGCTCCGCCGAGGTCGGTGAGGGGAACCCTGACAGAACCGGATTCCCTGAGGGTTCCCCTCACGACCGCCCCGGTGACCGCAGCCAGCGCACTCAAGCTTCGGGGTGCCCCACGCCCCTGGACGCGGCGATCAGCCGCTCTTCCGCCGGAACGTCCGCTTGTTCGCCGCGGGCCCGTGCGCGTGCTGACTGTGCTGCCCGCCGTTCTCGTGCGCGGCCCCGTCCCGCGCCTTGGCCTGCTTCCGCTCCAGCGCCTCGCGGAACTTCCGCTTGACGTCGCCCTCCCCGTCGCTGGGTGCCGGTTGCGCTTCACTCATGGCTGACCTCCGAAGGTGACGACGTGATACCCCGTCAGCCTGGCGCCCTTCACGCACCTTGGCGAGCCATTTCAGAGTGACGCCACCCGGCGGTGGCCCGATTCGACCGCCCGTCGCGGCACCGGCACGACAGCCTCCGCGATCACCGGACGATCCCGTCGAACCGCGCGCCATCCGGCACCGGCAACGNCCCCGCCGCACCAGCCAAGATCACCGCGACCCAGCCGGTCGCCGCGGTGAAAACCAGAGTCCCGGCCCGGCCGTAGCCGAAACCGGAAAGCACCGACCAGCCCACCGCCGTCACCCCGCCCGCCGCGAGGGGAGTGGTGATCACTGCCACTGCACCGACCGCGAGCGCTACGGCCACCACGGCATAGCCGGGATGCGCGGAAGCGAGCTTCGCCGCGATCACAGCCGCCACCACCGCCACACAGCCGAGCGGGAAACCGAATCCGCCAGCCAGCCGTTCTTCAGTACCCATGTCCCATGGCAGCCCGCGCGGGCGCGCGAAGCAGGACCCGCGGACGGGTTCCGTACGCCCCGGCCTCCGTTATTGACGGCTTCTTGACCTCGTCAGGCGCGGGCAGCCGCGCGGACGATCGCGGCCACGATCTCCGGCCACAACGGCTCCGGCAGGTCGTGCCCCATGCCCGCGACGATGACCAGCTCCGCGTCCGGGATCGCCGCCGCAGTGGCTTTCCCGCCGCTGACGTCGATCATCACGTCGGAGTCGCCGTGCAGGACGACGGCCGGCACCCGGACGTCGTGCAGTCGTTCAGTACGATCGCCCGACGCGACGACGGCGGCGGCCTGCCGCTGCATCCCGACAGGGTGCCTGGCTCGGTCGTAGCTCCGGGTCGCCCTGCGCCGCAGGCATTCCTCGGTGGCGGGATAGCCCGGCGACCCGGTCACGCGGTAGTTCGCGACGCTCTGTTCGATCTGCTCCTCGCGCGTTTCCGGGGCCGGCTTGGTGAGCGTCGCCAGCGCGGCGGGCGAGACCTGGCCGACCGACTGGTCGCCGGTCGTCGACATGATCGACGTCAGGCTCAGCAGCCGGTCCGGGTGGTCGATCGCGAGCTGCTGCGCGACCATTCCGCCCATCGAAGCGCCGACGACGTGCGCCTTCGCGAAACCGAGCGCGTCGAACAGCCCGACGATGTCGTCCGCGAGGTCCGAGAGCAGGTACGGCGCCGGGGCCGTGCCCGCCACGATCCCGGCGAGGTCCGGCGCGCCCAGTTCGTCGAACCAGGTGGACAGGCCCGCGTCGCGGTTGTCGAAGCGCACGACGTGGAAGCCGCGGCTCGCGAGCAGCTCGCAGAAGCCCTCCTCCCAGGTGATCATCTGGGCGCCGAGTCCCATCACCAGCACGATCGGCGGCGCGGCCGGATCGCCGAACGTGTCGTACTCGAGTTCGAGGCCGTTGGCCTGTGCGCGTGGCATGCCCCGATCATGCCGCAGCGTGGAACCGCGTGTGGCCGAGCCGGCCGGCCGCCGGTTACGGTGCACGCCATGCCGACTTCGCGTGCCGGACAGCGCGCCCGGTCCCGTTCCGCCGCCGGGCTGCCCGCGGTCACCGCGAAGAAGGTGATCGACGCGGCGGTGAAACTCACCGTCGAACGCGGTCTGGAGAACTGGACGCTGCGGCAGCTGGCCGCCGCGATCGGGGCGTACCCGGCGGTCGTCTACTACCACGTCGGGGACCGCGACGCGGTCGTCTGCGCGGTGCTCGACCGCGTCGTCGGACAGCTGCGACTGCCCGACGAAAAGCTGGAATGGCAGGAGTGGTTCGTCGAACTGCTGACCGGCCTGCGCGAGGTGCTGCGCAAGCACCCGGGCACGGCGCGCCGGATGGCGTCGTTCGGCCCGTCGGTGGCCGCGGCAACGCCTACGCTGGACCGCGGCGTGCGGATGCTGCTGGACGCGGGATTCGGCGACGAGAGCGCGCTTGCCTACACGATGCTCACCACCACCGCGTGCCAGTACGTCGCACTGGAGGACGACCGGGACTGCGGCCTCGGGCTGCGCCTGGACAACACCGAGGAGTACGCCTCCTACCACGACCGCGCGGACCTGCCCGGCATGGCCGCGCACGGCCGCGCGATGCGGGAGCTGCTCGCCGACCCGGCAGCCGCGGCCGGTCACCATCCGCGGCTGTTCGACTTGGCGATCCGCAGCTGCCTGGACGGGCTCACGTGCCGATTGGCCCGATCGCGCGGCTGAAATTCGCGAAATTGCCCGGCCGGGGCGTCCGCGCTGGGCCGTCCGCGTGGTCGTAGTGAAAAGTCGGGCGGTCGCCGCGCCGACCGACACCGATTCGATGCCTCCCCGGCGTAGCCTGGACAGCTACCGGGGGCCTTGCCTCCGGAAGGGGCCCCCGGCACTTTCCTCCCCCCTCGTGGTGCCGGGGGTTCTCCTTCCGGTACGTCAGTGCTGGGGCGGATGCTGGATCGCGGGGAAGACCTGGCCGACCACGGTCACGAGCGACATGGTCAGCAGCGTGTGCACCTGGTGCCGGTCCAGCGAGCGGTGCACGAGCCATTCGCGGCCCGCCGCCTTCACCATGCCGGCGAACGCGCGCACCGCGGCGTTCAGTTCCTCGCCGTGCGCGCTGTCGCGGGACAGCCCGACCGCTTCCAGGACGCGGTCGGCCGACGCGCGGTCGGCCTCGGCGACGATCCGGTCCACCTCCGGATCGCGGCCGATGCCCTCCGGCGCGATCGCGGCGAGCCACAGCTTCTCCTGCCCGCGCACCATGTCGAGCAGCCAGTCGATGGCGGCGTCCGCGCGTACTTCCAGCGGGCCATCCGGCAAAATCTGCACCGCAATCCGTGGCACGGTAAGCGCGCGCCGAACGATTTCGAGGTACAACTCCCTTTTTGTTCCGAAATAATGATTGATCAGTCCGCGGGCCACGCCTGCCTCGGCCGCGATGTCCGAAGTGGACACTTCCGAATACGGTCGTTCGCCGAACAGCCGCGCCGCACAGGCGTAGATCTGCTCTTTGCGTTCGTCCGGTTCGAGTCGCCGCCACTTCGGCGCCGGATCGGTGCTCATGGCATCAGTTTGGCATGATCGGTTCAGCACGGCGGATCAACCGCGCGGAATGTCGCGGCGGAAACACGTTCGGCTGCTACCGCGCGGTATGGGTTGACGGCTTTTGGTCAGTCCGGAAGCGCGATCGGCGCGAGGTCCGCGAAACGGTCGCCAGGACCGGGATTCGCCGGATCGCTCGCGCCGCCGAAGTGCCGCTGCACGCCCCACACCGCGTTGAGCGCGGTCTGCACCGCGCCCTCGGCCCAGCCCGCGGTCCACGAAATGTCGTCGCCCGCGAGGAACAAACCGCGGTAGCGCTCGGGCAGTGAATCCTGCACGAAGTGGGTGAAAAGCCGGTGCTGGTACCGGTAATGCCCGGGCAGGTTCGCCTTGAACGCGCCCATGAAATGCGGTTCGGCCTCCCACGACACCGTCACCGGGTCGCCCACGATGTGCCGCCGCACGTCGAGCACGGGGTAGATCTCGCGCAGCGACTGCAGCATCACCTCGACGCGGTCGGACACCGAAAGCGGAAGCCACTTCAGCGAATCGTCGGCCCACGTGTAGGACAGGCAGATCACCGCGGGCCGGTCCGGGTCGTCGCCGAGCAGGTAGGTGCCGCGCGGCATCCGGTCGGTCAGCGTCATGCTCATCGTGTCGCGGCCGGTGGCCGGGTCGGCATCGAGCCAGAACGGGCGGTCGACCGGCACGAACACCTTGGAGGAGGCCATGTAGTGGGTGCGCTCGATGGCCGTCCAGTGGTCGATCGGGAAGAGCGCCTCGTCGCATTCGATCTTCGACAGCAGCATCCAGCTCTGCGCGGTGAACACCGCGGCGCCGAACGTGCGGATATGGCCGGAGGCGTCGGTGACGGTGATGTTGTTCGGCGCGGTGCGGTGCAGCCGCGTGACCCCCGGCCGCGGCACGCCGTTTTCGTGCAGGGAGGCCAGATTCGTGCCGGACGGCCAGTGCGCGAGCTTCTCCGGGACGTGCTCCCACAGCCGTTTCGGAAGCTGCCCGCTGCCGCCGACGATGCTGCGGTGCTCGTCGTCCGCGCCGGTATAGACCACCCGGAGGATTTCGAGAATCGAGTTCGGGAAGTCGGTGTCCCAGCCGCCAGTGCCGAATCCGACCTGACCGAAGATCTCTCGATGCTGAAACGAGGAAAACGCCGGGGAATCGCACAGGAATCCGTAGAAGGTCTGGTTGTCGAGCCGGGGCACCAGCTCGTTCCAGATCTTTTTGACCGTCGCGACGTCGCGATTGCGGATCGCGGTCTGCATCTCGGCGAACGAAGCGTGCTCATCGAGCGTGCGCTGCCACGCCTGCGCCACTTCGCCGTACACGCCGGGCAGATCTTCGGGCGTACGCGCGTAATGGCTGCGACCCTTGAGATCGACGACCGTACTCGGCGTGGCGGGCGAAAGCGGGTTCGGGAACGGAGTGGTTTCCAGCCCGGCCTTGGCGATGTAGTGGAACAGCGACGTCGACGACGGCGGGAACCGCATCGCGCCCATCTCGGCGACCACGTCGTCGGGCAGTCCGGGGAAGCGGTGCGTGCGCAGCCGCCCGCCGATGCGGTCGATCTCGTACACGACCGGCCGCAGCCCGAGCTTCATCAGCTCGTAGGCGGCCACGATGCCGGAGAGTCCGCCGCCGATCACCGCGACCTCGGTGCCGTGCGCCTGCTCCGGCACGCTGCCGAGTCCGGCCGGATGCGCGAGGTAGTCGTCGTAGGCGAACGGGAAATCGGGGCCGAACATGGTGATCGGCCGGCCGGCGGGTTCCTCGGCGTGGATCGCGGCGGGAACTGCGGAGGTCATGCCCGGGGTCCTTCGGTGAGAGAGCGGTACAGCGACGGCCGTCGGTCGGCCAGGTAGGGGGTTTCGGCTCGCGCCTGGGCGAGCACAGCGGGGTCGAGTTCGGCGAACAGCAGCTCTTCGTCCGGCCCGGCCTTCGCGACGACTTCGTCCGGCGACGCGACTGTCGAGCGTCCGCAGTAGGTCAGCTCGCCTTCGGTGTCGCAGCGGTTCGCGTACACGACGTACAGCTGGTTTTCGTGGGCACGAACCGGAACGAGCAGGTCGGCGATGCGCTCGTACGGCCGCATCAACGCTGTGGGCACGAGCAGCAGGTCCGTGCCCGCGAGCGCGTGCGCACGGACCAATTCGGGGAACTCGACGTCGTAACAGATCAGCAGACCGGTGCGGAGACCCTTGAAGTCGGCTTGCACCACCGGATCGTCGCCGGGCGAGAACTGGTCGCGGTCGAGGTCGCCGAACAGATGCGTCTTGCGATAGTTCGCGAGCCGTTCCCCTTGCGCGGACAGCAATTGAGCCGAGTTGTACACGGCTTCGCCGTCGCGCTCGGGATAGCCGTAGACCACCGCGAGCTTGTGCTCGGCGGCCAGCGCGCCTATCTCGGCCGCCCGTGGCCCATCCGCCGGTTCAGCCAGCTCCGCGACGGCTTTCGCGCCGATGTGGTAACCGGTCGTGCCCATCTCGGCGGTCACGATCAGCTCGGCACCGCGCTCCGCGGCGGCGGCCATCGCTTCGGGCAGCCGGTCGAACGGACCTTGGTGAACGGCGACGATCATCGGACGACCTCCGCGAGCCGCGAACGACGGACGCTGTAGCCGAAGTAGATGACGAGCCCGACCAGCATCCACGCGCCGAACACGACCCAGGTCGCCCCGTCGAGGCTGAACATCATGTACGCGCAGCAGGCCAGCCCGAGGATCGGCGTGACCGGCGCGAACGGCACCCGGAAGGTGCGCTGCGCCTCGGGGCGGCGTTTGCGCAGGAGCAGCACGGCGACGTTGACCAGCCCGAACGCGAACAGCGTCCCGATGCTGGTGGCGTCGGCGAGCTTGCCGAGCGGGATGAACGCGGCGAGCAGCGCGACGAACCCGGACACCACGAAGGTGTTGGTGCGCGGCACGCCGGTTTTCGCGTGGACGGTGGACAGCGACTTCGGCACGAGCCCGTCGCGGGACATGGCGAAGAGGATGCGGGTCTGTCCGTAAAGGACGGTCAGCACAACGCTGGAGGTCGCCACGATCGCGCCGATCGCGAGCAGGATCGCCCAGAGCGGGTTGTTCGAGATCGTGGCGAGCACGTGCGACAGCGCGGCTTGCTTGTCGCCGAACTGCTGCCAGGGCAGCGCCCCGATCGCCGCGAACGCGACGAGGCAGTAGAGAACGGTCACGATGCCGAGCGACAGCAGAATCGCGCGCGGCAGGTCGCGCTGCGGGTCGCGCGCCTCCTCGCCGGCGGTGGACGCGGCGTCGAACCCGATGTAGGAGAAGAACAACTTCGCTCCGCCCGCGCTGACTCCGGCCATCCCGAGCGGCAGGAACGGGGTGAAGTTCTGCGCCCGGACCGCGGTGAACGCGATGGCGCAGAACAGGATCAGCGTGCCGATCTTCACCACGACCATGATCGCGTTGGCCCGCGCGCTTTCCTTCGCGCCGGCCAGCAACAGCACCATCGCCAGCAGCACCACGACAATGGCCGGAATGTTGACCAGCCCGCCGTCGCCCGGAGGTCCGCTGAGCGCTTCTGGCAACGTGACGCCGAACGCCAGGTGCAGCAGTTCGTTGACGTACTGCCCCCACCCGACCGCGACTGACGCGACGGAGACGCCGTACTCCAGCACCAAGCACCAGCCGCACACCCAGGCGACCAGCTCGCCGAGCGTCGCGTACGCGTAGGAGTACGAGGAGCCGGAGAGCGGGATCATGCCCGCCAGTTCGGCGTAAGAAAGCGCCGAGAACAACGCGGTGATCCCGGCCAGCACGAACGAAACCACGACAGCTGGCCCGGCCACCGGGACCGCCTCGCCGAGCACCACGAAGATCCCGCTGCCCAGGGTGGCCCCGATGCTGAGCATGGTCAGCTGGCTGAGCCCGAGCGACCGCTTGAGCGGACCGTGGTCCGCCTCGGCCACCAGATCGGTGACCGGTTTGCGGCGCAGCACGGCCGTGCCGAGCCTCCCGCGCGCGGAACTGGAGGTGGTGCTCACCGGGCGGCTCCTAGCGATTGATGGTGACGCCGGTTGCGCTCAGGCCGACTTCGAGCCACGGTATCGATCGAAAACTGCCCCGAAAACCGAGATGTGTTGTGGATTGCTGGCGGTGACGCGTGATTCATTGTGCTCTCGGGGTTGGTTTCTGCGGGGTTGCCGCCTGCGGCGGGTGGGCCTGCGGGCCGTTTCTGACTCTAAGTGATCGGGGTGGGGGACTCGCGCTGGCGGGTTTGCTCGCGCAGGTCAGGGCGAGGTAGGTGGGCGGTGAGCACCCGGCCTGGCCGGACGCCGGGCAGGCCGGGTGCCCGTCGCGGCGGCTGCGAGCTGGGCGGGTGTTGGGCGGGGCTGGATGAATGGCGGGGTGGTGCCTGTTGCGGCGGTTGCGGGCGGGGCGGATGGAGGAGCCGGGGTGCTGGGCGGGGCCGGATGAAAGGTGGAGTCGTGCCCGTCGCGGCGGCTGCGGGCGGGGGCGGGCGGAGGAGCCGAGGGTGCCGGGCGAGACGCTTGCGGGTGACCGGGATTGGCCGCGGAGGCGGGCCGGGGAGGAATCGCGGTCAGGTGCGGTGGCTGTGGCGCGGGAGGTTGCCGGGCGGTGAGCCAGGAGAGCGGCGCAGTGTCCCCTCGTCCGCGGCGGGGGGATCTTGGCGGCGCGGAGGGCAGCTGTGCCGGTCGCCTGCCGGGCAGGTCGGCGGTGCGCGGGCACACCCGAGGGGGGTGTGTGCCCGCGCACCCGAGGGTGGTTCAGGAGGCAGGTGCTTCCGGAAGCAGCAACGTGAACGTCGGCGGATCGGGCCGCGACAGGCGCAGCCGGCCGCCCTCGGCTTCGGCCAGGCTTCTTGCCAGGCGGAGGCCGATGCCGTGGCCGTCGGGGGTGTGGTCGGAGAACGGGTCGCGTTCGCCAAGGTCCGGGCCTTCGTCGACGACGTCCACGGCCAGTGCGCCGCCGGCGTCGCGGGCTCGGACGGTGATGGTGCCTTCGCCGTGGTTCACCGCGTTGTCCAGCAGGACAGCCAGCACTTGCCGGACCGCGGGGGCCGACGCGCGTACTGGTGGCGGGTCGGTGATCTCCAGGCGCAGTTCGCGGTGGCCGGGCAGCGTGACGTCGGTCAATTCCGCCAGGAGGGCGGCCAGGTTCAGTTCGTCGCGAGAGGCGCGGCGTTCCCGGGAGAGCGCGAGCAGGTCTTCGACGGTCCGTTCCAGCCGGTCGGCGGCGGTGATTCCGGCGCGCACAGCCGCGTAGGGGTCGCGGCCGGGGGTTTCCAAGGCGGATTCCAGGTGCAGGCGCAGTCCGGCCAGCGGGGTGCGGAGCTGGTGCGAGGCCTCGGCGGAAAAGGCGCGTTCCCGTTCCAAGGTTTCGCCGATGCGGGTCGCGGTGACGTCCAGGGCAGCGCCGACGCGGTCGATTTCCGGGATCGCCGAGCGCCGGGACCGGGCGGAGAAGTCGCCTTCGCCGAGCCGGGTCGCGGTGCCGGCCAGGTCTTCCAGCGGACGGGTCAGCCGGGCGGCGATCCGGCGTGCCACCAGCCAGCTCGCGAGCACCGCGCCGATCGCGCACCCGCCCATCGCCAGCCAGGTGATGCCGACGTGGCGGGTCAGCGCGGACCGGGGGAGGGCCGCGCGCACGATGCCGGTGAGGCGGGCGCCGGTCAGCACCGGGACGGCCAGCACGTCCTCGTCGCCGACTTTGTGGTTCAGCATGTCGCTGCGGGTCACGGCGACTCCGCGCACCACGTCGTCCGCGGTGGGCGGACCTTCTCCGGCGAGAAGGCGGCCCGCCGGGTCGTAGACGCCGACCTCGGCTCCATTGTCGTTGTCCGGGACCTCGAACGGCTGGCCGTCGGCGAGCGCGTCGGAGACCACGACGGCAGCACCGTCGGCGGCCCGCTCCAGCTCGGACGTGGTGTGCGTGCGGAAGTACCACAGCGTTCCGACAGCGAGCGGCAGCCCGAACAGGCTCGTGGCCAGGACCGCCGCGAGCACGGTGAGTGTCACGATCCGGCGGCGCACCCCGTTCAGTCCCCCTCTAGCCGGTATCCGTGCCCGCGCAGGGTGGCGATCCTCGGCGCCTCGTGCGGCGGCTCGGCGGCCGAGGCCAGCTTGCGGCGCAGCGCGGCGATGTGCACGTCGAGCGTTTTGGTGGAGCCGTGCCAGTGCGAATCCCACACGTCGCACATCAGCGTGTCCCGGCTCACCGCCTGCCCCGGCTGGACGGCCAGCCGCGCGAGCAGGTCGAACTCCCGGGCCCGCAGCGCGACCTCCCGGCCGCCGAGGCTGACCCGCCTGCTCGCGATGTCGACCTCCAGCGCGCCGATCCGGACGACCGGCGTCGACGGCGCGGCGGGCGCGCCCCGGCGGAGGTGCGCGCGCACCCTGGCGAGCAGTTCGGCCAGCCGGATGGGCTTGGTGAGGTAGTCGTCGGCCCCGGTCTCCAGCCCGACCACGACGTCCATCTCGTCCGCCCGCGCGGTGAGGATCACCAGCACCGCGCCCGGCAGGGCCGAACGCAGCCGCCGGCACACCTCGACGCCGTCGACGTCCGGGAGGCCAAGGTCCAGCAGCACGAGATCGGCCGCGGTCTCGCGCAGCGCGCTCCGGCCGTCCCGGCACCATCGCACTGTGTGGCCGTGCCCGCGCAGCGCGGAGTCGAGGACGCTGCCGATCGCCGCGTCGTCCTCCACCACCAGTACCTTCGCCACGCGGGAAGCCTAACCGGAGCCGCCCGGCCCCGTCCGCGCGTCCACAGTGGACCCCCAGCGGGACCCGGCCGAGGTCGGGCATAGTGGCTGCATGCTCGGTCTGTACCCGGAACTCGATCCGTACGACCACGGGATGCTGCCGGTCGGCGACGGCAACACGCTGTATTGGGAGGAATGCGGCAATCCCGAGGGCAAACCGGTCGCGTTCCTGCACGGCGGTCCCGGGGGCGGCGCGTCCGCGCGGCACCGGCGGCTGTTCGACCCGGCGCGCTACCGGATCGTGCTCTTCGACCAGCGCGGCTGCGGGCGGAGCACGCCGCACTGCAGCGAACCGGACGTCGACCTGTCGGTGAACACGACCTGGCATCTGGTGTCCGACATGGAGCAGCTGCGCGAGGATCGCGGCATCGACCGCTGGCAGCTGTTCGGCGGCTCGTGGGGCAGCGTGCTCGCGCTCGCCTACGCCGAGACCCATCCGGAGCGGGTGACCGAGCTGATCCTGCGCGGCGTCGCGACGCTCCGGCTCAAGGAAGTGCAGTGGCTCTTCGGCGGGGGCGCGGCGTGCATGTTCCCGGAGGCGTGGTCGCGTTTCCTCGCGCCGGTGCCGTACGCGCGTCGCGGCGGCGACCTGCTGGAGGTGTACCACGAACTGCTGAATCACCCGGACCCGAAGGTGCACGGGCCCGCCGCGCTCGCCTGGAGCCGGTGGGAGGGCGAGACGGTGAAGTTCACCCCGCAGGAAGAGGTGGTGGCCGCGTTCGCCGAGCCGGAGTTCGCGCTCGCGATCGCGCGGATCGAGAACCACTACTTCCGGCACGGCGGCTGGCTCGCCCCGGACCAGCTGATCCGCGGCGCCGGGAAGCTGTCGGGCATCCCGTGCGTTCTGGTGCAGGGCAGGTACGACGCGGTCACTCCCGCCACCACCGCCTGGGAACTCGCGCAGGTGCTGCCGGGCGCCGAGCTGAAGATGATCGGCGACGCCGGGCACGCCTTCGACGAACCGGGCACGCTGCACGAGCTGATCAGCGCGACCGACCGGTTCGCGGCAGGGTGGGAGGACAGGTCCGGGCTGTCGAGCGCGGAAGTCGAACGAAAGGAAATCCGCATGCTGTTCGGTGACGAGCACGTTCGCCGTTACGAGGAGACCGACGGGCAGGTCGGGCACGACTGGCAGGAGGGCGTGCCGACGCTGGTGCTCACCACGAAGGGCCGCAAGACCGGGCAGGACCGCAAGTTCGCCCTGATCTACCAGGAGGACAACGGCAACCCGGTGATCGTCGCCTCGAAGGGCGGCGCGCCGAACCACCCCGGCTGGTACCTGAACTTGCAGGAGAACCCCGAGGTCGGCGTGCAGGTGTGGGCGGACAAGTTCACCGCGCGCGCCCGGACCGCGACCGGCGAGGAACGCGCCCGGCTGTGGGACAAGCTCGCCGCGGTGTGGCCCGCCTACAACGACTATCAGAAGAAGACCGACCGCGAGATCCCCGTGGTGGTGCTCGAACGGGTGTGATTCCCGCCGCGTCCTGAGGTCGCGCGGCGCCCAACCGGAGCGTCTTCCGCTACGAATGACGCTCATGGCGCTGCGCACCCGGACCCGGGACCACTGGACCCCGCTCGAAGGGGAGCTGCTCGGCTTCCGCGGCATGCAGAGGTACGGCAGGCGCTTCGCCCGCTCCGGCCGGGGCGCCTGGTACCACTTCGCGATCGAGGTCGTGTGGCAGCTGCTCGCCCTCACGAGCAGGTTCCGCGTGCGCGGCGCGCGGAACATCCCGGAATCGGGCGGGGTCGTGGTGGCTTCCAACCACCTGTCGAATGCCGACCCGACGACGCTCACCGCCTTCTGCCTCGGCTCCGGCCGGGTGCCGCGGTACCTGGCGAAGGCGAGCCTGTGGAACGCGCCGGTGATCAAGTCGGTGATGCGTTCGGGCAAGCACATCCCGGTCCACCGCGGCGCGCCGACCGCCGCGGGCGCGTACCGCGACGCCGTCGCCGCGGTGCGGGCAGGCGAATGTGTCGCGATCTTCCCGGAGGCCGGGCTCTCCGCGAACCCGGACGGCTGGCCGGGGAAGGGCAAGACCGGCGCGGCGCGCATCGCGCTGGAGACCGGCGTGCCGGTGGTTCCGGTCGCGAATTGGGGCACGCATGAACTGCTGCCCGCCGGCTCGTGGTTCCCGCGCTTCCTGCCGCGGCCGAAGATCGAGTTCGTCGCCGGCGAGCCGGTGGACCTCGGCGACCTGCGCGAGCGCGAGCTGACCAGGGACGTGCTGGAGGAGGCGACGGAGCGGATCATGGCCGCGGTGACGGAGCTGCTGGCCGGGATCCGGGGCGAGCGTCCGCCGGTCTGACCGGCGGACTCCGCGGTACCGGCGGGCGCAGCCGGCACTGTGGACGATCCGGCTGCGCCGGAAAAGGTCGTGGCGCGCTTGCCGCGGAGCACGCGCTGTTTCGCCGGGACCAGCCGCCGGAGGATGCGCCGGGGCAGCGGGCGGGCGGCCCCGGACGGGCGGCGGCCGGGCCGAAAGCGGGCGCCGTCACGCCGCCCCGCGCGGGCGCGGGAGGTAGTTTCAACGGTATGAGCGCAGACTATGACGTGGTGGTCCTCGGGGCCGGAGTCGGTGGGTACGTCGCGGCGATCCGGGCTTCGCAGCTGGGCCTGAGCGTGGCGGTCGTGGAAGAGAAGTACTGGGGCGGGGTGTGCCTCAACGTCGGCTGCATCCCTTCGAAGGCGCTGCTGCGCAACGCCGAGCTGGCGCACACGGTGAAGGAGGAGGCCAAGACCTACGGCATCTCCTCCGACGGGGAGATCCGGTTCGACTACACCGCGGCGTACGAGCGCAGCCGCAAGGTCGCGGACGGGCGCGTCAAGGGCGTGCACTTCCTGATGAAGAAGAACAAGATCACCGAGTACGACGGGCGCGGCACCTTCGTGGACGCCAACACCCTTGAGGTGAACGGCGAGCGCATCACCTTCACCTACGGCATCATCGCCACCGGTGCGACGGCGCGGCTGCTGCCGGGCACCCAGCGCAGCGAGCGCGTGGTCACCTACGAAAAGCAGATCCTCGAAAGCGAGCTGCCGGGCAGCATCGTGATCGCCGGGGCCGGCGCCATCGGCGTCGAGTTCGCCTACGTGCTGCGCAACTACGGCGTGGACGTGACGATCGTCGAATTCCTCGACCGGATGGTGCCGCTCGAGGACGCCGAGGTGTCGGCCGAGCTGGCCAAGCGCTACCGCAAGCTGGGGATCAAGGTGCTGCTGGGCACCAAGGTCGAGGCGATCGACGATTCGGGAGCCAAGGTGCTGGTGACCGTGTCGAAGAACGGCGAGCAGCAGGTGCTCGAAGCCGACAAGGTGTTGCAGGCCATCGGGTTCCGGCCGAACGTCGAGGGCTACGGCCTGGAGAACACCGGCGTCGAGCTGACCGGGCGCGGCGCGATCGCGATCGACGGCCGCGGCCGGACGAACGTGCCGCATCTGTTCGCGATCGGCGACGTGACGGCGAAGCTGATGCTGGCGCACGCGTCGGAGTCGATGGGCATCGTGGCGGCGGAGACGATCGCCGGCGCGGAGACCATGGAACTGGACTTCGTGATGATCCCGCGCGCGACCTACTGCCAGCCGCAGATCGCGAGCTTCGGCTGGACCGAGGAACAGGCGCGCGAGAAGGGCTTTGACGTCCAGGTGTCGAAGTTCCCGTTCACGGCGAACGGCAAGGCGCACGGCCTCGGCGACGCGGCGGGCTTCGTGAAAGTGCTGAGCGACGCGAAGTACGGCGAACTGCTCGGCGCGCACCTCATCGGCCCGGACGTCACGGAGCTGCTGCCGGAGCTGACGCTGGCGCAGCAGTGGGACCTTACGGTGCACGAGGTTTCGCGCAACGTGCACGCGCACCCGACACTGGGCGAGGCGGTCAAGGAAGCGGTACACGGACTGGCCGGTCATATGATCAACTTCTGATTCTTCGACGGTCGCCCTGGCCCGCGGTGGTTGCGCGGGCCAGGGCACTGTCGGTTTCGGGCAAGGAGAACACCAGCTCCGGCCGGGACCACGAGATCTTCGGCGGTCGAGCCGGGACGATCCCGATCCGCCGGGCGCCCATGCGTTCGGAGAACTTCGCCGCGGGCGGATGCGACACCACGCGCACCTCGGACAGTCCGTTTTCCCTTGCCACCCCAAGGATTTGCCGCACAAGCCGGGTACCTAGCCCGGTTCCCTGCGCTTCGTCGGCGACGAACAGCGAGTCCAGCTCGGCATCGGTGAGCGCGGCGAACCCTGCTGGTCCCGAGGGGCCGCGGGCGACCAGAACCTGGTGCTGGCGAAGGTAATCCGGCGTGACGGCGTATCCCTCCAGGATCGAGGCGTACCGGCCTTGATAGGCCGATGAGGCGTGCATGAGGTCGGTGAGCGCGGCGGCGTCGGCAGCGGCCGCGCGGTCGATCTTGAACATGGCAGCCACGGTAACCGGCACCACCGACAAAAACTGATCATCCGGCCCGGCGGGCGGGCAACGCGACGGCGCTGAGCAGACAGAGCACAGCTCCGACCCCCAGGGAGAAGGGCACGCCGAGCACTCCGGCAGCGATCCCGCCGAGGGTGATGAAAATCGGTTTGGCGGTACGGGTTCCGGTCGACCAGGCGGTGAGCGTCCGCGTCAGCACGGCGTCGTCGATCAGCGACAGCCGGTACGCCGAATAGGTCGGGTTGAAGATGCCCGCCACCAGCAACAGCCCGAAGTCCGCGGCGATCAGCAAGACGACCCCGGCCGGCCCGGGAAAGGCGAACGGAGCGGCGAGCAGCCACGGCGTACGCGCGAAACTGGTCCACCGCAAGACTTTCTGCGCGCCGTAACGGGAGCTGAGCGTCGGCGCGAGGCGAGCCCCGAAGAGCCCGCCAAGACAGGGAACACCGAGCACCAGCCCGTATTCCCAAGGCGCGAAGCCGAGATCCCGCAGCATCAGCACGGTTTGCAGCGGCGTGACCCAAAGAACCGAGCCGCTGAACAACACGGAGTTGAAGAACAACGGCCGCAGCTCAGGACTTCGCAGCAGGAAACGCCATCCGTCGGTGAATCCTCGGCGCCCAGGCCCTGAAGCAACTGCAACCGGTGGCTCCGGTGTCCGCAAACGACGGATTCCGAGCGCGGACAGCAGGAACGAGAAAGCGTCGACGAGCATCGTCGCGGTCGCGCCAAGACCGCTGATCAAAACCCCGCCGAGCGGCGGTCCGGCCGACCAGCAGACCCAGTCGGTGCTTTCGAAGCGGCTCAAGGCGGCAGCCCGCTCGTCCGGTGCGACAAGGGCTTTGAGATGCGCGCCGCTGGCCGCGGAAAAGATGACGGCCGCGGTGGCGACGACGATGTCGACCGCGTAGAGCTGCGGCATGGTCAGCACGTGCAGCGCAGCCGCCACTGGCACGCTCGCCAGCGCGGCACAGCGGACCAGGTCTCCGGTGATCATCGCGGGACGCTTCCGGGCGAATTCGACGCGGGGGCCGAGCGGGAAGGCGAGGACCGCGCTGGCGGCAGCCGAGATGGCGGTGATCAGGGAAACCTGCCATGCGGGAGCGTCGAGCACGAGCACCGCGACGAGCCCGAGCGCGCCCGCGCCGACCGTGCTGCCTGCCGTGCTGATCGCGTACGCGGCCCACAGCCGCGCGAAATCCCTCCCCAGGTTCGCCACGAGCGCAGGGTGCCAGCTCCGGTCCGAGGCCGGAAGAGCCCGTTGAAGTCTCACCAGATGGGCCATCCGGGCAGATACCACTTTGGTCGGTGGTCTTAGCCGCGGTCGCTCTTTAGATTCACGTGACCACAGTGGGTGGCCGGGGGCGAGGACAGGAGCTGTCATGAAAAGAACGAGCCGGGTGGCGGGGTATTCGGTACCCCTCGCGGTCGGGGTGGTGCTCGCCGGGAGCGGGGTCGCCGTCGCGCAGCAGTCCGCCGCGGACGTGGCGAACGTGCGCACTGGGACGGGGATCAGTGCGTTGCAGGGGATCAAGAAGACCCTCAGCCCGGCTGAGCAGAAGCAGTCCAGCCAGCTCGTTGTGGAGAAGCGCCTGCGTGCCGACCGCACTCTCGCCGCGCAGCTGCCGGATTACCGCACTGGTTTGCCGGTCACACAGGCCGGAACGGTTGCGGTCGACATCGCCGGCACTGCCGGTGCCGCGATCGCGAAGGCCGTGCGCGCCGCGGGCGGCACCGTTCAGTCCACATCGTCCAATGGCTCGGTTCGCGCCCAGCTGCCGCTCAACGCGGTGGACCGGATCGCGGCGCGCGGCGACGTCCGGCAGGTCCAGCCCGCGACGCAGGCGATGACCTGGAACGAGCCGGACGCGCAGCGCCAGCAGCTGGCCAAGAAGGCCGTCGCCGCCGTGCAGGTGTCCGAAGGGGACAAGACCCACGGCGCCGACACCGCGCGCACGCAATACGGCGTGAACGGCACCGGCGTGAAGGTCTGCGTGCTTTCCGATGGTGTCAACTCGCTGAAGAAGTCCCAGGACGCGGGCGAACTGCCCGCCGTCGACGTGCTGCCCGGCCAGGCAGGCAGCGGCGACGAGGGCACCGCGATGCTGGAGATCGTCCACGACCTCGCCCCGGGCGCGACGCTCGGCTTCGCGACCGCGTTCACCAGCGAGTCCAGCTTCGCGGACAACATCCGCGCGCTGCGCACCACCGGCAAGTGCACGGTGATCGTCGACGACGTGGCGTACTTCGACGAGTCGCCCTTCCAGGACACGCAGGTCGCGCAGGCGGTCAACGACGTGACCGCGGCCGGCGCGCTCTACTTCTCCTCCGCGGGCAACTCCGGCAACCTCACCGATGGCACCAGCGGCTACTACGAGGGCGACTTCCGTTCGTCCGGCACCACGCTGCCGGGCGTCACCGGCACCCCGCACGACTTCGATCCGGGCAGCGGCGTGCAGACGGCCGACCCGCTCTCGCCGGGTTCGCTCGGCAGGCCGGTGACGCTGTTCTGGTCGGACCCGTGGGGGCACTCGACCAGCGACTACGACCTGTTCCTGCTCAACGCTTCCGGCAGCGTCGTCGCGTCCAGTGCCAACCCGCAGAACGGTTCGCAGAACCCGTACGAGAGCCTGACCGTGCCGACGTCCGGCTCCGGTTACCGCGTCGCGGTGGTCAAGTACAACGGCGCGGACCGGTTCTTCGCGCTCAACGTGATCCGCGGCCGGTTCGTCGACTCCGGCTCGCTCAAGGGCTTCAGCACGGCAGGCGTGACCTCGGGCCACTCGGCAGCAGCGGCGGCGTTCTCGGTGGCCGCGGCTCCGGCGGCGACCGCGTTCGGCCGTCCGCTGGAGACCGGTGACCCGGCGAACCCGGCCGGTCCGTACCCGGGTCTGTTCACCTCGGCCAGCAAGTGGGAGCGCTTCACCTCCGACGGCCAGCGGCACCTCTTCTACAACGCCGACGGCACCGAGCTGACCCCGGGCAACGTGTCCTCGACCGGCGGCGCGACCCGTGCGAAGCCGGACCTCACCGCGGCCGACGGGGTGGCCACCTCGGTCACCGGCTTCCAGCCGTTCTACGGCACCTCGGCGGCCGCCCCGCACGCGGCGGCGATCGCGGCGCTGCTGCTGTCCGGCAAACCGTCCGCGACCCCGGCGGAGGTCCGGACGGCGCTGGTGTCGAGCGCGATCGACCTCGGAGCGCCCGGGTTCGACGCGGTGACCGGCAACGGCGTGATCATGGCGGGTCCGGCGCTGGCCGCGCTGGGCGTGCCGAAGAAGTAGCGGTACCGGGAAGGGCGGGTTCACCGATCGGGGGACCCGCCCTTTTCAGCGTCCGGCGACCAGCAGATGGAACGCCCGCGGCCCGTCGCCGAGCCGGTCGTGGCGGCGCAGTTCGAGCCCCGCGTCCGCGAGCGCTTTCTCGATCTCTTCCGGCGGCCGCAACCGGAAGCCGTGGCTGGTGAACGGCATCTCGCGCATCATCGCGGGATCTCCGATGCCGACGACGAACCGGCCGCCGCCGGTGAGCACCCGCGCGACCTCGGCGAACGCGGGCGCCAGGTCGGGAACGAAGTAGACGGTGTTGACGGTCAGCGCCGCGTCGATCGTTCCGGTGTCCAGCGGAAGCTCGGCCATTCCGGCTTGGTGCAGCACCAGCCGTCCGGCGGCGAGGTTCTTCGGGAACGCCCGCCGCGCCCGGGCCAGCGCCGTTTCGGAGATCTCCGCGCCGTGCACGGTGCCGCCCTCGGTCGAGCGCAGCAGCAGGTCCAGTCCGAGACCGCCGCCGAAACCCAGGTCCAGGGCGGTTTCGCCGCGCCGGATCTCCAGTGCGTCGACCGCTCCGGTGACCGGCCCGCGGTTGACGTTGTTGAGCAGCCGGACAACAGCCTGTCCGGCCCGGCCGCGCGGATGGCCCAGCTGTTTGGCGAAACCGGCGAGCAGAGTGTCACGTGGTCCCATGCACCCAGTGTGCCGCGATATGGCAACGTGCGGGCGAACGGACTTTCGAGGAGGCCGACATGTCGGAGAAGACTGGGCCGGACAAGACTGCTGTGGTCACGGGGGCAGGTTCCGGGCTGGGCCGCCGGATCGCCGGGGCGCTGCTCGGTGCCGGCTACCGGGTCGCGCTCGCCGGACGTCGCGAGGATGCCCTGCGCGAGACGGCCGGTTCCGCCGCGAACGCGCTGGTCGTGCCCACGGACGTCGCCGACCCGGCTTCGGTGGAGGACCTTTTTTCGACCGTGCGCAGCGAGTGGGGCCGGTTGGATCTGCTGGTGAACAACGCCGGAGTGTCGCTCGGCGGCACCGTCGCGGAACTGTCCGTCCAGGACTGGCGGCGCACCGTCGACACGAACCTCACCGGCATGTTCCTGTGCGCGCAGCAGGCCGTGCGGCTGATGCGCGACCAGGATCCCCGTGGCGGCCGGATCATCAACAACGGCTCGCTCTCCGCGCACGCGCCCCGCCCGGCGAGCGTCGCCTACACCGCCACCAAACACGCCGTCACCGGTCTCACCCGGTCGATCTCGCTCGACGGCCGTGCCTGGAATGTCGCGTGCGGACAGATCGACATCGGCAACGCGGCCACCGAGATGACCGAGCGGATGGCCGCGGGCATCCCGCAGGCCGACGGACGGCTGCTGGCCGAGCCGACCTTCGACGCGGGCCACGTCGCCGACGCGGTTCTTTACATGGCGGGATTGCCGCTGGAAGCCAACGTCCAGTTCCTCACCATCACCGCCACCACGATGCCGTTCATCGGCCGGGGATGACGTGGTCGCGGCGCAACTCGTCGAACAGCCGGTAGAACATCTGCTCAGTGTCCACGTAGGAGTGGAAACCGGCGCGGCGTGACTTCGACGTGTCCGCGAACATGTCGTAGTCCCACGAGAACACGAAGTCGCCGAAGGCCCACGAAGAGACGTCGGCGTACGAAGCAGCGAGGCCGTGCTTCGCCGCCATCTCGGTCCACAGTGGTTCTTTGTCGGCCATCACTGTCGTCAGCGGCAACTGCAACGGCGAAGCGACTTCGAGGTCGAAGTACGCCGCCAGCTTCGGCCACAGCTCTCGCCAGCGGAAGAGGTCACCGTTGGCGATGTTGAACGCTTCGTTCTGACTGGAGGTCGCCGCCCACACCGTGCCCTCGGCGAGCAACTGCGCGTCGGTCATCTCCAGCAGGCTGTCGTACGCGCCGAGCTTGCCGGGAAAGCGCAGCGGCAGGCCGAGTTCCTTCGAGATCGAGGCGTAGATCGCGATCACGAGCGCGAGGTTCATCGGGTTGCCGAGCGTCGTCCCGCCGACCACAGACGGCCGGATCGCCGACCACGACCAGCCCCCGGCCGCGGCTCGGCGTTGGAGGAACTTCTGCTGGACGGCATTGAATTCCGGCGGCATGTGCTGTCCGGCGTCGGTCTCGCGGGCGGGAGTTTTGAACGGGCCGAGGTGCGCGCCGTAGACCTTGTAGCCCTGCATCAGGCTGACGTGTTCCAGCGGGCCTTCGTCGAGGCCGTTCACCAGGTTCTCCAGCATCGCGGCGTTCGGCGCCACCAGTTCGGCCCACGTCGGCCGGTCCTGGTAGGCCGCGTAGAACAGATGCGTCGCGCCGACGCCGGCCAGCGCCGCCCGGGTGCCCGCCGGGTCGAGCAGGTCGACGGCGAGGCTGCCCGACCCGCCGCGACGAGAGAGCCCGAGCACCTCCCAGCCGTCGAGAGTCCGCAGGTGAGAGATGAGTTTCCGGCCGATGATCCCGTTGGCCCCGGCCACGAGGGCCACGCGTGTGCTGCTCATGTCTTCGATCCTGACCGTGCTCGGTCGATGAGTCCAAGGCTTACTTATCACCGCTTCGATAAACTGGATTTATGGCAAGCCTGCGGCAGCTTGAGTACCTGGTCACGGTGGTCGACACCGGTTCGTTCACCCGGGCCGCCGAGCAGTTGCACGTGACGCAGCCCGCGCTGTCGCATCAGATGCGGGCGCTGGAACACAGCGTCGGCGGGCCGTTGCTGGAGCGGCTGCCGCGTTCAGTCCGGCTCACGCCGATGGGCCGCGCGATGCTGCCGCACGCCCGCGCCGCGCTCGCCGACGCCGAACGTGCCCGGTGCGCCGCGCGGCAGGCTTCTGGCCAGGTCGCTGGAGAGCTGCTGATCGCGACCGTCTACTCAGTGAGTCTCGGCGTGCTTCCACCCGCGCTCCGGGTGTGGCGGCGCGAGCGGCCGGACGTCGACGTGCGGCTTTTCGAATACCGTCACGCCGACGAACTGCGCGACGCGATGCTGGCCGGTGAAGCGGACCTCGCGATCGGTCCGCGTCCGGCCGGGTGGACTGGCCCGGTGCGGACGCTGGGTACTGAGGAGTTTGTGGTGGTGCTCCCGGCCGACGGTGCTACGGAGTCCACTTCGGACGGTACTGTCGACCTGGCCGAGCTTGCCGACTGCGCGTGGGTGCACTACGCGCCTGGCCACGGCTTGGCCGAACTTCTCGATGCTGCTTGCGCAGAAGCGGGATTCCGTCCGCGGCCCGCGGTACGCACGGAGCAGACCGCGGCCGCACCATTGCTCGCGGCCGCCGGATTGGGGCCCGCGCTGGTTCCCGCGAACGTGCTGCCCGCGGAGTTCATCGGCCGGATTTTGCTTCCGGGCAAGCCGATCCGTCGCGAGCTGGTCGCGTACGGCCGCAGCGAACCGGACCCGTTGACGGCGGCGTTCGGCGAAGTGCTGGCGCGACACGCGCGGGTTTAGTCACGCAGCCGCGTCAGGTCGATTCCGGCGAACGGCGTCGTCACGGTGTCGTGGACCCGGGCGGACCAGACGGCGTGGCCGTGTCCCGTCCACAGTGGAATGGCCGGAAGATCGCGCAAGGCCTCGTTCTCCGCGATCCGGAACAGCTGCGCGGCTTCCTCCGGTGACGCGGTGGTTTCGGCGGAATTGAGGTCGGCGGCGAACCCGGCATCGGTGTAACCAGCGGCGTCCGCGAGCGCGTGGAGAAGGTCGGCCGGGCTCGGCGACACGGCCTTGACCTCCAGCGCGGCCGGTCCGCTCGGCTTGCCGCCGGTGGCTTTTCGCTGTGCGGTAACCGGAATTCCCAGGCTCTTCGACAGGCCCCCGGCCAAGGCTTGCGGCCAGGTGCCGTCGAAGCTGTCGTAGTAGACGGCCGCGTCGCCGGTGAATCCCGCTTGCTCCAGCAGGGATTTGGCGGCCGGACCGTCGAATGTGCAGGGACGGCAGTTCCCGGACCGCTCGCCGGGCGCGACCGCGGGCGGCAGCAATCCCTTGGCCGCGTCCGCCTGGTGCGCGAGCGGGCCGGACTCCAGCGCGGCACGGTCGGTGCCGAGCGCGAAGGCGTGCCGCACCGTCGGATCGGCGAATCGTGTTGCCTCGGCGGAAAACACCAGGTAGCCGGCGCGGGGGAGCGCCCACATTGTGTGCCGGTCGGCGAAATCGGCGTGCATCGCCTCGTGCCGCTCGCCCGGGACGGACGTGGCGACGTCGAGTTTGCCGTCCTTGACCTCGTCGTACTGCTCCGCCGGGTTGCCGACGCGCAGCTCGATTTTCTTGGCCCGCCCCGGATCCGCCGCGACCCGGACGAGCTTGCCGCCGGAGCCGGACTGCCAGTCGCCCTCCAGCCGCAGCGGGCCGTTGCCGATCGGATGGCGGGCGAATCCGTTCCAGTCGCGCGATTTCAGCACCGACGCGGGCAGCGGCACGAGCCCGGGCGCGGACAGCCAGGCCGGCACCTGATTCGACGGCCGGTCGAGCACGATCCGCAGCTGATTCGCGTCGACTGCGGTGATTTCCTTGGCTCGCAGGGACTTCGTGAGCACCGGTGTGCTGGCCCAGTGGTGGCCCGCGATCGCCTTCCAGGTGTCCACATAGGACTGCGCGGTGACCGGAGTGCCGTCGTGGAATTTCCCGGGCCGCAGCCGGACGGTCCAGGTCACCCGGTCCGCGCTGGTGATCGACTCGGCCGCGCGCGGGGTGACTTTTCCGCTGGCCGGATCGTAATCGGCGAGCGGAGTCCACAACGCGCCGGTGACGAGCCGCCCGGACGGATCGGTGACGTCGGCGGGCAGCAGCGTGCCGGGTTCGCCGAGGCCGACCGACAGGACGCCGGGCTGAGCGGGTTCGGCCGAGGACGAACAGCCGGGAAGACCGGCCGCGACGACGGCGGCGAGCGTGAGCGGGACCAGCAGACGCGATCGCATGCTGTCTTACTACCAGGTGGAAAGCAACGAAAGGCGGTTGTGTCCGGTTAGGGACCGCCATAAAGTACTCCCGTCACACTGGGTCTCCAGGAGGTTTCGCGTGCGCCGTTGGTGGATCCGCTCCGGACTGGCGATCGCGACCGCGGCGGCGACCCTCCTCGCCACCGGATTGCCCGCCGCGGCCTGCGAGGACGACAAGCCGGTCACCGAAGCGAAGCACAGCCTCGGCGATCCGGGCGCGATCAAGGGCGTGCGGCCGGTCGGCAACGTGCCCGACGCGCAAGGAGCCATTTCGGCGAACTTCCTCAGCTACGGCACACGCGACGTGATGGTCGTGTCCGGCCAGTTCGGCCTGAAGGTGTACGACCTCACGGCCAATCCGGCCAAGCCCCGCGCGATCGGCGAGCTGAGCCTGCCCGGGCTGTGGGAAACCGAGGACACCGAGGTCGACGCGAACCGCAAGCTCGTGTTCCTTTCCCGGGACCCGCGCGCGTTCAAGGGCAACACGCACACCGGCGAATCCGGCATCTACGTGGTCGACGTGGCGCATCCGGAGAAACCGGAGATCCTCAGCTACGTCAAGGTCCCGGCCGGCCACACCACCAGCTGTGTCGAGGGCTGCCGCTACCTCTGGACCGGCGGCCCGGCGAAGGCCGACGACCAGCCCGCGGACTGGGGCGGCAGGCCGATCTGGGTCACCGACGTGCGCGACCCGCGCGCCCCGAAGGTGCACCCGGACCCGATCGAACTCGCCCGCAATGACGGCAAAACCGATTACGTGCATGACGTTCAGGTGGACAAGAAGGGCGTCGCGTGGGTGTCCGGCGCGGGTGGCGTGCGCGGGTACTGGACGTCCGGCCTCCACCGCGACCCGGTGCAGAACCGCTACCGCTGGGCCACGGCGCTCAACCCGGTGCCGTACGCGGGCGGCGGAGTGTCGGAAACCGCCGCACCGTCGAAGTTCATGCACAACAGCTTCCACCCGGTCGGCCCCCGCGACGACGGCGCCTGGCGCGGGCACGACCTCGTGTACGCCACCGAGGAAAGCTTCCTCCCCGGCTGCGCGGGCGACGGCGTGCTGACGATCTCGGCACTGGACGGCTCGTACCAGGGCGAAGGCTGGCGGTCCACGCCGGAGAAGCCGTTCCGGATGCGCAGCATCGGCACCTGGAGCGTCGCCGGGCAGGAAGGCAGCGACCCAGTGTCCGACGACTGCTCGGCGCACTACTTCGACCTGCGCGGGCACGTGCTGGTGCAGTCGTTTTACGCGCAGGGCACGCGATTCCTGGACGTGAGCGACCCGTCGAACCCGACGCAGATCGCGTACTTCCGTCCGGCGGACGCGGCTTCGTGGGCACCGTACTGGCACGACGGGTACGCGTATGTGGCGGACAACAAGCGGGGGATCGACATTCTGAAGCTCACTCCTTAGCGGCCGGCGAGTTCGCGGAGGCTGGCCCGCCAGTTCCACCGGGCGCAACGCAGCCGTACAGCCCGGAAACCGCCCCGCCGACCGGATACCGGACAGCCAGCCCGTCCAGCAGTGCCTGCAGCCCGATCTCGAACAGATGGTCCAGATCGAGGTCGTATCCCTCGGCAAGATCCCGCACCATCCGCGCCAGCACCGGATACCGTCCCGACCCCGTCAGCGCCGCATACCCCCGCGCCTGTGTCTCCATCCACTGATCCTCGGTGATCCCGGTCGCCCCCATCGCGTGCCGTTCGCGTTCCAGATGGATCGCGGTGCCCTGGATGTGGTTGTAGCACAGCACATTCAAATCGCACAGGTCAGCCGCGTTCAGTCCGAAGACCGACAACGCGGCCAGCGCGCGTTCGTTGTGCGCCGCGAGGTTCGGCAGCGGCCAGGGCCGGGTGAGCGGGACGAGATGGGCAAGCCACGGATGCCGCCGGTGCACTGACCACAGCGTGCGCGCCACCAGCTCCAACCGCGCCCGCCACCCCTCCGGTTCCCGCGCCGGGTAACCGGTTTCGCCGTAGACAGTGTCCGCCATCAGGAAAATCAGTTCGTCCTTTCCGGACAGATAGCGGTACGGCGCCATCGCCGGAACGCCCAGCCGCGCGGCGAGTCCGCGCATCGACAGCGCCGCGACGCCTTCCGTGTCGGCGATCGCGATTGCCGCACGTATCAACCGATCCCGGGTCAACACCGGACGCTTCGACTCAGCCTCCGCCTGCTGACCAGCGACGACATGGCCTGACCGCGGTTCAGCGCGGACCACGCCTTCGCGACGCAACACATCGAGCGCCTTGGCCGCGGTGGCATTCGCGACACCATGCGTCGAAGCCAGCTGACGCGTCGAAGGCACCTTCGCGCCCGGCGGCAGCTGCGAGATCTCTTCGCGCAGCGCGGCGGCGACGCGGAGGTACGGCGGTTCGGTCGTCGGCATCGAGGTCCTGTCTGTACTAGGTCAGCGGGTCATCTGTACTAGGTCAGTTTTGGCAGCAGAGTCCAGGTCACGGCAGGTTCATCAGGGTAATGATGCACCGTACCGAGAGGTGAGGACATGCCTGAAGCACTGGTTTGCGGCGCGGGAGTCGCGGGTTGCGCGTCGGCCTACTGGCTGCGCCGCAGCGGCTATGACGTGACGGTCGTGGAGCGCGCCGAGGGGTTGCGCAGCGGAGGTCAGGCGATCGACGTCCGGGGCGTCGCGCTGGAGGTCATCGACCGGATGGGCATTGGCGAGCAGGTCCGCGCGAAGCGCACGCGGATGCGCGGGATGTCGATGCTGGACGCGTCCGGCAACGAAATGTTCCGTTCCGAGGAGCGCGCGTACAGCAGCGGCCGGCTCGACAGCGAGGACGTCGAGATCCTCCGCGACGACCTGGTCGAGCTGCTGCACGAGGCCGCCGGCGTCGAGTTCCGCTTCGGCGACGAGATCACCGCGCTCGACGCCGAGTCCGGCCGGGTCGAGTTCGCCGAGGCCGAACCCCGCACGTTCGACCTGATCGTGGGCGCGGACGGCGCGCATTCGGCGGTCCGGCGGCTCGCGTTCGGCCCGGAGGACCAGTTCCGCCGCTATCTCGGCCAGTACCTGGCGATTTTCCCGGCGGCCAACACGGTCGGCCTCGAAGACTGGCAGATCTGGTTCCAGGGCGAGGGCGTCGGCGGCGCGGTCTATCCGGTGCCGGGCAACGAGGAGATCCGGGTGACGCTCGGTTTCGGCGAGCCGGAGTACCGCGAGATCCGGGAGGTCGCGGAGCAGAAGAAGCTCGTCGCGGAACGCCTGAGCGAGGTCGGCGGCCCGGTGCCCGACCTGGTCAAAGCCATGGAGGAGTCCGAGACGTTCTTCTTCGACGCCATGCTCCAGATCCGTCTCGACCGCTGGACGACCGGCCGGGTCGCGCTGGTCGGCGACGCCGGGTACTGCGCGTCCGTGCTGTCGGGACAGGGCACGAGCCTCGCCTTGGCCGGCGCGTACGTGCTGGCGGAATCCGTGGCGGGCTACGAGGCCCGGATGCGCCCGTTCGTCGAGCTGAACCAGGCGCTGGCCACGGAAAACGCGGCGGGGCCCGCGTCGGAGGAATCGGTCGAGCGGGCGAAGAACGCGATCAGCCTGGACCGCTGACCCGCCGCCTGGCGGGAGATTCCCGCCGCCCGGCTGGCCCGGTCCGGCTCCCGGGCGGCGAGGATGGGGCCAGCACCCGAGTCCTTGGAGGCCCCGCGATGACTGCGTATCCACCGCTCCCGTTCGACCCCGAGCTGGCCGCGGCGCTTGAGGTGCTGGCAACCGAGCGTCCGCCGATCGAGACGCTCGAATCGATCCCGGCGGTGCGCGCGGCCGCGGCGAAGCGGCAGATCTCGCTGGAGGAGATCACCGCCGACGGAGCCCTCGAAGTGTCCGAAGCGGACGCCGAAGGCCCGCGCGGCCCGATCCCGCTCATCCTCGCGCGGCCCGCCGGGGCGGTCGACGTCCCGGTGCTGTACTGGCTGCACGGCGGCGGCATGATCATCGGCGGCCACCAGGGCGGCGACCTGTACTTCCTCAAGGAGTACGCGACCGAACTGGGCCTCGGCTTCGTCTGCGTCGACTACCGGGTCGCGCCCGAACACCCGCATCCGGCTCCGGTCGAGGACTGCTACGCCGGCCTGGAATGGACGGTCAAGCACGCCGCCGAGCACGGCTTCGACGCCTCTCGCGTCGTGATCGGCGGGGCGAGCGCGGGCGGCGGGCTCGCGGCGGCGACGGCGCTGCTCGCCCGGGACCGCGGCGGACCGGAACTGCTCGGCCAGCTGCTCGTGTACCCGATGCTCGACGACCGCAACGATTCGCCGTCGGCGATCCAGATGGCCGAACTGGGCAGCTGGGACCGCACCGCGAACAACGTCGGCTGGACCGCGCTGCTCGGCGACGCTCGCGGCGGCCCGGACGTGTCGCCGTACGCCGCGCCCGCACGCGCCGAGGACCTGTCCGGGCTCCCGCCCGCATTCCTCGACGTCGGCAGCACCGAGACCTTCCGCGACGAGGTCATCGCCTACGCGAACCGGCTGTGGCTGTCCGGAGTGCAAGCGGAACTGCACGTCTGGCCCGGCGCTTTCCACGGCTTCGACGGCTCGGCTCCGCAGGCGGCGCTGTCGCAGCAGGCCCGCGCCGAGCGGACGCCGTGGCTGCGGCGGCTGCTCGGCTGAACCGGACAAGCGATGATGGACCGATGAGGGAGCTGGTCACGCATCTGAGCGCGCTCGATCCCGGCGCGGCCGAGACGGTCAAGGTCATCGCGTACTTTGACCGGCTGGTCGAGGGCCGCGCCGGGCTGGAGCCGATCGTGCGCGGGGCGGCGGTGCTGTCCGGTTGCCCGGCGCGGCTGGCCGACGACGAACGCCGGGTGCGCGTCCGCGTCGAACCGGACGGGCGCGTCGTGCCTTCGGCCGAACCGCCCGATCCGGAGTGGCCGTCGGCTCCGGTGCGTCCGGACGGGCCGGTCGCGCTGTGGCTGGAACGGCCCGGCCCGGCGAGCCCGGTGGACGCGATGGTGCTGGAGCGCGCGTCGGCCGCGGCTCGGTCGGTGCTGGACCGCACCCGCGGCCGGGTCGTCGATCCGGCGTCTGTGGAAGTGGTGCTCGACGCGTCGGCGGACGAACGAACCCGGCTTCGCGCCGCGCATCGCCTTGGCCTCGGCTCCGCCGCGCGAGCTGTCGTGACCGACGGGGTCCCGCTGGTGGTTCCTCCACAGTGGACTCCGTCGGGGCGCGCCCGGGCGGGTCTTGGCACCGTGGTGGACTTGGCCGACCTGCCGTTGTCCGGCGCACAAGCCCGGACGGCTTTCCGGTTCACCGCGGCCGAGGACGATCCTGGACCGTCCGTTGTGGACTACGCCGAACTCGGCGGACTGGCCGTGCTCGCCGATGCGGTCGGACCCCGCACCGAACCGGTCGCGGACGTCGCGAGCCTGGAGCACGCCCGCACGGCGGCCCCGTGGGTAGTGCCCACGCTGGTCGCCGTCGCGGGCGCTCCGAGTCTGCGTGCCGCCGCGAACACGCTGGTAGTGCACCATTCGACCCTGCAGGAGCGTCTGGCCCACGCCGAACACCTGCTCGGCTGGCCAGTGCGCGATCCCGCGGGCCGGTTGCGGTTGCAGCTGGCTATCGCGCTGTGGCGGCTGCACCGCACCGGTTGATCACGGCGTGAGCAGCGGCAGCAACGGCTTCCGCACCGCCGTCGCGACCCCGTCCGACGCCTGCGCCGCGGCGATCCGCTCGTCCGTCGGCGTCCCGTACGACGTGGTCCGCTGCCGCAGCGGACGCCCGAGCGGCTCGACCATCGCGCGCATGTCGCTGATCGTCTTGTACGACCCGTTCGCCGCGCCCGCCATCCGGCTGATCGTCTCCTCCATCAGCGTGCCGCCGATGTCGTTGACGCCGCCCTGCAGCACCGCCCGGCTGCCTTCCTCGCCGAGCTTCACCCAGGAACTCTGGATGTTGTCGAACGTGCCGTGCAGCAGCAGCCGCGACAGCGCGTGCACTGCCCGGTTCTCGCGCAGCGTCGTGCCCGCGCGGGCGAGCCCGGCCAGATAGATCGGCGAGCTCTGGTGGATGAACGGCAGCAGCACGAACTCGCTGAACCCGCGCCGCCCGTTGCGTTCCACGCCTTCGCGCTGCAGTTTGGCCAGCAGTTTCAGGTGCCCGACCCAGTGGCTCGGGTTGTCCACGTGGCCGTACATCATCGTCGCCGTGGTCGGCAGCCCGACGTCGTGCGCGGTGGTGACCACCTCGATCCACGCGTCCGTCGGCAGCTTGCCCTTGGTGAGCACCCACCGGACGTCGTCGTCGAGGATTTCCGCGGCGGTGCCCGGCAGCGAGTCCACTCCGGACTCCTTCGCCCGGATCAGGAAGTCGCGAATGGACAGATTCGTCCGCGACGCTCCGTTCACGACCTCCATCGGGCTGAACGAGTGCAGGTGGATCTCCGGCTGCCGCCGCTTCACCTCGGCCGCGAGGTCGAAGTACGCGGTGCCCGGCAGATCCGGGTGGATCCCGCCCTGCATGCAGATCTCGGTCGCGCCCGCGGCCCATGCCTCGTCCACCCGGTCGCCGACCTGCTCCAGCGACAGCGTGTACGCGTCCGCGTCGGTCTTGCGCTGCGCGAAGGCGCAGAACCGGCAGCCGGTGTAGCAGACGTTGGTGAAGTTGATGTTCCGCGTGACGACGAAGGTGATGTCGTCCCCGACGACCTCGCGCCGCAGGTCGTCGGCCAGTTTCGTGAGCGCATCCAGCTCCGGCCCGTCGGCGTGCAGCAGGGCGAGCGCGGCGTCGTCGGACAGCCCGGCGGGGTCCTTTTCCGCACTGCGCAAGGCATCCCGCACGTCGGTGTCGAACCGCTGCGGACCGGTCTTGATCTTGCGGCCGATCTCTTTCCAGTCGCCGTAGACCGAATCGAAGTCGCCTCGCCGGTCCTCGGTGCGGCCGGTGGTGTCGATCTCGGTGTGCAGATCGGTGCGGCCGGATTCCTGCCAGCCGCCGTCCGGCTCCTGCCACGGGATCCCGACCGGCATCGCGCCGTCGCGGGCCAGCCCGGTTTCCGCGTCGACCAGCGCCGCCACGTGCCGTGTGACGCGCGGGTCGAGCCACGGCTGGCCGCGCCGCACGTACTCCGGGTAGATGGTCAGCCGCTCGCGCAGCGCGTACCCGGCCTTCCCGGTCTGCCGTGCCAGCAGGTCGATCTGCGGCCACGCGCGTTCCGGGTTCACGTGGTCCGGGGTGAGCGGCGAAACGCCGCCCCAGTCGTCGATGCCCGCGCGGATCATCAGGTCGTACTGGTCGCCGATGAGGTTCGGCGGCGCCTGGATGCGCATCCGCGGACCCAGCACCAGCCGGGCCACGGCGATGTTCGCGGCCAGTTCTTCGAGGTCGGCGTCCGGGGTCGCGCGCATCTTCGTGTCCGGCTTGGCCCGGAAGTTCTGCACGATGACTTCCTGGATGCCGCCGTACTCGCGCGCGGTCTTGCGGATCGCGAACAGCGCGTCGGCGCGTTCTTCGTGCGTCTCGCCGATCCCGATCAGCACCCCGGTGGTGAACGGCACCGAGCTGCGGCCCGCGTCCTCCAGCACCCGAAGCCGGACCTCGGGATCCTTGTCCGGCGAACCGTAATGCGGCCCGCCCTTCTCGCTCCACAGCCTGCGCGCGGTGGTCTCCAGCATCATGCCCATCGACGGCGCGACCGGCTTGAGCCGCTGGAAGTCCTGCCAGCTCAGGACGCCCGGGTTGAGGTGCGGCAGCAGGCCGGTCTCTTCGAGCACCCGGATCGCCATCGCGCGGACATAGGAGAGCGTGTCGTCGTAGCCGTGCGCGTCCAGCCATTCGCGCGCGGCCTTCCAGCGGTCCTCCGGCCGGTCGCCGAGGGTGAACAGGGCTTCCTTGCAGCCCATCTCGGCGCCCTTGCGGGCGATGTCGAGGACCTCGTCCGGCGACAGGAACGGCGATTCGAGCCTGCCGGGGACGGTGACGAAGGTGCAGTAGCCGCACCGGTCCCGGCACAGCCGGGTCAGCGGGATGAACACCTTGCGGCTGTAGGTGATGATCCCCGCGCGACCGGCTTCTTCGAGGCCCGCGTCGCGGATGCGGGAGGCGTGGTCGGACAAAGTCCTGAGGTCGTCGCCGCGAGCGTGCAGCAGCACGGCCGCCTCGGCGACGTCGAGCGTCTTCCCGTCTCGCGCCCGGGCGAGCGCACGGCGCATGGCCGACGGGGTGGGCGTGGTCACGCCAGCTTCGGGCTCCATTCCCGCCACGCTAGGACCCGGCCGCCGCGACCAGCCAGCTCTTAGCCCGCCACCCCGCGCGCGAGCGGTCCAGGGTGATCATTCGCGCAGGTTGCGGGCTTGTCGGCGACGGATGACGGCGGTATTACCTAAAGGATGGCGTCAGTGATCGGGAAGCGCATCGGCGGGCGGACGTACTACTACCTCGCCGAGTCCGCGCGCGTCGACGGCAAGCCGCGCGTGGTCGGCCAGCGGTACCTCGGGACGGCCGAGGACATCGCGGCGGCGATGGCAGGCGGCGGTCCGGAAGCGGCTGGCGCGCGGCATCGGTCGTTCGGCGATGTTTCCGCCGTGTGGGGGACGCTGCAGCGGCTCGACCTCGTCCGGCGCGTGGACTCCGTGGCTGGACCGCAGCGTGCCCGGCCGACGCTTGGCCTCCATGTCGCGCTTGCCGTGCTGCACCGGGCGACCGCGCCGGAGACGGAGTTCGAGCAGTGGTGGACCGGCTGTCTCGCGCAGGATCTGGTCCGGCCCCGGCCGCCTCAGGCAGCGATCACGACGGCTGGTCATTGGCGGGCGTTGCAGCGGCTTACTCCGGAGCGGATCGCCCGGGTGGAAACTGTTGTGGCGGAGGCGGTTCTGGACCTTCTGGGCGATGACGGGACGGAGACGCTGGCGGTCGATGTCGCGCAGTTCGCCGCGTTCACCGCTGCGGATTGCACGGCACCGTCGGCTTGCCAGGACGTGCTGGCCGGGCTGGGGCTGGTTGTCACGCGCGATGGGGCGATTCCGCTGGCGTTCCGGGTTTATCGAAGGGAGAACGCACCGGTCTTCGGCGCGCTGGCGGCCGAACTGGGGGAGCGGCACACGTTGGTCTTCCACTCCGGCCAGGCCGCGCAGCTCGACCTCGGCGCGCGGACCGGGTTTGTCGGCTCGCTTCCGCTGGCCGACCATCCGGAGCTGCTCGCGCGTCCGGCGTCGGTGCGGCGGCGGGTGGATCCGGAGCGGTTTGCCGGGCTGACCGCCTTCGACACTGTGGCGACTGTGGACGGTGCCCGCCGACGCGTCATCCTCCTCCATTCCGCGACGCTGCACGCGGCGCAGTACCGGGCGTTCACCAGTGAACTGAGCACTACGGTGCGGGAGCTTGACGGGTTGGCCGCGGCACTTGCCGCTGGTACTCATCGTGGGGACCGGACTCAGGTGCACGCGGAGATGTCCCGGATCATTCGTGGCCGCCGGGTGGAGCGGGTGCTGAATACGACGCTCACCGGGAGTCGTGCCGGGGAACTTCGGCTGGAGCGGCGGGTCGATGCGGCTGCGGTCGCTCGGTTGGCGGAGGAGTTCTTCGGGAAACAGCTCTTGGTGACGGATCGGGATTGGCCGGTCGCCGAGGTGGTCACCGCTTATCGGGCTCGGACCTATCTCGACTCGACATTTCGCTGGCTGACCGGGTCCGCGGTGACGGGGCCTTCGCCTCGGTGGGAGTGGAGTGCGCATCGGATCGCGGTGCATGCGTTGGTGTCGGTGCTTGCTGCGACAGTCACGCATGTGATGCGGCGGGAGGCGGACCGGGCTGGGATGAACCTGTCGGTGGCCGAGTTGCTGGATCAGCTGCGGGGGATCGGGGAGACCGTGTTGCGGCATCGGTCCACTGGGGGGCGGCCGCGGACGCGGCGGATTCTGTCTGACCGGACGGCGAGGCAGCAGGCGTTGTTCGAGTTGTTCGGGTTGGAGCGGTTTGCTCCTGGGTGATTCGGCTCGTCGCCTGGGGGCGACATCGCCTTTGGGGGTTGCGTGGGGCACCCCGAAGGTTGAGTGTGCTGACGGTTCGGGGGTGCTTGTCAAGGCGGGAAAGATGCCTTGACAAGNCGGGGTGCGGGGGAGGGGCTGGGTGCCTCGATGGCGGGTGCATCGGCGGCGGTGGGGCGGGGCGCATCCCGGCGTGCGGGGCGGGCGTGCGGGAGGGTCCCCTCACGCACGTGGGTCAGGGCTCGCGGTCGATGTTCAGTGCGGAGAAGGTCTGCACGACCGGCATCAGTTCGATGACGTTGATGTTCACGTGCGTTGGCTGGGAGCTTGCCCAGAAGACCGACTCGGCGACGTCGTCCGCGGTCAGTGGCGTGGTGCCGGCGTAGACGTTGCTCGCTTTGGCCTGGTCGCCGCCGAAGCGGACGGTGGAGAATTCGGTGCCGCCCACCAAACCCGGTTCGACGTTCGTCACGCGGACGCCGGTGCCGCGCAGGTCGGAGCGCAGGTTGAGGCTGAACTGGTGCACGAAGGCCTTGGTCGCGCCGTAGACGTTCGCGCCGGGGTAGGCGTAGCTGCCTGCGACGGAGCCGATGTTGATCACGTGCCCGGCACCGCGTCCGACCATTCCGGGCAGCACCGCGCGGGTGAGGTGGACGAGACCGGTCACGTTGGTCTCGATCATCTGGTCCCAGTCTTCCAGCTTCGCCTCGTGCGCGGGTTCCAGACCCTTCGCGAGGCCGGCGTTGTTGACCAGGATGTCGATCTTCGCCCACTCCTCGGGCAGCTGCGCGACGACGTCCGCGACCGCTGCGGGGTCGCGGACGTCGAGGACCAGCGGGTACACCGCGTCGCCCAGTTCGTCCGCAAGCGTCTTGAGCCGGTCGCCGCTGCGGGCCGCGGCGACGACCCGCGCGCCCTCCGCGACGAACCGGCGCGTGATCGCGGCACCGAACCCGGCGCTCGCGCCGGTCACCAATACGGTCTTCATGGAGTGCGTCACCGTTCTTCCGCGTGGTCCTGGTCCAGGAAGCGGCCGAACACGTCGTTGAACTCGGCCGCGCGTTCCAGGTTAGGCAGGTGCCCCGCGCCGTCGAGCACCACCAGCTCCGAGCTGCCTACGAGCTGGTGCAGCAGCTGCGCGTCGGCGACCGGAGTGAACTCGTCCTCACTGCCCACCGCGACCAGCGTCGGCACGCTGACCTGCTTCAGCGAATCGCGGTAGTCCGGCCGCTTCGCCCGGGCTCGCAACGCCGCTGCCGCACCTGTCGCCGGTGCGTTGCGCATCATCTTCTGGACGTGCTCAGTCACCTCGGGGTTCTCGCGGAAAGTGCCCGGCGACACCATTTTCGGCAACAGCTCGTCGGCGTACGCGGTCATGCCTTCCGCGAGAACCCGGTCCGCGGCCTGGTTGCGGGTCACCTTTCCTTCATCGGTCTCGGGCTCGGCGAACGTGTCGGCGAGCAGCAGCGCGGCAATGCGCTCCGGGTAGTCCCGGACGGTCTGCATCACGATCTGCCCGCCCATCGACAGCCCGCCCAGCACGAAGCGGCCGATGCCGAGGTGATCGGCCAGTCCGGCGAGGTCCTCGGCGAAGTCTTCGAGCCCGCGGACCGCCGGACCGGTGCTTTCTCCGTATCCCCGCAGGTCAGGCACCACGACCCGGTGCCCGTTGCGGGAGAGGTACTCGGCCTGCGGACCCCACATGGACCGGTCGAACGGGTGCCCGTGCACGAGAAGCACCGGGAGCTCCGGCCGCGGTCCGAGGTCGTCGTAGGCGAGCCGAGCGCCGGAGGGGAGAAGGACTGTCTGCATGTCCCCGACGCTAATCGGGGCGATTTTTCAGTGCAATAAGGTGCAATGTAGTCGGAGCAATGTTTTTCTAGCGCAGCTTCGCGAAGAACTGCCGGACGTCGCCCGCCCACAACTCCGGCACCTCCTGCGCCGCGTAATGGCCGCCGCGGTCGTACTCGTTCCACGAGACGAGGTTCCGGCGATGCTCGGTGAACACGCGGATCGACGGCAGGTCGCCGGGGAACTGCGCGACCCCGAGCGGCACCGGATTGCGGCCTTCGGCGGGTGTCTCCCGGGCTTCCTCGGCGTAGATCCGGATCGCCGAACCTGCGGTGCCGGTCAGCCAGTGGATCGTGACGTGGGCGAGGATCCCGTCGGCGTCGAGGCCGTGGTCGTGCATCGCCTGCGCGTTCCAGCCGAGCAGGCCGGCCGGGGAGTCGGACAACGCGTGCGCGAGGGTCTGCGGCTGCTGCGCCTGGACGACGCCGTAGGACGCTTCTTCGGCGAGGTAGCGGTGGAACGCGTCCCACGCGGCTTTGTCCTTGTCGGACAGGTCGGCAATCCACTGTGGATCGTCGTCCGGCGGCGGATCCCAGGTCTGCGTCACGTGCGCGCCGATCACCTGGTCCGGAGCTACGCGCCCGACCTCCGGTGCGATCCCCGAGCCCCAGTCGTTGCCCGCGGTCCCGTAGCGCTCGTACCCGAGCCGGCGCATCAACTCCGCCCACGCCCGCGCGATCCGGCGAGGCCCCCAGCCGGTGTCGGTCGCCGGTCCGGAAAAGCCGAACCCCGGCAACGACGGCAGCACGACGTCGAACGCGATCGACGGATCAAGCCCGTGCGCGCGAGGATTGCTCAACGGCCCGACCGCGGCCAGATACTCCGCCGCCGAGCCCGGCCACCCGTGGCTGAGGATCAACGGGATCGCGTCCGGCTCCGGCGAACGGGCGTGCAGGAAATGCACGTTGCTGCCGTCGATCGTGGTCGTGAACTGCGGATACTCAGCGAACCGCCGCTCAAGAGCCCGCCAGTCGTAGCGGTGCCGCCAGTACTCGGCCAGTTCGCGCACCCGGCCGGTGCGGACGCCGTACCCTTGGTCGCCGCCGACCGGCTCCGGCGCCCACCTTGTGCGGTCAAGCCGTTCCCGCAGATCGATCAGGTCCGCTTCCGGGATCTCAAGCCGGTACGGCCGGATCTCGTCAGTCATGGTGAGCTCCTTCGGAGAGCCGCCGGGCGCAGGCGTTGAGATACCGCACCTGGCGGATGTTGGTGGCGAGTCCGGCCGCGCGCCGGTACGCGCTCCGGGCCGCTTCGCGGTCGCCCGCCTTTTCCAGAAGATGTGCCCGCGCCGCATAAAACCGCCGGTCCCGGTGGTCCAGCGCTTCGAGCAGTTCAAGTCCCACGGCTGGCCCGTCCGCCATCCCGACCGCGACGGCGTGGCTCACCTTCGCGACCGGACTCGCCGAAACCTTCAGCAGCAGCCGGTAAAGCCCGGCGATCTGCCGCCAGTCGGTCTCCTCCGCGGTGGCTGCCTCGTCGTGGACCGCCGCGATCGCCGCCTGCAGCTGATACGGCCCGACCGGCCCGCGCGGCAAGGCCGCCGTCACCAGCTCCACCCCGCGCCGGATCGACCCGGCCTTCCACTGAGTCCGGTCCTGCTCGTGCAACGGGACCAGCTCGCCCTGCTCAGTCGCCCGTGCCGGCGACCGCGCGTCCGTCAGCAACATCAACGCGAGCAGCCCCGCGGCCTCGCTGTCGTCCGGCAGCGACGCGGCCGTCGTCTCGGCCAGCCGGATCGCCTCCGCGACCAGGTCAGCGCGGCGCAAATCCGGTCCTGACGTCGCCGAGTACCCCTCGGTGAAAATCAGGTACAGGACATGCAGGACGGCTTCGAGCCGTTCGCCGCGCGCCTCTTCGGGCGGCATCCGGAACGGCACGCCGCTGTCCTGGACGGTCCGCTTGGCCCGGGAGATCCGGCGGGTCATCGAGTCCTCGGACGTGAGGAACGCCCGCGCGATCTCGGCCGTCGTGAGCCCGCCGACGGCCCGCAAGGTGAGCGCGATCTGCGACGCCACCGACAACGACGGATGGCAGCAGAGCAGAAGCAGGATCAAGGTGTCGTCCCCGGTCCGCTCGCCGACGTCCTCGCGCACGGCCCGGAACTCTCGCTCCCGTCTTGCCTGGTCAGCGCGGAGCAAGTCGATCAGCTTCCGGCTCGCGACCTGCAGCAGCCAGCCGAAGGGCCGCTCGGGAACTCCGGTTGCCGGCCACTGCTGGGCAGCCTTGAACAGGGCTTCCTGGACCGCGTCCTCGGCCGGGTCGAACCGCCCGTAGCGTCGGACCAGCGCACCCAGTACCTGCGGCGCGAGGGTGCGCAGGGTGTCGTCGAGCGTGGCCGGGGCGGAGGGATCGGTCATCTCTGCCGCCTTGGTTCTGTCTGAGTCCTGTGGCAGGCGCATCCGGCCTAGGTCAGAGTTCGCTTTCGCTGCCCATCACCGGCCGGACCACGACTCCGGCGTCCGCCAACCGCCCCGGTGCCTTGAGCAGTCCGGCCGCGATGTCAGTCGCCCGGTCGAAACCGGCGCAGTCGACCATCCAGTACCCGGCGATGACCTCCTCGGTCTCGCCGAACGGCCCGTCGGTGACGACCGGAGCCCCGTCCCGCAGCTGGAGGCGGCGGGCCAGCACGGGCGCGGCGAGCCCTTGGGTCTCGACCAGCTCTCCCGAATCGGCCAGCGCTCCGGTGAACCCGGCGAGGAACTCGTCGACCGCCGACACCTCCGGCGCGGCCGCTCCGCCGTCCTTGCCGCTGAGGTGGTCGTAGTCCTGCTGGTTGCCGTACGCCAGGATCAGGTACTTCATCGGATGCTCCCTCTGTGCTCGGTCCGCTCTTGCGACCGGCGCTCGGCGGCCAGTCGGGGGAAGAACGAAGCTGCCCGCCCCGGACCGGACATCGTTTCCGGTGACCTGGGTCACTCGCCAGTCGCGACCGGCTTGGCGCTCATGATGCCTCCGAACCGTCCTGCCCCCGGCGTTATTGCACACGGCCACGTCGACGTCTACCGGCAATCCGCTCTCCGCCCGAACTGCTCGGCGCTTCACCCGGCAGCCGTCGACGGCGGGGACTCCGGCATTCACCGATAACGCGGGGCCCGTTCTTCCGCATTACGGCATCCGCGAGCCGATAAGCCACCGGATTCGCCGCGCTCCGGCCCGTCGACGCGCGGCACCGCGGCCCGCCAGATCGGCCGCAGTGGGCCTCTTCGGCCGGTTGACCTGCGAAGATCGTATTAAGGGACCCCCCTGTTTAGGGCCGTTTTGAGCCGTGTAATCTTCTCCAAGTCGCCAGGGAAACCGGGTGGCCGCCGGGACACGAACCAAGCTCTCGCCTCTGGGGTGATTGAGTGGGTGTCCCGCCAAAAAACTGCTAGGAATGATCGCTTCGGTCAGGCTCGCCCTTGCGGGGGTTGGGTGTGGTTCGGGGTGTGTTGCTTGAGAACTCAACAGTGTGCTAGTGNNNTGGGTGTGGTTCGGGGTGTGTTGCTTGAGAACTCAACAGTGTGCTAGTGAACTAAGCCAGTAGAGCTTAATGTGAAACCCCCTCGTCGGGGTTTCCTTTGGGAATGATTGAG
>NZ_LWSF01000008.1:0-19017 GCF_001651785.1 Amycolatopsis sp. M39
GGGTGTCCCAGTTGAGTGTTTTGCGGGGGCGGCGGTTGAGTTGTGCGGCGACGGCGGCGAGGTGTTCGGGGGTGTGGGCGGAGAGGTCGGTGCTTTTGGGGAAGTATTGGCGGAGCAGGCCGTTGGTGTTTTCGTTGCTGCCGCGTTGCCAGGGGCTGTGGGGGTCGCAGAAGTAGACGGGGATGCCGGTGGCGATGGTGAATTCGTGGTGGCGGCCCATTTCGCTGCCTTGGTCCCAGGTCAGGGATCGTTGCAGGTGTGCGGGCAGGGTCGCGGTGGCGGCGGCGAGGGCGTCGCGGACGGCGTCGGCGCCGCGGCCGTGGGGCAGGGGGACGAGCAGGGTGTAGCGGGTGGCGCGTTCGACGAGGGTGGCGATGGCGGAGGCGTTGTCCTTGNTTGTCCTTGCCGATGATCAGGTCGCCTTCCCAGTGGCCGGGGACGGCGCGGTCGTCGGCTTCGGCGGGCCGGTCGCTGATCATGACCATGGGTTCGGCGAAGCGGGGCCGGCGTTGTTCGCCGCTGGCGCGGGGTGTGCGCGTGGTGCGGCCGGTGCGCAGGGCGCGGGCCAGTTCGCGGCGCAGTTCGCCGCGGCCTTGGACGTAGAGGGCCTGGTAGATCGTTTCGTGGGTCACGTGCAGCTCCGGCCGGTCGGGGTGGTCGCGGCGCAGCCGGGCCGCGATCTGTTCCGGGCTGAATTTCTCGTGCAGCATGGCCTGCACCCGTTCCCGCAGCTCGGGGCTGGCCGCGATCTTGCCTGGTTTCGGTCGCGGGCGGCGCGCCCGGGCGAGGTCGTGGGCGGCGTGGGGCCGGTACTCGCCGCGGGGACGGGCGTTGCGGGCGATCTCCCGGGCGACCGTGGACGGGCTGCGGCCCAGTTCGGCCGCGATCGCCCGCCGCGAGCGGCCCGCCGCCAGCCCGTCCGCGATCGCGATCCGCTCGTCGACGGTCAGGAACCGGCCCGGTCCCGGCTCCGGCCGGGAACGACGCGGCGCCGCGTTCGCGCGGGCCCGGCTCGGCCGCCCGTGCCGCCAGTAATGCCCGGTCCTGCGGTCGACCCCGACCCTCCGGCACGCCTCGACCGTGCCCACGCCATCCGCCACAAGATCAAAATACCGGCGGCGTTCCGCCGCCAGCCTCACCCGACCCCGCGACGCCCGCTCTCTCCCAACCTCGAACACGGCAACCCCTGCACAACTCAGGCGTTGCAACCACCACTAGAACCCAAGCATCCCGCCCCGAGGTTCCCGCCACCGAGGCCGCTGCCCCATCCGATCCTTCCCCTGCCGCTCCCTCCACTGCGTCCCCGAACACCGCCAAATCCCACCGCAGGTGGGCGTGGGCCGCCAGAATCGCCCTGACCGCAGCCGCCGCTTTCGCCGCCTGGTCAGCCTGGTCATGGCACGACGCCGCGACCGCCCCCGCCTCAACCGCAGGCGCGACCAGAGACGAGGCCGTCACCGCCGGCCGCACTCTGATCACCACAGTCACCACCTTCGACCCCCACCACCGCGAGCAAGCCCTAGCCCACTGGCAATCCGCGACGACCGGCGCCCTCCAGACGTCCCTGCCCAGCAACGTCCCGTCCGACGGATCCGCCACCGCGGGCCGCGTCCTCGACGCCGGGCTTTCTGATCTAGACGCCGAAGCAGGCACCGCGAAACTCCTGGCCTCCGTGGAGATCACGGTCACCAAGGACGGCGCCGCCCAGCCCATCCGCCGCACACGCCTAGCAGCGGCGATGACCCGCACGGCCTCCGGCTGGAAGCTCAGCTCGCTGGAGCAGCTGGGGGTGGCGGGATCATGAAGTTCACTCAGCGCTGGTCGAAGTCACGCACCGAGCCGCTCGACTCCGTAGTCAGCGATGCACCCGCCGCAGCCGGTCTCTCCGAGGTCTCCGCCTCCGCCAAGCGAACCACCACGACGGAAGCCGCCCAGCCAGCCACCACAACCGCTCAACCAGCCGACCCATCACCCCTCGGCTCAAGCACTCAGCAGATCACGACAACCTCCGACTCCCAGCCAGCCCAACCCACCATCTCGACATCCGAAGACACCGGACCCGCCACCGCCAATTCAGGCTCCGACCCCGAGCCAGCCCAACCCACCGTCTCCACATCCAAAGACGCCCGCCCCGGCACCGCCAATTCAGGCTCCGACTCCCAGCCAGCCCAACAACCCACCGTCTCCACATCCGAAGACGCCCGACCCGCCACCGCCAATTCAGGCTCCGACCCCGAGCCAGCCCAACCCACCGTCTCCACTCCCAAAGACACCCGCCCCGCCACCGCCGATCCCGCTGGCACCGCCCAAACTCCCATCCTCTCCACGTCCCGCCTCCCCGCTCTCCTCTTCGCCCTGACCATCCTCCTCACCGCCGCCGGCGTCTGGTGCACCATCGAGGCCCGCTCGACCAGCGCGTCCGCCGCCGCCTCGAACCACGCGCTGACCGATCAGCCGGCCACCGCCGAGGTCACGTCCGCCATCAGCCTCACCCTCAACAAGATCTTCTCCTACACCTACGACAAAACCGACGTCACCGAGAACGCCGCCGCCACCCTGCTCCGCGGCCACGCCCGCGATTCCTACGAAAAGCTCTTCGCCCAAGTCCGCACGATGGCCCCAAGCCAGCGCCTGACCCTCACCTCGCGCGTCTCCGCCACCTCCGTCCAGCAACTCACGAACGATCACGCACAGTTGCTCGTTTTCCTCGACCAGTCCGCCGCTAGGGGGAATTCCACCACTCCGGAGACAGCCGCGGCACAACTGGCCGTCACCGCTGATCGAATTGACGGAAACTGGATCATAACCGATCTTGCTCCCCGATGAAATTCTGTTCCCTCACCGCCGAAGGAGTACCGTCATGCCCATTTCCCGGATCGCCCGAACCGGCGTGCTCGCAGCGGCCGCCGCGACCGCGGTCAGCCTCGCCTCCGCTGTGCCCGCGGCAGCGACCGAAATCCCCATTCCGATCTCTTACTCGGTAACGGGCAGCACGGTCGTGAAGAAGACCGGCAGCACTCTCGACCTCGGCCCCGGAAGTCTCGCCGGAAATCTCCTGGTCGACGATCAAACCGGAGCCGTCGGCCTCAACGCCAATCTGCAATTGCCGCCGGCCACCGCGCACATTTCGATGCTCGCGGGCGGATTCAAGATCAAGGCGAAGGTCACCGTCACCCCGACCGCGCCCGCGACCGGCACCCTCGCGAACGGCACGCTCACCACCCACGAAACCGCGAACATGGAGATCAGCGACATCTGGGCGGGTCCGATCGTGCCAGTCTTCCCGGTGCCGACCGTGCCCGGCAGCTGCACGACCGTCAAGCCGATCGACCTGACCCTGACCGCGGCGAACGTCGACATCACCAAGCCGATCACACTCGCCGGAAATTACACCATCCCGGACTTCAAGAACTGCTTCATCGCCGACCTCGCACTCGGCGCACTGGTGTCCGGACCGGACAACACGATCTCGCTTACCCTGACCGCCAAGAACTGATCCACAATGCGAAAACGGGGTGCCGGAAACTGTTCAGGCACCCCGTTTTCGCATGCCTGAGCTTCATCGAATTAGCACGCTCACACGAAACGCCGATACGGTTTACGCGGCCGATGACAAAAGAATCGGTCCAGTCGCCGTCTCGCAGACCAGGCGCGGACCGGGGTTGTTGCCGACTGAACTCACGGGTAACCTTGGGCTCGCGGCCGGTATTGCTCACCGAGCCGATCCCCGTTCCCGAAAACCTGGTCCGGAACGGAATCCGCGGAAACCTCCGTCCCCACTGCGCAGGATCGCCGCGAGAACTGCAGTCCGATCTAAGGAGAATGGTATGCCCCGGCTCAGCAAACTGTCCACGGGCGTGGTGACCGGCGTCGCGGTAGGCGCGATCGCGGTCCTCACCGCAGGCACGGCCTCGGCCGCCACCGCGACCTACCAGGCCGGCCCCGCGAACTACAGCTGCACGTTCCCGGCCATCCCGCCGCAGAACGTGGCGGTCACCGCGCAGTTCGACGGCCCGGACACGATCCCCGTCAACGGCACCACGACACCGGCCAACGTTTCCGGCACCGCGACCATCACCGCGCTGGTCCACGCGCTGCTCACCGCTGCGGGATACGACGGAATCCGCGGTACCGCCGACGTCCCGATCACCGTCGACAACGGCTCGCTCTCTCCGTCGGACGCCTCCGGCCTGCAGATCCCGGAACAGATTTACCCGGCGGGCGGCGCGATCACGGTGAACATCGCGCAGACGTCGACGTCGTCCATCCCGACCTACACCGCACCGAGCAGCGCCGGCACGGTGACGTTCGGTCTCGACACGACGCTCTNACGCTCTCCGCCCAGCTCGAGTTCCACAAGCCGTCGGACGACAGCTGGACCCCGTGGACCATGACCTGCACCGCACCGTCGGGCACCAGCTTCAGCCCGTCGGGCACCATTTCCTGACCCTGACTGACGGAGGGGCGGTCGAACGCCGCCCCTCCGTTGTCGTTTCCGGGATCGGAACGGCCGCGGAGTTCTCACCGTCAGCGCCCGGCCAAGCGGCAAGCAGTGCGTATTCGGCTTTGCGAGACGCAGGCATCAGCGTCCGGCCCAGCATCTTCTCGGTCCAGACAGCCGGAAGTCAGCGCCCCGAACCAGCTCCGGCCCGGTACCGACGACCTGATTCCCCGCCCAGCGACAGAGAACCGGGCCTCAGTTCGATGCGGCCGGATCGGCAGCTGCCGATCCTTTTCAATGCCCACAAACCGAACCAGGCAAGCGTCACGGTCAACGCTCGCGAACCGTCACCCGGCTTCAGCAGCCGAAGCGCTCACGCACAGGCCGCCCGGCTCACCACGGCGAACGATGCGGCCATGCCGAAGTTCGCTCGCGGACAAGAAACCGGCGTCACAGGAGAACCTCAACACCCACGGCCCCGGTTCAACACCTCCGGGAATCACCCCCGACAGACGCCGGGCAGCCAACCCTTCCGCCTCAGGAACCGGCGTCAGTGCTGGCAGGGCACCGACCGGTCCGTGATCACCAGGTTGAACTCGTAGCCCGCCGACGCACCGGTGACCGGTCCGCACACCGGCGGCTTCGGCACCGTCGCCTGGCTGTAGGTGTTGTTGCCCCAAGCGACCAGCGACCCGTCCGCCTTGACCGCCAGGTTGTGGTTCCATCCCGCGTCGATGGCCACGACCCCGCTCTTGGCCGCCGCGGGCACCTCGGTCTGGCCGTCGTTGTCGTGCCCCCAGGCGAGCACTCCGCCGTCTTTCAGCGCGAGGCCGTGCTCATACCCGGCCGAAATCGCCGTCACCCCGGACTGCGCCGCCGCGGGCACCGTCGTCTGGCCGTAGGTGTTGCTGCCCCAGGCGAGCACGGTGCCGTTCTTCAGCACCAAGTTGTAGTCCCCGCCCGCCGAGATCGCGCTGACGCCGGACTGCGCGAAGTCCGGAACGTCTGCCCGGCTGCCCCAGCTCACCACCTGGCCGTTCGACAGCAACGCGAGATTGTGCACCGCGCTGGTCGCGATCGCCGTGACTCCGCTGGACACCGATGCCGGAAGTTCCGTTTGGCCGTACCAATCGTTTCCCCACGCGTACACCCTGCCGTTCTTGAGGCCAAGGCCATGGGTCCAGCCGGCGGCGATCTGGGCGGTGCCGGAGGAGAGATCCGCGGGCACCTCGCTTTCGCCGAAGTTGTTGTCGCCCCACGCGAGCACGGCACCGTTCTTGAGCGCCAGCCCGAACAATCCTCCGGCTGAAACCACGGAGAGACCTGAAGTGAGAGCCGGCGGCACTGGCGACGGCATGCCCCGGGTCCCCCACTCGTAAAGGCCTCCCGCCGCCGTCAGCTGCGGCACGCTCGCCGCACCAGCCGCACTTCCCGCTTCTCTCAGCAGATCCCCTGTCCTCGGCGGCAGCGAATTCACCGCGACGGCCGGACCGCTCGACGCGACCCCAGCCCCCACCACGACGACCGCGCCGACCGCCGCCGCGACCTTGCCCCATCGCCGGTGTCCGGCCGCCATCGCAGCTCCCTCCTCCGAAGGTCCTGCAGCGATGTTCCCAGCTCGGCGACCGCTGCGGCGAAGGCGCGGATTCTTTGTCAGAATCCGATGAAAAACCATCTCCGAACTAGCTCTCGAACATAAGAAAACCCTTTTGTGCCAAACGAAATTCGCTGGCTCTCGCCAATGCTTGCGCACCGGTGAAACCCACCGGTAACTTCGCTCGGAACCCATTTTCCGGACCGCCGGGCGAGGAGGCGCACGATGCCGCGATCACGCGGACGCTCCGCCCGCCGCCGTCCGGCTTTCGCCGCCCTCGCAATCCTCGGTGCCCTCTCGATCGGCACTGGTGCGCTCACCGGCGTCAGCTCCGCCTCGACCGAGACGCCCACCCCCACCCCTCCGCCTCCGCTGTCAGCCGGCGAACAGCAGGTCAACAAGGACGTCGTCCTCGACTGTCCGTTCGCGGCCCCCGCCGGCCCCCAGCAGATCACCCTCACCGCCTCCGCGACCGTACCCGCGACGGTGCAGGTCGGGTCCGGACTGAAATTCCGCTCTCTGACGGCGTCTTTCGCGCTTCCCCGTGCCGTCGCTGACCAACTCGCGCCAGCCCCCGCGGACAGCATCCGCGGCGGGCTGACCCTCGACCTGACCGCGCGGCAAGGCAGCAAGAGCACCGCCATCCCGGTGCCGTTCACCATCGCCGAGACACCGTTGCCGCCAACCGGCGACGTCCGGCTCACCGCGACCGCGGACCTGCCGGAGCAGGCGATCACCGTGCCCGGCAAGGTCAGTTTCGACATCGGAGCCCCGGCCATCGCCGTGAAACCGGCTGCCGACGGCGCTACCGGGCCTGCCCCGGTCGCCTGCACCCTTCTCCCGGACCAGACCACCACCCTGGCGTCGGTCATCGCCACCGGGGCGCCCACTGCCGTCCCGAGGCCGGACAAGCCGGACACTCCCCCGGCACCGCCGCCGCCCGCGGCCCGCCCCGACGCAGTCTCGCCGAAGGCCGACCCCGACTTCCCGCTGATCACCCCGCTCAACTACATCCAGGTCGCGGCGACTTCATCGGTCTACCGGCTGGGCGCGACCGTCGCGAGTTCCCCGACCGGGGTGCTCAACGGAACCTGGACGATCATGCTGGTCCCCCCGGACTACGTTCAGCACGACCCGAGCACGATCAGCGGAACCGTTGGCTTCCGCCCGACCGCCGCAACTTTTCTCGGCTTCGGCTTCGTGCCGGTGACCGCGACCGTCGAGTTCCTGCCCGTCGACTACCACCACACCAAGCTGATCGAGTTCAACGGCAAGCTCGTCCTCACCGGCGATTTCCTGACTACGCACATCCAGGTCATGGCCCGGATGAGCAACGCGAAAGTCAACGGCGTGCCGCTGGACCTCGGCCCGGACTGCGTCACCGCCAAGCCGATCTCCCTCAACCTGTCCGGCAAGTACAAGGCCACGACGGGCGGCATCCTCAGCACGGACCCGAATTCGCCCGACCCCGACTACCGCGGTTTCGCCTTGCCGCCGTTCGTCCATTGCGGCACCGCTGAACCGCTCAGCCCGTTGCTCACCGGCATGGCCTCCACCACGACGAACGTCAACCAGGCCAAGGTCGTCAACGTCAACTTCGCCGAATGCGCCTCGACCAAGTACCCGGACCACACGAAGTGCCCGCCGATCCCGGACACGCCGTTTCCCCAGTGAATGCGACCACCGCGCCAGTTCAGCCCCTGGCAGCAGCTGGCGACGGACCATCACCGGCGGACGAGCTTCGCCCCGCCCTGTCACGCTGCGGTCTCCGACCTGGCCCCGCCCGCGGTCGATGCGACACCTTTGTCAGTCATCTCCTGCACCGCCCTCGCAGCCTCAGGAAGCGTCTCGTTTTCCATCAGCAAGAGCGACACTAAATATTCCAGCCTTACCCTTGGCTTTAGAAAGCCATCACAAAGAGTTCGGCTGGCGACCTCTTGTCGTCCAGCGCAATTCGTCGAGCGCAGGTACCAGGCTTTTCTCCGAACATGACCGTCTCATAACACCGGGAAGGGGCGCGGGACGGCCGGCACCCAGGAGGTGTCGACCACCTTGCGCGCAAACACGCGCTGGCATTCGTTGCGCGCAGGTCCAACCCCCGACGGACCACGACTCCGCCTGCCGCTCAGCGGCGACTTCGCGAATCCTCGAGCGAAGTCGGCCTACGGCTGGCGGGCACCATGTTCGCCGCGTTGAGAGGAGGCGGCCAAGACTGTCCCGAACGTGGCCGGTCGTCCGCGGCCGCACGCAAGACCAGTTCCATTTCGAACCGCGCGGCCGGATCGCGCAGCAGTTCGCCGAATGTCGCCTGCAATTGGCGCATGCGGTACCGCACCGTCTGCGGATGGACTTGCAGCCGCTCGGCGATTTCGACCACGTTCCCCTGGCTGTCGAGCCAGGCGCGCAGCGTTTCGAGCAGGCGATCCTGCTGCTTGTCGGTCATGTCCGCCAAGGGGGCGAAAAGACGGGTGCGGAGGAGTTCGGTGAGTACGCCGTCCGAATGCACCAGCAAGGCAGCGAGATGTTCCTCCGCGCGGAGGACCCGCTCACCAGGGATTCGCCCCCGATCGGCGAGAACCAGTGTCCGGCGTGCCCAGCGCAGGGAATCGGCGAGGCTGGCCAACGGCACACACGGCCCGACGGACAGCCGGCAGTTCGGCAGCGCTGCCTGAAGCGTCGCCAGCCGGGCACCATTGACCGCGCCGGGTACGACGATGCACGGCTCGGCGGAGTCCAGTTCCGCCAGGACGTCCGAGTCCAACGTCGCGTGCCGGCGGGCCCTGCCGTTCAGCGGCGATTGGACGGCAATCGGCGACGCCTGCTCCGGCACGGCCCAACCGGTCAACTGGGCCAGCTCCGCGATCGCCTTCGGCGGAGCGGCGGGGACCTCCAGCAGGACGCCGAGCAGCCGTCGCCGCCAAGTGTCCAATGCGCCGGCGGTGCGGGCTTTCGCCTCTAAATAGCCATCCAGCGCGACCGACGCCAATTCGTCCATGAACGCCAACATCGCATCGGCCAGCTGCGACATCACCGCCGACGAAAGGCCAGCTCGCCGTCCGACGCGCATGATCCGGCGCCACGACACGCGCGCGCCGACCCGGTAGGCCGACTGCAGAGTGTCGAGGCTCCGCCCTTCCCGCATCTCGTTCTGCCCGAGCCGATGGTGCACCTCGTGCGACTGTTCCTTCGACGCCCGCGGATCGGCGATCTGCGCGACGAACAGCGTGATCGCATACTCGACGCCCGCGCGGATCGATCTCCCGTACGGGCCGTCGAGCGGCCGCGCATAGGCGGGAATCGTCGCGCGGATTTCGTCGACGATCTCGGCGGACAGGCTCGCCAGCTCGGGCCGCAGGATCTCGGCGAGTTTGCGCGGCAGCGCAACCGACGGCACAGCGTGATCGAGTCCGCGCTCCACCGACATCGCAGCTCCTTCGCTCCGCCCCGGCTCCCCGGCCGCGCCGCAGCGCCGCCGGATGCCCCCGCAACCGTTGAGGGGTGACACCCGACACATCGAAAAAGCAACGCCAAACGTGTCACCGCTCGCCGAAGAAACCGATTTCTTGTCACGTTTGTGACAAGTTCACGAGGTCAGCGAGGCACATAGCGACAACACACCACCAGGCGCGCCATCCCGTGCGTACAAACGGGCGAACCCGGGCGCCTGCCTTCAGCGGCGACGCAGCGGGCAGCGAAAGCGACCACAAAGCGTCACCCGGCAGGGCGCGCGGCCCTCTTGTAGCATGCGCTTGATACAAGAGGGAGGGATCCACGATGCAACTCGACTCGGCTCTCGCCGTCGCGGGCATTACCGGCCTGTTCGGGCTGATCATCCTCGTCGTGTTGTGGCCAGGCGAGAAACAAGGCGCGCGGCTGCTCGCGAAATGGGGCGTGCGGAACCCGACCGCCGACCAGGTGCCGGTGGCCGTGCGCTATCTGCGCCGTCGGCGATTCTGGTATCCGTGGCTGTTCCTCGGCCTGCCCCTCATCCCGGGCGCGACGAATCTCGTCGGAGAACGGACCGCGAACTCGCTGGTGTTCGTGGTGCTGCTCGGCGGGCTCGCCGCCGAAATCCTCGCTCAGCGTCCCTCGCGGGAACCCCGCAGGGAAGCCGTGCTGGCACCCCGCGGCGTGCTTGATTTCGCTCCGTTGTGGACGATCGTCGTCTCCGGGCTGGCTACTCTCGCCGCTCTCGTGCATCTCGCCGTTTTGCGGCAATGGGGCCCGCTGACGGTGACTGTCGGCGCGGCGGCGGTATCGTGGATCATCGTGCTCCTCGCGGTGCGGCGTCCGGCCGCCGGCGACCCGGAAGTCGACCAGGCACTGCGCGTGCGCAGTGCTCGCGTCGCTCTCGGGCTCGGCACCGGAACGGCTGCCACGCTCGGCTGGACGGTCGGCGACTTCACCTCGTTCCTCGCGTTCGTGGTCACCGTCGCCGCGTTTCTCGCGATCGTCGGCCCGCCGCCGAAACAGCGCGCGAAGATCACGGCAGCGCGGTAGATGCCGCTGCGAGTTGTGGTCGACGCCGGAAACGGGGTTCCGCCCTGGCGCCAGGTGCACGACCAGATAGTCCGCGCGATCACGACCGGCTCCCTCGCCCGGGATGCCCGTCTGCCGCCGATCCGTCAGCTTTCGAGGGACCTCGGGCTCGCCTCCGGGACCGTCGCCCGCGTGTACCGCGAGCTCGAGGCCACCGGCTGGGTCACCACCGCACGAGCACGCGGAACCGTCGTGACCGGCCCGGTCGAGCGACCGGATCCGGGCGCGATGCTTCGCAACGCGGCCGCCGAATACGCCCGGTACAGCCGGGAACTCGGGGTCGCGCCGGACGAAGCCGTCGACGCCGTGCGCGTGGCATTGGCGAGCCTGGACGCACCGTCGCAGTGAATCCGGGGGATCGTCCGGCCGGCGCGGTTTTCGCCGTTCGGTGAACCGTCTTCCGCACGGTCTCGGGCACACCTCCTTCTTGCCCGTGCGTTCCCGCGGTCCACTCACCGGACGAGGCGCGGATCTCACCGCCTCGGCGCGGAGGTTCAGCCCTCCATCAGCACCCTCCCCACCGCGGCCAGCACGGGTTCCAGCGCGGCGACTTCCGTGCCGACGCATTCCGTGATGCCCGCACCGACGACCTCCATTCCGGAAAGCCCGTCGATTGCTTCGGCCAATTCAGCGATCGTGATCCCGCCGGGCTCCGGATAATTCACTCCGGGGAACTCTTCGGGATCAAGAATGTCCACATCCACATGCAGATAAACGCGGTCGGCACCGGCGGCGTTCAGCGCTCCGGCGACATCGCCGGAGCGCACGGCGAGTCCGCTGGCAATGGCTTCCTCTTCCGCGGAATCGAGCGAGCGAGTGCCGAACAGCGCTGCCCGGCCTCGTTCGATCGCCGGGCTCGCGGCGAACTCCTTGTCGCCCTCGCCGAGCAACGATCGCAGCACCATGCCGTGATACGCGCCCGAAGGCGAGGAATCCGCCGTGTTCAAGTCCGCGTGCGCGTCGAACCACGCGACGCCAAGCGTTGCGCCGTAACGGAAACGCGCGACACCGACCGGGACCAGCTCGACGCCGCAGTCGCCGCCGATCGTGAGCACCGGGCCTTCCGGCGCTTCGAGCGCGGCGAGCTGCAACTGCCGGTTCGTGCCCGTGAGCACGGACCGGTTGGCTATCCCGGCGACGACGTCGGACGTCGCTGCGTCCTGACGTACGTGGTGCACCGGCTTGCCGAGCACGTGCCCGGCCAGTTCGGAAAGTGCGCGGCAGCCCTCGACCAGCCCCTTGGCTCTGGGACTGATCGCGCCCTGCCATTGCGGCACCGCGTTGATCAGCATGCTTCGACGCTAGCGCGAACACCCCGGAAAAAGCGAGCCGTAAATGGCGCGAGGGGTCCCCTCGCTCCGTTTTGGAGCGAAGGGACCCCTCGCACGGGAAAAAGTGGCGCGAGAGCGGGTTATTCGAGCACGATGAGAAGGTCTCCGCCCTCGACCTGCTGAACGGAGGTGATTGCCAGCCGACCGACTTTGCCCGCCGCCGAAGCGGTGATCGACGCTTCCATCTTCATGGCCTCGATCGTCGCCACGGTCGATCCTGCCGCCACCTGGTCGCCTTCGGCCACTTGCAGCGTCACCACGCCCGCGAACGGCGCGGCGATCTGCTTCGGGTTGCCCTTCTCGGCCTTTTCGGTGGCCGGGATGTCCGAGGCGATGGCCCGGTCCCGGATCTGGATCGGCCGGAGCTGGCCGTTGAGGGTGGACATGACGGTCCGCGTGCCGCGTTCGTCGGCCTCGCCGATGGCTTCCAGCTCAATGAGCAGCCGGACGCCGGGCTCGAGGTCCACGGAGTACTCCTCGCCCGGGCGCAGACCGTAGAAGAAGTCCTTGCTCGGGAGCACGCTGGTGTCGCCGTAGGCGTCGCGGTGGGCGAGGAATTCCTTGGTGGGACCGGGGAACAGCAGCCGGTTCAGCGCACCGCGGCGGTTGTCGGCGAGTTCCTTGTGGTCCTCTTCGGACAGTTCGGCGACCGGTTTGGCCGCCGAACGGCCTTCGAGCGCCTTGGTGCGGAACGGTTCCGGCCAGCCGCCGGGCGGGTCGCCCAGTTCGCCGCGCAGGAAGCCGATCACCGAGTCCGGGATGTCGAACTTGTTCGGCTCCGCCTCGAAGTCAGCCGGGGAAACGCCGGCTCCGACGAGGTGCAGCGCGAGGTCGCCGACCACTTTGGACGAAGGCGTGACCTTCACGAGGTGGCCGAGGATCTTGTCCGCCGCGGCGTACATGGCCTCGATGTCCTCGAACCGGTCGCCGAGGCCCAGCGCGATCGCCTGCGTGCGCAGGTTGGAGAGCTGGCCGCCGGGGATCTCGTGGTCGTAGACGCGCCCGGTGGGCGACGCGAGACCAGCCTCGAACGGGGCGTAGATCTTGCGGACGCTCTCCCAGTACGGCTCCAGGTCGCCGATCGCGTGCAGGTCGAGGCCGGTGCTGCGGTCCGAGTGGTCAGTGGCCGCGACGATCGATCCGAGCGACGGCTGCGAAGTGGTGCCCGCCATCGACGACACGGCACCGTCCACTGCGTCGGCGCCCGCCTGGATGGCGGCCAGGTAGGTGGCGAGCTGACCGCCGGCGGTGTCATGCGTGTGGATGTGCACCGGAAGGTCGAATTCCTTGCGCAGTGCGGTCACCAGGCGAGCCGCGGCGGGCGCGCGGAGCAGACCGGCCATGTCCTTGATGGCCAGGACGTGCGCCCCTGCTCCGACGATCTGTTCGGCGAGCTTGAGGTAGTAGTCGAGCGTGTAGAGCTTTTCGTTCGGATCCGACAGATCGGAGGTGTAGCAGAGTGCGACTTCGGCGACCGCGGTGCCGGTGGCGCGAACGGCTTCGATGGCAGGCCGCATCTGCTCGACGTCATTGAGGGCGTCGAAGATGCGGAAGATGTCGATGCCGGTCGCGGTGGCCTCCTCGACGAAGGCCGTGGTGACCTCGGTCGGGTAAGGCGTGTAGCCCACGGTGTTGCGCCCGCGCAAAAGCATCTGCAGACAGATGTTCGGCACGGCCTTGCGCAGCTGCTCCAGCCGTTCCCACGGGTCCTCGGCGAGGAACCGCAGCGCGACGTCGTAGGTCGCGCCGCCCCAGCACTCAAGGGACAGCAGCTGCGGCACCGTCGCGGCGACGACCGGGGCGACGGCGAGCAGGTCCTTCGTCCGGACGCGCGTCGCGAGCAGCGACTGGTGCGCGTCGCGGAAGGTGGTGTCGGTGACGCCGAGCTGCGGAGTTTCCCGCAGCCAGCGCGCGAATCCCTCCGGGCCGAGTTCGGTCAGCTTCTGCTTGGAGCCGTCCGGAGGAGTGAGATCCGCGGGCAGCTTCGGCAGCTTCGTCACGGCCTCGGGCGTGCGCGGACGCTCGCCGTTCGGCCGGTTCACCGTCTGGTCGGCGAGGTAGGTCAGCAGGCGCGTGCCGCGGTCGGCGGAGTGCCGTGCGGTCAGCAGGTGCGGCCGTTCCTCAATGAATGAGGTGGTGACGTTGCCCTGCCGGAAGTCCGGGTCGTCCAGCACTGCCTGGAGGAACGGGATGTTCGTCGCCACGCCGCGGATCCGGAATTCGGCGACCGCGCGGCGGGCGCGGCCGACCGCGGTGCGGAAATCGCGGCCGCGGCAGGTGAGTTTCACCAGCAGCGAGTCGAAGTGGGCGCTGATCTCGGTGCCGGAGAACGCGGTTCCGCCGTCGAGCCGGATCCCCGACCCGCCCGGCGAGCGGTAGGCGCTGATCATGCCGATGTCCGGCCGGAAACCGTTGGCCGGGTCCTCGGTCGTGATGCGGCACTGGAGTGCGGCGCCGCGCAGGTAGATCTTGTCCTGCGACAGGCCGAGGTCGGCGAGGGTTTCCCCGGAGGCGATCCGCAGCTGGGACTGCACGAGGTCGACGTCGGTGACCTCTTCGGTGACCGTGTGCTCGACCTGGATGCGCGGGTTCATCTCGATGAACACGTGCTTGCCCTGCCGGTCCAGCAGGAACTCGACGGTGCCCGCGTTCCGGTAGCCGATCTGCCGGGCGAACTTCACCGCGTCGGCGCAGATGCGGTCGCGCAGTTCGGGGTCGAGGTTCGGCGCGGGGGCCAGCTCGACGACCTTCTGGTGGCGGCGCTGCACGGAACAGTCGCGCTCGAAGAGGTGGATCACGTTGCCCACGCCGTCGGCGAGGATCTGGACCTCGATGTGCCGCGGTTCGACCACGGCCTTCTCCAGGAACACAGTCGGATCGCCGAACGCGGACTCGGCCTCGCGCGCGGCGGCCTCGATCGACTCGCGCAGCAAAGCCGGGTCCTCGACGCGGCGCATGCCTCGGCCGCCACCGCCGGCGACCGCCTTGACGAACACCGGGAAGCCGAGTTCGTCGGCCGCCGCGACCAGTTCGTCGACGTTGCTGGACGGCTCTGACGAGCCGAGCACCGGAACCCCGGCCTCGCGCGCCGCCTTGACCGCGCGCGCCTTGTTGCCGGTCAGTTCGAGGATTTCGGCGCTCGGGCCGACGAAGGTAATCCCCGCTTCTTCGCAGGCCATGGCCAGGTCGGGGTTCTCCGACAGGAAGCCATAGCCTGGATAGACCGCGTCCGCGCCCGCCTTCTTGGCGGCCTTGACGATCTCCTCGACCGACAGATAGGCGCGGACCGGATGGCCCGGTTCGCCGATCTCGTAGGCCTCGTCGGCCTTCAGCCGGTGCAGCGAGTTGCGGTCTTCGTGCGGAAACACGGCGACTGTGCCCGCGCCCAGTTCGTAGCCTGCGCGGAACGCCCGGATCGCGATTTCGCCGCGATTGGCCACCAGCACTTTGCGGAACATGCCCGGTCCTTCCCTTTTCGGATCGGTATCGAAGGCACGTTACCCGGTTTGTCCCGCAGTGCGGGAGCCGTAGTCCAAGTGATGGACATCATGCACGCCGACCTGCATGCATGATGCTGGCCGAGCCGCCGCGCCGCAACCGTCAGGGTGTTCCCGCAGGCAGTGTGCACAAGAGCCTGTTCGCGGTTTCGGAGGGCGCATTCTTGACCACGTTCTGCGTTGCGTCCTGCACAATTGCTTCGCCGACCGCATTGGGCGCGGCGTCGGGGTGCGCGGACCGGTAGAGGGTCACCGCGCCAGCGGCCACCGCGGCGGCCATCGAGGTGCCCGACAGCGTCCCGACATCGGCTGTTCCGGCGATCGGCGCGGGGATGTCGACACCTGGTGCGTACAGGTCGAGCGGCGTGCCGAAGTTCGAGAAGGGCGCGACCTGGTCTTGGACGTCGGTCGCGCCCACGGTGAGTGCTTCCGGCACTCGGGCAGGCGAGCTCTGGCTGGCGTCGGTGCTGCCCTCCCCGGCCGGAACCACGATCGGCATCACCGCGGCGACTCCCTTGACCGCGTTGTCGAGCTGCTCGTTCGGCACGCCGCCGATGCCCAGCACCGCGACCGCTGGTTGGTGTGCGTTCTGGGCTACCCAGTTCAGCCCGGCGATGATCGTGTCGGTCGCGCCGCCGCCTGCCTTGTCGAGCACTCGGACCGGGAAGATCTGCGCGGCTTTGGCGACGCCGTAGCTGTGTCCCGCAACGATTCCCGCGACGCGCGTGCCATGGCCGTTGGTGTCCGACGTGTCTGTACCGGTGGTGAGGAATTCCTTGCCGCGCATGACCCGGCCCTGCAGATCCGGGTGTTTGGCGTCGACGCCGCTGTCGATCACGTAGACGGTGACGCCGGAGCCGTCCGAGTCGTAGTGGTACTTCTGATCGAGACCGGTTCGCTGGTCGATCCGGTCGAGCGCCCAGCTCGGCGGGTTGGCCTGCGTCCCGCTCGCCGCCAGCGCGACCGGTTGCACCCCGGCGACCAGCAGAAATGTCAGAGTTGCCGAAAAAAGGCCACGCGCCGCTCGGTTCCGCATGTCTGCGGTCGTATCCCGGTGGCCGTTCAGCGGCAACTCGACGTCACACGATGGGCTGGTCGCGGGTCCAGCACCCGACCGTCCGGACATACTGGGAACCGAACGACGATGAGCCGCGCCTCTTTCCGTTCGCCGCCACGCGACCACCCGTTGACAGGCCGACAGCTACTTCGCCTACTTCGCCGCCGGGACGTGCGCGCTCACCGACATCGTCGGCAAATACACCAGCGCGTCGAAGGCTTGCACGACGTCGACCTTCGTGAACATGTGCGCGTGCCGCATGCTCGACGGTCCGGCCAGGCCCCGCGCTCGGTCTTGCCGCAGATCGACCACGCACGGATCCGCGCCGGCCAATGCCGCTTCGGCACTGCCCTCGGCGGGCGGCTCCAACTCCTGTTCGTAGACCCGGAAGCCGAGGCGCTCGCTCTCGTCCGGTTCGAGGCCGGTGGTCGTACCAACGCCCGCAGTGAGGCCGAGAGCGAAGTAGTCGTCGCCGAACTCCTCGGCGAGGTGGGTGCCCGCGGAAGGGAACGTCATGGTCGGCAAAGCGGCGAACGGCACTCGCTGCAGGTGTCCGTTGTGGACCATCACCACAATCTTCTCGCCTTCGCCGTACAGTTTGCGAAGCAGCTTCACGGTTGCGGCCATGTACGTGTCGCGAGACGACCCTTGGAGCGACGGTGCCGTTCCCGCCATCATTGCGCTCAGCTCACGCAAGTACGCGTCAACGCGAAGTGCACCGACCGCGTGGTGTTCGGCGATCGCATACCGAGCCGGCTCGCTCCGTTGCCGATAAACTGGCGACAGAGAACGAATATGTGCTACGAGAGTCGTCAACGCAGCCGTGGCCGCGTCCCGTTCCGCGGCGGCCATTGCCGCATAACGGCCAGGCGCGACCGCGCTGCTGACCGCCGAATACGGCTCGGACGCGGTAATCGCGGCGTCGACCAGCGGAAGAACCTCCGGATCGACCTCTTCCACGAAACCTCGGACAATCCGCAACGCCGGCTGCGGCGAACCGCTCGAACTCGGCAGGTCGAGTCCGGCGAAGCTGACGCCGCCGTGGCGGCGCATCCACGTCAGCATCTCGCGCACCTCGACCGACTCGCCGAGAGAGAAGGTGAATCCTTCTCGCCCGACGTCGGCGACCGTGCCGGGACCACCGTTCAGCCACTGCTGCACCAAGTCGCCCTCGGCGAATCCCGATTCGAAGCCGAGCACGGTGAATCCGTGGTCCTCGACGAGGCGGCGGAGCAACCGGGCGCGGAGTTCGCCGAACTCGCGGATGTGGTGGTTGTTCTCGCCGATCGCGACGATGCGCGCGTCGCCGATCAGGCCGGTGATCGAGGCGACGTCGCCACCCAGCGGCGAACGGGTGCTCAGCGGTGTCATACTGCGGACACTAATGCAACAGGGGTAGCGATTGACAACTGAGTTACCGGGCACCAGCAGACCGGGCGGGCGCACGGAACGCACGCGCGTCGCCGTTTTGCGGGCGACGCTCGATCTGCTGGCGGAGGTCGGGTTCAGCGATCTGACGGTCGAGGCCGTCGCCGAACGATCGGGCGTGCACAAGACGACGGTTTACCGGCGATGGGAATCGCGCGAGGGACTGGTCGCGGCCGCACTGCGGTTCGGCGCAGGCGAGCCGTGGAGCCCGGCGGACACCGGTTCGCTTGTCGCCGATTTGCGGCGAATGGCGTTGGACGTGGTGCTCGCGTTGACCACCCCGGGCCAACGCGAGCTGCCGACCGCCGCGGTGCTGGCGGCCTTCCAGTCGGAACGGGCGGCCGAGGCGTTGCGGGATTTCTATCAGGATCGGCATGCCCGGGCCGCGCTGATCGTGGAGCGGGCGGCGGCGCGCGGAGAGGTGCCGGCCGACACCGATCCGGACGAGGTGACGCGGACGGTGTGCGGGCCGGTGTTCTACCGGTTGTTCGTGTCGCGGGAACCGGTGTCGGAGGAGACGGCTGAGATCGCGGCGGAGGCTGGGGCCGCGGCTGCTCGGGCCGGGGTGCTGAGCAGGCGGTTGCCGGGGAATGGCGACGGGGGGTGATTGCGGGGTGGGGGCTTGTTGCCGGAAAACGGCGACGGGTGGAGTGGGGCGGTTGATGGGTGGGTTCGGCTTTCGCCACGGAACGGCGAAAGCAGAGCGCGGCTGAGAGATGGGTTTGGCCAGATGCTCGCAGCGACGCAGTGACCAGCCAAGCGAAGCCAGACGCCGGGCGACAGGCAGAGCGGGCGATTGGCCCGTTAGCTTTGCTTTCGCCACGGAACGGCGAAAAAAGACTCCGGCTGAGAGATGGGGCTGGTCAGACGCTCACAGCGACGCAGTCACCAGCCAGGCGAAGCCGGGCACCGGGCACCGGGCACCGGGCACCGGGCACCGGGCACCGGGCACCGGGCACCGGGCACCGACGATAGTTGCCAACGGGCGGCGTGCGGAGCGACCGTGGCGCGCGAGAGTGCGCAGAAAGTCGCCGTCAAGCGGCAACGCACGCGCAGGAGTGCTGACCGGCTTGAGCAGGCAGTCGCCACTCAACGGCAACAGACCGAGCGAGCTGGCCAGCGACCTCCGA
>NZ_LWSF01000008.1:19034-45179 GCF_001651785.1 Amycolatopsis sp. M39
GCGAGCGGCGAGCGGCGAGCGGCGAGCGGCGAGCGGCGAGCGGCGAAGCTTAAGGAAGAAGCCTACCCAACAGCAACCGGTACCGGACCTCTTCCAAGGTCACCGTCCCGTCGGAGATCGTCTCTACCTTGGTCTTTCCGTCCGCAACCCAGCCAGCTCGTTCATAGAACTTCCGGGCTCGCGTGTTCGTCGACAGCACCCACAGCGTCGCCGCGCCGAACTGGGTCGACAGACCGCGCACGCACTCTTCGTGCAGCGCTCGGCCCATTCCCCGGCTCCATTCGGACGGAAGGAGGTAGATCGACGACAGTTCGCCCGTGTTCGGGGCGGCGTCGTCGTCTCGGCTGGGGCCGAAGACTGCGAAACCGGTGATCTTCTCGCCGGCGCCTGCCACCAGGACGGTGTGGGGGCGCGAAGTGTCCGCCAGGCTCGATGCCCAGGATTGTTCCCGCGTCTCGACCGACAGGCCGGACAGGAACTCGTCCGGCAGCAACCCCGCGTAGGCCGCTTGCCAGGAACCGACGTGGACGGCTGCGATGCCTGCTGCGTCTTCCGGGGTCGCGGGGCGGATCACGAGGTCGGGCACCATTCCTCCAGCGACTCGGCAGGCGACGATCGGCTGCGGGCAGTTCAGCACAGAAGCCCGCCTGCCCGCATGCGGTTTACCGAGTGACCACAAAGGACAGTCAGACCGCGGAGCTGGGCAAAGGGGCCGAAAAGCGACCGGCGAGTGTGTTCGGGCAAGGGTTCCGGGAGTTCAGGCATCGCCGCCCCGCCCGGAAGGCTCCTCGGTCCTCCAGCCGATAGCCTCGTCGGATTGGCGGATCAGGCTCCGCTCGTTCGTCATGCCCGTGCGCACCAGGAAATGGGACAATCGATGACCAACCCGTTGATCGCGCCGGTGAAGGACTCCACGACCGCGATGTCCGGGATTCCTTTGCTGGAGGACGCGACCGGCCTCAAGACCGCGATCGAGAGCAAGAACTGGGCGGCCGTCGCGATCGGGGCGGTGGGGACCGCGCTCGACGTGCTCACCGCGGTGATGGATCCCTTCGGCGCGATCTTCGCCGCGGGGGTCGGGTGGCTGATGGAGCACGTCGGGCCGCTCAAGGAGGCGCTCGACGCGCTTACCGGCAAGGCGGACGAAATCGCGTCCCAGGCGGAGACCTGGACGAATGTCGCCAAGGAACTCGAAGGCGTTTCGGCCGAACTGACCGAGCTGGTCAAGAAGGATCTGCAGGACTGGAACGGCGAAGCGGCCGACACCTACCGCAAAAAGGCCGAGGACACCTCCGCGCTGATCGCCAGCGCGCAGAAGGGCAGTGCGGGCGCGGCCAGCGGCGTCAAGACGGCGGGCGAGATCGTCGCGGCGGTCCGGTCGCTGGTGCGGGACACGATCGCGGACCTGGTGGGGCACCTGATCTCCTGGGCGTTGCAGGTGCTGTTCACCGCCGGGATCGGGATGGCCTGGGTGGTGCCGCAGGTCGTCACCGCCGTCGCCAAGACCGCGTCGACCATCGCGAAGGTCACCTCGAAGCTGGTCAAGGCGCTCAAGGCGCTGGTCCCGCTGCTGAAAAAGGCGGGCGTGCTGTTCGAAGACGCCGGCAAGGCGTTGAAGGGGCTCAAGGGCGGCAAGGGAGCGCCGACGCACACTCCCCAGGACATCAACGTCAAGTCCGGGAACGGCACGAGGTCCCACCCCGGCGAGGACGAAGGCACGCACGCCTCCAGCGCCGGGGGAGACAGCGGGCACCACGGCACCACCCAGCCGAGCGGCAACCACGAGAGCGGCGGCGAGCACGGCGGCAGCGGAGGATCGGGCGGTCACACGTCGGCCGCCGGCAGTTCCTCCGCGGGAGGGGCCAGGGGAAACGGGGGCGACTCGCGCTCGCTCGACAAACAGGGCGAGAACTCGCGCTCCCTCGACAACATCTGCACCACCGGCGACCCGATCGACGTCGCGAGCGGCCAGATGGTCATGGCCGAGACCGACGCGACCTTCCTCAGCGCGTTGCCGATGGTTTTCGAGCGCACGCACTTCTCGTCATTCCGCGCGGGCGGCTGGCTCGGCCCCGCCTGGGTGTCCACTTTGGACGAGCGGATCGAGGTGTACGAGGACCAGGTGTGGTTCGCCGGCGCGGACGGGATCGTCCAGGTGTTCCCCCGGCCCCGCGGCGACCAGTGGGTCGCCGCCGAGCACGGGCCCGCGCGGTATCTCGCCGAGGAGCCCGGCGGCGGATTCGTCCTCGAGGACCGCGAGGGCGAGCGGGTGCTGACCTTCGAACGAGGCACCAGCCCGGTCCGGCCGATCCGTTCGATCAGCGGCCGGGGCAAGGAGCACATCTTCTTCCAGCGCGACCAGCGCGGCACGCCGACCGCGATGCGGCACAGCGGAGGCCACCTGATCCAGATCGCCACCGAGGGCGGGCTCGTGACCGGGCTGTCCACCGTCACCAAGGACGGGGCCGAAGTGCCGCTGGTCCGCTACGGCTACACCGACGGCAATCTCACCGAGATCACGAACGAATCCGGCCTCCCGTTCCGCTACGCCTACGACAGCATGGGGCGGATCGTCGGATGGACGGACCGCAACGGCGAGTGGTACCGCTTCCACTACGACCGCGAGGGCCGGGTCGTGCGCACCGAAGGCTCCGGCGACTGCCTCACCGTCACCATGGAATACGACCTGGCCGCCCGGATCACCCACGTCGTCGACTCGCTGGGCCGGCACAATGCCTACCACCTGAACGAAACCGGCCGGGTCGTGCGCGAGGTCGACCCGACGGGCGCGGCACGCGCCTACGAATGGGACGCGCTGGACCGCCTGGTCGGCGAAACCGACGAACTGGGCAGGCGGCGGATCTACCGCTACGACGACAGGAACAACCTGGTCGCCCTCCAGCGGGCGGACGGCACGGGATTGACCATCGAGCGCAACGACTTCGGCCAGGCCGTCCGCATGGTCGAGGCGCCGGGTGTCGAAACCCGGTGGGAATACGACGAACGCGGCAACGTGACCCGCGTAGTCGAACCGGGCGGCGGGACCACCAGCTACACCTACGACGAGTGGGGGCACGTCGCGTCGGTCACCGGTCCGAACGGCTCGACCCTGACCGTAGTGTCCGACGACGCCGGAAACCCGATCACCGTCACCGACCCCAGCGGCGCGACGACCGCCTACACCTACGACTGCTTCGGCAGGGTCACCGCGATCGTCGATCCGAACGGCGCGGCCGAGGAGTTCGGCTACACCGTCGACGGCGCGCTCGCCTGGCACCGCCTTCCGGACGGATCGACGGAGGAATGGCTCTACGACGGAGAAGGCAACAACCGCCTGCACGCCGACGCCTCCTCGGCGATCACCCAGCAGGAGGTGACCCACTTCGACCTGGTAGCGGCCGAGATCCGGCCGGACGGCACCCGGCTCGAATACTCCTACGACACCGAACTCCGGCTCACCGCGGTGACCAACGAACAAGGCCAGGTCTGGCGCTACGAGTACGACCTGGCGGGCAACCTCTCCCGCGAGACCGATTTCGGCGGCGCCAGTTCGTCCTACGGCTACAACGCCGCCGGCGAGCTGACCGAAATCCGCAACCAGGAGGGCGACGTCGTCACCCTGCGCCGCGACGTGCGCGGCAACATCGTCGAGGAGATCGTCGAAGGACCGTCCGGGACTCTGCGCACCCGCTTCGAGTACGACGTCCTCGGCGAACTCGTCGCCCTCGACGACGGGACGACCCGCGTCGAGTACACCCGGGACGCGGCGAGCCGGATCGTCGAGGAAACGGTCAACGGGCGCACCGTCCGCTCCGAATTCGACTCCGCGGGCAACCAGGTCCGGCGGCAGACGCCGTCCGGAGCGGAAAGCGTCTGGGAATACAGCGAAGCCGGAGTCCCGGCCGCGGTGCGCGCCGCGGGCCGCACCACCCGGTTCGAGTACGACCGGGCGGGCCGCGAAACCCTCCGCACGTTCGGCCAGGACGCGGCGATCGTCCGCTCCTGGACCCCGGCCGGACGGCTCGCCCGGCAGGCGGTGCGGTCCGCGACCGGCGAATTCGGCCAGGACCGTCAGTACCACTACCGGCCCGACGGCCTGCCCGACCGGATCGACGACGGGACGGCCGGGTCGCGCTGGCTCGCGATGGACGTCCGGGGCCGGGTGACCTCGGTGCGCGCCCGGGACTGGAACGAGCAGTACGCCTACGACCCGACCGGACGGCTCGTCGACGCCGACTGGCCCGCGCCCGAGGAAGAGGACCGGCGCGGCAGGCGGACCGGCCCCGCCTCGGTGATCACCGAGGCGGGCGGCGTCCGCTACACCTACGACCAGTCCGGCCGGATGCGCACCCGGCGGCACGAGGACGGACGGACCTGGACCTACACCTGGGGCCCGCTGAACCGGCTGGTCGCGGTCGAGGTCCCGGACGCCACGACCTGGCGCTACACCTACGATCCGCTGGGCCGCCGCATCCGCAAGGAGCACTTCGCCTCCGACGGGACGACTCCGCTCGAACGCGTCGACTTCGCGTGGGACGGCGAAACGCTGGCCGAGGCGACCAGGTCCGGCCCGGGCGCCGCCGAAACCGCGGTGTGGGACTACGAACCGGGAACCTTCGTGCCGCTGCTGCAGCGCCGGCGCAGCGGTTCCGCGGACCAGAAGCGCATCGACGAACAGTTCTTCGCCATCGTGGCCGAACCGTCCGGCACGCCGACCGAACTGCTGGACGACCGCGGCGAGATCGCCTGGCAGGCCCGCAGCAGCCTGTTCGGCGTCGTGCTCGCCGAGTCTGGCGGCTCCGGGACCCCGCTGCGGTTCCAGGGCCAGTATTTCGACGAGGAAACCGGGCTGCACTACAACTTCCACCGGTACTACGACCCGGTGCTCGCCCGGTACCTCAGCCCGGACCCGCTCGGGCTCGGCGGCGGACTGGACCCGCACGCCTACGTCAGCAACCCGCACGTCTCGGTCGACCCGCTCGGCCTCACCGGGCGGCCCTGCCGCAAACTCGGCGGGGGCTCCGGCAGCGGACAGGGCTCGGGCGGCTCTCAGCGCGGCCGGGGCCTCTCCCGCGACCCGAGCCCCGGCCCGAACGGCGAGCGGCGGATGCGGTCACCCGGCGGGCGGGTGTACCAGGAGGGACCGCCGACGGTCGCGGCCGGCGCGCGCAGGCGCGAGCACTACGGCTACAAGAACCTCTCGCACAAGCACTCCAAGATGCGGCCGCTGTTCGAGCGCAACGCGGTGTCGCCGCCGCCGAAGTTCCGCAAGCGCGGGGACGACACCAAGTGGTACATGGACCCGAACCGGCGCTACCGGACCCACGACTACCAGGGCAATCCCACCGGTATCGTCCGCGGCCACAGCAATGTCGTGATGGGCCACAACCCGTCGGCCGGCACCCACTTCAACCAGACGGGCATCCACCAGACGCCCGGCCAGAACTTCGCGCACAACTCCGACGTGAGGATCTTCAAGCACCTCGAACCGGCGAAAGACTCCGCTGCGAGCGGGTCCAAGGAACCCGGTTACGACGCTCCGACCCCGCGGCGCGGCAACCGGGTTTACTGGGACCAGAACCAACCCGGCTACGTCGGCAACCCGGATGCCGACTGGGACCTGGTGCGGCCTAAGCCGAGCACGTCCTCCGGCGGCCACGGCGGATACAGCGGCGGCGGTTCCAGCAGCCACGGCGGCGGGTACGGAGGCGGCTCCAGCAGCTACAGGGGAGGCTCCAGCGCCAGCTACGGCGGGTACAGCGGTGGGTACAGCGGCGGCAGTTCCAGCCACGGCGGATACAGCGGCAGCTACGGCGGCGGCGGATACAGCGGCGGGTACAGCGGCGGCGGATACAGCAGTAGCAGCCATGGCGGATACAGCGGCGGCGGCAGCAGCAGCCATGGCGGCGGGTACGGCAGCGGCGGATACGGAGGTAGTTACGGCGGCGGCAGCAGCAGCCGCAGGAACCACGGCTACGACTCCGACGACGACATCTACGACGCCTGACGCCCCGCGAAAACCCGCAGCGACTCAGCTAAAAAGGCGTGGCCCGGGAAACCCCGGGCCACGCCTCGACACACTCAGCCGAACGAAGGCAGATCAGCTCTTCTCCAGGTACTCCGCCCGCTCCAGATCGACCACATCGGCGACCATCTGCGCCAGCCCCGGCAGCGAAGCCAGCTCCGGATCGCCCGTCACGATCTCCTGCGCCTGTGCTCGCGCCTCAGTGATCACGTCCTCGTCCCGCAGCAACGACAGCAGCTTCAGCCCAGACCGCTTGCCTGACTGGGCCGCACCCAGAATGTCGCCTTCCCGGCGCAGTTCCAGGTCCAACCGGGACAGTTCGAAACCGTCCGTTGTGGACTCGACCGCCGCGAGCCGTTCGCGCGTGGCCGTACCGTCCAAGGTTTCCGTTACCAGCAAGCACAATCCGGGCACGCTCCCCCGCCCGACCCGGCCGCGCAGCTGGTGCAGCTGGCTCACGCCGAAGCGATCGGCGTCGAGGATGACCATCGCCGTCGCGTTGGGGACGTTCACGCCGACCTCGACCACGGTCGTCGCGACCAGGACATCGACCTTCCCCGCGCCGAACGCCTGCATGACGGCGTCCTTTTCGTCCGTCGGCATCCGGCCGTGCAGGGCGGCGACCTTCAAGCCCTTCAACGCGCCGTTGGCGAGATCCGGCGCGACGTCCAGCACCGCGAGCGGCGGCCGCTTGTCGCTCTTGTCCGACGGCGGTTCGTCGCCGATGCGCGGGCACACGACGTAGGCCTGGTGTCCCTTGCCGACTTCCTCGCTGACCCGCTGCCACACCCGGTCGAACCACGCCGGTTTCTCCGCGACCGGCACGACCGTCGTCTTGATCGGCGAGCGGCCGACCGGCATTTCGCGCAGTGCCGAGATTTCCAGGTCGCCGTAGACGGTCATGGCGACCGTGCGCGGGATCGGCGTCGCCGTCATGACCAGCACGTGCGGGCTCGTCGAATCGGCCCCGCGCGAGCGCAACGCGTCCCGTTGCTCGACGCCGAACCGGTGCTGCTCGTCCACGACCACGAGCCCGAGATCGGCGAACTGCACAGTGTCCTGGATCAGCGCGTGCGTGCCGACGATGATGCCTGCCTCGCCGCTTACCGTCTCCAGCAACGCTTTCTTGCGTTCCTTCGCGCCCATCGACCCGGTGAGCAGCGTGATCCGGGTGGAATTCTCGGCCGCGCCCAGTTCGCCCGCCATCCCGAGGTCGCCGAGCATTTCGCGCAGCGAGCGCGCGTGCTGCGCGGCCAGGACCTCGGTGGGCGCGAGCATCGCCGCCTGCCGTCCGGAATCGACGACCTGGAGCATCGCCCGCAGCGCGACCACCGTCTTGCCGGAACCGACCTCGCCCTGCAGCAGCCGGTTCATCGGATGCTCGGTCGACAGATCGGCCGCGATCTCGTCGCCGATCGCGCGCTGGCCCGCGGTGAGGTCGAACGGCAGCCGCTTGTCGAACGCGTCCAGCAGGCCGCCGTCGACGTGCGGGCTCGCCTTCGCCGGACGCGACACCGCGGAATGCCGCCGCTGCGCGAAAATCAGCTGCACGGCCATCGCTTCGTCCCACTTGAGCCGGTGCCGCGAGGTCTCCAGATGCGCCCAGTCCTCCGGGCGGTGGATGCCGCGCAGCGCGCGCTCAAGGCCGGGCAGCCCGTGCCGTTGGCGCAGTTCCCCGGGCATCGGGTCGTCGCCGACCTCCAGCACGTCCAGCACCTGCCGCACGCATTTGGCGATCGACCAGGTCGGCATGCCCTGCGCCGCCGGGTAAACCGGGATGATCTCGGCGAGGAAATTGTCGACCGCCTCGGCCTCGCGTTCGGCGTCGAGCAGTTCGTACTCCGGGTTGGCCAGCTGCAGCGTGTCCCGGAACGCGGTGACCTTGCCCGCGAACAGCCCGGTCTTGCCGGGGGCCAGCTCCTTCTCGCGCCACGCCTGGTTGAAGAACGCGCACGCGAGCCGCCGCTTGCCGTCGGTGATCACCATGTCGAGGATGGTGCCGTTGCGGGATTTCATCCGGCGCTTGCTGATCTTCTCGATCCGCGCCAGCACGGTCGCGTGCTCCCCGAGCTCCAGCCCCGCGATGTCGGTCAGCTCGCCGCGTTCGGCATAACGACGCGGATAGTGGCGCAGCAGGTCGGAAACCGTCTCGATGTCGAGCGCACTCGACAGCGCCTTCGCCGTTTTCGCGCCCAGCAGCAGCGGGAGCTTGTCGCGAAGCCCGGCCATGATTATTCGACCCCCATCAGCAGCACAGCGTCGCTTTGACCGCCGGCGTAACTCGTCAACTCCACCTCGGGGTGCTCCAGCCGCAGTTGTTCGGCGAGTTCGGCGGCCACCCTCGGCGGAGCGTCCGCCCCGCTCAGGACGGTGACCAGCTCGCCGCCGAGCGCCAGCATCCGGTTGAGCACGCTGACCGCGGCCGCGACGAGATTCGTCGCCGACGCCGGGGCGGGCTCGATCAGCACCACCTCGTCGTCGACCAGGCCGATCACGTCGCCGGACTGGGCCCGGCCCACCCAGGTTAGCGACTCCTCGTCCGCGATCCGCAGCTCGCCACGCCTGGTCGCGGCCGCCGCCTCGGCCATCGCGACCACGTCGTCGTTGACCCGGCGCTCGCTGTCGTGCACCGCGAGCGCGGCCAGCACCTGCACCGGCGACGCGCACGGGATCACCACGACGTCGCGCTCGCCCGCCATCGGATGCCCGGCGGCGGCGTCGGCGGCCGCAGTCAGGTCCGGCCCGCCCGGCAGCACGCTCAGGTGCTGTCCGGCCGCCTCGTTGAACAACCCGATCATGTCCTCGACACTGGGCGTCTCGCCCTCGGGCACCGCCAGCACGGCGACGCCCTCGGCCCGCAGCAGTTCGGCCAGGCCGCCGCCGCGCACCACCGCGACCACGGACCGGTCGATCGATGTGTCCCATTCGATCGGCGTCGGGGTGATCAGCGGTTCGACCCGGATCTTGCGCGGCCTGCCCAGTTGCAGCCCGGCTTCGATGGCCGCGCCGATGTCCGCGCAGTGGACGTGCACCGCGTGGCTGCCCGAACCGTCGCCCGCCACCGTCACACTGTCGCCGAACCCGCTCAGTTCCTTCCGCAACGCGGGCAGCCGGGCCTCGTCGATCTCGTCCAGCAAGTACATGACCTCCCACGCGTAGGGGACCTGCTCCGGCAGCGAAGCGACCGCCTTCAGGTCGTGCCCGGGGTCCTCGGGTTCACCGGTGATCACCCCCGCCAGCGCGTCGAGCACCGCGACCAGCCCGCGGCCCCCGGCGTCGACGACTCCCGCCTTGGCCAGCGCGGGCAACTGCTTGGGCGTCTCCTCCAGCGCTTTCGCGGCCACGGTGACGACCTCGCGCGCAACCTCGGGCAACGTCCGCGTCGTGCCTCGAACGGCGGCGGCCACGGCGTGCAGGACAGTCAGCATCGTCCCGGCGACCGGCCTGCTGACCGCGCCCGTGGCGGCCTGGTCCGCCTGCCCCAGCGCAGCGGCGAGACCAGGTCCGTCCAGGTCCCCGCCGGTGGCCGCCCAGCCGGCCATCCCCCGCACGACCTGGGACAGGATCACGCCCGAATTGCCCCGCGCGTGCGCCACCGCCCCGCGCGCCAGTACCGCCAGCGCCTCAGCCGCGTCGGCCGGTTCCGCATCGGCGAGCGCCTCGTGCGCGCCGGTCATCGTGTACAGCAGGTTGGAGCCGGTGTCGGAGTCCGCGACCGGATAGACGTTGATGCCGTCGATGGCCGTGCGCAGCCTGTCCAAGCTGCGCACAGAGGCCGCCGCCCAGCCCGACACCGCCGCCGCGTCCAGCACCCGCACCCCGTAACCTCCTAGCCGGTCCCCGCGAGGGTAACGACCCCGCGGCAAGGCCACCCAGACCACTCGTTACTATGGTGGAGTTGCCCGGCACGTTCGGGCGCGCATTCTTTGTCCCATATCCAGAGGAGTTCGACGTGGCTGCCGTGTGCGACGTCTGTGGCAAGGGACCCGGCTTCGGCAAGTCGGTCTCGCACTCCCACCGGCGTACCAACCGCCGGTGGAACCCGAACATCCAGGTTGTGCACGCGAAGGTCGGCGTGTCCCAGCGCAAGCGCCTGAACGCCTGCACTTCGTGCATCAAGGCCGGCAAGGTCGTGCGAGGCTGAGTTCAGCAGCTTTCGGAAAGGGGCGAGTGCTTGAAGCACCCGCCCCTTTTTCGTCACCGCAGGAAGTTCGCCAGCACGTCCCGCAGGGACTCCGGCGCGTTCAGCACCCCGTGATCCTGCCCCGGGACCTCCTCGTGCCGCCCGTGCGCGACCGCGGCCGCGACAGCCTTGGCCGACGACGTCATCCACGCCTCCCCCGCACCGCCGGACAGCGACAGCACCGGGACGGTGATCGCCGCCAGCCGGTCCGTCGGCAGGTAGTTGCCGCGGCCGCAGACAGTCAGGTCGTACGGCAGCGTGTGCGCCAGTCCGACGAACCAGCCCCACACCGGCGCGGACTTCATCGAGTCCACGATCTCCGCCGGGGTCCCAGTGCCCTCGACCAGGAACAACTCGACCGCCCTGTCCCGGTCGCCGTCGGCGAGGCAGGTGCTGACCCGGTCCACCAGGTCTTCCGCCGGACGCGGCCGGTCGTCGCCGATGAACGGCGGCTCGTACACCGCCGCCTTCGTGATCGTCAGCCCGCGCGCCGCCGCTTCCAGGGCCAGGATCGCGCCGGACGAGTGCCCGAACACCGCGGCCGAGCCGCCGACGGCCTCGATCAGCACTTCCAGGTCGTCGATCTCGCGCTCGACCGCGTAGACCGGCGCGTCGCCGCTGTCGCCGCGGCCTCTCCGGTCGTAGGCGATCGCGGTGAAACCGGCGTCGGCCAGCACCGCGGCGAGCCCGGCGACGGTCGTGCGGTCGTTCACCGCGCCGCCGACCAGCAGCACCGGAGAACCCGAGCCGTAGGTGTCGAAGGCGATCGGGGTGCCGTCGGCGGACTTGACGGTGGCGGTCATCGCTTCCCTCCAGGGTTTCAGTCGTCGCCTACCCTGGTGGTCGGCGCCGATCGCCGGAACTGGACACGCCGCGTCAGGGAAGTTTCCAGTCGAGCGGTTCCGCGCCCTGCTGGACCAGCAGCTGGTTCGCCCGGCTGAACGGACGCGACCCGAAGAAGCCGTTGCGCGCCGACAGCGGGCTCGGGTGCGCCGATTCGAGGCACGGCACCTCGCCGAGCATCGGCCGCAGGTTCCGCGCGTTGCGGCCCCACAGGATCGCCACCAGCGGTCCGCCGCGCGCGGCGAGCGCCTTGATCGCCTGCTCGGTGACCTGCTCCCAGCCCTTGCCCTGATGCGAGTTCGACTTGTGCGGCTGCACGGTGAGCGACCGGTTCAGCAGGAGCACGCCCTGCTCCGCCCACGGGGTCAGGTCTCCGTTGGACGGGGCCGGGTGCCCCAGGTCCTCGCAGTACTCCTGGTAGATGTTGATCAGGCTTTTCGGGATCGGCCGGACGTCCGGGGCCACCGAGAAGCTCAGGCCGACCGCGTGCCCCGGGGTCGGGTACGGGTCCTGGCCCACGATCAGCACGCGGACGGCGTCGAACGGCTGCTTGAACGCGCGCAGCACGTGCTCGCCCGCGGGGAGATAGGTGCGGCCCGCGGCGATCTCGGCGCGGAGGAACTCCCCCATCGCGGCGACCTGCGGCGCCACTGGTTCAAGGGCTTTCGCCCAGCCGGCTTCGACGATTTCGTCCAGCGGTCGTCCAGTCACGGCCCGCGAGCCTAGCGCCACGTGCCCGAGGTCACTGTGGCGGGTCCAGCCTGCGCAACTCGGCCCGGAACCGGGCTCCGCGCCGGACGTAGGAATCCACGACCGCGGCGATCTGGTCTTCGGAGAACGACTTGTTCGGCCGCGTTTTCGCCGGAACTCCCAATGCGATCTCGCCGGTGCCGACCGTCGATTCGTAGGACAGCACCGCGCCCGCGCCGACCATGCCGCCGTCCTCGATCACGCTTCCGTTCAGCACCACCGAACCCGACGCGATCAGGCAGCCGGTGCCGATCTTCGCGCCCTCGATGTGCACCGCGTGCCCGACCGCCGAGGACGGGCCCACGATCGTCGGATGCCGCGCGGTGCAGTGGACGACGCAACCGTCCTGCACGTTCGAGCGTTCGCCGATCTCGATGTACCCGTGGTCGCCGCGCAGCACCGTCTGCGGCCAGACCGAGGCGCGCGCTCCGATCCGGACGTCGCCGATCACGGTGGCGTCGGGATGGACGTAGGCGTCCGGGTGGATGGCCGGGACCAGGTCGCCGAGCGCGTAGATGGCCAATGCCGCCTCCGAATCGTTCAGTGTCGTCGGTCGTGGACGAGAGCCTTGCCGTAATACCGGCTTTCGGGCATATCGCCGTAATAGCCGAAAGCCGGTATCTCGGCGTAGCCCGACGAACGGTAGAGGGCGATGGCTTCCGGCTGCTCGGTGCCCGTCTCCAGCACGACGCGGCGGCGTCCGGCGGCGACCGCGGTGCGTTCCAGTTCGGCGAGCATCGCGCGGGCGAACCCGCGGCCTCGCGCGGATTCGATCACGTACATCCGTTTCAGCTCGACGTCGCCGGGCCGGAACGTCGGCTCGGGACCGTCGTGCGCGCGCCACGCGCCGGACGCCACCGGCACGCGGTCCAGGTACCCGACCAGGAACAGGCCCCGCGGCGGCGCGAACTCCGCGGGGTCCATCGGGGTCTCGTCCTCGGTGCCGTAGCGGCGCACGTACTCCAGCTGAACCTCGGCCATCAGTTTGGCGGCGTCGGGATGGTCGAAGGCGACGACGCGGATGTCCACGCCGTCAGCCTGATGAAGAATCACTGCTGCCAGTGCTCCCAACCGCCCTGCTGGTCGTACGCCTCGCCGTCCACGGTGACCCCGGAGCCGGGCATGGTGACCACGCCGATCTTGCGCCAGCCCTCGGGAAGGTCGTCGAACGGCGGGAACGTCGCGACCAGCGCGTGGTCCTCGCCGCCGGTCAGCACCCACTGCACCGGGTCCGCGCCGAGCGCGCTGCCGACCTCCTTCAGCCGCGTCGACACCTCAAGCAACGCGGTCTGCACGTCGAGCCCGACCTCGGAAGCCGCGGCCAGGTGCGCGAGGTCGGCCAGCAGCCCGTCCGAGACGTCCATCATCGCGGTCGCGCCGGCGAGCGCGGCCTGCGGACCGGCCGCGTACGGCGGTTCCGGACAGCGCTGCGCGTTCACCACCCCGACCGGCGACCGGAATCCGCGGCGCAGCACCGCGAGCCCGGCCGCGGCCCAGCCGAGCCGCCCGCACACCGCGAGCACGTCGCCGGGGCGCGCGCCGGAACGGGTCACCGGTTCGCGGTCTTCGAGGTCGCCCAATGCGGTGACGCTGATCACGAGCTGGTCCGCGCTCACGAGGTCGCCGCCGGACACCCCGATGCCTACCGCACGCGCCTCAGCCCACATCCCGTCCATGATCTCGGTCACGACCCGCGCCGGGGTATCCGCCGGGCACGCGAGCCCGGCGACCACCGAGGTCGGTTTCGCTCCCATCGCCGCGATGTCGGACAGATTCACCGCGACCGCCTTGCGCCCGGCCTGCTCCGGGCTCGACCAGTCGAGCCGGAAGTGCACACCGTGGACCAGCACGTCGGTCGTCACGACCACGCGGCCGTCCGGCGCGGCGAGAACCGCCGCGTCGTCGCCCGGGCCCAGCAGTGTCGACGGCGGCTGCGCGCGTCCTTCGGTGACCCGCTGGATCAGGCCGAACTCGCCTGTCGCGGCCACCGAGTGCTCGTCCGGTGACACCGGTCACCTCCCGTTTCCCTTGCCTGTGTCGGATCGGCCACCGACTATCGGATCCCCTAGGTTTTTCCCAGGGCTGGCGCTACGTTGCCTACACCGTTCCTACCTCGACTCGATCGCCACCGACGAAAGGGCACGCCGTGGTCCACGCATACATCCTCATCCAGACCGAGGTCGGCAAGGCGGCCGCGGTGGCTGCGGAGATCGCCGGGGTCCCGGGCGTGACCAGCTCCGAGGACGTCACCGGCCCGTACGACGTGATCGTGCGCGCCGCCGCGGACACAGTGGACCAGCTCGGCCAGCTCGTCGTCGCCCGCGTGCAGAACGTGGAAGGGATCACGCGCACGCTGACCTGCCCGGTCGTGCATCTCTGAGCCGTGGTCCACTGAGGCGGTGGCAGACACCGACACCGGGGCTCCGCCGAAGGTCGTCCTCGTCACCGCGTCGTTGCTCGTGGCCGCGCTGGCGGTCGCGGTCGCGGTCGTCGCGCTGACGAAGAGCTCCTCCGGACAGCCCGATCCGAACCAGCCGCTCGCGCTCGTGTCCGTTCCCGCGCCGCGGGCCGGGTCGGCGGACTGCGCGAAGGTGATCGCCGGGGTCCCGGCCACGCTCACGTCGAACGGCAAGGAACTGTCGCCGCGCACGCTCGCCGAGCCCGCGCCGAAGGCCACCGTCGCGTGGGGCGAACCGGATCCGGTCGTGCTGCGCTGCGGCCTCGAACGCCCGCCCGAGCTCACCCCGACCGCGCAGCTGCGCGTGGTCGACAAGGTGCAGTGGCTGCAGATCGAGCAGGGCGGTTCGGCCACCTGGTACGCCGTCGACCGGCCGGTCTACCTGGCGCTGACCGTTCCGGCGAACACGGGAACCGGTCCGCTTCAGGCCGTTTCGGACGCGATCGCGGCGAAGCTGCCGGTCAAGCCTTTGCAGTTCTAGCCGCGATCGTTTCCAGCGATTCGCCGGTGGTGCGCGGGCCGAGCACGGCCACGTCGATCATCAGCAGCACCATCGCGCCCGCGACCACGGCGAACATCGTCGTCGCGCCCGCCGATTGCAGGACCGGCAGCAGGATGAACGGCATCGCGGCCGTCGCCAGCCGGGACAGCGCGTAGGCCGAACCGGCGGCGGTGCCGCGCAGCGACGTCGGGAACAGCTCGCCCTGGTAGGTGTGGAAGGCGTTGGAGAAGACGTTGCTCACGGCGGTGTAGCAGAAGCCGAACACCGCGATCAGCACGCCGGAAGTCGCGTAGCCGAAGGCCAGCCCGAACACCGCCATCGCCGCCGCGCTCGCGACGATCAGCCATTTGCGTTCCAGCCGTTCGATGATCGGGATGGACAGCGCGGAGCCGATCGGATAGCCGAGGAAGGTGAGCGCGCTGAACGTCAGCGAGCTGACGAGGCCGAAACCCTTGGCGGCCAGCACAATCGGCACCAGCGAGCCGAAACCGTAGTAGCCGAACGACTGCAGCAGCTGGAAGACGTACAGCATCGCCGTGCGACGGAACCACGGCGGACGCAGCAACGCCGACGCACGCACCGGTTCGGGCGCGGGCGGTTCCGGCTCCGATTCGGGCAATGGCTGCGGCGCACTCTCTTCGAGTTTGCGCACGATCTCGTCCGCTTCGCCGGTTCTTCCTTGTGCCGCAAGCCAACGCGGCGATTCCGGCAGCGTGAACCGCAGCGCCCACACCACCGCCGCACCCAGCGCGCCGATCACGAACAGCCAGCGCCAGCCGTCGATGCCGAGCGGCGCGTGGCCGACGAGCGCGCGGGCGAGGAATCCGGCGGCGGGGACGCCGCAGAAACCGATCGTGTAAGCCCAGGCTGTCGCGCGACCGCGCGCTCGGGCGGGCAGCAGGTCAGCGAGATAGGCGTCCGCGACCGGCAGCTCCGCGCCGATGCCGATCCCGGCGATGAACCGGCAGATCACCAGCATCCACACATCGGTGCTGAACGCGCCGAGCAGTGTGAACACCGAGTACAGGCCCAGGGTGAGCAGGAACGCGCGCCGTCGGCCGAGCCGGTCGGCCAGCCTGCCGAGGAACACCGCGCCCACGAACGCGCCGACGAACGCCGACGCCAGGACGTACTTCAGCGTCGTCGGGGTGACGCCGAACTCCTTGGTGAGGACGGTGCTGATGGTCGCGGCGAGGAACAGGTCGTAGAGGTCGAAGAAGGTCGCGATGCCGACCACTGCCACGAAGTACCGGTGCCTCCGGGTGACCGGGAGCCGGTCGAGGCGGGATGCGATCTGCACGCGCTGTTTTCCTTACGGTGGGGACGTGCCGTCTGTTCGAGGGCCATCGTAAGGTCGTCCCGCCTCGTCTGTCCGGCCTGCGGCGCTTCGCCGGCGAGGAGTTCCCGGGTCCGCTCGTCAGCGCAGGCCGGTGCCCCGGGCGAGCGCGGTGTCGATCAGCGTCGACAGGAGCGTCGGGTAGTCCACCCCGGTGACCTCCCACATCTTCGGGTAGGCGGACTTCGTGGTGAAGCCGGGCATCGTGTTGACCTCGTTGATCACCAGGTCGCCGTCCTCGGTCACGAAGAAGTCGACGCGGGCGAGGCCCTGGCAGTCGAGCGCGCGGAACGCCTCGACGGCCATCGCGCGCAGCCGGTCGGTGAGCGCGTCGTCCAGTTTGGCCGGGATGTCCAGCTCGGCGTCCTCGCCGAGGTACTTGGTTTCGAAGTCGTACCAGGCGTCCTCGCCCTCGGCGAGCACCCGGATCTCCGCCGGGAGCGACGCCTCGACGCGGCCGTCCGGGAATTCCAGCACGCCGCATTCGACCTCGCGCCCGCGCACCGCGGCCTCGACGAGCACCTTCGGGTCGGTACGCCGGGCCAGCTCGATCGCCGCGTCCAGCTCCGCCCAGCCGGAGACCCGGGAGATCCCGACCGACGAACCGGCGCGCGAGGGCTTCACGAACACCGGCAGGCCAAGACGTTCCCGGTCTTGTCCGGCCAAAGTGGACTGTCCGCGGCGCAGCGCGGCGTAGGTGCCCACCGGCAGCCCCTCCGCGGCGAGCAGCTTCTTCGCGTATTCCTTGTCCATCGCCGCCGCGCTGGCGAGCACGCCGGGGCCGACGTAGGGGATGTCGGCGAGTTCGAGCAGGCCCTGGATGGTGCCGTCCTCGCCGAAGGCGCCGTGCAGCACCGGGAAGACGACGTCGACGGTGCCGAGCACCTCGGTGGCCTGGCCGGGGTCGACCGTGCGCAGCTCGCGGCTGGTCGGGTCGCCGGCGAGCACGAGCGCGCGGCCGGACTCGACCGACGGCAGCTCGCGGCCCTGGATGCTGAGCTGCTCCGGGTCGCCGGTGCCGAGCACCCAGCCGCCACTGGGCGTGACGCCGACCGGGAGCACCTCGAAGCGATCCGGATCCAGGTTCGAGATCACACTGCCCGCGGACAGGCACGAGATGGTGTGCTCGCTGCTGCGGCCACCGAACACGACCGCGACCCGGATCTTTTCAGCGCTCATAGCCGGTCACGGTACCGGGTGAGCATCGCCGACAGCGCGCGCCGGGGGTGTCTGCGCTGGTCGCGAGGGTCGAGCCGCTGGTCGGCGAGTTCGCGCGGAGGCCAGCGCGAACCACGTCGCCCCGCGCACCGTCAGGAAGGCCATTCCGGCCAGGACGAAAACGGTGAAAGTCCGGCAGCGTCTGGAACGCCACGTCCACCGGCAGCCAGCGGGCGCACCGCGACCCGGCCGAAGCCCTTGTCCCGCAAGAGCTCCGGCAGCTTTCGTGCGCGACGGATCTGTCGGCGGGTCGCCAAGACCATCGCGGCGAGGACCAGGAGGGCGACGCCGCAGGTCAGCAGGAAGCCGTTGCCGGTTTCCGGGGCCGGTGCGCCCGCGAGGGTGTGGCGGAACGGCGCGCCGCTGTCCAGCAGGACCGGGTTGCGCGAGGTCAGCACCACCAGGCCGACCCGCTGATCCGGCAGGTTGGCGTGGTAGCGGGTCAGATCGCCGTCGTGCTGGACGACCGGCTGGCCGTGGAGAGTGCCGGTCCCCCAGCCGGATCCGTAGTGGTCGTCGCCGGTCGGGACTGCCGCGCCGTGCAGCAGACGCAGGCTTTCGGCGGACAGCGGACGGGCGCCGTGGTAGGCACCGGTCATCTGGAAGGCCAGGTAGTGGCTGAGGTCCTCGGCGGTCGAGACCAGGTAGCCCTCGGGCAGCGCGCCGGGGGAATCCGGCGTTTCCATCGGCACGTTCAGGCCGAACAGCACCGACGGACCCTCGATCAGGCCCGCGCGACGGGTATCGGCGAAGTTAGTGAAGGTGCGGTTCATGCCGAGCGGGGCGAGGACTTGGGCTTTGCGGTAGGCGGCGTAGCTCTGGCCGGAAACCTGCTCGACCATCAGGCACAGCGTCGCGTAGTTCTTGGTGCAGTAGTGGAAAGCTGTGCCGGGGCGAGCGACCGGGACGACGTCGGCGAGTGCGCGGACGCGCTGCTCCAGCGTGGTTTCCGGTTCGTAGAGGTCGACGGTGCCCGCTTCGGTCGGCAGGCCGCTGGTCTGGTTCAGCAACTGGCGCACGGTGATCGGATCGGGGGTTCCGGCGGTGCGGAACCACGGCGGGTACGCGGTGATCGGGGTGTCCAGGCCGACTTTGCCCGCGTCGACGAGCTGCATGACTGCCATGGCGGTGAACGATTTGCTCAGCGAGCCAAGCAGAAACGGCGACTGCGGCGGCACGTCGGAGCCGACCGCGCCGGTCGTCGCCTTGCCGTTCGCGGACACCACCGCGTAGGACGAGGACGGTCCGCTCGCCAGTTCTTCGCGCAGGTGCGCGACCGCAGCGTCTGATGGCCGGTCCGGTGGCTGCGCCGAGCCCGGCGCGGCGAACACCGCCAGCAGCGCGGTCGCTGTCGCCGCCGCCCGGATCCGCCGAGTCATCCCGCGCTCCTCCGCCCGCCGAACCGATCGGCAAAAACCTCGCGGAGCAGCGGATCCAGCACCATGAAGCTGACCGGCGGACCGGAGGCAGGGCTGACCCGCGTACTCAGCGGAGGAGGTCGACCAGCGTCGGCACCGCGGCCGTCAACGCTTCCCGTGAGCAGCCCGCGTATCCCAGCGCGATGCCGTGCACCGTCGGCGTTCCGGCGAAATGCCGCGCCAGCCCGTCGAGGCGGATCGAATGCCGTTCCGCCGCGGCGATCAGCTCGGCCTCGGCCTCGGCGCTTCCCGTCCGCACCACCAGATGCGCACCGGCGTCGTCGCCGACGAACGGGATTCCGGCGTTCGACAGCGCGGTCACCAGCACCGTCCGGCGTTCGGCCATTTCCCGGCGCAGCTTCCGCAGGTGCCGTCCCAGATCGCCGGTCCGGGCGAGTTCGACCAGCACCCGCTGCCCCGCCGGCGACGGACGGGTGCCGGTGAGATCCCGGTAGGCCAGAATGGCATCGGCCACCGCGGCGGGCGCGACGAGCCAGCCCGCGCCGAGAGTCGGGGTGAGGATTTTGCTGGTGGTCCCGAGGTGCACGACGACGTCGGGGGCGAGCGCGGCCAGCATCGGCAGCGGAGCGACATCGAAGCGCAGCTCGCCGTCGTAGTCGTCCTCGATGACCAGCATGCCTTCCGCGCGAGCGCGTTCCACGAGCTGCACGCGCCGGGCCGCGCTCATCCGGCTGCCCATCGGGTACTGATGCGCGGGCGAGCAGTAAACCGCGCGCGCCCCGGCGGGAATCGCGTCCGGACGCAGGCCTTCCTCGTCCACCGGCACGCCGACGACGGTGAGCCCGGCCTGCCGGAACGCTTGCACCGCACGCTGATAACCCGGTTCCTCGAAGGCGACGACCGCACCTCGGCGCAGCACGGCCGCGGCGAGTTCCACGGCAGCCGCGGTCGTGCCGCCGGTCGCGAGCACCGAGCCCGCGGCCAGACCGCGGTGGCGCAGCAGGTGTTCCGACACAGTCGCGCGGTATTCCGGCAACCCGGCGCGGTGCGCGCGCGTGAGCGGCTCGGGATCGGCGGCGGCCCGCCATGCCCGTCGCCAGGCCGCGCGGTCGAGACCGTCCGCCCACGGCGTACCCGGCGCGAGGTCCAGCAACGGGGCTTGTTCGGCCTCGGCGAGCAGCGAACCGGGTGCCGTGACGGACGCGGCGGCGCGGGTCGGCGGAGTGGTCACGTAGGTGCCGGAACCGTGCCGGCCAGCGATCCAGCCCTCCGCGTGAAGTTGCTCGTACGCAGCGGAAGTGACCGTGCGCGAGACACCGAGCCGTTCGGCCAGCGCGCGCGTGGACGGCAGCCGGTCGCCGCCGCGGAGATGTCCGCCGGCCGCGGCTTCGCGCAGCGCGTCGGCCAGCTGCACGGCCAGCGGGGTGGCCGCTTCGCGGTCGAGACTGACCGGCAGGGCGGTGTCGGCGTAGGACACAGCGGACCTCCGTTACAGCGAAGTGGACTTCTCAAGTGTAGAAGAAGTGGACATTCAACGTAGCCACTTGCCCGCCGCACACTGAACGCATGAGCAGCCTTTCGCCCACCGAACGCACCACGCTCGGCCGCAAACGCCACCGCGCCGCCAGCGAGCGCGCGGCACTGCACGCCGTGCTCGACGAGGCGCTGATCTGCCACCTCGGTGTGGTCCGCGACGGCGTCCCGTTGGTGCTGCCCACCGGATACGGCCGCGACGGCGACACCCTGTACCTGCATGGTTCCACGGGCGCGGCCAGTCTGCGAGCCGCGACCGGGGGAACCGACGTGTGCGTAACGGTCACCCTGCTCGACGGGATCGTCTACTGCCGCTCGGTGAACAACCACTCGGTCAACTACCGCAGCGCGGTGATCCTCGGCAAGGCGCGGCCGGTGACCGACCCGGACGAGAAGATGCGCGGCCTGCACGTGCTCACCGACCACCTCTCCCCCGGTTCCTGGGAGCACGCCCGGGCGGTGAACAAGAAGGAATTCGCCGCGGTGTCGGTCATCGCGCTCGACCTCGCCGAAGCGTCGGTGAAACTCCGCGCCGAAGGACCGGACGACGAACCCGAAGACGTCACCGCGAACGCCGCCTGGGCCGGGGTGCTGCCGGTGCACACGGTGTTCGGCGAACCGGAGCCGTCCGCCGACCTGCCGCCGGGCTGGACCGTCCCCGAACACGTCGCCACACGCGTCACGAAGGCAGCGGCAACCGCACGGTGAACACCGTCCGCCCGGGGCGGCTGTCCAGCGAGACCGTCCCGCCGTGCTCCGCCACCAGCGAATGCACCACCGACAACCCCAATCCGGTGCCGCCGGCGGCCCGGGTCCGGGAGTTGTCGACGCGATAGAACCGGTCGAAAATCCGCTGCTGATCCTCCGCGGAGATCCCCGGCCCGGCATCGGTGACGGCAGCGACAGCCATCCCGTCCGCCGCCGTCACCGCCAGCTCCACCGGAGTTCCCTCCGCGGTGTGCACGGCGGCGTTCGCGAGCAGGTTGTCCAGTACTTGCCGCAGCCGCGCCGGATCCGCGTGCAGCAGCACCGGTTCCCCCGGAATCGAGACCGTCAGCGGATGTCCTGGCCGACCGGCCCGGAACGCGTCCGCGGCAGCCGCGGCGATCTCGGTGAGGTCCATCCGCCGCGGGCGCACCGGCGGTTCGACATCACGCGCGTCCAGCCGCGCGAGCAGCAGCAAATCGTCGACCAGCACGCTCATCCGCGCGGTCTCGGCCCGGATCTTCTCCAGGTGTGCCTCGCGTTCCTCGGGTTCGTTCGCAGCGGCGTAGCGGAAAAGATCGGCGTAGCCGCGGATCGAGGTCAACGGTGTCCGCAGCTCGTGCGAAGCATCGGCGACAAACCGGCGCAGCCGATCATTCGCCTCGGTGCGCGCGGCCAGCGAAGATTCGATGTGGCTCACCATCAAGTTGAACGCCGTCCGCAGCTCCTCGACCTCCGCGCCGCCGCCCGTGCCGGACGCGCGCACCGGCAAGTCCGCTGTGGCCGTGAGATCGTGCGAAGCGATGTCGTGCGCGGTGCCAGCCATGTCCGACAACGGTCGCAGTCCGCGCCGCAGCACCATCCGGCCCACGACGACGAGAATCGCCAACGCGATCAGGAATGCGATCACTTCGATCAACATCAGCTGCTGCACGGTGTTGTCGAGATCGGCCTGCGGAGCAGCACTCAGCAACACGGTGCCGGTCCCGTTCTGCGAAGTCTCCACCGGACACGCCCGCACGCGATAAGAACCCTGGCCGGGCAAACCGATCGTGCGGAAAAGGTCGCCGCTGGTCGCCTCTTCGGCGATCCGCGCCAACGGCCGCACGTCGTCCGGCAACGTGCTGCCCGGCTGCGGGACGGCGTGCCCCTCCCGCACCGCGAAGACCGCGGAGTACCAGGAGTAGACGACTTCCGGACTGTCCTTCGACTCGCGCAGGTGCGGCACCTGTGCGACCTGGCTGGTCTTGAGCTGCTCGTCGAGCCGCCGGTTGAGGTAGTCGTGCATCAGCTCGACCGTCAGCGCGCCGACGATCGCGAACACCACCAGCGACAACGCGCCCAGCCCGAACGCCAGCCGCGTGCCGAGCCGGGAAGCGCGCCAAGCCCGGTACCACCGCCGAGCCCAGCGCCCGATCCGGTTCACCGGCCCGCCCGCCGCACGGAATACCCGACGCCGCGCACGGTGTGGATCAGCGGTTCGGCCTCGGTGTCGAGCTTGCGCCGCAGCCGCGAGATCGCGAGTTCGACCACATTGGACCGTCCGCCGAAGTCGTACTCCCACACGTGGTCGAGGATCTGCGCCTTCGTGAGCACCGCGGGCGAGCGCCGCATGAGGTAGCGCAGCAGCTCGTACTCGGTGGGCGTCAGCTCGGCGAGCCGGCCGCCGCGGCGGACTTCGTGCGTCTCCTCGTCCAGGGTGAGATCACCCACCTGCAGCAGCACTGTGCGGGTATCCGGCTTCTCCGACGTCCGCCGCAGCACCGCACGCAGCCGCGCCATCAACTCCTCGACGGAGAACGGCTTGACGAGGTAATCGTCACCCCCGCGGGTGAGGCCGGCGATGCGGTCGGCGGTCGCGTCCTTGGCGGTCAGGAAAACCACCGGCACCGCGTCGTGCTTCTCGCGCAGCTTGTCGAGCACGGTGAATCCGTCGAAATCGGGCAGCATGAGGTCGAGCACGACGATGTCGGGAGCGAACTCCGCGGCGCGCGCGAGAGCGTCGGCGCCGCAGCCGGCCGTCACGGCCTGCCAGCCCTCGTAACGGGCGACGGTCGCGACCAGGTCGGCGATGTGCGGCTCGTCGTCGACGACGAGCAGCCGCACCGGGTTCGGGTTCTCCACCCCGCCATCCTCCGCGACGGCCGCGCGGGCGCGCGAGCCGAACCCCCGGCTGACAGCGACTCGACAGGAAACCTCTCGCGTGCATCGGGCATTCCGGGCAGACTCCGGACCGACAGCGACCCTGGCCCGAGGAGCCCGATGACTTCCGTTGTGGACAACATCACCGTCGACTGCGCCGACCCGTGGGAACTGGCCCAGTTCTGGACCAAGGTGACCGGCCGCCCGGTCGGCGAGGACGACAAACCGGGCGAGGAGGAGATCGGCATCACGCTCGACTCCGGCCTCACCCTCCTGTTCATCGCCGTCCCCGAGCCCAAGACGATCAAGAACCGGCTGCACGTCTGCCTGAAGCCGGACGACGGGACCCGCGACGAAGAGGTGGAGCGGTTGCTCAAGCTGGGCGCGACGCTGCATTCCGACCATCGCCGCGAGGACGGCAGCGGCTGGGCGGTCTTGCGGGATCCGGAAGGCAACGAGTTCTGCGTCCTGCGCAGCGCGGCGGAGAAGGCGTGACCGATTCGTTCGAGATCAACCGCGCCAACTGGGACGACCGGGCCCCGATCCACGCGCGCTCGGCGTACTACGAGTTCGACAAGTTCAAGGCCGATCCGTCGCACCTGAGCCAGATCGTGCGCTTCGACCAGCCGCGCCTCGGCGACGTTTCCGGGCTGCGCGCCGTGCACCTGCAATGCCACATCGGCACGGACACGCTGTCGCTGCACCGGCTCGGGGCCAAGGTCTCTGGTCTGGACCTTTCCCCGGCGTCGCTCGCCGAGGCGCGGAAGCTCGCCGACGCCACCGGCGCGGACATCGACTACCACGAGGCGAACGTCTACGACGCGGTGGAAGTCTTCGGCGAGAACACGTTCGACCTGGTGTACACCGGGATCGGCGCGCTCTGCTGGCTGCCGAAGATCGCGCCGTGGGCCGAGGTGGTCGCGCGGCTGCTGCGGCCCGGCGGACGGCTGTTCCTGCGCGAAGGCCATCCGATGTTGTGGACGCTCGACGACGAATCCGAACGCGCGTGGCCGAAGTACGACTACTTCGAGCACGACGAGCCACTCGTCTTCAGCGAACCGGCGACCTATGTCGAAACCTCCGAAACGCTGCGCGCCACCACGTCGCACAGCTGGAATCATTCGCTCGGCGAGATCGTGACCGCACTGCTCGGCCAGGGCCTGATCCTGACCGGGCTGACCGAGCACGACACCACGGCGTGGAACGCGTTGCCGCACGAGATGGAAGAGGCCGGGGGCGGCGAATGGCGGCTGCGGGACAACCCGCGCCGGATCGCCGCGAGCTACACCCTCCAGGCACAGCGCCCCGCATAGAGTGCGGGGCATGACTCGCATCGCCGTCGCCGCGCTGGGCGGCACCATCTCGATGGCTCCCGGGCGTTCGATCGAAGACGGCGTGGTGCCGCGGCTGAGCGCCGAGGACCTGCTGGGAGAACTGGGTTCCCGGCTGCCCATGGAGATCACCGCGGCGACGCTCGCCGGGCTGTCGAGTTCGTCGATGGACTACGCGACGCTCGCGCGGACCCGGCAGTGGGGCATCGAGCAGATCGAGGCGGGCGCGGACGGTCTCGTGGTGGTGCAGGGCACGGACACGCTGGAGGAAACGGCGTACCTGTTCGACCTCACGTGGCCGTCCGACGCGCCGGTGGTGATCACCGGCGCGATGCGGAACCCGAGCCTGCCCAGTCCGGACGGGCAGGCGAACATCCTCGCCGCGCTCGCCGTCGCCGCCGATCCGCGCAGCCGCGGCCGGGGCGCGCTGGTGGCGTTCAACGACGACGTGCACGCGGCGCGCTGGGTGCGGAAAACGCATTCCAGCCACGTCGAAACGTTTTCGTCGCGACCGGCGGGTCCGCTGGGCATGCTCGCCGAGGGCGCGGTGCATTACTTCCACCCGTCGCCGCCGCGGCTGCCGGTGCTGCCGGGAGCCGAAACCGTCGATCTCGTTCCGCTGCTGGAATCGGGCCTCGAGGATTCGGGCGAATTGCTGTCGCTGGTCCTCAAGGGCGGCGCGCGCGGCGTGGTGGTGGCCGCCAACGGCGTCGGACACGTCTCGACCGGGACGGCGGAGGTGATCGCGGCCGCGGAGGTGCCGGTTGTCGTCGCGTCCCGGACCGGCGCGGGCCCGACTTTCCGCGGCACTTACGGGTTCCCCGGGTCCGAATCGAGCTTGATCCGGATGGGCGCGACGATGGCCGGATGGCTGTGCCCGCGGAAATCGCGGATCCTGCTGCAGGTTCTGCTCGCGGCGGGGGTCGGCCGGGAGGAGATCGAGCGGCAGTTCAGGTTGCGCGGCGATCTTGACTCGTGAGTGTCATCCCGGTTCTCACCGCGATGACACTCACGACCGCGGTGCCGGCCCGTCCACCGGATTCGCCTGGTACGACCGCATCTGCCTGCCGCCCTGGCGGTAGACGTGCACGCTGACCGCCGGATCCGGGCCGTCGTTGCGCACCTCGTGCACGTAGCCGGGCCCGAACACGCGCGACTGCCCTGCGGACAGCCCGTGCACCTCGGTCACCGCGCGCCCGCCCGGGGCGCGCCGCGCGACGGTTTCGGTCAGCCGCCCGGACACGACGGTGAACGCGCCGGTCGAGAAGACGTGGTCGTGCAGGTCGGTGTGCTGCCCGGGAAGCCAGCTGAGCAGCCAGATCTCCTGGTCCGCAGTGCGTTCGACGAGGGCGGAGAACCGCTCGTCGGGATCGTAGCGCAGCAGGCTGCCCCAGCGTTCCCGGTCGGCGGCCACGTCGACGGCGACGCGGACCGGGTGGCGCAGGGCGGGGTTCTCGGGACGCAGCAGGGTGTTGTCCGGAACGGCGAACATGAAAAGAAGTCCTCACGGGAAGAAGATGGGTGTCGAACTGGGCCGGGGCTAGGTTCACCGACAACAGCGACACGACATGCCCATGACGGGGCGGAGGTCAGCAGACCCCGGCCGCATCGTCATCTCGCACGTCAGCATGCCGCCCAGCGAACCAGCCCCGGACTGCCCGGTCAACCCGTCTCACCCCCTGGACCGCCCTGGTGAGCGCGGATTCACACGCACGAGCCAGCCGCGCCGCCTCGTGAGCG
>NZ_LWSF01000008.1:45191-65229 GCF_001651785.1 Amycolatopsis sp. M39
CGTGAGCGGCAATCCCGGCGCTCACCGGCGCCGCCACTCACGACCCCGCCGCCCGGCCGCCGCGCACGAGCCTCAGCGCCACTCCGGCTTCCGCGACCGTCCGAGCAGCTCCGCGCCCGCCTGCCGCGGGTCGACGCCCTCGTGGCACACCCGGTACATCGCGTCCGTGATCGGCATGTCGGCCCCGTGCCGCTGCGCCAGTTCGCGGATCGACGAGCACGACGCGACGCCCTCCGCGACCTGCCCGCCGGTCGCCGCCTGTGCCTGCGCCAGCGTCTCGCCGCGGCCGAGCCGTTCGCCGAAGGTGCGGTTGCGCGACAACGGCGACGAGCACGTCGCGACCAGGTCGCCGAGCCCGGCGAGACCGGCGAAGGTCAGCGGGTCCGCGCCGAGTTTCGCGCCGAGCCGGGCCATTTCGGCGAGACCGCGCGTGATGAGCGTCGCCGTCGTGTTCGCGCCCAAGCCCATCCCGGCGGCCATCCCGCAGCTGAGCGCGATCACGTTCTTGCACGCGCCGCCCAGCTCGCAGCCGACCACGTCGGTGTTGGTGTAGGGCCGGAAATACTGGTTCGACGTCGCCTGCTGCACCNGCTGCACCGCTTTCGCCCGCTCGTGGTCGGCGCACGCGAGCACCGCGGCGGCGGGCTGCCCGTCGGCGATCTCGCGGGCCAGGTTCGGCCCGGACACCACGACGATCTCGCCCGGATCGACACCGGCGAGTTCGGCGATCACCTCGCTCATCCGCTTGAGCGTGCCCAGTTCCACGCCCTTGGCGAGGCTGACCAGGATCGCCTCGGGCGGCAGCAGCGGCCGCCAGCCGGTGAGATTCGCGCGCAGGCTCTGGCTCGGCACCCCGACCATCACCGCTTGCGCGCCGTCCAGCGCCTCGGCCGCGTCGGCCGTCGCGGTGATCCGTTCCGGCAACGACGTTCCCGGCAGATACGACTCGTTGGTGTGCCGCTCCCGGATCTCCTCCGCGACGCTTTCCCGGCGCGCCCACATCGTCACGTCCCGGCCCGCGTCGCCGAGCACCTTCGCGAACGCGGTGCCCCACGAACCCGCGCCGAGCACGGTGACTCGCTGCACGTCGGCGGCGAAACCCGCCATCAGGCACCGTCCTGCGGCTTCTCGGTCTCCGCCGCCGCGTCCGTTTCCGGCTTCTTCGCCGGCGGTTCCTCCTGCCGGATCTCGGCCAGCAGCCGGGTCACCTCGTCCATCAGCACCGCGGTGACCTCGCGCAGCAGCGAGGCGCTGCGCGGATTCCCGCCCCGGTACGCCGACAGGTCGATCGGGTCGCCGACCAGGTGCGTCACCGTCTTGCGCGGGAACGGGGTGAACTTCTTGGTGTAACCGTTGAAGATCTGGTTCGTGCCCCAGCGCGCGATCGGGATCACCGGCACGTCGTTCTGCAGCGCCAGCCGCGCCGCGCCGCTGTAGGCCTCCTTCGGCCAGCCCAGCGGGTCCTTCGTGATGGTGCCCTCCGGGTAGATCACGATGACCTTGCCCTCTTCGAGCGCCTGGTGCGCGGCCTTGAGGCTGTCGCCGGCCGCGCTCGACCCGCGCGCCACCGGGATCTGCCCGGACCCGGTCACGATCCGGCCGAAGACCGGCACGTCCTTGAGGCTCGCCTTGAGGAAGAACCGCGGCACCCGCTTCTGCCGGTGCACGAACACCGCGTCGACCGGCGGGTCCAGGTGCGAGATGTGGTTCATCACCAGCACCGCGGGCCCCTGCCGGGGGATTATCTCCGCCCCGAGGTACACCCGCTTGCCGATCGCGGTCAGCGGGTAGAACGCGGCGGCGGCCAGCCCCACCCAGAATCCGCCCTTCTCACGCCGTGCCACAGTTCTCCTCCTCGGGTCGCCTCTGCTCCGGGTGATCCTGCCGCGCGCCGGTTCGCGCAGTCCAGGGAGGGTGCGCTCACGCACGCGCGCGAGCGGTTTCGGGTAAAGATGGACAGGTGGACGCAGACCTGGTCATGCCGCTGAAACCGCCGGGCGCGGGCAAGTCCCGGCTGCGCGGCGCGGTCGCCGCGCACCGGCACGCCGAGCTGGTGCTGGCACTGGCCTGCGACACGCTGGCCGCGGTCACGTCGGTCGCCAGGGTCCGGCGCGTGCTCGTCGTCTCCTCCGATCCGGCCGCGCTGTCCGAATTGGCCGGTCTCGGCGTCGAGCTGGTCGCCGAGCCGGCGGGCGGCGGGCTCAACGAAGCGTTGCGCCACGGTGCGGAGCTGCTGCGCGCGGACGCGCCGGAGGGCGTAGTCGGCGCGCTCCAAGCGGATCTTCCGGCGTTGCGCGCGGTGGATCTGGAGCAGGCGCTGACCGAAGCCGCGGGCCGCCGCGCGGCGGTGTTCGACCGGCAGGGCACCGGGACCACGCTGTTGCTGTCCGCGCCGGGGAAACCGCTCGACCCGCACTTCGGCACCGGCTCCGCGGAACTGCATCGGACGTCCGGGGCGATTCCGCTCACCCAGGCATTGCCGTCGCTGCGCAGCGACGTCGACACCGAAGATGATCTGCGCCACGCCGCGCAGCTCGGTCTCGGCAAGCGCACCGCGGCATTGCTCCCGGCCGAACGGGCGCAATCGCGCTGACGTGTTCACTCGACCTTCATCGCGGCCTGCGCAAACCGCGGCTTCGTAGTGAACAATGGGCAGTGTGAGCACAGACGACGGCAGCACTCCGGCCCGGCGGCGCGTGAAGAGCGGCAGCAGCGCATCCCCCTCGTCCCCGGCCCCGCGCACCGCGGGCGGGAAGGCGGCCTCGCGCCGGAACGCCGACGCCGCGGCGGCCCGTCGGGCGAAACCCAAGGCGGCTCCGGCCGAAGACAACGCCAAACCGGCCAAGCGCAAAACCGCCGCACCGCCCGCTGCCGCCAAGGCCGCCGCGCGGCCGCGCCGGACCACGACCGAGAGCGGCGAGGAATTCCGCTCCGTTCCCTCGGCCCCGCCCGCCGTCACGTCCGCGCCCACCGCTGTCGAGTCGCTTCCCGACGACCGTTATTTCAACCGCGAGCTGTCCTGGCTCGACTTCAACGCCCGTGTGCTCGCGCTGGCCGAGGACGAATCGCAGCCGCTGCTCGAACGGGCCAAGTTCCTCGCCATTTTCGCGTCCAATTTGGACGAGTTCTACATGGTCCGGGTCGCCGGGCTGAAACGGCGCGACGGCACCGGCCTCTCGGTGCGCAGCGCGGACGGGCTCACCCCGCGCGAGCAGCTGGACTACATCGCCAAGCGCAACCAGGACCTGGTCGAGCGGCACACCGCCGCGTTCAAGGAGCACCTGCGCCCGCAGCTGGCCGAGCAGGACATCCGGATCGTCGACTGGGCCGACCTGTCCGGGGCCGACCAGCTGCGGCTGTCGAGCTACTTCTCCGAGCAGATCTTCCCGGTGCTCACGCCGCTCGCGGTCGATCCGGCGCATCCGTTCCCGTACATCTCGGGGCTGTCGCTCAACCTCGCGGTGACGGTGCGGGATCCGCAGGGCGGGCTCGAACGGTTCGCCCGCGTGAAGGTGCCGAGCAACGTGCCGCGGCTGATGCGCGTGGAAACCGAACGCGGCAACCGGTCCGCGACCTTCCTGCCGCTCGAGGAGCTGATCTCCGCGCACCTGAGCGATCTGTTCACCGGCATGGAGGTGACCGAGCACCACGTCTTCCGCGTCACCCGCAACGCCGACTTCGAGGTCGAGGAAGACCGCGACGAGGACCTGCTGCAGGCATTGGAACGCGAGCTGGCACAGCGCCGGTTCGGCCCGCCGGTGCGGCTGGAGGTCGCGCAGGACATGAGCGAGCACATGCTCGAACTGCTGCTGCGCGAGCTGGAAGTCGACCCCGAGGACGTCGTCGAGGTGCCCGGGCTGCTCGACCTCACCTGCCTGTTCCAGCTGTCGGCGGTGGACCGCAAGGAGTTAAAGGACCGGCCGTTCGTGCCCGCGACGCATCCGGCGTTCGGCGAACGCGAGACGCCCAAGAGCGTGTTCGCGACGCTGCGCGAGGGCGACGTCCTGGTGCACCACCCGTACGACTCGTTCTCCACGAGCGTGCAGCGGTTCATCGAACAGGCCGCGGCCGACTCGAAGGTGCTGGCGATCAAGCAGACGCTGTACCGGACGTCGGGTGATTCGCCGATCGTGGACGCGCTGATCGACGCCGCCGAGGCGGGCAAGCAGGTCGTGGCGCTGGTGGAGATCAAGGCGCGGTTCGACGAGCAGGCCAACATCACCTGGGCGCGCACGCTGGAGCGCGCGGGCGTGCACGTCGTGTACGGCTTGGTGGGCCTCAAAACGCACTGCAAGGTGTCGATGGTGGTGCGGCAGGAGGGCTCGACCATCCGCCGCTACTGCCACATCGGCACCGGCAACTACAACCCGAAGACCGCGCGGCTGTACGAAGACCTCGGCCTGCTCACCGCGGACCCGAGCATCGGCGCGGACATCACCGACCTGTTCAACGTCCTCACCGGCTACTCGCGCCAGGACACCTACCGCACGATCCTCACGTCGCCGCACGGCATCCGCCGCGGCATCGTGCGCGCGATCGGCGAGGAGATCGAACTCGCCCGCGCCGGGCTCGACGCGGGCATCCGGATCAAGTGCAACTCGCTCGTGGACGAGCAGGTGATCGACGCGCTGTACCACGCTTCGCAGGCAGGCGTTCCGGTCGACGTGGTGGTGCGCGGGATCTGCTCGCTGAAGCCGGGCGTCGAAGGGTTGAGCGAGAACATCCGCGTCCGCTCGATCCTCGGCCGGTTCCTGGAGCATTCGCGGGTGTTCAACTTCCGGGCGGGCGGGACGCACTGGATCGGCAGTGCGGACATGATGCACCGCAACCTGGACCGCCGGATCGAGGCGCTGGTGCGGGTCAAGGACCCGCGGCTGACGCGGCAGCTGGACGAGGTGTTCGATTCGGCGCTCGACCCGCACACGCGCTGCTGGGTGCTCAGTTCCTCGGGCGAATGGCAGCCGTTCCCGGCCGCCGGTTCGCAGGTGCGCGACCACCAGCTCGAACTCGCGAAGCTGCACGGGGCCGTCGGATGAGCGCGGACGTCCGGGCCGCCGGCGCGGTGCTCTGGCGCCGTGCCGGGGCGGGGATCGAGGTCGCCCTCGTGCACCGGCCCCGCTACGACGATTGGTCGCTGCCGAAGGGAAAGGTCGATCCCGGCGAGACGATCGCGGCCACCGCGGTGCGCGAGATCGCCGAGGAGACCGGTTTCCGCGCGGTGCTGGGTCGCTATGTCGCGCAGACGAGGTACGAGGTGCCCGCGAAGAACAACGGGCGGCTGCTGCGCAAGAGCGTCGACTACTTCAGCGGCGAAGCCGTTTCAGGAGCCTTTGCGCCCAACGAAGAGGTCGACGAACTGCGCTGGCTGGACCCGATCGCGGCCGAGCAGCTGCTCACCCGGCCGGCGGATGTCCGGGTGCTGCGCGAGTTCTGCGCCCTCCCGCCCGCGCCGACGACGGTGTTGCTGGTGCGGCACGCCAAGGCGGGCAAACGGGAGGACTGGACCGGCGACGACGACCTCCGCCCGCTGTCGGAGGCCGGTCAACGCCAGGCGGCCGCACTGCGAGACCTGCTGCCGCTCTTCGGCCCCGACCGGGTGTTCTCCGCGCCGCGGCTGCGGTGCGTGCAGACCGTCGGCGGCGTCGCGGACGCACTCGGCGTCGAGGTGCGGCACGAGCCGTTGCTGTCGGAGGAGGGCTACTGGCCCGACCCGCTGCTCGGAATCCGCCGCCTGCTGGCGATCGCGGCCGACGGGGGCACCCCGCTGATCAGCAGCCAGGGCGGGGTGATCCCGGACCTGGTGAGCGCGCTGGCGGACCGGGACGGCCTGGAACTGCCCGCCGCCCGCGACGGAGTGGTGCCGAGCAAGAAGGGCTCGCTGTGGGTCCTGTCGTTCTGCCCCGGCGACGACGGACCGGTTCTGGCGGGCGCGGATTACTACCCGAGCCCGCTGCCCGCTCCGGTGCCTACGGCAGGCTGATCTTTTGCCCGGTCCCGGCGTCGCTTCGGCGCGCCGGGCCCTTCTCGTCCCCATTCGGCGGGCCGCGGATTCTATAGAGACCGGTATTGCTCAGCGCTTATCCCCGCTCCCGGCATAACCGACGTCCGAGACAGCCGCGCGGGGTTTAATTACCCGCGGCGGGGATTTATCTCCGAGCGTCGGATTAGCCCTCCCGGACGGTGCGGCCGGGAATCCGACTGCCTTCCCGGACTGCCGCGAATCTGTTGTCTTATCAGCAATCCGGCGGGTTCTTTCCGGAGCCCGAACAGCCCGCCGACCTCGGGAAACGCCGTCTTCCCACGGCCCCGGCGCCATCCGGCCAGCAACCTCCGGAGAGGCTCCCCNGCCTGCCCCGCTGCCTCGCCTCGCCCGGAAACCCTGCGACCGCAACGGGGCCGGCCGCTCCACCGCTCGCCCAGCCTCGAAACCCGCTCGCCTGCTGCCGCTCGGCAGGTCGACGCCGCAATCGCCCCCGCAGCGCCGCCCTCCGCCGCAGCCCGTCCGCTAATCCGGGCGCGCCCCTCAGCCACCCACAACCCACCGTGCCAGCACCACGACCCCGCCCCTGCTCACCGCCAGCCGAAACCCCAGCCCCCGCAACACCGCACCGCTCCCCCCGCCAGCCAACCCCTGCCCACCGCACTCGCTCCGCCCGTTCAGCCGAAACCCCAGCCCCCGCAACACCGCACCGCTCCCCCGCCAGCCAACCCCTGCCCACCGCACTCGCTCCGCCCGTTCAGCCGATCAAGCTCAGGAAACGCGGCAGGGCCCCGACCTCGGGTGAGGTCGGGGCCCTGCCGCGAAGCAACGAATACCGGGGCTACTTCTTCTTGGCCGCCGAGGTGCGCTTCGCCGGGGCCTTCTTGGCCGCGGCCGTGGTCTTCTTCGCTGCCGCAGCGGTCTTGGCGGCAGGCTTGGCGGCGGCCTTCGCCCGCGTGGTGGTGGCCTTCGGGGCCGCCTTGGCGCGGGTGGTGGTCGACTTCGCGGCCGTCGCGCGCGTCGTCGTCTTGGCCGCGGCGGCCTTGGCGGGAGCCTTGGCCGCGGTGGCGCGAGTGCGCGTGGCAGCGGGCTTCGCCGCCGTGGCACGGGTGCTGCGCGTGGCGGTCGTCGAGGCGGCGCGGGTGGTCGTGGCGCGCGCGGTGGTGCCGGTGGCCCGCTTCGCCGCCGTGGCCTTCGGCAGCTTCTTCGAACCGGAAATCACGTCCTTGAACGTGGTGCCCGCGCGGAACGCCGGAACGTTCGTCTTCTTCACCCGCACGGCTTCGCCGGTGCGCGGGTTGCGCGCGGTGCGGGCGGCACGAGCGCGCTTCTCGAACACCCCGAAGCCGGTGATGTTCACCTTTTCGCCCTTGTTGACCGTCCGGATGATGATGTCGACGAGACCGTCGACGGCCTCCGAAGCAACCTTTTTGTCGCCCAGACGCTCCGACAGCGCCTCGATCAGCTGGGCCTTGTTGGCCATTCCAGTCCCTCCAAGAAGAACTCTTCGTCCACGGCCAGGTCGGCCGGCTAACGCACACGGTATTACCAACACAGCACAAATTCCAAACGGCACGCGAAATTTCCCTTGCGGCGGGAACGGTTCCGCCCTCCCGAAGGACCCGTTTCCGGGTTCGGGAGGCGCCGTTTGGCGTGGGCGAAGACGGGGCCCGCCGGGGCCGGACTCCCTTTCTGAGCAGGGAATCCGGCCCCGGCGGCGCGGGTCAGGAGGTCGCGGCGGGAAGCGTCGCGGGCTTCCACGAAGGGCGCTGGGACTCGAACGAGCCGATGTCCCCCGCGTGGCGCAGAGTCAGCGCGATGTCGTCGAGTCCTTCGAGCAGCCGCCAGCGGACGTAGTCGTCGATCTGGAAGGGCGCGGTGAAGTCCTTGGCCCGCACGGTCTTGGCTTCGAGGTCCACCGACACCTCGGTGCCGGGCTCGTTCTCCAGCAGCTTCCAGAGCAGTTCGACATCCGACTGCTCGCACTGCGCGGCGACGAGGCCGCCCTTGCCGGAGTTGCCGCGGAAGATGTCGGCGAAGCGGGACGAGATGACGACCCGGAAGCCGTAGTCCAGCAACGCCCACACGGCGTGCTCGCGCGACGAACCGGTGCCGAAGTCGGGCCCGGCGACGAGCACCGAGCCGCTGCTGAACGGTTCCTGATTGAGGATGAAGTCCTCCTGGCCGCGCCAGGCGGCGAACAGCCCGTCCTCGAATCCGGTGCGGGTCACGCGCTTGAGGTAGACGGCCGGGATGATCTGGTCAGTGTCCACGTTGGACCTGCGCAGCGGGACCCCGATCCCGGTGTGCTGGGTGAACGGTTCCATGGTGGGAGCTCCTCTCGGGGCGGTCAGGCGGGCAGGTCGGCGGGCGAGGACAGCGTCCCGCGCACGGCGGTGGCGGCGGCCACGAGCGGCGAGACGAGGTGCGTGCGCCCGCCCTTGCCCTGCCGTCCCTCGAAGTTGCGGTTGGAGGTGGACGCGCTGCGCTCGCCGGGGGCGAGCTGGTCCGGGTTCATCCCGAGACACATGGAGCAACCGGCCTGCCGCCATTCGGCTCCCGCCTCGGCGAAGATCCGGTCCAGTCCTTCCTCTTCGGCGGTCTTGCGCACCCGCATCGAACCGGGCACCACGAGCNCCACGAGCATCCGGACCGAATCGGCCACCTTGCGCCCGCGCAGCACCTCGGCCGCGGCGCGCAGGTCCTCGATCCGGCCGTTGGTGCAGGAGCCGAGGAACACGGTGTCCACCGCGATCTCGCGCAGCGGGGTGCCCGGCCGCAGATCCATATAGGACAGGGCCTTCTCGGCGGCGAAGCGCGCGTTCTCGTCGGGGATCGCGGCCGGGTCCGGCACCGAATCGCCCAGCGGCAGGCCCTGCCCGGGGTTGGTGCCCCACGTCACGAACGGAGTCAGCTGGTCCGCGTCGAGGTGGACTTCGGCGTCGAATTCCGCTCCCTCGTCGGTGCGCAGTTCGCGCCAGTTCGCCACCGCGGCGTCCCAGTCCTGGCCCTTCGGCGCGTGCGGACGGCCCTTGAGGTAGGCGAAGGTCGTTTCGTCCGGCGCGATCATGCCGGCCCGCGCGCCCGCCTCGATCGACATGTTGCAGATGGTCATCCGGGCTTCCATCGACAGCTCTTCGATGGCCTTGCCGCGGTACTCCAGGACGTAGCCCTGCCCGCCGCCGGTGCCGATTTTGGCGATCACCGCGAGGATCACGTCCTTCGCGGTGACACCCGGCTGGAGCGTGCCGTCGACGTTGATCGCCATGGTCTTGAACGGCCGCAGCGGCAGCGTCTGGGTGGCGAGCACGTGCTCGACCTCGGAAGTGCCGATGCCGAACGCCATCGCGCCGAACGCGCCGTGCGTCGAGGTGTGACTGTCGCCGCACACCACGGTGGTGCCCGGCTGAGTCAGCCCGAGCTGCGGCCCGATCACGTGCACGATGCCCTGTTCGGCATCGCCCATCGGGTGCAGCCGGACGCCGAACTCCTTGCAGTTGCGGCGAAGCGTGTCGACCTGGGTACGGGACACCGGATCCGCGATCGGGAGGTCGATGTCCACCGTGGGGACGTTGTGGTCCTCGGTGGCGATGGTGAGGTCGGGGCGGCGCACCTGCCGCCCGGCCAGCCGCAGTCCGTCGAACGCCTGCGGGCTGGTCACTTCGTGCACCAGGTGGAGGTCGATGTAGAGCAGATCCGGTTCGGCGCCTTCGCCTCGGCGCACGAGGTGGCTGTCCCACACCTTCTCCGCCAGCGTACGAGCCTTGCCGGTGGGGCTGGTCATCTCCGGCTCCTTCCACGGGATCGGCCGGGAGCACGGAACCCGGACGGTGCCGGTGAGGAGGGGGCAGCCGCGGCTGTCCGCGGCCCCGGGTTTCGTTTTTCCCAGATTCTGGACTTCCCACAGTTCGGGAAGATAGTATCGCGTCGTGGGACAGCATAGCGGTATCGGAGTACTGGACAAAGCCGTGGCCGTGCTGCAGGCCGTCGCCGAGGACCCGTGCGGGCTGGCGGAACTCTGCACGCGCACCGGGCTTCCTCGCGCGACCGCGCACCGGCTCGCGGTCGGGCTCGAAGTGCATCGCCTGTTGCGGCGAGGGCCGGACGGGCGCTGGCGGCCGGGCACCGCGCTCGCCGAACTCGCGGGCGGCTCGACCGACCCGTTGCTCGACGCGGCGAGTTCGGTGCTGCCGAAGCTTCGGGACATCACCGGCGAAAGCGTTCAGCTTTACCGGCGCGACGGTGTGCAGCGCGTGTGCGTTTCGACCGCGGAACCGCCGAGCGGTTTGCGCGACACGGTTCCGATCGGTTCGCGCCTGCCGATGACGGCGGGCTCGGGCGCGAAGGTCCTTGCCGCGTGGTCGGATCCGCACACGCAGCGGACGATCCTCGCCGACGCGGTCTACGGCGAACGCACCCTGCTCGAAGTGCGCCGCCGCGGCTGGGCGCAAAGCGTCGCCGAACGCGAGCCCGGCGTCGCGAGCGTTTCCGCCCCGGTGCGCGATTCCTCCGGCACGGTCGTCGCCGCGGTATCGGTCTCCGGCCCGATCGAACGCATAGGGCGCAAGCCCGGCGCCCGGTGGGCGGCGGATCTCCTCGCCGCCGCCGACGCGCTCCAGGAACGCCTCTGACGCCCGCCTCCCACCACGCGCCAACCCCCAGCCGCCTCTCCGCCGCCCCGGCGGGAGGCGGCCTTTTTTCGCATCGCGCCGCTCACCTGACGCGAACGCAATCGCCTCGACGCACGCGGCGGCTGGCCCCAAAGCGCCCGTCCCCACTGCCGCTTCACCGCACCGGGGAAGGCGGCCGTTCGCACAAACGATCCCCGCCGACGGGGCATACCGCGAACCCACTCCGCTCAACGCACCCCGCGACTGAGCCCAAAGCGCCGTCGAACGCGAAGCCGGGCGAAGGCCTTCACCCGGCGCGCGATTCCTCCGGCACAGCCGTCGCCGCGACAGCGGCCCGATCGAACGCACCGGACGCAAGCCCGCCCGGCGGACCTCCTCGCCGCCGACGCGCCCCGGGAACGTCGTTGCCGCCCGGCCCCCGCTCCGCCACGCCCGTGCGGGACAGTCTTTTTCGCGTGGTTTTCGATCGTCCTCAGTAGACCGTCCGGCCGCCGCAGGGGTCGTCCGAGCGGCCGCCCGCCACCCGGCCACGGAACCTCAAGAAATGGCAAAACCGCAGGACAGCGGGTGTCTACATGCGACTTTGCCGGTGCCGCAAGCACTCTCGCGGGTCTTCCGGCCAGTGAAAGAATCCGGCGCTCCGGGCCGCTCGCCCGCCGTCCGGTTACCCGACACGGCAACGAAAAAGGCAGGTCCCGATTGGACTTGCGAAGTCTATGGGTGATAATGACTGCGTTCGGCCTGTATGGCCGTATAAAACAAGTTCTGGTTGGAGGAACTGGAATGGCCAACAAGGCCCAGCTGATCGAAGCTCTGTCGGAGCGCATCGGCGACAAGAAGGCAGCCGCGGAAGCCGTCGACGGTCTCGTCGACATCATCATCCGCACCGTCCACAAGGGCGAAAAGGTCACCATCACCGGCTTCGGTGTCTTCGAAAAGCGCGCTCGTGCCGCCCGCACCGCGCGCAACCCGCGCACCGGCGAAGNCGACGACCACCACTCGCGCCAAGGCCACCGCCGCCAAGCCGGCCGCCACCCGCACCCGCGCCGCCGCGGCCAAGGCTCCCGCCAAGGCCACCGCCGCGAAGGCCACCACCCGCGCCAAGGCGACCGCCACCAAGGCCACCGCGGCCAAGGCGGCTCCGAAGGCCACCACCACGCGGGCGAAGGCCGCCGCCAAGCCGGCCGCCAAGAAGACCACGGCGACCGCGAAGAAGGCTCCGGCCAAGCGCACCTCGGCCGCGAAGAAGAAGTAACTCCGGTTCTCCGGAATCTGACGGCAAGCCCCGCCCGGCTTCTCCCCGGGCGGGGCTTGCCGCATCTCTGCCCTTTTTTCCCGCGCCGCATGCGCTGCCCGGCATTCGGGGCAACCAGCGCGCCGGCGAAGACCCCCGCGCCGATTCCGAAGCGGCAGCGGAGCGTCCGGCCGACCGCCGCCAAGATCCGTTGGCACGCTTGCCCGCCCGGATCTCGCCGACCGCGAAGGGGCAGCCAGCACGGCCGCCGGGCCTCGACGGCGGCATTGTCCCCGCCGGACCACACCCGCGCAGCGCGAAGGAAATCGAGGAAACACCGCAGCGTTTTCCCGATCACACCGGCCATCTAGCAGCCGTCTCCAGTCGATCATCTGTTCCCCCAGGCAACTGCGAACACCCGCGCGAAGCAGGCTCCGGGGTTTCCTTGCTGTGTCCGGCCCGGCACCATGAGTGGCCGGCAGGTGTCCGCGATCACCCAGGCCACGCAGGGTCCACAACAGACTTTCGGGTTGTTATGCGAACGTGACAACCACGCACTGTCGCCACCGGTAATCCAGTCGGGCGAACCGGCGAATCCGGACTGGTTTCGCCAGCGCACACCGGCTTTCCCCGCTGCCGCACCGGTGTCTCGCGAGCGCGCGCACCGTGCCGGCGAAAGTGGGTGCCGGGCCACGAAAACCGGCTGTCGCCGGTGAACCGGTCGCGCGATCGGCTCCGATCAGTGTTGGTCTATGCAATCATGTCGCCCGGCAAGGACCCCGAATGCGAGAACATGAGACGACTGTGCCGATAGTTCGTGTGGAGAAGCTGTACAAAGTGTTCGGCCGGCGGGCGGAAGAAGCGGTCGGCAAGCTGGAGAACGGAGCCGACCGCGCCGAGTTGGAGCTGCCCGGCGTGACCGCGGCGGTGATCGACGCCTCCTTCACCGTGGAGCGCGGTGAGATTTTCGTGGTGATGGGACTGTCCGGTTCGGGCAAGTCGACCCTGCTGCGCACGCTGAACGGATTGCTCCCGGCCACCTCCGGGCAGGTGCTGGTGGACGACATCGACCTGACCGACAAGTCCGCGGCGGAAGTTCGCGAGCTGCGCCAGCGGCGGATGAGCATGGTGTTCCAGCACTTCGCGCTCTTCCCGCACCGCACGGTCGCGGAGAACGTCGCCTACGGGCTGAGCGTGCAGAACGCTCCGCGCGAGCGGCAGCGCGAACGCACCGCCGAAGCGCTGGAGATGGTCGGGCTCACCGGATGGGAGGACCGGTTGCCCGGTCAGCTTTCCGGCGGGATGCGCCAGCGCGTCGGCCTCGCCCGCGCGCTGGCCGCGGACACCGAGATCCTGCTGATGGACGAGGCGTTCAGCGCGCTGGACCCGTTGATCCGCAAGGAGATGCAGGACCAGCTCCTGATGCTGCAGCGGCAGCTGGGCAAAACGATCGTGTTCATCACCCACGACCTCAACGAGGCGATGCGCCTCGGCGACCGGATCGCGATGATGCGCGACGGCCGGATCGTGCAGGTCGCGACCGCGCAGGAGATGCTCACCGAACCGGCCGACGAATACGTCGCGAAGTTCGTGCGCGACGTCGACCGCAGCCGGGTCCTCGCCGCGTCCGCCGTGATGGCGCCCGCGGAAATCTCGTTCACCCCGGCCACGACCGTCGCCGAAGCGCTGGAAACGATGCGCCGGAACGAACTCTCCGGCGTGCTGGTGACCGAGGACGGCAAGTTCGCCGGCGCGGTCGACCGCCGCACGGTGCGCGAGGCCGCCGACCGCGGCACGGAAACGATCGCCGGAATCGTCGACCGTTCCGCCGCGCGCACCAGCCCGGAAACCCAGATGGCCGAGCTGTTCGGCCACGCCGCTTCCGCGCCCGCGCCGCTCGCGGTGGTCGACGCCGAGGGCGCGCTGCTCGGCGCGGTGACCCGCGAGGCGCTGCTGAACGCGCTGAGCACAGGAGAAAACGACGCACAGGAGGTGAGCGCCCGTGTCTGACAACGTCCTCGTCGGCGATCTGCCGCAGATTCCCGTCGGCACCTGGTTCAAGGCGATCATCGACTGGCTGCAGGGCAACATCGGCCCGTTCTTCGACTTCGTCGAAACCGTCGTCAACGGTGCGATCACCGGGCTTTCCTCAGCGCTGACCTGGGCGCCGTGGCCGGTGCTGCTCGTGCTTTTCGCGGCACTCGGCTGGTGGCTGCGCGGCTGGAAGTTCGGCCTCGGCTCCGCGATCGGGGTNGGCTCGGCGATCGGGTTCGCGCTCATCGACAGCCTGCGCGAATTCCCCTCCGCGATGCAGACGCTGTCGCAGGTGCTGATTTCCGGCGTGGTCGCGGTGGCGATCGCGGTGCCGGTCGGGATCGCGGCCGCGCGCAACGAAACGGTGAGCCGGATCGTGAAGCCGGTCCTCGACTTCATGCAGACGCTGCCCGCGTTCGTGTACCTGATCCCGGTCATCTTCTTCTTCTCGATCGGCGCGGTGCCGGGAGTGGTGGCGACCGTCGTGTTCTCGCTGCCGCCGGGCGTGCGGCTGACCGAACTCGGCATCCGCCAGGTCGACCCCGAAATGGTCGAGGCGGGCGAGGCGTTCGGCTCGCCGCCGCGGCGGATCCTGCGGGAGATCCAGATCCCGCTCGCGATGCCTTCGATCATGGCCGGGATCAACCAGATCATCATGCTGTCGCTGTCGATGGTCGTGATCTCCGGCATGGTCGGCGCGCCGGGACTCGGCGCCGAGGTCTACGCCGCGGTCACGAGCCTCAAGCTGGACCTCGGATTCAACGCCGGAATCAGTGTCGTGGTGCTCGCCATCTACCTCGACCGGCTCACCTCCTCGCTCGGGGCGCGCTCGGCGGTGGGCCGCGCCCTCCGCCGGGCCGACGCGGCCTGATCCCCCTCCACCGCAACGAGAAAGGACGAACGAGTGCGCACATCGAAACGCTTCGGCCGGATCATCGCCATGGGCGCCGCCGTGACGGCCCTGGTCGGCCTCACCGCGGCGTGCGGCGGCCGGGAGTCCCAGTCGGGCAACAGCCAGGAAGCCAAGAGCGTCACGATCGGCTACATCAACTGGGACGAGGACGTCGCCCTCACCAACCTGTACCAGGCGGTGCTGGAGGACAAGGGCTACCAGGTCAAGACGCAGATGCTCGACGTCGGCCCGATCTACGCGGGCCTCGCGAAGGGCGACGTCGACCTGTTCCTCGACTCGTGGCTGCCCGCGACGCACAAGCAGTACTGGGACCAGTACCACAACCAGCTCGAAGACCTCGGCGTCTGGTACGACAAAGCGACGCTCAACCTCGCCGTGCCGGACTACGTGAGCGACGTCAACAGCATCGCCGACCTCAAGGACAAGGCGAGCATGTTCGGCGGCAAGATCACCGGCATCGAGGCGAGCGCGGGCGAGACGGGCATNCGGGCATCGTGCAGAAGGACGCGATCCCGCAGTACGGCCTCGACGGCGCGATGACCCTGCAGAACTCGTCGACCACCGCGATGCTGGCCGCGCTCGACAGCTCGATCAAGGCGAAGAAGCCGATCGTCGTGACGCTGTGGCACCCGCACTGGGCGTACTCGCGCTACCAGCTCAAGGATCTGCAGGACCCGAAGGGCGCGATGGGCAAGGGCGAGCAGATCCACGCGCTGGGCCGCAAGGGCTTCGAGAAGGACTTCCCGGCGCTCGCCGGCGCGGCCAAGAAGCTGAAGATGTCCGACGAGGACCTCGGTTCGCTCGAGGACGCGATCCAGAAGGCCCCGAAGGGCCAGGAAAAAGCCGCCGCCAAGCAGTGGGCGGATCAGCACAAGCAGTTCGTGGACCAGGCTTTCGCCGGTCTCTGAGCAAGCAGCGGAACGACCCCGCCTCCCGTTCGCCGGGAGGGCGGGGTCGTTTCTTTTTCCCCCGGCGGGGCAGTCGGGGTGGCCCGATTCCCCTTGATTCGTTGCCCAGCACCGTTATCGAGCGGAATCCACCGCACGATGCGGCACACTGGACACATGTCTCGCGCGCCGATCTCTGCCCGCACCGACGTACCCGACGACGTCGACGCGGTCACCGAAGCCGTGCTCACCGCTTCCCGGCTGCTCGTCGCGATGTCCGCGCGGTCCATCGCCTCCGTGGGCGACCTCGTCACGGTGCCGCAATTCCGGCTGCTGGTGGTGCTGCATTCCCGCGGCCCGCTGAAACAGGCCGCGCTCGCCGACCATCTCGGCGTCACGCCGTCCACCGCGAGCCGGATGATCGACCGCCTGGTCGCCGTCGCGCTGGTCGCCCGGCTGGGCAATCCGTCGTCCCGGCGCGAGGTCGTCATCGAACTCACCCGGGAAGGCGACCGGATCGTCCGCGTCGTCACTCAGCGGCGACGTCGCGAAATCGCCGCCATCGTGGAGAAAATGCCCGAATCGGCCCGCCGCGGCCTGGTCGGCGCGCTGACCGCGTTCGCCGAAGCCGGCGGCGAACCGCCTGCCGGAAGCCCGGCCGACGCCGTCTGGGTCTAGGTCTCCGCCGCCACCGCGCGCATCCCGTCGGTCACTTCTTCCGCAGACGGGGCCTCCTCCGGGTCGAGCAGCCACTGCACCATGAGCCCGATCACCAACGCGCTCTGCACCGCCCCGCCGACCCCGGCCCGCGCCTCCCGCAGCCCCCGCACGAGATGCCTGCGCACGTCCGGTGACCGCTCGGCCCGCACGAGCGCTTCAAGCTGCGCGACCCACAGCGCCCGGTGCTCGCCGAAGCTGCCGATCAGCCGTTTCAGCCCCTGCTCGGACAGGTCGAACGACGAATCCGCGACCTGACCGCCCAGTTCGTCGACCGCCGCGACCAGCGCCTGCGTCAGCAACGCGTCCCGCGACCCGAAGTGGTAGCCGATCGCCGCGTGACTGACCCCCGCCGCGGCCGCGATGTCGCGCACCGTCGTGTTGCCCCAGCCCCGCTCGATCAGGCAGCGCTTCGCCCCGGCCAGCAGATCCTCGCGATTACCCATGGCGCACAGCCTAGCCGATCTCTTGTCCAGATGGTTTATCCAGATGGTTTGACCAAATGGACAAACCTCGGCTACGGTCTCTCCCATGACCTCCTCGAACGTCCTGATCTCCGGTGCCGGCGTGGCCGGCACCACCCTCGCCGAGTTCCTCACCCGCTCCGGCCACCGCGTGACGATCGTCGAACGCGCCCCCGCCCTCCGGCACACCGGTTACGCCGTGGACTTCCGCGGCGCCGCTTTCGATGTCCTGTCTGAGCTGGGCATCCTCGACGACGTCCGCCGTCACGACACGAAGATGACCGGCACCGCCATCGTCGACCGCGACGGCGTCCAGGTAGATCTGCTTCCCGCTGAAGCTTTCGCGGGCGAGCTGGAGGTGCCGAAACACGTCCTGAACGAGCTGCTGTACGACCTGACTGCCGATCATGTCGAGTACCGCTTCGACACCTCGCTCACGTCGCTGACGCAAACTGAGGCCGCCGTAACCGCCGAACTGACCGATGGTTCCACGGAGACCTACGACCTGGTCTTCGGCGCGGACGGCGTGTACTCGAAGGTCCGCCAGCTGGCCTTCGCCCCGCACTCAGATGTGTTGCAGCACCTGGGCCTCTCCGGCGCGGGCTTCACCATGCCGAACTTCCTGGACCTGGACCACAGCGGTCTCCTCCGCGCCGCCGACGGCACCGCGGTCTACCTGTTCAGCTCAGCGGACCCAGACCGTCTCACCGTGAGCCTGTCCTTCGGAACGACTTCGGGAGCCCTGGACCGTCTCCCCCGCGCCGACCAGGAAGCAGCGACACGCGCCGCCTTCGCCGGTGACGCTTGGCACACGCCTCGCCTGCTGGAGGCGATGTCGGAGGCTTCGGATTTCTACTTCAGCTCAAGCACGCAGGTGCAGCTGGACCACTGGTCGACCGGCCGGATCGCCCTGGTGGGAGACGCCGGGTACTGCGCCGCGCCCACGGCGGGCATGGGCACCTCGCAGGCCCTGCTCGGCGCCCGTTCGCTGGCCCGGCACCTGACGGACGCCGCTTACCCGGAGGCGTTCGCCGAGTACGAGGCCGAACTCCGGCCGTACGTGACCGAAAACCAGGCGAATGGCCGTTCGGCGGCAGCGATGTTCGGCGGCGCGCGGGATTGATCCCGGCTTTGCGCTCACCGCCGCCGGTTTACCGCACGGCACTTCGGGTTTCCCGGCAAATACACCAAAGCCCGGTTGATCTGTGATGATCAACCGGGCTTGCTGTACCCCCGATGGGATTCGAACCCACGCTACCGGCGTGAGAGGCCGGCGTCCTAGGCCGCTAGACGACGGGGGCTTAGGAACTTCCCCGTTTCCGGGGCTTTTCTTGCGAGAGAACTTACCAGAAGCGATTTCGCACTTCCGAGAGGGGGTCCTCTCCGCAGCTGGGGTACCAGGACTCGAACCTAGACTAACTGGACCAGAACCAGTCGTGCTGCCAATTACACCATACCCCAGTGAGGTACTTTCCCGGTTGCCCAGGTCAGTGCCGCACGAGAAGAAATACTAGAACATCCCGCCGCGGACCGTCGCAGCGGGGGTCCCCGCCGCCCGCGGGGCAGGCACGCCGACCGTCGTGTACTCCGAAACGAGCAGCTCAGGAAGCTCGTCGAGCCCGGCCACGGTGTGCACCCCCTCCGGAGCCCGCTCGCCGGTGCGGCTGGTCCCGTCGCGGTCGAGCCAGATCGCGCCGAGCCCGGCGTCGAACGCGCCGATCGCGTCGGTGTCGAGCTTGTCCCCGACATGCACCGTGCGCTCCGGCGGGCAGTCCAGCGCCAGGCACACCGAACCGAACATGACCGGATCGGGTTTCGCGACCCCGACCTCGCCCGCGATCGCGACATGATCGAAAAACGGCGCGAGCCCGAGTTCCGCGATTTTCCGCCGCTGATGGACCCCTGAGGCGTTCGTCACCGCGGCCAGCCGAAGCCCCGCGGCACGCAGCCATTCCAGGCAAGGAAGAACGTCGTCGAACAACCGCCAGGACCGCGCCAAAATCTCCCGCCGGCGCGCCTCGAACGCGCTCACTTGCGCGGAGTCGCCGAAGATCCCCAACTCGGCGAGGAAACATTCAGTACGCCGGTGATGCATGACGTCGTAACCGAGTTTCCCGGCGACAACGAGCGCGACGTGCTCCTCGGTGATCAAATCCCACAACGGCCAAAGGCCGTCGCGCCCGGTGAGCGCGTGCAGCGTGCGCCGGATCGCGGCGGTGCAGTCGATCAACGTGTCATCGATGTCGAGGCAAACCAGACTCAACTCAGGAGGCGCCCACGGTTCGCGACCGGCAGCGGCCGGCGGGGCAGGACGAGCACGCGACAGAGCGGCCGGGGCGAAATCCACCCCGTGAGGCTAGGGCACTCGCCGCGTTCGCAACGCGGCCAAAAAGGTGATTACCCCAGAGCCGTTGCCGCTGACCGGCTCTACCCCCGGTGCGCAAAGTACCCACCCGGTGACGTTCACCACCGTCCCGGAGGGCCGAGCGGGTGAAACCCGCTTACTCCACACTCCCCCGAACCCTAACCAATTCCCAACGACCCCCACCGCGGCCCGCACCGCCGCCACCCCGTGCCCCCACCGAGAAACCGTTTAGCCACAACCCTTTCCCCACCACAGAGTCGATGCCCCCGCAGCCCCGGCTGCCCTCAAAGCACCAACAACCACTCATAAGTTCCACGACCGAACCAATCACCCGAAATCCTTTCCGGAAATACCGCCGCCCCACCCTTTCCGACCAGATGGCGACGTCCCCTCATCCCGCCGGAGATCCACCTGCGTGCACTACGCGCCTTTACGCAAACTCCCCACATTCTGGTCTCCCGCCGACTACCTCAACTCGGCTGTCGGCACCAGCCAGTCGCCCATCCCTTCCCATCCCCTCCCGTCTCTTCCGAAAGCACCGCACCCGCCGATCCTCACCACGATCCGCAGTGGGCAAACATGCTCGCGGTCCCGCCTTCGCTGCCTATCACACCTGAAGCACCCCTTTCCCGCTCTCCGCTCCTTGTTCCGCGCTCCGGCTTCCCGCCTCCATCTCCGGTTCCCCTGCCTCACCTCGCATTGGCCCCCTTCTCTCGTCCGCCCCTTCTCTCGTCCGCCCTCTCTGCCCCGCCCTCTCTGCCCTCTCCTTCTCTGCTCGCTCTCTCCTTCCCTTCTCTGCTCGCTCTCTCCTTC
>NZ_LWSF01000008.1:65270-105401 GCF_001651785.1 Amycolatopsis sp. M39
CTCCCTCGCTCTCCTTTCCCTGACCTCGCCCGCCCTTTCCCCGTTCTCCCCCGCCCCCGCCGTCCCCCGCTTCTCTCGCCAAGCCGAAACCGCCCCAACCACCCCAGACCTCAATGCCACAACCACTCCCCGCCACCCCTCGACAGGCCGGCCCACCGCACCCCGCAAAGCCCCTCCCGAAGACTCCGCCAACTCCGACCTCGGCTGCCGCTTCCCCCAACACGCACCCAGTCCAGGGCCGCAAACCCACCCCATCGGCCGACTTGACGCACCCTCCGCCCACGGTGCATCCTCACCTTATTCAACAGATGATGAATAAGAGGGGAGCTGGAGAAAATGACCGAGCACACGGGCTGCGTCATCGTCGGCGGCGGGCCGGCAGGCATGGTGACGGGACTGCTCCTGGCCCGAGCAGGCGTAGAGGTAACCGTGCTGGAGAAACACGCAGACTTCCTCCGCGATTTCCGCGGCGACACCGTCCACCCGTCCACCCTCAGGCTCCTGGACGAACTGGGCCTGGGCGAGAAATTCGAAGCGCTGCCGCACACCAAGGTGAGCACGGTCGGAATCCCCACCCCCGACGGCGACACGCTGACCCTCGCCGACATGTCGCTGCTAAACGTCCCCCGCCCCTACGTAGCGATGGTCCCCCAATGGGATTTCCTGGACCTGCTCGCCGAGACAGCGCAAAAAGAGCCGACCTTCACCCTGCGGCTCGAAACCGAAATGACCGGCTTGCTCCGTTCGGGCCGCCGAGTCACCGGCGTCCGCTACCGCACCGCCGACGGCACCGAAGGCGAACTCGAAGCCAACCTGGTCATCGCCGCCGACGGCCGCTGGTCCCTGGCCCGCCGCTCAGCCGGCCTCACCCCGCGCGAGTACTACACCCCGTTCGACGCCTGGTGGTTCCGCCTCTCCCGGAAGGCCGAAGAACAGCAGGCCACGCTCACGCCGAGGATGCGCAACCACCGCTTCGCAGTGCCGTTGCCGCGCAAGGGCTACTACCAGATCGCCTACCTCGCGACGAAGGGCAAAGACCTGAAAGAAGCCGGCATCGACAGCTTCCGCCGCGACGTCGCCGAGGTCTGCCCGGAATTCGCCGACCGAGTACATGAACTGAAGTCCATGGACGACGTCAAGTTCCTCAACGTCCGCCTCAACCGCCTGCACCGCTGGCACGTCGACGGCCTGCTGTGCATAGGAGACGCCGCCCACGCGATGTCCCCGGTCGGCGGCGTCGGAATCAACCTGGCGGTGCAAGACGCCGTCGCCGCCGCGAGGTTACTGGCCGAGCCGCTCCTCCGAGGCAACCCGACCGAGAAGGACCTCACCGCCGTCCGCCGCCGTCGCCTCCTGCCGACCGTCGCCGTCCAAGGGCTGCAACGCCTTCTCCACCGCCGCGTGATGGGCCCCGTAATGACCGGCCGCGCCGACGGCCCCCCGCCGGAATTGATCGCCCTGCTCAAGCGTTTCCCGAAACTCTCTCGAGTTCCGGCATACCTCATCGGCGTAGGCATCCGGCGGGAATCTGCCCCGGCCTTCGCCCGCCGCCCAGCAGAACCGGCCAGTCGCTAAACCGCCACCGGATTCGCCACCAAACGGCAACGCCGAGCACCTCGCGCCTGCGCCAACGCACCCGCCCACCGGCAATCACCCACCGGTGGGCCGAGGCCAGACAACGGCGACGCGTTTTCGCCACCCAGCGGCAACAACGCCACCGACTCGCCACCTGACCATCAGCTGCACTCTCGCCACCAACCGGCAACAGCGCCGACTCCTAGCTGACTCCAGCACCGATCGTCGTTCGCCGCTCCGAGGCAACAACGCCGACCACTCACCAAACGAAGCGCCGGCCACCATTCGCCACTCAACGGCAGCGGCTGCCACCGACCTCGGCACTAGCCACCCGGTCGCCCCCGAGCGGCTACAGCCCAAGCCTCCGCAGCATCACCCCGGCGGCCAGAAAACAGCCCCGACCAGGGATTCGCCACTAAACGGCAACGCCCGAACCGACCCTGCCAAGCCGCTGTCGCCACAAAACGGCGACAGCCAGCTCAGAGGTCCTGAACCGGGTTCGTCAGAGTCCCGATGCCGTCGATCGTGATGGACACCGACTGCCCGTTGACGATCGGACCGACTCCCTCCGGTGTGCCGGTGAGGATCACGTCACCGGGAAGGAGCGTCATCACCCGCGACACGAACTCGACCAGTTCGGGCACCTTGTGCACAAGGTCCGAAGTCCGGCCGTCCTGCTTGAGCTCGCCGTCGACCTCGCTGCGGAGCGCCAGGTCGGACGGGTCGATCGACGTGTCGATCCACGGACCAAGCGGGCAGAACGTGTCGAACCCCTTCGCCCGGCCCCACTGTCCGTCGGACTTCTGCAGGTCGCGCGCGCTCACGTCGTTCGCGACCGTGTAGCCGAGGATCGCACTGGCCGCGCGGGCCGCGGGCACGTTCTTGACCGGCTGTCCGATGACGACCGCGAGTTCGCCCTCGAAGTCGACGCGCCCGACGTCCGACGGGCGGCGGATCGGAGCGTTCGGCCCGACCACCGTCGTCGACGGCTTGATGAACAGCATCGGCGCGGACGGCACCTCGTTGCCGAACTCCGCCGCATGCTTCGCGTAGTTCCGGCCGACCGCGATCACCTTCGACGGCAGGATCGGCGCGAGCAGCCGGACGTCGGCCAGCGGCCAGCGCTTGCCGGTGAAGTTCGGCTGGCCGAACGGATGTTCCGCGATCTCCAAGACCTCGGCATCGTCGCCGTTCCCCTCGATCGAAGCGAACGCGACACCACTGGGATGAGCAATACGAGCTAGACGCACGACACCAGTCTACGTACCCCCACCGACTGTCGCGCACCCCGCGCGCGCACGACAGTCCCCCTCGCTCTATTCCGCACGAATGGACCCCTCGCACCAGCTGACCGGCCGTGCCACAACTGGCGCGAACGGACCCTTCGCACCCGCAAGAAACCACCACACGAGCACCCAGTCGCAGCACCAGCGCGAACCGCCGACGGCGACCGCGATTGTGAGCCGTAATACCCACCACACGAAGGCCGGACGCGAAAGCCCAACGCCACACGCCCGGAAAGCCGGAATCACCCGCCCACAGCAACCACCCCCAGCTCGGGCACCGACTGTACCGACGCGACCGCCAGGCTCTTGTGGACCAACGCGTCGCACAACGCCAGCCAGCTCGCCTCGACGATGTTGCCGTGCACGCCCACCGTCGTCCATTCGTGTTCGCCGTCACTAGTTTCGAGAAGGACCCGCGTGACGGCGTCCGTACCTGGATTCGACGGCAGAATCCGTACCTTGTAATCAGCCAGCTCCATGCTGTCCAACCAGGACAGATACGGCGTCAACGCCTGGCGCAGCGCCGCGTCGAGGGCGTGCACCGGGCCGTTCCCTTCGGCGGTCGCGATGACTCGCTCGCCCGCGACGTGCACCTTCACCGTCGCCTCGGAAACGACTTCGCCGTCCGGGCGGTGGTCCAGCACCACCCGGTACGACTCCAGCTCGAACGGCGGCGGATCCGACTTTTCGCCGGAAACCTCCTCGACCTCGCGGCGCAGCAACAGCCCCAGCGACGCGTCGGCCGCCTCGAACGACCAGCCTTCCGATTCGAGTTCTTTCACTTTCCGCACCGCGTTCGTGAGTGCGTCGGGCCGGCCGGCAAGGTCGACCCCGAGTTCACGTCCCTTGAGCTCGAGACTGGCCCTGCCGGCCATCTCAGTGACCAGTACTCGCATGCCGTTGCCGACGGAAGACGGATCGATGTGGTTGTACAACAACGGATCCACCTTGATCGCGCTCGCGTGCAGCCCCGCCTTGTGAGCGAAAGCGGACGACCCGACGTAAGCCTGGTGGGTGTCGGGTGCGAGGTTGGCGATTTCGGCCAAAGCATGGGAGACGCGAGTGAGCTCGGCGGCTCCTCCGGTCGGGAGGACCTCCATTCCGAGCTTGGTCACGAGGTTTCCCGCTACGGCGAACAGGTCAGCGTTGCCTGCCCGTTCCCCGTAGCCGTTCGCGGTGCACTGCACGTGCGTCGCGCCGGCCTGTACCGCGGCGACAGAATTCGCCACGGCACAGGAAGTGTCGTCCTGGCAATGGATTCCGAGCCGGAATCCGGTCTTTTCGTTGATCTCGCCTACGGTTTCGGCAAGTCCTAGCGGCAACTGTCCACCGTTGGTGTCGCACAGCACGAGAACGTCCGCACCAGCGTGCGCCGCCGCGTCGAGCACCCGCAGCGAGGTTTCGGAAGAAAAGGCATAGCCGTCGAAAAAGTGTTCTGCGTCAAGGAAAACGCGACGCCCTTCGCCGACGAGAAACGCGACTGTGTCGCGCACCATCGCGCATGCCTCGTCGACGTCGACCCGCAGCGCCCGCTCGATGTGCCGAAGGTCCGATTTGGCCACCAAGGTCACGACCGGGGCCGCCGAGTCCACAAGCGCGCGGACCTGCGGATCCTTGTCAGCCGAAGTTCCCGCCTTGCGCGTGGATCCGAATGCGACGAGCGCAGCGTGCTTGAGCGGCAATTCTCCCTGTGCCGCGCGGGAAAAGAACTCCGTGTCCTTCGGCAACGCACCCGGCCAGCCGCCCTCGATGAACCCGACACCCATCTCGTCCAACAGCCGCGCGACGGCCAGCTTGTCCGTGACGGAATAGGTGATTCCTTCGCGCTGAGCACCGTCGCGCAAAGTGGTGTCATAGAGGTGGAAGGCATCGCCGAGCGGCGTGCCGGCGGGTTCCGTGCGGGTCACGGTGTTCTCCTTGTGGCGGGGCAGAACCTGGTCCAGGCAACAAAAAAACCTCCCGCATGGGTGCGAGAGGTTGCGCGCCGGTAGCTCTTGTGGAGCGTCTATCCGGCGCGCAAGGCAATAATGACGGAGATGGCGGTCATGTCGGCCATCATGCCACAGCTTCGCCCGGCTTCCAAGCGCCGGGCGAAGCATCCCACCTTCTGAGAGCCGTCAGCCGGGCAGATTCGCCAGGTAGCGGCCGAATTCCTCGACCGCTGCCGCATTTCGAGGCCCCTCCACCAAAGCCGCGTACGGCAGCGCGAAGAAGCGTCCTTTCTTCACTGCCGGGATGTCTCGCAGGCCAGGACGCGAACGAAGGAAGTTCTCCTTGTCGGCCACGCTGCCGACCTCGCCGCCGTAGTCGTTGATGAGGATGACGTCCGGGGCGCGCTGGATCACGGCTTCCCAGCTGACACTGGTCCAGCTGTCGTTGAGGTCCGCGAAGATGTTGGCACCACCCGATTTGGTGATGATTTCGTCCGGACCCGCATTGCGTCCGGAGGTGAATGGCTGGTCACGGCCGTCGTCGTAGAGGAACACCTTGGGTTTCGGCCGTCCGGCCGGCACCGCGTTCGTGACAGCGGCGACCCGTGCGCGGTACTCTTCGACCAAACGTTCTGCACGATCACTGATCCCAAAGATTTTCCCTAGATTGCTCACATCTGTGTACAGCGCGTCGAGCGGTCGCATAATGCCCCGTTGCTTGCCATTGCCGTTGCGGCACGCCTCGGTGAGCAAGTAGCTGGAGATGCCCAGCTTCGCGAGGGAGTCCGGGGTGAACCCGGTTCCTTCGGAGAAGCCGTAGTTCCAGCCCGCGAACACGAGATCCGCTCCCGCGCCCTGCACCACCTCGCGGTTGATCTTCTCCGCGAGCTTGGGCACCTTGGCGAAATCGGTTTTCCATGGCGACGAGGCCACGCCGCCGGACTGTCCTTTGTCGACCACGTAACCGGCCATCCGGTCGCCCAGGCCGAGCGCGAACATCAGCTCGGTGATGCCGATGTCATCCGTCACGACCCGGGAAGGAGGTTTGGACACGGTCAATGACGAACCGCAGTTGGTCACCGTTACGGGAAACCCGGCCGGGGCAGCTCCGCCCTCCCCTTCCGACACTTGAGCGCCGCATCCGGTGGCGACGAGGGCGACCGTCACGATCAACGCGACTGTCCTACGCATGACTGTCCTCCTGGGACTCGAGCAGGTCGAACAACAACTGCGGGCGGCCCGTGGCGGGGTGTCGCACTACATGCCCGCGCACCCCGAACACGTCGGCGAGCAGCGCAGGCGTGAGCACCTCAGCCGGGGTTCCGCTCGCGACGAGGCGGCCGTGGTCGAGCACGTGCACCATGTCGCAGACGGCGGCGGCCAGGTTCAAGTCGTGAAGCGCGGCCAGCACTGTCGGTCCGCTGGTGCGAGCGAGTGCGAGGACTTCGAGCTGGTGCCGGACGTCGAGATGGTTGGTCGGCTCGTCGAGCACGAGGATCCGGGGCTGCTGCGCGAGTGCGCGCGCGATCAGCACACGTTGCCGTTCGCCGCCGGACAAGGTAAGCACGCCTCGCTCGGCCAGGTGCGCCAGGCCCACTTGAGCCAGCGCGTCGGCGCACAACTGGTGGTCGGCTGCGCTCATGCGGTCGAGCAGGCCGTGATGCGGCATCCGACCCATCGCCACCACTTCGGCGACGGTGAAGTCGAACTCCGCGTGCGATTCCTGCGCAACCGCGGCGATCGCGCGCGCCCGCTTCCGCGGTGCCATGCCGTCCACCGGCCGGCCGTCGACCAGAACAGCCCCGGCTGACGGCTTGAGCACTTGGTACACGGCGCGCAAGGTCGTCGACTTTCCGCTGCCGTTCGGGCCGAGCAGTCCGACGAACTGGCCTTGCCGAGCTTCGAGGGTCACGTCGTCGACCAGCTTGCGACCGGCCGCGGTCACGCTGACACCGTTGAGCGAGAGGTCCATTCACGCACCTCCGAACACATATGCGCGACGACGCATCAAGAGCAGGAAGGCCGGTACCCCGACCGCCGCGGTCAGCACCCCGATCGGCAACTCCTCGGGTGCGGCGAGCACCCGCGCCGCGACGTCCACCCACACCAGGAAAACCGCGCCGGCAAGCGGTGCCACGGCAAGCACCCGGCGATGGTCGGCACCGACGACCAGCCGCACCAGATGCGGAAGGACCAGCCCGACAAATCCGATCGCCCCGCTCACTGCGACCAGAACACCCGTCATGGCAGCGCAAACGATGAACAGGAGGACCCGCAGTTTCCCGACGTCGACGCCGAGAGTGGTCGCCGCTTCGTCGCCCATGGCGAGCGCGTTGAGCCGGCCGGACAGCGCCAGCAACAACAAAACGCCGCCGACCACCACGATCGCGGCGATTGGCAGCGTGCCCCAGTTCGCGCCGGCGAGACTGCCGAGAAGCCAAAACAGCGCCGACCGCGCGGCCTCTCCGTTCGGCGCTTGGAAGACGATCACCGTGGTGATCGCGAAGAACCCATAGGACAACGTTGTTCCGGTGAGCACCAGACGCAGCGGTGTAAGCCCTTGCCGCGTTCGGGCGACGAGATAAACGATCAAAGTCGCGGCGAGCGCGGCCACGAACGCACCGGCCGACAACGCGTAGATCCCGAGCGACGCGAAGACGCCGAACAACGTCACCGCTGTCGCGCCGACGGACGCGCCAGAAGAAATCCCCAGCACGTACGGCTCGGCGAGCGCGTTGCGCACCATCGCTTGAATCGCGACGCCGACTGTCGACAACCCAGCACCGACGACCACCGCGAGCAGAACGCGAGGAAGCCGAAGATCCCAAATGATCCGGTACTCCCCGACCTCATCCGGACTGATCGTCCCACCGAACAACCCAGCGCGGAGAAAGGCCCACGTGTGAGTGACCGGCACCGCCACCGTCCCGATCCCGACCGCGATGACGATCGACCCGAGCAAAGCCACCCCAAGCCCGAGCAGCACCGGTGTCAACGGCCGTCGCCGCTGAACGGCGACGGCCCCGACCTGGGGTTCGCCACTCAACGGCGACGCAGCCTGCTGCCTCGGGGACTCGCCGATGCGCGGCGACGCAGTCCGCTCACTCACCGAATCGCCGTTCAACGGCGACGTAACCCGCTGCCTCAGAGATTCGCCAGTCCGCGGCGACACAACCCGCTGGCTCTGGGGTTCGCCGACGCGTGGCGACACAACCCGCTGGCTCTCGGGCTCGCCGAACCGCGGCGAAACCTGCCCCTCGCCCAAGGATTGGTCATCCAGCGGCGAGACAACGCGAGCGCCGGAGTCGGTCAGATCACGGTCAGCCGAGCTGTCGGCCTGCAACTCGTCGGCCGGCGGCTCGCCGCGATGCCCCGAGTTGCCGCGAACTGGCGAATCCGTCGCAGCCGAAGAACCACGCTGGGGACTCGAGTCGCGCGTACCGCCGTCGCCGTTGGATGGCGAAGGACCAGAACCGCCGTCACCAGAAACCGGCGAACCCCCACCCCCGCCGGCCACGGATCCGGGTAACGGAGAACGTCCTTCGGAAGAAGGCGAAGACGAAGACACCACCGGCGACGACCCAATCGAGACATTGGGCCCGCAAAAGACGGCAGCCGCCGGCGGCGGGAGTGTCGTCTCCCGCAGACCACGACGGGAGGGGACGAGGTTCGAGGAACCTCCGCCGGTATCGGGCTCGCCTTCGGCTCCGCGGAGATGGAGCCGAAGGCCTACCGTTGCGGGTCAGCGCCGGATTTCGACCGGCTTCCGCGGCGGGGGTCCGAAAACTCAGGACAGGGTCAGCCAGCCTGACGCGCGTTAGACGAGACCAGCGCCGCGAGGCGGTCGCCGATGGCCTGGGTCGCGCCAGGGGATGACTGGTCGCGCGTGGCGAGATCGAACGCCACCGAGGCCTCGATCCGCCGCGCCGCTTCCTTATGGCCCAGGTGGTCCAGCAGGAGCGACACCGACAGCACCGCGGCGGTCGGGTCCGCGAGGCCCTGGCCGGCGATGTCCGGCGCGCTGCCGTGCACCGGCTCGAACATGCTCGGGTTCCGGCGCGTGATGTCGAGGTTCCCGCTGGCCGCGAGGCCGATGCCGCCGGTCACCGCGGCCGCGAGGTCGGTGATGATGTCGCCGAAGAGGTTGTCGGTGACCATCACGTCGAACCGCGACGGGTCGGTGACCAGGTGGATCGTGGCGGCGTCCACGTGCGAGTACGCGACGGTGACGTCCGGGTGCTCCAGCGAAACCTCTTCGACGATCCGCGACCACAGCGAACCGGCGTGCTCCAGCACGTTGGTCTTGTGCACGAGCGTGAGGTGTTTGCGCGGGCGCTCTTCGGCGCGGTTGAACGCGTCCGCGACCACGCGTCGCACGCCGAAGGCCGTGTTGACGCTGACCTCGGTGGCGATCTCGTGCTCGGTGTCCTTGCGCAGCAGGCCGCCGTTGCCCGCGTACGGGCCTTCGGTGCCTTCGCGCACCACGACCATGTCGACGTCCCCGGCGTCGGCCAGCGGGCCGCGCACTCCGGGGTACAGCCGCGCCGGGCGCAGGTTCACGTGGTGGTCCAGTTCGAACCGCAGCCGCAGCAGCAGGCCGCGCTCAAGGATGCCGCTGGGCACCGTCGGGTCGCCGACCGCGCCGAGCAGGATCGCGTCGTGCTGGCGCAGTTCGCCGAGCACCGACTCCGGGAGCAGCTCCCCGGTGGCGTGCCACCGCGAGGCGCCGAGGTCGTAGTTCGTGATCTCCGCCGCCGGTGCTACCTCACCGAGCACCTTGAGCGCTTCGGAGACCACCTCGGGCCCGATCCCGTCCCCTGGGATCACCGCGAGCCGCATCCACACACCTCCGTAGCCCAGGCCACCGGGCGCACCGATGGCCCATTCGCACAAAAACGCCAGCAGCGGAAGGTTACCGGCCGTAGACAAGGTGCCGTAGCCGCACCACCCTTATGCCGCATCCTCCCACAGGGTGAGACACCCGTTCGGGCGAACGGAAACGGGGCTTGCCCAGGCCGGACAGCCTGGGCAAGCCTCCACGTCCCGCGATGCGGCCGCTTCCGCGGCACACCTCAAGTTCCCCTCAAAGGGTGAACCAAGGTCAGCCGCGCGGGATCTCCGATTCGATCCGCACGACTGAGGCGCGCTGCCCGGTCGCGTTGTGGTGCTCGATCGCCAGCAGGCCCTTCGCCTTGTCCCCGGCGACGGCGGCCTTGTTGCGGTTGACCACCAGAGCCGTGCCCGGCTTGGCGACGTAGCCAAGCGCCGCGTCGCCGCCGCCCTGGACCGAGTACGCCGGCGCGAGCGCGTCGAACGAGATCGGAGTGCTGACCTGGTCGATCAACCCGTTCGAGGTGCCCGGCGCAACGTAGTACCCGGCGGTGCCGACGGTGTAGCTGATCCGGTGCGACGCCTCCTTCGGGTCGATGCCGAGCGCGGCGATGCTGACCGGCAGCACCATCACGTTCGAGTCGAACACGTTGGTGTCGACGTCGCCGAGCTGCCCGTTGATCGCCTGGAGGTCCACCGACGGGTTGCCCGGCTTGGTCAGCGACACCGTGTTGACGAGCAGCACGTCCGAACCCGTCGCCTTCGTCACGAAGGTTTCGAAGTCCGGTTTGCCGTCGCCGTTGGTGTCGATGTCCACGAACGGCACCGTGTTGCTGCCGAGGTTCGCGAAATCGCTCCAGGTCGTGATGCCGAACGCCAGCGTCGCGTTCTCCGGCTCCCCCTGTGCCTTGGCGAGCGGGGCCGTCGACGCCGCGCCGATGTAGCGCAGGTCGCCGCCCTTCGCGGTGCGGTTGAGGGTGCAGTCGGACGTGACGTGCGAGTCGCATTCCGGCAGCTGCGGCGATTCGGCCTGCAGTTCGAGGACGCTGATCAGCGAGCGGTACCGCTGGGAGCCGCTGCCCTGGTCGATGCCCTTGCCGCCGAGGTTCAGCACGGCCTGGTCGGCGTTCGCGCCGAAGCGCACGCCGCCCGGGGTGGTGATCGCCGAAACCGGCTTCGGCGACGAGTACACGGCCACTCGCAGCGGAACGGTCGCGCCGTTCTTCGGGGTGAACGCGACGCGGCCCGAAGCGTCGGCCACGAACTGCCGGGCGAGCCCGGCCTGCGACGCCGCCATGGTCGGGTCGAGCACCTTGCGCAGCGCCTTCGGGTCGGCGATCTTCAGCGTCACCTTCACCGTCGCGACCCCGCGCGGGTTCAGCTTCACCGAGCTCTTGTCCACTGTGTACTCAACGCCGGGCAGGCCGTTGACCGCCTCGTAACCCACCGAGTACTCAGCAGCCTTGACGCCCTTGTTGACCACCTTGATCGTCTTGCTCAAGGTGACCGGACCAGCCGCCTCGACGGTGCCGAAGGTGACGCTCACCGCGCCGGGGTCGTCCTGCACATACGCGAGGACCTGGTTGTCCAGCGCGGCTTTCGCGTCGATCCGGCCTGCCCCGACCCGCTGCGGGCCGTAGGTGTGGCCAGCGCCGTCGGTGATGTCGTGCACCGCGGTGCCCACGACGTCGGCCTTGACCTCTTCGACGCTCCAGTCCGGGTGCGCCTGGCGGACCAGCGCCGTGATGCCCGACGTGTGCGGCGCGGCCATCGACGTGCCCGAGATGACCAGCCGCTCGTTGCCGCTGCCGCGGAACGCCGAGGTGATCGTGTCGCCGGGCGCGGCGACGTCCGGCTTCACCGAAGGACCGCGTCCGCCGCGCGAGGTGAACGAGCTGGGCGTGTCCACAATGGACTGGTCATACGTCTGCAGCGTGGTCCGGCCGGCACCGTAGAGCCGCACGGTCAGCGTGCCCCCGGTCAGGCCCGCCCGCACGGACTGGGTGGCCTTGCCGGTGAGCTGGAACATCGGAACGGCCGCGTTGCCCGCGATACCCGCGCCGAAATGCTCCACCGCGGACGAAAGCAGCACGCCCTTGGCGCCCGCGGCCTGCGCGTTGTTGGCCCGCGCGGCGGAACCGCACGCCCGGGTCGCGTCGTTGTCGTCCCACTCCAGCCACGCGATCTTGCCCGCGACCTTTGCCTTGTCCTCAGCGGAATAGGCGTCGCAACCGGCATTGTTGCCCGCCGAAAGCGGGACCACCGGCGCGGTGAGGTCGAGGGTGTCGTAGCCGGTGTACTCCTGGCTGTACTGACCCGGCTGCTGCCCGGCGGTCGGCGTCTTGACCTCGACCGCGTCTCGCAGTTCGCCCGCGTCGCGGCTGCTGGCCGCGGTGAGCGCTTCCGGGGTGTTGCCCGGCGAACCGGCGATGTCGTTGATGTCGCCGCCGTTGCCCGCCGAGATCACCGGAAGCACGTTGTTCTGCGCGAGCTTGCGCACGAACAGCGAGTCCGGGTCGTCCGGCGCGCCGAAGTCGCTGCCCAGCGACAGGTTCACGACGTCGAGGTGATCGGTGAAGTCGCCGTCGCCGTCCGGGTCGAGCGCCCAGTCCAGCGCCTGCGAGGTGACGTTCGTGGAACCCTTGCAGCCGAACACCTTGATCGCGTAGAGCAGCGCCTTCGGCGCGGTGCCCGGCCCGATCCGCATGGCGTCGAGCTTCTTCTTGTTCAGCTTCTTGTAGTCGCCGGTGAACGTGCTCCCGTCGGCGTTCACGCCGAAGCCGCCGATCGTGCCCGCGACGTGCGTGCCGTGCTCGCCGCACGCGATCGGATTGGGGTCCGGCACCGGCGTCGGCGAACCGGTCTTGCCCGCCGAGTCGTAGTCGTCGCCGACGAGGTCAGTGCCGCCGACCACCTTGGCGCTCGGGAACAGCGGCGACGGCTTGGCGCGGTCGACCGCCTTGTACGCCTCGGGCGTGCCCGGACCGCCGAAGTCAGCGTGGGTGTAGTCGATGCCGTCGTCGATCACGCCGACGCGGATGTTGTCACCGAACTTGCCGGTTTTCTGCCAGCTGACAAGCGTGTTGGTGAGCTGCTCGGCGCTGGCGTTGGTGCGGTTCTTCGGCACGACCGTGCGCACTGAGACGACGTCCGGCCGTTCCGCGAGCTGGCGGATCTTGGCCGCGTCAGCGGTGACAACAGCGCCGGGCACCGCGTTGGCCGTCTGCGTGACCAGCTTCGTGCCCGCGTCCACGGACCGCAGCTGCCCGACGACGGAGCTGACCGCCGCGGCGACGTCGGCCTTAGCCGCCTTCGCCGCCTGCTTGGCCTTCTCCTTGCCCTTGCCCTGCTCCTCCTTGAACGCGTCCACTGCGGGTTTCTTGGCCAGCTCGACGAACGCGGTGATCTGCCCCTGAGCCGCGCTCAGCCGGGGAGAAAGCTTGCCCTGGAGCTTGCTCGCGTCGACCTTCGCCGGAGCGACCGGCTCGGCCAGCGGCGCACCCTGCGCGGACGCCGCGGGCACAGCGACAGCCGCCGCCAGCATCACCGCGGAACCCACGACCACCGAGCGGGCAGCCCACCCGGGCAACCGGGTCCTGCTCATGAGTAACCCCTTCTCGAGGCCCGGATCACGAACCTGCCCGCGCTCTCCCTTCGCACCCCCGACGGTGAGCACCGGCGCCGCGCCGTGCTCTCACGGCGCGTGGTTCAGCCTCGCGGCAAGAACCTAACTGTCCGAAACCCCTACTTTCGTGCGGAAAAAGCTCCGTTACCCGAATGTTGCCGGTCCGGGAAGAACGACAGAACGGCCCCTTCCCCGGGGTCCGGGGAAGGGGCCGTTCGGCGAAATCGGGACTAGTTGAAGTCGACGGCGCGGATGGTGTGCGCGCCGACAGTGGCTCCGATCGGCTCAAGCACGTTGGCGTCCACATGCCGGTCGACGCGCAGCAGCATGATCGAGTCGGAACCGTCGGTGCTCTGGCTGATCTGCGCGGCCTCGATGTTGATGCCCGCCTCGCCGAGCAGCGTGCCGACGCGGCCCATGACGCCGGGGCGGTCCGGGTACTCGATCACGAGCACGTCGCCCTCGGCGCGAAGGTCGAAGTGCCTGCCCTTGACCTCGACGATCTTCTCGACCTCGTCCTTGCCGGTGACCGAACCGGACACGGTGAGCGTCGCGCCGTCGCCGTGCACCGCGCGGAGCGTGACCAGGCTGCGGAACTTCGGGCTCTCCGACTCGGAAACCAGCTCGGCCTGCACCCCGAGCTCCTCGGCCAGCCGCGGCGCGTTGACGAAGGTGACCTGGTCCTCGACCACGCCCGCGAACAGCCCGCGCAGCGCCGCCAGCTTCAGCACCGCGGTGTCTTCGCTGGAGATCTCGCCCTTGACCTCGACGGTCAGCGATGTCGGAGCCTTCGGGTTCAGCGCGGTCAGCACCTGGCCGAGCTTCTGGGTGAGCGACAGGTACGGCCGCACGTGCTCGCCGACCGCGCCGCCACCGGACACGTTCACCGCGTCCGGCACGAAGTCGCCGCGCAGCGCCAGCAGCACCGAACGCGCCACGTCCGTGCCCGCGCGGTCCTGCGCTTCGGCGGTGGACGCGCCGAGGTGCGGCGTGACGACGACGTTCGGCAGGTTGAACAGCGGGCTCTCGGTGGTCGGCTCGGTGACGAACACGTCGATGCCCGCGCCGCCCACGTGGCCGCTGCGCACCGCGTCGGCCAGCGCTTCCTCGACGATCAGACCGCCGCGAGCGGCGTTGACGATGATCACGCCGGGCTTCGTCTTCTTGAGCGCTTCGGCGTCGATGAGGCCCTTGGTCTCCGGCGTCTTCGGCAGGTGGATGGAGATCGCGTCGGCGCGTTCCAGCAGCTCGTCGAGGGTGACCAGCTCGATGCCCAGCTGCCCGGCGCGCGCGGCCGAAACGTAGGGGTCGTACGCGATGAGCTTGGCCCCGAAGGCGGCGAGCCGCTGCGCGAACAGCTGGCCGATCTTGCCGAGCCCGACGACGCCGACCGTCTTGCCGTTGATCTCGACGCCGGAGAACGAGCTGCGCTTCCACTCGCCGCCGCGCAGGCTCTGGTCGGCGGCGGGAACGCGGCGGGCGACCGCGAGCAGCAGCGCGACCGCGTGCTCGGCGGCGGAGACGATGTTCGACGTCGGCGCGTTCACCACGAGCACGCCGCGCTCGGTGGCCGCCGGGACCTCGACGTTGTCCAGGCCGACGCCCGCGCGGGCGACGACCTTCAGCTGAGTGGTCGCCCCGAGCACCTCGGCGTCGACCTTGGTGGCGGATCGGACCAAGAGCGCGTCGGCGCTCTTCACCGCCTCAAGCAGAGCGGGACGGTCGGTGCCGTCCACGTGCCGGACCTCTACCTCTTCACCGAACACACTCAGCACGGAGGGCGCGAGCTTCTCCGCGATGAGGACTACGGGTTTGCTGGGCTTGGTCACGATGCGGCTCCCACTATCTGGTCACGAAATCGAGGACGCTCTCTGCGGCGCACGTCGTTGTGCCCGGACTCGCGGGAGTTTAACGCGGGGCACTGACAGCCCGCTGCCCCCGCTGTTTACTTGTTCGTAATCCGCTGAAGACAAGCCCCATCAGGCGCTCTGTACCGCCTTCTCCCGGAAGGTGGGATCCGGCCCAGGAAGCGCCGTGCAGCAGCAAAAGCAGCTCTTGGACCGTCACGTCGGCACGGAAAACGCCGGCCGCTTGCGCTCTGTCCACTAGGTGGGACGCGGCTTCCCGCATCGCTTCGCAGGACGCGTGCAGCCGCGACTCCGGATCGTCGAACGCGTCGGCCAGCATTTCGGTAAGCCCACGGTAAACGGCCGACGTCTCGCCGAGGCCGATGAGCCAGGTGTACAGCCCGTCGAGCGGGTCGTCGGCGAGCAGCAGCTCGCGTGCCTTTTCCGCCTGGGTGTCGAACCGGTCCCGCAGCAGCGTCTCGATCAGGTCTTCCCTGGTCGGGAAGTGGCGATAGAGGGTGCCGATCCCGACTCCGGCGCTGCGGGCGACGTCTTCGAGCGAGGCGTCGACGCCGCGTTCGGCGAAGGCGCGCCTCGCTTCGGCCAGCAGGCGTTCGTAGTTGCGGCGGGCGTCCGCGCGCATCGGCTTGGCGTCGGTCATGTCGGGTCCGAGTTTATCCCGTGACAAATCGGAGGTCTCCTCCGTATAGTAACCGGAGGCAGCCTCTGGTTATCTGGTGCGTCCTCAGTGGACATATCGGCCCTGGCTGCGCCGGGATCAACGCCGCGCTCCGCGGCCAGGAAACTCCTTGGAGTCTGTTGTGGATCTGTTCGCGAAGCTTGCCGCCGCCGTGGAAGGCGGGACGCGATGACGGTCGGGATCTGGACTTTTGCCTTTGACGGCAAGAAAATCGGCGAAGTGCGCACGGCTGCGCGCGAGGTCGAGTCGCTGGGTTTCGCCACGCTGTGGTTCGGCGAATACCGCGGCCGGGAGGCACTCACGCAGGCCGCGCTGCTGCTCGAAGCGACCACGACGTTGACTGTGGCGACTGGGATCGCACGGTTTTCCGAACGGTCGGCGGCGGCCGCCGAGGCTGCTGGACGCACGCTGGCCGAGGCGTACCCGGGACGGTTCACGCTGGGTTTGGGCGGACATCGGCCCGGCGGCGGAGGCAGTGCGATGCAGAACTATCTCGACGCCATGGATGCGGCCGATCTGGACGTTGCTTCTGACTCTCGACCACGCCGGCTTCTAGCCGCTCTCGGCCCGAGAATGCTGAAACTCGCGGCGACCCAGGCCGACGGCGCGCACACGTACTTCGTCCCTCCAGAGCACACTGCATCCGCTCGGGAAACGATGGGACCCGACGCGTACCTCGCTGCCGAACAAGCCGTCGTCCTCGACACAGATCCGTTGCGGGCGCGGCGGATCGCTCGCGAACACGTCGCCGGCTACGTACGGCTGGCCGCACACCAACGAACGAATCTGCGCCGCCTCGGCTACACCGAGGAAGACCTCGCCGACGGCGGCAGCGATCGCCTGGTCGACGCGATCGTGGCCTATCGCAGCGAGCAGGAAGTCACCGACCGAATCCGCGCACACCTCGACGCCGGTGCGGACCACGTCTGCGTTCAGGTTCTCAGCGACGGACCGGAGATTCCGGTGGACGGCTGGCGTCGCCTCGCCACGCTGGTTCCGTGATTCCGCGGTGGGGCTTTCGGAGCTTCCCGCGAAAGCCCCACCCCCTTACGGCTTGCCCACGAGGTCTCCGCAGAATCGGGGCAACCGGGCCGCCCCGCACTCGCCGAAGCCTTCCCCGGACGCCGGAATCCCCACCTCACCACGGATTCGCCACTCAACGGCGAAACCGTTCATCCCCTGCATACCGGCGCTTTCCCGCTCTTCACAGACATTCCCACGCTCCCGTGTCCGCCGCAGCGCTCCCTGCGAACACTCCCCCTGAACGGGCGGTCCCGGCGGGACAGTTTCGCCGTCCAGCAGCCACCATCCGCTGTTATCTTCGCGAGGTGTCTCGCCCGCGTTCGCCCCGGGAGCCGCCGGTGTTCACGAACCCCGCCATCACCGCGTCCCGGACGTCGAGCTGGTCCTGCTGGCGCTGGGGGATCGCCACCTTCGTCCGGGACGACAATGTTCTGGCCCTTCTCTTCTGGGATCTGCTCACACTGATCCACCTCGGCATCCGGATCACGCGTGTCCCGTAGCCGAAAAATCGACCACGCCGACGCCCGGTGGCTGAATGGCGTTCTAGGCCGTCGGCTGGGACTGCTGTTCACCCTGTTGACCAGCCTGGTCGGTGTCCCCGCTGTCCTGTTGGCCTGAGCGATCCTGCACTTCGGTCACGCGGAACGCTGTACTACTACAGCATCCCGACACAGCACTTCCGCTTCCCCGAAACTGAACGTCCCACGCTGGCCGATTTCACCTATTTCGCGTTCACCATCGGGACGAGCTTCGCCGTCCCGGACGTCGAAACACGGACGACGTCGGTCCGTTCCCTCGTGCTTCGCACGCAGCGTCCTGTCGTTCATGTACAACACGGCCACGCTCGGCATCGCAGTCAGCTTCGCCACCGGCGGACGTTGACCCTTCTGAGTTACAGTCGTCCTCGCGCGGCAGGGGCCGCGTCCTGTCCGCGGAAAGGGCCGAGCCCACCCCCGTACCACGAGTCGCCGAGCTTCTCCTTCTTCCCTGCCCGGTGCCGGCGGACCACGGGCGCGCAAGGGAAGGAAGGACTCCCTGATGACGGCCTTACCCGCCAACCCCGACCTCGGCCAGCTCTGTAAACAGGCCAAGGAACTCGCCTGCGCCGACTCCATCGCACTGTCGGAAGCGCAGTTCCGGCTCGCTCGCCGCTACTGATTCCCCAGCTGGCCACAGCTTCAGGCCTATGTCCGCCGAATCGCCGAGCACGGACCGGACGTCCAGCACGCCTACCACCAGGACGTGAAGTACTACCGCGGCCGCACCATCGGCCTCCTCGCCTCAGCCGAAGACGGCACTCCCGACGCCCGCACTGCCTTCGACCGGCACGAACAACCGCTGACCCGCACCGGCGCGCTAACCGTCATCGCCCGGGAGCACGGCTTCCCGACGTGGCGGACGCTGAAGGCCCACGTCGAGGATTTGCCGAAAAACGGCGAACCGTTCGCCCGGGCTTATCAGCTGGTAGAAGCCCGAGGCTTGGAGGGCCTGACAGCACTGCTCACCGAGGCCCCGCACCTTGCCCACGCCCGAGGCACCAACGGGAACGATCTTTTCGGCATGGCCTCCGCGACCCATGACGAACGTCTCGTCCGCATCCTGCTCGCCCACGGTGCCGATCCCGCACGAGCCAATGCACACGGTTGGGCTGCCCTGCATCAAGCGGCCTACGTCAATTTACCACTGATCGCCGACCTCTTGATCAACGCTGGCGCACCCTTGGCCGTCTCAGGCCGCGGCGACGGCGGAACCCCGCTGATTGTGGCCCTATTTTGGGGAAATCGCGCTGTTGCCGAAAAACTGGCAACGCACGAACGGTCCCCTCACAACCTGCGCGTCGCAACCGGTCTCGGCGACGACGCACTACTGGATGACCTCGTCAGTCCAAAGGGGACTCTTTCTCCAGCAGCCAGGGCACACCGTGAGTTCTACCGTCCGCACAGCGGTTTCCCTTCTGGAAGCCGACGAAGGACCCCACGGAAATCCTCGACGAATCCTTAGCCTGGGCCGCCCGCAACAACCAAACAGCCACACTCCGCACCCTGGCCTCACGCCGCGCGAACCTGAACGCCGACGTCTACCGCGGCACCGCCCTCACCTGGGCAGCCGCGTGTGGCCGCTCAGCGGCAACAGAGACTCTGCTGTCGCTAGCGAACGTCAACCACATCGGCACGTTCGGCGGCCCACGCCACGGCGTCGGCGTCACGGCGCTGCACCTGGCCGCCCAGAGCAACCGGCTGGACGTCATCGAACTCCTCGCAAACGCTGGCACCGACCTCACCGCCCGCGATGCCCTCTGGGACAGCACCCCCGAAGGCTGGGCAGAAGCCTGCGACAGCCCAGCCGCTCAAGAACTGCTGCACCGCCTCAGTCGCCACTAATCGGCAACTCCCGGCCGGTAGACATCCGGAGTCTGTAGTCCGTATCGTAACGGACTACAGACTCCGGTTAGCCGACCCTGCGGAGACCCTCATGCCCACCGCACACGACCTGTTCGACCAGCTCTCCACCGGAATCACCGACGGCCGCTTCGCCGACCTCGCACACCTCTACTCCGAAGACACTGTCGTCGAACACCCCACCTCAATCCCCAGGCCGAGCCGGATGGAAGGCCGCGCCGCAGTGCACGACCGTTTTGTCAGCGGCCTGGGTCAAACGCTTCGCCTCAAACGCCACGACGTGACCATCCACGAAACCGCCCGCCCCGAGGTCATCGTCGCCGAGTACCAGTACACCGCCGAGTCGCGGAAAACCGGCCGGACAACCGAGACGGCCAACATCCAAGTCCTTCGCGCCCGCGACGGACTCCTCACCCACACCCGCGACTATCACGACTACCTGCGCCTGGCCGCGATTCAAAACGCAACCGCCGGCCTCGGCGAGGCATACACCCAAGCGCCCGCTTACAAACTTCGCCCCATCGCTCCGCGCCCGGCTGAACTCTTCTCCCCGAACAGCCGTGAGGGCGTATTCCAACGAGTCGTCTTCGGCGTCGCCGACGGACGCTGGTCCGAACTTCCCGACCTCTATGCGGCAAAGACCGATGTCCGACACCCGTTCCTGCCCGGGGCCCCCGTCCTCCGCACCCGAGACGACCTGCGGGCTCACTTCGACGCCGGTGCCGCAGCGGCCTTCCGCATCGAGGTGACCGACCTAGTACTCCACCTGAGCACCGACCCAGAAGTCATCATCGGCGAATCAACCTACGTAGGCGAAACCAGCTCCGGAACCCCGTTCCAGGTGAACAACATCTTCGTAATGCGCATCCGAGACGGAGAGATCGTCGAGTCCCGCGACTACGGTGACCACCTCGCCCTGGCCGCGGCCACCGGCCGCCTAGCGGAGCTCATCACCCGCGTCTCCGAATAACGGCAACTCCTCCACGTCTTCGCCACTGAACGGCAACGCGCGCACCGCGCTGAACACCGTCACCACGACGGCTCGCCACAAGATTCGCCGCTCAACGGCGAATCTGTATCACGCAACCCGACACGGCCACTCAACCGTCGAACCATCGTTGCCATCCAGCGGCGAACGCCACCGCCTCTTACCTCGCCACGCGGTGGCAGCAACTGCCACTGTTCGCCATTCGGCGGCAACGTCCGCCGAGGCGGCCCTCGCCGCCCATCGGCAACGAACGCCGCCGCAACCCTCACCGTTGAGCGACGAACACCCCACCTGACGCCTGACCGCGACCATCCCTGCGGCTTCCGCCAGCCAACGGCAATTCACCCCAGACCGCCGCCCAACCGGCCACGCCGATCACCGTTGAAGGGCCACTCACCCCAGGCCAAGTTTCGCCATTAAATGGCAAACACCCTCTGACCAGCACCGATCCCCCGAATCTCGGTCAGCTACCCGCACCCGGATGGGTGCCTCCAGAGCCCTCATCACCAACACCCTCACGCTCTTCAACAACCTTCACCAGAGCCGAAGCCACCAACGCCACGGCCCGATCCCCGTCCCCCGCCAACTGCTGCAGCGCCCCGTGCGCAAGCGTCCCCGGCATCTCCGCGAGCGCCTGTGTCAACCGGATTCGCACCGCGGAATCCGCAGGATGCGCGGCCGACGCGTCGACCAACGCTCCGGCAATTCCGTCCGCGCCCCCATCCGCCAACGCGCCCAAAACCTCAGCCGCCTCGACGTCGTTTCGCCCCTCGACGACCATTTCGACAAGCGTCGGCACCGCCTCCTCCGCACCGCGCGCACCCAGAGCGAGCGCCGCATGCCGACGGACCACAGGGTCGGAACCGGCGAGCACTTCCATCAACACCGCGGTCACCTCGTCGCCGGGCAACTCGATGAGTGCCAGGATCGCACGTCGGCGGATGTCGGCGTCCTCCGAACGGAGACCACACGCCACATTCGCCACCCCGCCGCCATCGGTCCGGGCGAGGGCCCACCGGAGCGCGCCGGCGACGTTCGGGTCGGATTCGGCGAGGATCGCTCTGGCCAGCACCTCAGCAGGAACCGGTACCTCGTCGGCAGGAGCCAGAACGGTCTGCTGCCGACGCGCCGCACCCGGTGAACTGAGCCCGCGCAGCAGCTCGACGATGCGCAAGGCACCCTCCCATCCGGAGGGTGCCGAGGCATCGACCGCGCGGAGCCGGTCGAGCAGCTCCTGTTCCCGTTTCAGCCGGTCTTCGGTCCGCCGGATGAGGTCGCCGACCAGCTCCGACGGCACGAAAGCGGGATCTTCCAGCGCCCGGCCGATCTGCCGCAGCGACATCCCGAGCGACCGGAGGCTCTCCACGTGGAAGATCCGGCGGATGTCGTCGGCGGAGTACTCGCGATAGCCGCCCACGGTGCGACCGGTCGGCCGCACCAGCCCGAGGGTGTCGTAGTGCCGGAGCATCCGGGTGCTCACCCCCGAGCGGCGGGCGACCTCGCCGATCAGCACGCGGTTTCCTGAGCCCGCTCCGGACCGAGCGCGACGATCCGTTTCGCCTCGTCCACGGCCTGGTCGAAACCGGTGTCCGGGTCGCGGAGCAGCCGCTCGGTGGCGACAGCGTGCGCCCGAACGGCCGGGTCGGTGCTCAGCACCGCGGCCTCCAATACCGGCTCGATCACAGGTCCGAGCGCGACCAGCGCCCGGCTGAGGCTGAGCTGCAGGGTCCGGTCACCGCGACCGAGCTGTGTCGCCAGTTCAGCCGCCAGCCCGGTCTTGTCCCCGTCCGGCACGAGAACGACAGCCGCCCGCCATGCGCTTCTCGCGACCTCGTCGTCGGCGTCGCGCAGCAACGATCGGGTGATCGCTGGCCACACGTTCCGGTCGCCGATTTTGGACAACGTGTGCAGCGACTGGCTCCTGGCCTGCGCCACCGGCGACCGCAGCTCCGTGAGGAGCCGCGGCACTGTGTCCCCTGCCGGGAACCGGGTCAACGCCCAGGTGAGCATGTCGCGTACGTAAAAGTCCGGCTCGATCGCGCAACGTGCGACGAGCGCCTCGACGAGACCAGAGCCGTCCGGGTGCGTTCCGATCGTCAGGGCAGCCTTCAGCCGCGTCGACGAGTCCCCGGAGCCCAACGCCTCGATCAGCCGCAGGAGCTGGGAATTCATCTGTGTCGAGTTCATCGGGATCACCTCCGCCGACCAGTGAAGACCTTGTCACGATGTCAATGTCAAACCCGGCGGGCAAAAGAAACTGTCGCCGCTCAGTGGCGAATCCGGCCTATGCCCGGTCCGCACCGACAGCGACGCCGACGATCGTGCAGGGTTCGACACCGTGGTTGCGCCAGGCGTGCCGCGTGCCGTTCTGGACGACGACATCGCCTGCTCGCAAGACCGTCTGATCCCCGTCGTCCAGCTCCAACGTGACCTCGCCCGAGACGACCAGGACGTAATCGAGGGTGTCGGTGGTGTGCATGCCCGGTGCGTCGGGCTCCATCGCGCCGGCCGCGCCCGGTGCCTGTCGCTCCAGTTCTTCCCAGGCCGCCGCCACGTCGAGATCCGGCAGCGGGGTCATTTCGCCGGGCGCGATCGTGTTGATCATGAACCGTGAACCGTCCCGCGGCGGGTAATACGCCTCGGCCCGGCGCGGCGAGCCGTTGTCGGGAAATACCGGTCGTTCGTCCCGGCCCCACAGGCGGTAGATCGCGCAGCCCGGCATCAAGCCGGACGTGATCGGCTCGACGGGACCGTCGGCGACCACGCGGGCCTTGCCGCCGGAGTCGTGCCCGGTGACTACTCGGCGAACCTTCGCGTGTGCCATTTCATCGCCCCTCAGTACGGCAACGTATTAATACGGCTACGTATGGATACGACACCGTATCCAGCACAGGCAGGACCGTCAATACGGTGGCGTATCCTCCGCGCATGGTGAACGATTCGCCCCGGCTGTCCGCCCAGGACTGGACGCGGGCCGCGCTGAAGGCGATCGCGAACGGCGGGCTGGCCGCGGTCGGAGTCGAACCGCTCGCGCGGACGCTCGGCGTGACCAAGGGCAGTTTCTACGCGCACTTCCGCAACCGGGACGAGCTGATCACCGCGGCTCTCGCCGATTGGGGGCGAAGCCACGGCGAAGCAGGACTCGCCGAGTACGCCGCAATCGCCGATCCGCGGCAACGGCTGCGCGAACTGCTCACCGCCGTCGTGCGCGCCGTCCAGCCGTTGGCCCCGTCGGTACACCTCAGCTTGCTCGGCGACCGCAATGACCCGCGGGTCAAGGACGCGGTCAGCCGCGTCAACCAAGCCCGGCTTAACCTTCTGACCAGTACGTATCTCGAACTCGGCCTCCCGCCGGATCAGGCGGCGCACCGGGCGCGAGTCGCTTACGCGGCCATTCTCGGGCTGCTGCACCTGGCTCAAACCGAAGCGGATTCGCCGAGCCCAGACGCACTTGCTGACGCAGCAGCCGCGATTTTTCTGCCTTCGTGAAAACCAGCCCGCGCACCGGCCGCAGCATCGTCGGCCTCCTGGAGGCGAATCCGACGGGACACGATCTGGTCCGGCGAAGTCGTAGTTGCCGCGAATCGGCGAAACCCGCGATCGACCGAGCGTCCACAGACTCGAGAAGCCGCAGACACGAGGCGGCCGATCGCCGCCCACACACTGAAACGCTCGATAGGGTGGCATTCCTGGCCATGGGTCGCCGAGAAGGGCGTGATGGAGATGCGGGTGCTCGTCTCGGTCGACATGGAGGGAATCGCCGGAGTGGTCCACGGCGACGAGGTCATTCCCGGCACGGCGAATACGAGCGCAACCGCAAGTTGCTCACCACGGAGGCCAACGCAGCCGTTCGCGGCGTATTCGCGTATGACGAAGCCGCCGAGGTCCAGGTCACCGAAGCGCACGCGAGCTTCCGGAACCTTCTGCCCGAACTGCTGGACCGACGTGCCGAGTTGCTCCGCGGGACGCCCAAGCCTCGCGGGATGATGGCGGGATTGGCCGAGAACACGGACGCGGTCCTTTCATCGGCTACCACGGCCAGGGCCGGCACGCCCCGCTCAGTCATGGCGCACACCATCTCCGGCGGGACCGTCGCGGACGTGCGTTGCAATGGCCGTTCTTTGGGCGAACTCGGTCTGAACGCCGCGCTCGCGGCGCACTACGGCGTACCGCCGGCGCCGGCAAGCGGCGATGACACCGTGGCCGCTGAGGCAGCCGAAGTCGCACCGGGCATCCGCTCCGCGGTGGTCAAACGCGCGCTGGGTGCTCGTGCGGCCGCGGCACGCTCCGCGTGCGAGATGCCCCATCCCGACGAGGCGTGCGACCAAATCGAACGCGCGGTACCCGAAGCGCTGGCCAGCCGGGAGGACGTCCGCCCGCTGCGCTTCGACGGTCCGGTCGGACTGGAAGTCCAGGCACACCGGCCCCGGATGACTGAACACGCGCTGCTGGTGCCGGGGATGGAACTCGCCGACGGCTGCACTCTCCGCTACCAGGCACCGGACTTCCCGACGGCCTACCAGGTCATCGAACTCATCGCGACGCTCCGAGCCATCTGATCCGGACAACCGGGCCCAGCCGCGAAGCCCGCACACGAAGACACCAGAACCCCTGACCTGCGCAATCGCGCCGCTAAGGCCAGATTCGCCACTAACCGGCAACGGCCGTCCACCAGCAGTCAGGCTGATTTACCGGCCAGAAACGACCCACGGAAGCGAAGGCCTACGACTCCGGCAACTCGAATTCGCCGTCCCGAACCCCGCGCGTGAACGCGTCCCATTCCGAAGGCGTGAACACCAGCACCGCCCCGTCCGGATCAGCCGGCTGCCGGATGGCCACGTAGGTCACCCCGTCCGAATGCGGGACGAACGCGTACTCCGCGCAATGCTCCAGGGTCACGCCCGCCGGTTCGGCGCGGATCCAGGTCGCGCCGGTGAGGTCGAGTTCGTGCCGGATGTGCGCCTTGTCATCGGTCGGGCGGCTCATCGCCACAGCGTATCCGCCGTTCGGCGGCACCGCCCTGTAACGAAAAGGAGGCCCAGCCGTCCGTCGAACGGACGACAGGGCCTCCTTCGGGAAACCGGTCAGGCGGTCTCGGTGATCGGCCGGTCCACCCACGACATGAGGTCGCGGAGCTTCTTGCCGGTCTTCTCGATCGGGTGCTGGTTGCCCTGGTCCTCGAGCTTCGTGAAGTTCGGCCGGCCGGCCTCGTCCTCGGCGACCCACTCGCGGGCGAACGTGCCGTCCTGGATCTCGCCCAGGATCTTCTTCATCTCCTCCTTGACGGCCGGCGAGATGACGCGCGGGCCGCGGGTGAGGTCGCCGTACTCGGCGGTGTCGGAGATGGAGTAGCGCTGACGCGCGATGCCGCCCTCGTACATGAGGTCGACGATCAGCTTCAGCTCGTGCAGCACCTCGAAGTACGCGATCTCCGGGGCGTAACCCGCCTCGGTGAGCACCTCGAAACCGGTCTGCACCAGCGCCGACGCGCCGCCGCACAGCACCGCCTGCTCGCCGAAGAGGTCGGTCTCGGTCTCCTCGGTGAAGGTCGTCTTGATGACGCCGGCCCGCGCGCCGCCGATCGCCGCGGCGTAGGAGAGCGCGAGCGCCTGGGCGTTGCCCGAAGCGTCCTGCTCGACCGCGATCAGGCAGGGCACGCCCTTGCCGTCCACGAACTGGCGGCGGACCAGGTGGCCCGGGCCCTTCGGGGCGACCATCGCGACGTCGACGTTGGCCGGCGGCTTGATCAGGTCGTACCGGATGTTGAAGCCGTGGCCGAAGAAGAGCGCGTCGCCGTCCTTGAGGTTCGGCGCGATGTGCTCTTCGTAGATGAAGCGCTGCTTCGTGTCCGGCGCGAGGATCATGATCACGTCGGCCTCGGCGGCCGCCTCGGCGACCGACAGCACGCGCAGGCCCTGCTCCTCGGCCTTCGCCCGGGACTTGGACCCCTCCTGCAGGCCGATCCGGACGTCGACGCCCGAGTCGCGCAGGCTGAGCGAGTGCGCGTGGCCCTGGCTGCCGTAGCCGATCACGGCGACCTTGCGACCCTGGATGATCGACAGGTCGGCGTCGTCGTCGTAGAAGATTTCCACTGCCATGGGGGGTACTACTTCCTTCCGTACTTACACGAAATCTGGGTGTTCAGCGGGGAGAAGCGGCGGTGATCGAGCGGGCCCCGCGGCCCACCGCGACCATGCCGGACTGGACGAGTTCGCGGATGCCGTACGGCTCCAGCATCCGCAGCAGCGCGCCGATCTTGTCCGACGTCCCGGTCGCCTCGACGGTGAGCGCCTCCGGCGAGACGTCCACCACCTTGGCGCGGAAAAGCTGGACGGTCTCTAGGACCTGGCTGCGCACGGTGGCGTCGGCCCTGACCTTCACCAGCAGCAGTTCGCGCTGCACCGCGCTGCCTGCTTCCAGCTCGACGATCTTGATCACGTTCACCAGCTTGTTGAGCTGTTTGGTCACCTGTTCGAGCGGTAGCTCCTCAACGGCGACGACGATCGTCATCCGGGACACCTCGGGGTTCTCCGTGGGCCCGACAGCAAGGGACTCGATGTTGAAGCCGCGGCGGGAGAACAGTCCGGAGACCCGGGCGAGCACACCGGGCTTGTTCTCGACCAGCACGCTCAGCGTGTGGACAGTCATGCTTGCTCTCCCTCCCCGGCGGCGGCCTCGACGGTCTCGACGGCTTCCTGCGAAACCTCGTCGTCGTCGAACAGCGGCCGGATGCCGCGCACGGCCATGATCTCGTCGTTCCCGGTGCCCGCGGCCACCATCGGCCACACCTGGGCATCCTTCCCCACGACGAAATCGATCACGACGGGGCGGTCGTTGATCTCCATCGCGCGCCGGATCGTCGCGTCGACGTCCTCCTTGGCCTCGCAGCGCAGGCCCGCGCAGCCGAGCGCCTCGGCCAGCAGCGTGAAGTCCGGGATGCGGTGCTTGTGCGTGCCGAGGTCGGTGTTGGAGTACCGCTCGGAGTAGAACAGGTTCTGCCACTGGCGGACCATGCCGAGGTTGCCGTTGTTGATCACGGCGACCTTGATCGGCNGATCGGCGCGCCTTCGATGGCGCACGTGGCGAGTTCCTGGTTGGTCATCTGGAAGCAGCCGTCGCCGTCGATCGCCCACACCTGCGTGTCCGGAAGGCCGAACTGCGCGCCCATCGCGGCCGGGACGGCGAAGCCCATGGTGCCGAGCCCGCCGGAGTTGATCCAGGTGCGCGGCTTCTCGTACTTCACGAACTGCGCGGCCCACATCTGGTGCTGCCCGACGCCCGCGGCGTACACCGCGTCCGGGCCGACCAGTTCGCCGATCCGCTCGATGACGTACTGCGGCGACAGCGAACCGTCGTCGGGCCATTCGTAACCCGACGGGTAGTCGTCGCGCCACGAGTCGACCTGCGTCCACCAGTCGCTCAGGTCGGGACGGGCGCGGTCGAACTCGGTCTTCACCGCTTCGATCAGCTCGCCGATGATCTCCTTGCAGTCGCCGACGATCGGCACGTCCGCCTTGCGGTTCTTGGAGATCTCGGCCGGGTCGATGTCCGCGTGGACGATCTTCGCGTCCGGCGCGAACGACGACAGCTGGCCGGTGACCCGGTCGTCGAACCGGGCGCCGAGCGCGACCAGCAGGTCAGCGCGCTGCATCGAGGCGACCGCGGCGACGGATCCGTGCATGCCGGGCATGCCGACGTGCTGACGGTGCGAGTCGGGGAACGCGCCGCGCGCCATCAGCGTGGTGGCGACCGGGATGCCGGTCAGCTCGGCGAGTTCGCGCAGCCGCTCGGACGCCTCGGCCTTGATCACGCCGCCGCCGACGTACAGCACCGGCCGCTGGGCCTGCGCGATCAGCTTCGCGGCCTCGCGGACCTGCTTGCCGTGCGGACGCAGCGTCGGGCGGTAGCCGGGCAGCCGCAGTTCGGGCGGCCAGGAGAACGAGGTCATCTCCTGCAGCACGTCCTTGGGGATGTCCACCAGCACCGGGCCCGGGCGTCCGGTCGCGGCCAGGTGGAACGCCTCGGCGATGGCCCGCGGGATCTCCGCCGGGTCGGTGACGAGGAAGTTGTGCTTGGTGATCGGCATGGTGATGCCGCAGATGTCGGCTTCCTGGAACGCGTCGGTGCCGATCAGGCCGCGCGACTGCTGCCCGGTGATGGCGACGACCGGAACCGAGTCCATGTTGGCGTCGGCCAGCGGGGTGACGAGGTTCGTGGCTCCCGGACCCGAGGTGGCCATGCAGACGCCGACCTTGCCGGTCGCCTGCGCGTAGCCGGTGGCGGCGTGCCCGGCGCCCTGCTCGTGGCGGACGAGGACGTGCCGGACCTTCGTCGAGTCGAGCAACGGGTCGTAGGCGGGAAGGATGGTGCCACCCGGAATGCCGAACACGACCTCCGCGCCGACCGCCTCAAGCGAGCGGACGAGCGACTGCGCACCGGTGACGCGCACCGGCGTACCCGCGGGCGGGGCGGGCTTCGGACGTGCTCCTGGGACACCGGGCGCGGTCGGCCCGGGCTTCGCGTCGCTGCGCGACGTGGCACTGGTCATCGGTTCTGCCTCGTGGGTTCTCGGTGTCACTCGTTCGGGTTGTCTGGGCCGTACTTCCGGTCGGGGAACCGGTTTCACGCAACAAAAAACCCCCGCCGACCATAAGGTCGCACGAGGGTCGCGCGTCGACGCAGAGGACTCTTCCTAAGCGTCGGCGCGCTGGGAAAGTACGAGACCGGTCTGCGTAATCACGACCCCGACGTTAGTCGCGCGCCCGGGCGAGTGTCAACTCTGCGGGACGGCGATTCCGCATCGTGGACGGCCAGTACTGCCCGCGCGCGACCCGGACGCAGGTCACTCCCGGCACCGGTGCACCATTCCTGCGTGGCCAAGAAACAGCAGGACCAGCGTGCGGACGAGGGCCGGAAGGCCGTGTTCCGGATCCCGACCACGGCGTATCTCGCGATCGGTCTGCTGACCGTCTGTGTGACACCGATCGCACTGGGCGAGATCGGCGGATTCCAGTGGCTGTACGTCTTCCCGCTCGCGCTGCTCGTGTTCGTCGCGCGCACGCGCACCGTCGCGACCCGCGAAGGACTGCACGTCCGGACCGTCTTCGGCAAGCGCGACCTGCCGTGGTCGTCGCTCAAGGGCCTGGCGATCACGAACAAAGCCCGCGTGCGCGCGGTCCTCGGCGACGACACCCAGGTCAGCCTTCCCACGGTGCGGACGCGGCATCTTCCGGTACTGGCGCTGGTGAGCGAGGGCAAGATCAAGGACCCGTCGGGCGTGCTGAGCGACGAGGAGCTCACTGGAGGGAAACCGGCCGCCGCCGAGACGGTGCCGGACGCCACTCAGGAATCCGCTCAGGAATCCGCCCCGGAGCCCTCTCCCGAGCCCGCTGAACCGGAGCCCGCCGCCGATGCGGAACGGACCGGCGGCGGCAACGGCAAACCAGCCGAGTAGAATTGGTAGGACCAGTTTGCGGAGCCGTAGTTCCCCTCCGCCTGGTTCAGCCTTCTGACCTGGGAGAATGCCGTGCCGCACCTCCGTTCCCGAACCACCACCCACGGTCGCAACGCGGCGGGCGCACGCTCGCTCTGGCGTGCGACCGGAATGACCGACAGCGATTTCGGCAAGCCGATCGTCGCGATCGCGAACTCCTACACCCAGTTCGTGCCCGGCCACGTGCACCTCAAGGACCTCGGCGAGATCGTCGCCGAAGCGGTCGCCGAAGCAGGCGGCATCGCGCGCGAGTTCCACACGATCGCGGTCGACGACGGCATCGCGATGGGCCACTCGGGCATGCTTTACTCGCTGCCCTCGCGCGAGATCATCGCCGACTCGGTGGAGTACATGGTCAACGCGCACCAGGCCGACGCGCTGGTGTGCATTTCCAACTGCGACAAGATCACGCCGGGCATGCTCAACGCCGCGATGCGGCTCAACATCCCGACCGTGTTCGTCTCCGGCGGTCCGATGGAAGCCGGCAAAGCGGTGGTCGTCGAAGGCGTCGCGCACGCCCCGACCGACCTGATCACCACCATCGCGGCGTCCGCGAACTCGGCGATCGACGAGGCCGGTCTCTCCGAGGTCGAGCGCTCCGCCTGTCCGACCTGCGGTTCCTGCTCCGGCATGTTCACCGCGAACTCGATGAACTGCCTCACCGAAGCGCTGGGGTTGTCATTGCCGGGCAACGGTTCCACGCTCGCGACGCACGCAGCCCGGCGCGAGCTGTTCTCCGACGCCGGACGCACCGTGGTCGAGCTGTGCAAACGCTGGTACGGCTCCGACGACGAGTCCGCGTTGCCGCGTTCGATCGCCACGAAGGAGGCGTTCGAGAACGCGATGGCGCTCGACATGGCGATGGGCGGGTCGACGAACACCGTGCTGCACATCCTCGCCGCCGCGCAGGAGGGCGAGGTCGACTTCACGATCAGCGACATCGACGACATCGGGCGGCGGGTGCCGTGCCTGTCGAAGGTCGCGCCGAACTCCGACTACCACATGGAAGACGTCCATCGGGCCGGCGGAATCCCCGCCATCCTGGGCGAGCTGTACCGCGGCGGCCTGCTGAACACCGGCGTGCACGCGGTCCACGCGCCGGACATCGCCACGTGGCTGAACGAGTGGGACATCCGCGCGGAGTCTCCGTCGGAGAAGGCGCTGGAGCTGTTCCACGCCGCGCCGGGCGGGGTTCGGACCACGCAGGCGTTCTCGACGGAAAACCGCTGGTCGTCGTTGGACACCGACGCTGCCGGAGGCTGCATCCGCGACGTCGGACACGCCTACACGAAGGACGGCGGCCTCGCGATCCTGCGCGGCAACCTGGCCGGGAACGGTGCCGTGATCAAGTCCGCGGGCATCGACGAGGACCTCTGGCACTTCCAGGGCCCGGCGCGCGTGCTGGAGAGCCAGGAGGAAGCCGTGTCGGCAATCCTCAAGAAGGAGATCCAGCCGGGCGAGGTGCTGGTCATCCGCTACGAGGGCCCGGCAGGCGGTCCCGGCATGCAGGAAATGCTGCACCCGACGGCGTTCCTCAAGGGATCCGGCCTCGGCAAGAAATGCGCCCTGATCACCGACGGCCGCTTCTCCGGCGGCTCCTCGGGCATCTCGGTCGGCCACATCTCGCCGGAAGCCGCCGCGGGCGGCGTGATCGGCCTGGTGGAGAACGGCGACCAGATCGTCCTGGACGTCCACGAACGCCGGCTCGAGCTGCTGGTCGAACCGGAGGTCCTGGCCGAACGGCGGGCGAAGATGGAGGCTTCGGAGCGTCCGTGGCAGCCGAAGGACCGGCACCGCCCGATCACCGCGGCGCTGCGGGCCTACGCCCGGATGGCCACGTCGGCCGACACCGGCGCCGTCCGGGACCCGAACCGCTGATCCTGCTGTTCGCTTCTGCCGGAAGGGGCCCGCGCGTGGTGCGCGGGCCCCTTTTCCGTGTCTCGGCTAGCTGGCTTCCGTCGCCGCAATCTCGGGCTGCGCTACCGCCGGATCCGGGTCGACACGATTCGTCGCCCAACGGCCACTGCGGCCAGCCCGAGCCTCCGGTCCACAACATTCACCGCCACACGGCGAACGCTCCCCCGACCAACCCAAGATCCTGATCAACGCGAATCGCCGCTCAACGGCGACCAGGAGCTCCGGCCAGCCCGAGCTGCCCGGTCCACATCCGCCGCCAAACGGCGATGGCTCCCTCTCGCCAGCCCAGACCCCGCTCGACACGAGTCGCCGCTCAACGACCATTGCCCGCCTGTCCGCGCCAACTCCAGCTCCAGCCGCGGCACCCACGTCTACCGTCGCCGCTCACGAGCCAGTCCAGCCAGCACCGAACCCCTGGATTGCGGCCCCCACCAGGCATTCGCCGCTAAACGGCAACACCTCAAAAGCCTGGTCAACGACCGGGGCCCCGTCAACCCGGCCGTTGCCTCCAACCGGCTCGACGCAGGCTCCAGCCGCGTCAGCGAGTCAGAACGATGACCACCACAGACGCAGCCGCAGCCAGCAGCAACGAGATGAGCCCGAGCGGCAACGGCCGCCTGCGCCACGGCGTGTTCCGCTCCAGCGAGATGGTGCCCGCGCCGGTGAAGATCAGCGTCAACGCGCACAGGCCCAGCAGCAGCTCGTACTCCCAGCCCTGACCGGTGCCCTCGAAAAAGCCTCCGTGGAACTTCGCGTAGACGATGTTCGCCGCCACGCCCAGCAGCCCCGCCGCGGCGAGCGGCGTGAACAGGCCGACGATCACCAGCGCACCGCCCGCGACCTCGGTGATGCCGGTGATCCAGGACAGCAGCGTTGTCTGTTTGTGGTACCCGAACATCTCAAGCACATGCGCGAACCCGCCGACGCCCGGTCCGCCGAAAGCGCCGAACAGATGCTGCAGGCCGTGCGCACCCATGATCACGCCGAGCCCCAGGCGCAAGACGAGCAGGCCGAAGCCGAGACCGCCCTGCCGCGGTTCGTCGTAGTCGTTGCCGGCAGAGTCCTCGACACCGGACAGCACGCTGGTCTGGTAGTCGTCCCCTTGAGTGGTCACGCGGCGAAGATTAGGGGATTCAGCCGTGACCCGCGAGCGAGCACGCCGAGGTCAGGGGCTCTTTCAGGGTTCACCCTGAGTGCCAGGTCGACATCCGGGAAACGATCAGTATTCGCCGCGCACGAGATTGCCAGGTAGCTCTCCGCCAGCGTACCGGGCGATTTCCGCCGCTGCCACCAAATAAGCGCGCCGCCGGACGCCGCGCACCGCTCCGGCCACGTGCGGCGTCAGCACGAAACCGGGCGCTGTCCACAGCGGATGGCCGTCCGGCAACGGCTCGGGATCGGTCACGTCGAGCGCGGCGCGAAGCCGTCCCGCCGCCAGCTCCGCCGCAAGCGCGTCAGTAATCACAACAGGCCCTTGAGCAGCATTGACCAGCACCGCGCCAGCACGCATCGCCGCAAGAAAATCAGCGTCGACCATGCCCCGCGTCCGCGACGTGAGGGGGACCATCATGACCACCACATCGTGGTGCGGCAGCAGTTCCGGTAACTCATCGACACCGTGCACGCCCTCACGCGCCGACATCCCGACCATCGTGCAGCGGACACCGAACGGCTCCAACCTCCGCCGCAACTGACGTCCGACGTCCCCCGCACCGACGATCAGCACACGCTGGCCCTGCAACGTGTCGGACGGCAGCTGCTCCCAGCGCCCGGCCCGTTGCGCCGCCGCGTAGACGTCCAGATTCCGGTACATCGACAGCAGCACGCCGACGACCCACTCCGCCATGCTGCCGCCGTGCGCACCTCGGCAGGTGGACAACAGAACGCCGTCCGGGACGCGGCCGACCCAGTCTTCCGCGCCTGCGGTCAGGAGCTGCACCAGCTTGAGGTTCGGCAGCTCGCTCCAGATGTCGTCGCCCGTCGAATCCATGGCCGGGACGAGCACCTCGGCTTTCGCGGCCTCCGGCGGCAACGGGCGGCCCCATTCGTAGCGCACCGCATGGACGAGGGGGATTTCGGACAGCACGGCGACGCCCTCGTCGTCCGGGACCAGCACGGTGACTGTCATGATCACCACGGTAACCACTTACCAGTGGCTCACGCCGCTCCACCTAGGCTGGGGCATCATGCGTACCCGGTACCGGTGGTCGGCGCCGCTGGCCCTCCTCGCCTGCGGCGGCCTCGTGCTTTCCGGCTGCGCCCGGTTCGACGACACCGCCGCCGGCCAGACGTTCACCCCCGCGCCGGTGCCGAGCCCGGAATCTCCGCCGCAGGTCCAGGAGCACGGCGACGGCCCCGGCAGCGGCCCCCGCACCGGCCCCGCGCAAGCGCCTCCCTCGCCGGTTCCGCCTCCGCAGGGCTGCAAAGACTTCGACAAGGCCGTCATAGCCACCTGCCTGGACACAGTCGCCGCCGTCGCCGGGCTTCCCGGCGAGGGATCCGCGCCCGCCGCTCTCGCCGGTGAGCGGAAAACCGGCCGGGTGATGCTGGCCAGCTCCGGACATGACGCGACGTCGTTCGCGCAACTGGACGTCCAGGCTGACGGCGACGGGGGGCTGACCAGCCTGGCGCTGTCGCCGAGCTATGTCGAGGATCAGCTGGTCTTCGCATACGTCACCACGGCGTCGGACAACCGAGTCGTGCGGTTCGCCAAGGGCCAGGCTCAGAAGCCGGTGCTGACCGGCATCCCGAAGGGCCCGACCGGCAATCGCGGCGCGCTGGCCAGCGACGGAAGCGGCGCACTGCTCGTCGCGACAGGAGACGCAGGCAACCCTGCCGCGGCCGCGGACCCTAATTCGCTGGCAGGCAAGGTCCTGCGCATCGACGTCTCCGGGAAACCGGCGACCGGCAATCCCACCTCCGGGTCCGCCGTCTATGCCGCGGGCTTGCACTCCCCCGGCGGCATCTGCCGTTCCTCCGACGGGAAGCGCGCCTGGGTGACCGATCACCCGGCCAACGGCCCGGACGCCGTGTACCGCCTGCAGTCCGGACAGCCGCTCAGCACACCCGCGTGGACCTGGCAGGACAAGCCTTCCCTCGGCGGCTGCGTCGATTTCGTCGACGCGAACGGCATCCTCGGCATCGCGTCGTCCACCGGCTTGCAGAACGTGCCGGTCAACAAGGACGGCGCGGTCACCGGCAAGCCGACGGTCACCCTCGATGGCAAGAGCAAGGCCGCCACGACGTACGGCCGGCTCTCCGCCATGAGCATGATCAACCCTCAGCTGGCCGTCGCCGGAACCGTCAACAAGGACGGCGGCAAACCGGTCTCCAGCGACGACCGCGTGGTCCTGATCGTGGTGAGCGACACGGGCGGCGGTCCGGGCAAGGACTGAGGCCGGATGCGCCGGACTCGGCCTTCCCGAGCCTAATTGGCCAGCTGACCTGCGATTAGCCATTCAGCGGCGACAGCTGACCCGGTCACGCGACATCCTGTTCCCACTCGAACTGGCCGCTTACCGTGCCCCTGATCCCAGCCGACGTGAGATCCGGCCGGAATCGCCGCGAAACAGCGAATCCGCCAAACCGCTTCCCGGCCGAGCACCGGTCGCCGCTCAACGCCCAATCCGCTGAGAGCCGACTCTCGATCCGTGGGCCAGTCGCCAGACAGCGGCGAATCCGCCGAAGCCAGCCGACGAGAGGCCAATTCTCCGTCGCCGCTGAGCGGCGAACCGGCCAGAAGCTCAGCCAGGACCGGCTCGCGTCGCCATTCAGCGGCGACGACGGGAAGCCCGGCTCTCCTCCCGAGCCGCCCGGATGTCCGCGATCGCCACCACGACCGACCCGACCGCGAACGCCATCCCCAGATACCGCCCGATCCCACCCGAGATCGACACCCCAGCAGCGTCCAGGAACGCTCGTTGATCACTGTCGAACACCCAGCCCAGCGTCGTCCAGCCGATCACCATCAGCAGAATCGTCGCCAGGCCGCCCACCAGCCACAACTGCGGCAACCCACTCACCCGTGCCTTGGTGACCTGCCCGAACACCACCACCGCGAGCCCCACCACGGCCAGCAGCAGCGGCGGACCCCACGAGAAGAGATCCGAATGCCATGCCGTGCGCACGACGTCGCTGTGCGGCAATGTCCCGAATGCGTCACGGACGTCGGACGTCGCGGTGTCCGCCGACAACACAGTCCAGGGCAAGGCTGTCGACCCGGCCGCGAGCAGCCCGGCCGCCAGGCCGAGCCACTCGCGCCAGGTGACGCGTCGAACCGAAAAAGCCACTCAGGAACCGACGCGCTCGATGATCAGCTCGCGCACCCGTTTGGCGTCGGCCTGGCCCTTGGTCGCCTTCATGACCGCGCCGACGATCGCGCCTGCCGCGGCGACCTTGCCGCCGCGGATCTTGTCGGCGATGTCCGGCTGCGCGGCCAAAGCTTCGTCGACAGCGGTGAGCAGCGCCGAATCGTCGGAGACGACCTTCAGGCCGCGCTTCTCGACGACCTCGCGCGGCGAACCCTCGCCCGCGAGGACGCCCTGCACGACCTCCTTGGCGAGCTTGTTCGTCAGCTCCCCGGAGGACACGAGCCCGATCACCTCGGCGACCTGCGCCGGCGTGATCGCTAGCTCGGTCAGCTCGACCTCACGCGTGTTCGCTTCCTGCGCGAGCGTGTTGACCCACCAGCCGCGCGCCTCGTCCGGCGTCGCGCCGGCTTCGACCGTCGCCGCGACGAGGTCGACGGCACCGACGTTCAGCAGGTCGCGCAGCGCTTCGTCGGAGAGCTTCCACTCTTCCTGGATCCGCTTGCGCCGTTCCGACGGCATCTCCGGCAGCGTCGCACGCAGCTCCTCGACCCACTCGCGCGACGGCGCGATCGGCACGAGATCGGGCTCCGGGAAGTACCGGTAGTCCTCCGCGGTTTCCTTGGCGCGCCCGGACGACGTGGTGCCGTCGGCCTCCTGGAAGTGCCGCGTCTCCTGCCGGATCGACCCGCCTTCGGCGAGAATCGCCGCCTGGCGCGTCATCTCGTACCGCACCGCGCGCTCGACGCTGCGCAGCGAGTTGACGTTCTTCGTCTCGGTGCGCGTGCCGAATTCCGTCGCGTCCTTGGCCATCAGCGACACGTTCGCGTCGCAGCGCAGCGAGCCCTGGTCCATGCGGACGTCGGACACGTCGAGCGCTCGCAGCAGGTCGCGCAGCGCGGTGACGTACGCGCGCGCCACCTCGGGCGCCCGCTCGCCGGTGCCGGTGATCGGCTTGGTGACGATCTCGATCAGCGGCACGCCGGCGCGGTTGTAGTCGAGCAACGAGTGCTCGGCACCGTGGATCCGGCCGGTCGCGCCGCCGATGTGCAGCGACTTGCCGGTGTCCTCCTCCATGTGCGCACGCTCGATCTCGACACGCACGACCTCGCCGTCGTCCAGTGTCACGTCGAGGTAGCCGTCGAACGCGATCGGCTCGTCGTACTGCGACGTCTGAAAGTTCTTCGGCATGTCCGGGTAGAAGTAGTTCTTCCGGGCGAACCGGCACCACTCCGCGATCTCGCAGTTGAGCGCGAGACCGATCCGGATCGCGCCCTCGACCGCCTTGCCGTTCACGGCCGGCAGCGAACCGGGCAGGCCGAGGCAGGTCGGGCACGTCTTGGTGTTCGGCTCGCCGCCGAACTCGTTGACGCAGCCGCAGAACATCTTCGTGTTCGTGCTGAGCTCCACATGGACCTCGAGCCCGAGCACGGGGTCGAACCGCTCGACGACCTCGGCGTAGTCCATCAACTCGGCCACGGCAGTCACTTCGTTCCTCCCAGCTCCGGAGCCTGGTGCACGAGCGAGCCGCCGGCAGCGACGTCGCGCGCGGCCTCGTACGCGGCACCGACGCGGTACAGCCGGTCGTCGGCGAGCGCCGGGGCCATGATCTGCAGGCCGACCGGCAGCCCGTCCTCGTCGGACAGTCCGCTCGGGACGCTCATGGCGGCGTTGCCCGCGAGGTTCGACGGGATGGTGCACAGGTCGGCGAGGTACATCGCCATCGGGTCGTCTACGCGCTCGCCGAGCTTGAACGCCGTAGTCGGCGTCGTCGGCGACACAAGCACGTCAACCTTCTCGAAGGCCTGCGTGAAGTCACGAGTGATGAGCGTGCGCACCTTCTGCGCGGAGCCGTAGTACGCGTCGTAGTAGCCCGACGAAAGCGCGTACGTGCCGAGCATGATGCGACGCTTCACTTCAGCGCCGAAGCCCTTCTCGCGGGTCAGCGACATCACTTCTTCGGCACTGTGCTCGCCGTCGTCCGAGACGCGCAGGCCGTACCGCATCGCGTCGAAGCGCGCGAGGTTCGACGACGCCTCGCTCGGCGCGATCAGGTAATACGCGGGCAGCGCGTACGTGAAGTGCGGGCACGACACCTCGACCACTTCGGCACCGAGAGCGTGAAGCTGCTCTACGGCAGCCTCAAACGAGCGCAGTACGCCTGCCTGGTAACCATCGCCGCCGAACTCCTTCACGACGCCGACGCGTACGCCGGACAGGTCGCCCTTCGCGCCTTCGCGCGCCGCGGCGACAACCGGCGGCACCGGTGCGTTGATGGACGTCGAGTCCATCGGGTCGTAACCAGCGATCGCTTCGTGCAGCAGCGCGGCGTCAAGCACCGTACGCGCGCACGGCCCGGCCTGGTCGAGCGAAGACGAGAACGCCACGAGCCCGTAACGCGACACTCCGCCGTAGGTCGGCTTCACGCCCACAGTGCCGGTGACAGCGCCAGGCTGCCGGATCGAGCCACCCGTGTCCGTACCGATCGCGAGAGCCGCTTCGAACGCCGAGATCGCCGCGGAGGAGCCACCGCCCGAACCGCCCGGGATGCGTGCGTGGTCCCAAGGGTTGTGCGTCGGGCCGTACGCCGAGTTCTCAGTGGAGGAGCCCATCGCGAACTCGTCCATGTTCGTCTTGCCGAGGATCACGACGCCCGCTTCGCGCAGCTTGCGCGTGACGGTCGCGTCGTACGGCGGCAGCCATCCCTCGAGCGTGCGGGACCCGCAGGTCGTCGGCACGCCCTTCGTGGTCAACACGTCCTTCAGCGCCAGCGGGACGCCCGCCAGCGGCGACGCCGGCTGCTCTCCCGCGGCCAGCTGCTCGTCGACAGCCTCGGCCGCGCCGAGCGCGCCTTCCGTGTCGACGTGCAGGAACGCGTGCACGTGGTCGTCCACCGCGGCGATCCGGTCCAGGTGCGCCTGCGCGACCTCGACCGCGGACACCTCGCGCGCGTGGATCTTGGCCGCCAGCTCGGCGGCCGTCAGCTTGACGAGTTCGCTCACTGTTCTTCTCCCAGGATCCGCGGCACCCGGAACCGGCCGTCTTCGGCGGCCGGCGCGGCGGCCAGCGCGTCCTGCTGCTCGAGACTGGGCCGGACGGTGTCCTCGCGGAAGACGTTCGTCAACGGCACGGCGTGCGAGGTCGGCGGGACGTCTTCCTCGGCGACTTCGCTGACCTTCGCGACCGAGTCGAGGATCTGGTCGAGCTGGCCGGCGAAAACGTCCAGCTCGTCGTCGGTCACGGCCAGCCTGGCCAGCCTGGCGAGGTGTGCGACCTCGTCTCGGGAAATGTTGGGCACGCGGGTGACTCCCGGGGTGTGCTGTGCGGGTGCTCTCGGAAGCTGCAAGTCTATGGTGACGGCGTCGGGCGGTTCGACCGGGTTATCGGGCCGCGGGCGCCGGGCAGGGCGTCCCGCTTGCCGGACAGCGGGCCCCCGCGGGTACCCGGTCTGTCACAATCGGCGCCCGGCAAGCGCGTCCCACGACAGGGCTGGGACGCCTGAGGCGAGAGGGGCGCGTGGTGTCGTTCCTGATCCGGGTCCAGCTACCGGACTCCCCCGGCACCCTCGGCGCGGTCGCGACCGCGCTCGGCACAGTCGGGGCCGACATCCTGAGCGTGGACGTGGTGGAACGCGGCGGCGGACTCGCGATCGACGACCTGGTGGTCGAACTCCCGTCGGGCAGGCTCCCGGACGCGCTGATCACCGCGGCCGAGAGCGTGGAAGGCGTCGAGGTCGACGCGGTGCGGCCGTACGCGGGCATCCTCGACACCCATCGCGAGCTCGAGCTGGTCGAGGAGATCGCCGCGCAGCCGAAAGCCGGGCTGGATTTGCTCGCCGAAGGTGTGCCGAAGATCATCCGCGCCGGGTGGGCGGTGATCGTCGAGCATTCGGAATCTGGACCTCGCCGATTGGCTTCGTCGAGCGCGGCGCCGGAGAACCCCTTCACGGACTTGCCGTGGCTGCCGCTGGAACGTGCGACCGTCTTGGACGGCGAGGATTCCTGGGTCCCGGAGACCTGGAAGGAACTCGGCACCGAACTGGCCGCTACTCCGCTGGGAAAGCCAGGGAAGGCGATGCTCGTCGCACGGCCGGGCGGGCCCAACTTCCGTGCCGCGGAGGTCGCACGGCTGGCGCACTTCGCCGGGATCGTCGCAGTGGTTCTGGACGGGTGACCCAAGGTTTGGGTCGGCTGTCCTGAAGATCTCGGGT
>NZ_LWSF01000008.1:105410-229674 GCF_001651785.1 Amycolatopsis sp. M39
ATCTCGGTTGCCGATGATCGGCTAATCAGCCCGCTGAACGCCGCAGCCAGCACCAATGCAAGGGCTGGCTCGGCCGTTCTTTGCACTTGAGTTCAGTCGCCGCCGACTGTCCTCAAGTGCAGACAATCTCCCTCCCGAAGGTGACGTTGCCCGCCAACGGCTACCGATTCCCCTGGGTGCGCCAAGCGGCGGCGATCAGCACTTGTCGGCGTAGAGGGTGACAACTGTGTCAGCAGAAACCACGGTTCCAGGCTTGGGATCCTGTCCGGTCTGGCACCAGTTCCGGTCGATGACCATCATCCGCTTCTTCCCGGACGAATCGACCTCGCGCAAGTTGTACAGCCCAGCCGCCTGCATGGCGTCCTGCGCGTCCTGATGGTTCATCCCGGACACGTCAGGGACTTTGATCGTCGCCGACTGCGCAGCGCTGGCCGGCGCGTTCATGGTCGCCGTCGCGGATTGGGTTGCCGTTGCGGTCACGGTCTCGATCGTGACTGTCGTTGAGGTGCCACCAGGCTGCGGTGCCGCGTTGCACGCAACAGCAAGAAACGCGGCGATGCCAACGACCGGTACGGCGGCTTGAACGAACTTCGCCATGATCACGCTTCCTCGGTACGAGTCGGTACTTCACGCGTGACAGCTTGAGTCGAAGCCAGACATCTACACGTTACAACCCGTACCCGATCGAAGCTCGCCAAACAGACGCGCCCGCGCGCGGCTGCCCGCCAGCGACAGCCTGGCTACTCCCGCCCGACCGACGCTCACCGCCACGACGGTCAAAGCACTCACCAACACCCGACGAAAGCCGGGGCGGGTTCGCCAAACCGTCGCCACTCAACGGCGAAAACCGGCGGCGAACCCCGTCCAGCGCTTTCGCCAAAAACTGGCAAAAGTCCCTGACCTGCGAGAACGAGAAGTCAGAAGCCGTATTCGTAGGCGATCAGGTTGACCCCCGGATGCGGATGCCAGTCCCGCCCCGGCAAGCGCCGGAACCCGATCCGCTCGTAGAGCCGGTGCGCCTTCCGCATCACGTCGAGGCTGCTCAGCACGACCCGGTCGACGCCGAGTTCCCGGCCGCGGGTCAGCACCGCCTGGGTGAGCGCCTCCCCGACCCCTTGCCCACGCGCCGCCTCCGCGACCGCCAGCATGCGGAACTCCAACTCCCCTGGCTGGGAAATCTCGGACAGTTCGCTCCCCGGCTGAACGATCGCGACCGACCCCACGACCTGTCCGTCCGGCCCGACCGCGACCAGCAGTTCGGCGTGCTCCGCTCGTCCCGACACGTCACGAAGTTTCGCCTCGTATGCCGCGTCCGTGTCGAAGAATCCCTCGATCCGGTAAGCCTCGACGGTCACCTCGCCGAGCGCCTCGAACTCCTCCGGCCGTGCCGGACGGATCTCCACCTCACTCATCGCCGCCCACAGCTTCCTCGTCCGCACCGGTGTCGAGCGCCAATTCCGCAGCCGCCTCCGGGCCGCGCTCCAGCAAGGCGCGGAACCCGTTCTCGTCCAGCACCGGCACCTTCAACTGCACGGCCTTGTCGTACTTCGCCCCCGGAGCATCGCCCACCACGACGAACGCCGTCTTCTTCGACACCGATCCCGCGGCTTTGCCACCGCGCGCCATGATGACTTCCTTCGCTTCGTCACGGGAAAACCCGCCGAGCGAACCGGTCACCACGATCGACAGGCCCTCAAGATTCCGCGGGATGGACTCATCACGCTCTTCCTCCATCCGGACCCCGGACCGTCGCCATTTTTCGACGATTTCCCGGTGCCAGCCGACCTCGAACCATTCCTGCACGGCGTGTGCGATGGTCGGCCCCACGCCGTCGACGTCCGCGAGTTCCTCCTCGCTCGCGTCCTCGATCCTTTGCAACGAACCGAATTCGCGCGCGAGCGCCTGCGCCGCGGTCGGCCCGACATGCCGGATCGACAGTGCGACGATCACCTTCCACAGCGGACGGTCCTTCGCCGTATCGAGGTTCGTCAACAGCTTCCGCGCGTTCGCCGACAGGTCGCCTGCCTTGGTGCGGAACAACTCCACCTCGGCGAGCGCCTCCTCAGTGAGGTCGAATACGTCGCCCTCGTCGGCGACCACCCTGGCGTCGAGCAGCGCGACCGCCGCCTCGTATCCGAGGACCTCGATGTCGAACGCGCCGCGACCGGCGAGGTGGAACAGCCGTTCCCGCAGCTGCGCAGGACAGAACCGGGTGTTCGGGCACCGGATGTCCTTGTCGCCTTCCTTTTGATAGGCGAGTTCCGTGCCGCATTCCGGGCATTCGGTGGGCATCACGAATTCGCGCTCGTCGCCGGTCCGCGCGTCGACGACGGGGCCGAGCACCTCGGGAATCACGTCGCCGGCCTTGCGGATCACGATCCGATCGCCGATCAGCACGCCCTTGCGCTTGACCTCTTCTTGGTTGTGCAGCGTCGCCCGCGCGACCGTCGAGCCCGCGACTTTGACCGGCTCGGTTACGGCGAACGGCGTGACCCGTCCTGTGCGCCCGACACCGACCTGGATGTCGAGCAGCGTGGTGATTGCTTCTTCCGGCGGATACTTGTACGCGATCGCCCACCGCGGCGCACGCGACGTGGTGCCGAGCCGGCGCTGCAAAGCGACCTGATCGACCTTGATCACCACGCCGTCGATCTCGTGCTCGGCGTCGTGCCGATGTTCACCCCAGTAGGCGACGTGATCGGTGAGTTCCTTGCCGGTCCGCAACACTCGCGTGTGCGGCGATACCGGCAACCCCCACGCCGCTAACGCGTCGTAAGCATGTGACTGCGTGACCGGCTCGAAACCGTCGCGCTTGCCGAGACCGTGGCAGATCAGCCGCAGCCGGCGCTCCCTGGTGATTTTCGGGTCCTTCTGCCGCAGCGAACCGGCAGCTGTATTGCGGGGGTTCGCGTACGGCGGTTTGCCCGCTTCAACCATCTTCGCGTTCAGCTCAAGGAAGTCCTCGACCCGGAAGTAGACCTCGCCGCGCACCTCGACCAGTTTCGGCACCGGGAACTCGTCGGTGCCGGTGAGCTGGTCCGGTACCTGGTCAAGGGTGCGGATGTTGAGCGTGACGTCCTCGCCCGTACGCCCGTCGCCGCGGGTAAGCCCTCTGGTGAGCTTGCCGTTTTCGTAGAGCAGGTTGATGGCCAGGCCGTCGATCTTCAACTCGGCCAGGTACTCCGTGGACCCGATTTCCTTCTCGACCCGTTCGACCCAGGCGAGGAACTCGTCGGTGTCGAACACGTTGTCCAGGCTCAGCATGCGCTCGAGGTGGTCGTGCGCGGTGAACTCGGTGGAGAACGTGCCGCCGACGTTCTGGGTCGGCGAATCCGGCGTGACCAGCGCCGGGTACTCGTCCTCGATCTCCTGGAGGTCGCCGAGGAGCGCGTCGAACTGGCCGTCGGAGACGATCGGCGAATCCAGCACGTAGTACCGGAACTGATGGCCGCGGATCTCCTCGGCGAGCGCGCCGTGCCGCTCGCGCACGTCGGCCGGTACGTCGGTCACGTCCTGGGCGGCCTCCACGGCCACCTGGTCTTGGGGAAGGTCGGTGCTGCTCACAGGTGGTGAGCCTAGCCGGAGGCACCGACACTTTCGTCCGGTTGCTCGGTCAGTCCGCGGACCAGCTCCCGGAACTCCAGCAGATCGATCGTGCTCTCCGGCATCGCCTCGGCGGTCTCGACCCGGCGAAGCCGCTCGGCGGCCAGGCGCTCGCCTAACGTCGCGTCGAGCGGCAGGAACGTCATCGTGGAGCGGGAAGCCTCGTCCAGCTTCGCGAACACCGGATGATGGACCGCGACGTCAACCACGCCATCGTCCACCTGCGCGACGACCCGGACGTCGGCCAGCGAGATCCGATGCTCGCCCAGGTTCACCGTCACCTCGGTCGGGTCCGGGACCGGAGGCACCGAATCGTGGTACTCCCAGATCGCGTCGTCCGGCGGTCCAGCCGCTTTCCACGCGTCGGTGTACGGGCGCAGCTCCGGGTCTTCCTGCCCGCTCACGACCAGCGCGTAAATGGCGGCCCGGCCGCGTTCGAGCGAGAAGTGCAGCCGCGGGTGCAGTGTCTCGACCAGCACGCACAGGTCGTGCTCGACGCGATGAGGCTCGCCTTCGCCCAGCGCAGCACTGACCTCGGGCAGGAGGTCGTACCACCCTTCCCAGAACGCAGTTGCCGCAGCGCCAGCGTCGGACGGCACCTGCTGCTCAGGCCATGGCGTACGGGGATCTGGCGGCGCGGCCTCGGTATCAGCTTCCGAGCGGCGACGACGGAACAAACGCATGATTCGGAATTCCCCCGGTTGTTTCTCTTCACCAACCACGGTACGCGTCACAGCGGCAGCACGTCCGTGAAATCACCAGTTCTCGGGCGGCTCCACAAACCCTTTGCCCAGGTCGCGACTAAGAGCGAGCGCACGGCGCATCCACTCGTTCGTGGCACCGGCCAGACCGCACGCAGGCGTCGGAACAGCACGCTCGGCCAGAATTGAACGATTGAATCCCAGCCGGTCCACGAGCTTGAGCGCCGGCGACGCCAGGTCCTTCAGACCCGGGTCCGTCACCGGGTCCGTGGCCGGAACGAGGCCCAGGAAGAACGAGATACCGCTGTCCCAAGCCTCGCCGATCTCGTCCAGAAGTTCAGCGGACGCCCCGGCGAGCATGCTGACGTCGAACGCGATGGCCCCGGCACCCGCGGCACGGAAGAGCGCGATCGGCGGCCGCGGAGCGCAGCAGTGGACGATGACGGGCTGCCCAGTCATCGCGCCGATTCGTTCAATCGTCGTCGCAAGCAGCTCCCGAACCTCAGGCTCAGGTACCGCCGGTACATTGCCGTATCCCGACGGAGTCGGCAGTTTTCCAGCGAGAACAGCAGGCAACGACGGCTCGTCGAGCTGCACCACCACCGGTGCGTCAGCCCTCGCGCTCAGCTCCGCGACGTGCTGTGCAAGCCCGTCGAGCAGTGACGCGGTGAAGTCCCGCAACGCCCCGCGGTCGGTGAGCACCCGATGTCCGCGGGCAAGCTCGATCCCCGCGCCGAGCGTCCACGGCCCGGCGATCTGGGTCTTGAGAACGGCTGGCGCACCAGTGTTCTCACGGGCGGCTTGGACGGCGTCGAGGTCCCACTGGAGCAGGTCACGCCCACGACGATGGTCGTGACCGGGCCGCCCGGCGACGCGGTAGCCGCTGGGCACGACCTCGACCGCGAGGTCCACGAGCAACGCCGCAGTCCGGCCGACCAGGTCGGCACCAACGCCGCGAGCCGGCAATTCGGGCACATACGGGAAGCCGGGAAGCTCTCCGAACACCACGGCGGCGGCCTCGACGGAATCGGTCCCCGGCATTGACCCGATTCCCGTCGCCGCGCCCGCGGGCCAAGGTCGTTCACTCACAGACCGGATTGTCGCGGAACGTGCGGCTGCCGTCCGCACCGCCCCTGTGGACAAGCTTCACCCAGCCGCGCGGCAATAGCCGGACATTCGCCGCATATCCCTTTGCCTGCACCGAATTCGCGGTCACCGCGTTAGTCTGGATCGTCATGACCAGCTCCGCCCCGCCACCGCCCGGCAAAACACCCGGCGACGCATCCGCCCGGGAGCCGCGGCGGGGCAGCATGCCCGGAACACCGAGCCGCCGGGCTTCAGGCCGCTCCTTTGAGCGGACCCTCTTCACGGAGCCGGTCCTTTACGTCAGCCGAGAGGCGGAGCCGACCACCGCCGGCCAGGAGTACGGCGTGTTCGACCGCCATGGCCTCCGCATTGGCGGGGTAGCCGTCACGACGCCCAGTTTTCCGCGCAGAGTCATTCAGCATCTGTGGAAATCCGACCAGTACGTCAGCCGCAGGTTCGAGGTCCGCGACGCGAATCAGAGCACTGTCCTCAAGGTCGAGAAACCCTCGAAAGACCCGTCGGCCCACTTCGTAGTCACCCGCGCGGACAGGACACCGATCGGGGAAATCATCCCGACCGACGCAGGCCGCGTCCGTTTCACCCTTCGCGCCGAAGGCAAGACGATCGCCACTGTCGTCGCCAGTGGCCGGCAACGCTGCGAAGTCACGGTCGAGGACCCGGCCGGCACCGAGGTCGCCCAAGTCGGAATTCCGTCGCCGGAGCTTTCGCCGATCAGCGGCAACGCCTGTCTCGCAGAGATCCCGCAGCAGGTCCCCGAGCCGCTGGCCAGCATGCTCGTCGCGACAACGTTGACTATCGACATCGCGCTCACCGCGTAACCCGGCTGACCACGTGACCGGTGTCTCAGCCCAGCCAGGTGGACAGCGACCGGAATGGGGCCCAATGTAAGAAAAGTCCGGGACGCCGAGGTCCCGCCTGGACGGAGGTCGCCGTGGAGCCGTTGCCCGAAGGCAGTAACTCGAACTGGGCCGATCCCGGGGTCTACGAAGTGGCCGCGGGCGTCTACCGGATCCCCTTGCCGCTGCCGAACGACGCCCTGCGTGCAGTCAACGTCTACGCCGTCACCGACGGTACGAACCTCGTGCTCGTCGACTCGGGGTGGGCCCTCACCGAATCTCGCCAGTTACTGGCCGACGCGCTCAAGGCGATCGACGCCGAACTCGGCGATGTCCGCGAGTTCCTCATCACCCACGTCCATCGTGACCACTACACACAAGCAGTCGCACTTCGGCGCGAGTTCGGCAACCGGATCGCTCTCGGCAAGCTCGAACAGCCTTCGCTCGACGCGAGCGCCAACCCGAACCAGTTCCCCATGCAAGCCCAGCTCGACCTCCTTCGCCTCAGCGACGGCCAAGAGGTCATCACCGCACTCAGCAAGCTGTTCGGGTCGGAACCTCGCCACCCCGAGGCGAATCTTTGGGAAGAGCCGGACGAATGGCTGACGCCCGGCCGGCGAGCAGTGCTGCCCGACCGCGAATTCGACGTGGTCCACACCCCAGGACACACCAACGGACATGTGGTGTTCGTCGACGGCGCAGCCAACCTGTTGTTCTCCGGTGACCACGTGCTCCCTCACATCACTCCGTCGATCGGTTTCCAGCCGGTTCCGGCTGAGTTGCCGCTGAACGACTATCTCGACTCCCTCCGCCTGGTTCGAGGCATGCCGGACCGGCGCATGTTGCCGGCTCACGGCCCAGTCACCGACAGCGTGCATGCCCGCATCGACGAACTTCTCGAACACCACCGGCAACGTCTCGAAACAATGGCGGCTCAGATCGAAGCCGGAGCGAGCACTGCTTTCGAAGCTGCCAACCGCCTCGGCTGGACTCGCCGCGGCCGCAAGCTGTCCGAAATGGACGCCTTCAATCAGATGCTCGCCGTCTTGGAGACCGGCGCACACCTGGATCTGCTGGTCTCACAGAACAAGCTCGCGGCCGAAGACGTCGACGGCATTCGCCGTTACAAGACCACGTAGCTGCCGACCATCCAGCACACACTCAGTGGAATACTGATCCGCCGTGCCTCCTATCACCGTGAGACGAGCTCGAGCCGACGATGTCGAAGCAATCGTCCAGATGCTTGCGGACGACCAACTGGGAGCGACCCGCGACTCGCCAGCCGATCTGGAGCCCTACCTGCAAGCGTTCAAAACCATTGCTGCAGACCCAAATCAGTTACTGGTCGTAGCAACGTCGAACGACCGACCGGTAGCCACACTTCAGCTGACGATCATCCCCGGTCTCGCACGGCGTGGAGCACTTCGCGGGCAAATCGAAGCCGTGCGTGTACACCGTGATCACCGCGGCTCAGGCATGGGCGCACAACTCGTGCAGTGGGCCGTCGACGAATCGCGACGACGCGGCTGCAACCTGGTCCAGCTCACCTCGGATACAACGAGGAAGGCAGCGCACCGCTTCTACGAACGATTGGGCTTCGTCGCGAGTCACACGGGTTTCAAGCTGCATCTCTGATCACTCCCTCCCGCAGCTTCAACCGTCCGAACGCTCGATGGCCCCGCTTTCACCGTGCCAGAGTTGCCACGCAGAAGCCAAGCGATTGCACGAGGGGTCCCTTCGTGCAATTTAGCTGACTGTGCTCGAATCAATGCGTATCGTGACGATCATGAGCAAGTCGACCACGCCGGCGGATCACGCCGATCAGACCAACGACACCACCGAAACCGCGGACCTCGCCTTCCTGCTCCGCACCATGCACGCGAACCTCAGCCTTTTCGATCGCTTGCAGCCAGACCAGCTGATGGCGGCAGTAAAGGACGCGAACCGTCAGATCGCCCGCTTGCAGGCGTTGCAGCTGCATTGCATGGCGGGCATGCGAAGACGAAGATCAGACCCGCACGAGCTGGCGTGCGAGTTCGCGATTGCCTTGCATATCACCGATACCCGAGCCGGAGCGATGATCGCCGCCGCGGAGGCCCTGGCCCAACGTCTGCCTCGAACCTTCCGGCTGATGGACCAGGGCAAGTTCGACCTCTATCGCGCGATGAAAGTCACCGACGGCACCAGCCAGCTGTCCGATCGCCATGCCCGGATGGTCGACTACCTGCTCGAACACCGGCTGGAGGACAAGAACCCGACCCAAGTCCGCAAGGCGACCGCTTACGCCGCAACGAAAATCGACCCGGATGGTGCGATGAACCGACTGGCTCAGCGGAAAGCTGAGCGTCGTATCATCCTGCAGCACCAGAGCGAAGGGATCTCGCGGTTCTCCGTCGACAACGCCTCGACTGACAAAGCGGCAGCAGCCTACCTCCGCGTCGACAAGATCGCCCGGTCGCTCAAGACAGGCGACGAGAAGCGAACCCTCGACCAGTTACGCGCTGACGTCGCGATCGATCTGCTGCTCAGCGGCAAGGGCGGCGTTCCAGAGCAGACCGAGGTGTACCTCTATGTCGATCTGAAGACATATCTAGGCCTCAACGACAATCCCGCTGAGCTGGCTGGCCACGGTCATATCCCCGCCGAACTCGCGCGCCACATCGCGACGGGTCCCGACACGATCGTCCGTCGGGTCATCACTGATCCGCTGACCGGGCAAGTGATCGAGGTCGGCAAGTTCCGGTATCGGCCGAACATCGATGTCGAAGAGTTCGTACGGATCCGCGACCGTGAGTGCCGACAGCCCGGCTGCCCGCGACCCGCACAGAACTGCCTCACGGAACCGACCGGTCCTGATTCCGCGGACACAGACTCGACGTTGAGCTATTGCCTACGCCACCGCCGTCTCAAGAATCGAGCCGACTGGAGCTACGAGGTCCTGCAGGACGGGAAGCTGATCGTCACGACGCCGACAGGCGAGACAGCTGAGAGCACGCCTCCGCCACTACACGATCCACAGCCCACGCCGGAACAATCTGAGGAGGAACGCCTAGGCGCATAGGGAGATCAGCGCGTGCCAGAGATCTTGGCACTCCCGAGGACGAGGTCACCGGCCTGGTCGTCTTGCCGATAAAGGACAACGACCTGGCCAGGTGCCACACCGCGCAGCGGTTCCCGCAGTTGGATGACGACTCGCCCGTCTTCGTCCGCTTCGGCGACCGCATCGGCGATGCCTCCGTGCGCGCGAACCTGGACGGTGCATTCGGTCGGTCCGTCCAATGCTCGTCCGCTCGGCCAGATCGCCCGGTCCGCGTCGATGGCCTGGACACCGAGGTCTGCTGACGACCCGACCTTCACCGTGCCCGAAACAGGTTCGAGCGAAAGGACATACCTCGGTCGCCCGTCAGCAGCCGGCGCATCGATGCCGAGGCCCTTCCTCTGGCCCACGGTGAATCCGTGCACGCCAGTGTGATGCCCAAGCACCGCACCTGTCTCTGCGTCGACGAGTTCGCCGGGACGTTCGCCGAGCCGCTTCTCCAAGAAATTTTTGGTGTCCCCATCCGGGATGAAGCAGATATCGTGGCTGTCCGGCTTCCGCGCGACGGAAAGCCCGCGCTGCTCCGCCTCGGCACGCACGTCCGACTTCCAGGAGCCGCCCAGCGGAAACATCGCGTGACGCAGCTGCGCTGGCTGTAGTGAAGCCAGTACGTACGACTGGTCCTTGCCTTCGTCCGCGCTCCGGCGAAGTTCCAACTCGCCGTCAACGGTCGCCACGCGCGCATAGTGGCCGGTCGCAACAGCGTCGAAGCCAAGAGCGAGCGCCTTCTCAAGCAGCGCCTCGAACTTGATCTTCTCGTTGCAAGTCACGCATGGGTTCGGCGTGCGGCCGACGGCGTATTCGCCGACAAACGTCTCAACGACTTCTTCAGTGAAGCGCTCCGCGAAATCCCAGATGTAGAACGGGATACCAAGGATGTCGGCAGCCCGGCGGGCGTCGTGCGAATCTTCGATGGTGCAGCAACCGCGGGAACCTGTCCGCAGCGTGCCAGGTTGAGCTGAAAGCGCCAAGTGCACTCCGACGACGTCGTGGCCGGCGTCCACTGCACGCGCGGCGGCGACGGCCGAGTCGACTCCTCCGCTCATTGCGGCCAATACGCGCATTGCTTTACACCTCTTGCTTCTGCGTTTGCTTGCGCATGCCGGCGAGGCCGGCCTGTCGGGCACGGGTGACGACGCCACCGATCTCGCGGGCCAGCGTGTGCACGTCGTCGAGGGTCGACGTGTGACCAAGCGAGAATCGGAGCGAACCGCGAGCCGCGGCAGCGTCTGCCCCCATTGCCAGGAGGACGTGACTTGGCTGGGCGACACCCGCGGTGCATGCCGAGCCGGTGGAGCACTCGATGCCCTTGGCGTCCAAGAGCATCAGCAGGCTGTCGCCGGCGCAGCCGGGGAAAGTGAAGTGAGCATGGCTCGGCAAACGCTCGCCGTCGCGACCATTGAGAATCGCGTCCGGAACCTCCCGCAGGACCGCGGCAACGAGTTCATCGCGCAGCTTCTCAACTCGGTCCGCGTACTCCGCTCGGCCGCCGATCGCCGCTTGCACAGCAGCGGCGAAGCCAGCAATCGCCGGGACATCGAGAGTGCCCGAGCGAACACTGCGTTCCTGACCACCACCGTGGAGAACAGGGACGCATGAGGTATCCCTGTCGAGAAGAAGCGCACCGACGCCGTACGGGCCGCCAAGCTTGTGGCCGGTCAGCGTGAGTGCGGCTGTGCCGGAAGCGGTGAAGTCGACGGGAACTGCTCCGACCGCCTGGACGGCGTCAGTGTGCAGGGGGATCGCGTATTCGTTGCAGACCTCGGCGAGGGCGGCGACCGGATTGGCAGTGCCGACCTCGTTGTTCGCCCACATCACTGTTGCCAGGGCGACAGTCTCCGGTGCCGACTCAATCGCCGCGCGGAGCGTTTCCGGCGAGACCCGGCCCTGGTCGTCGACTTCGAGCCAGGTGATCTCGGCGTCGGAGTGCTGCTCCAGCCACTCGACAGTGTCGAGGACCGCGTGATGCTCGACCGTGCTGCAAAGGATGCGACGCCGAGCCGAGTCCTCGCCGTGCCGAGCCCAGAAAATGCCCTTGACCGCGAGATTGTCACTCTCCGTACCACCGCCGGTGAAGATAACCTCCGACGGCCGCGCGCCCAGAGCCGCAGCGATCACTTCGCGCGCTTCCTCGACGGCCCGCCGAGCTCGACGGCCCGAAGAATGCAACGCAGAGGCGTTGCCCACGGTGGACAAAGCCTCAGTCATCGCCGCAATGGCTTCGGGCAGCATCGGAGTCGTTGCCGCATGATCGAGATAGGTCATCGCTCTATCAGGGTAGACCGATGCGGCCTGTGACGAAGCTCGCCCCGGGCCGCGGAGTGGCGCGTCACACCTGTTTCGGCCACCTGCTCGTGAGTTGGACGCCGAGCAGAGCCAGCAGGACGAGGGCGATACTGAGCAATCCCATCGCGGCAGAAGGCTGAGCGGCCGACGCGACGGCGGCCAGGAGGACCCCGCCGAGCCCGATGAGCAGCGCTGATCCGACCCAGTCGGCGAGCTGCATTGCGGAGGTGTTGAATCCTCGCTCCCCCTCCGGGGAGTAGCGCAGCAGGAGGACCGAGATAGCCGGCATCGCGATTCCCATCCCGGCTCCGCCGACCGCGTAAACGGCGAAGGCCACCCAGGCCGGGAACCACGATTGGGCGACAAAGCCGAAGCCGACCAGGCCGACCGCGACGAGCGCGAAGCCAGTGCGCAGCGATGCCTCGCGGGACCAGTCGAGGAACCGGCCTTGGAGGGCAGACGCGGCGGACCAGCCGAGAGCGGTGATGGTCAGCGGCAGGCCAGCGAGCGCAGGGCTGTAGCCGTGAACAGCGGTCATGGTCAGCGGGAGATACGCCTCCATGCCCGCATATGCGCCGGCGACCAGGGCTCGGGAGGCAACTACCGTGGGCAATCCGGGACGAGAGGTCATCGTTCCGGCAGGCAGGAGCTTGCGCAGTGCGACGGCTAGCGCGACAAGACCCGAGATTCCGTATGCGATCGCGGCAGGCGACGGGTGTTGCGCAGCCCAACTCAGGGCAGCGACACCGAGCGCAGCGACAACGGCGGCGATGACGCCCGCGCGACGTCCGGCTGGCAGGGGCACGTGGGCGGGCAAGCGGCGAGTGATCTTGCAGAGGAGAGCGATTCCGATCCCGACCAGCGGAAGCAGTCCGAGGAAGACCCATCGCCAGCCCGCGGTCACGGTCACCACGCCGGCGACGGATGGGCCAATGACCGCCGGGAGGACCCAAGCAGCCGCGTTGGCCGCGTAGATGATGGGGCGTTCGCGGTCAGTGAACGTCAGGGCGATCAGCAGTGAGACGGACACCAGCAGAAATCCCGAGCCGAAGCCCTGCAGCGCTCGGCCAACCAGGAGCATCGGCATCGTCGTTGCGATGCCCGCGACAGTGAGTCCTGCGGCGAACACAGCCGGCCCCACCAAGAGTGCTGGCGCTGGGCCTCGACGGTCGCCCAGTCGTCCGGACAAAACGGTAGCGACGACGCTCGCCACCAGGAACGTCGTGAACGGCCACGAGTAGAGCGCAAGGCCGTGAAGCTCGGCGACCAGCGTCGGCATCGCGGTGGCAACGCCCATGTTTTCAAAGGCCACCAGCGTGACCACAAGCAACAACCCGACGGTGACAAGGCGGTGTTCGCGACTCCAGAGAACGCTTTTTCGAGGCTGCGCTTCGACGATCTCGCTCATGATCGCGAGCTTGCACCCTCCAGCGCTCTGGAGGTCAAGCCGCCTGCGGGTATTCAGGTGAACAGCGGGACGCATCGCATCAGGGCGGAATTCGGGGCTTCAAGTCTGACGTTCTACGGCTCACATGGGATCGGCGAAAGCCCGTGAATGCCACGGCAGGCCAAGCGAGCGGCCCTCGGCACTGGAAGTCGATGACGCCGCGTAGCTGGCGACGTCGTAGCGGCCGTCTGGACCAATGGGTCGGGCTCTCTTGCGGCTATGGGCGGCACTGTCTGTGTCTCTACGCTGGGACAGGCCTGGTGGTCGAGCGCGACAGGGTCCAGGTTTTGCCGTTGGCTGGCGAATCGAGCGTGCGGGTCGGAATGCGCCGGATGCCGGTGGGCTTTAAGTAGGAGGTACGACGACCGAAGGAGAGTGCGAACCGAGATGCGAACCATCACTTTCGCCGAGTACGGCGGGCCCGAAGTGCTGCAGCTGAAGGAGGTTCCGACACCTGAGCCTGGCCCGGGGCAGGTTCGGGTCGCGGTCAGGCGCGCGGGGATCAACCCGATCGACTGGAAGATTCGTTCGGGGGCGATGGCTGGCGGTGCCGGACTCGAAGCTCCGCAGATTCCGGGCCTGGAGATCGCCGGAGTGGTCGACGCGGTGGGCGACGGCGCCGAATTCGGCGTCGGCGATGAGGTGTTCGGCTGGTCGGCCACCGGCGGGTATGCGGAGTTCGCGCTCGGCGGTGCGATCGTTCGCAAGCCTGCTGACCTCTCCTGGGATGACGCGGCGGCATTGCCGGTTGCTGGCGAAACCGCGTTGCGCGTGTTGCGGCTGCTCGACGTCAAAGCTGGCGAACTGTTGGTTGTCCACGGAGCGAGTGGCGCTGTCGGTCGTTTCGCGGCACAGATCGCGGTCGCATTGGGCGCGACGGTGATCGGAACGGCTGGACAGCACAATCTCGATGAGGTGAAAGCGCTGGGCGTGATTCCGGTGCGTTACGGCGATGGGTGGCTGGAGCGGGTCCGTGAGGTGGCGGACCGGCCGGTCGACGCGGTGTTCGACGCGTCCGGCCATGGCGTTTTACCGGAATCGATCGAGTTGCGAGGGTCGAAAGATCGTATCGTGACCATTGCCGACGGTGCGGCTTTCGAACTCGGACTGCCGTTCTCGTCTGGCGGTCAGGACGGGCAGACACCAGAGGTGCTGAACGAGATTCTCGGGTATGTACACAATGGGCTGCGGATTGCGCAGGGGAAGACATTCCCCTTGGAGGAAGCAGCAGCCGCGCAGGAGGAGAGCCGGAACGGGCACCCTGGCGGGAAGCTGACTCTTGCCATTTCCTGACCGCGATAGTCGGCTAGGCTCGACGACGGGTCGGCTCGGCAGGTTGGTGTTGCCGGTCTGCGGAAAGTGGCCGTTGCCGCTCAGGGGCAAAAAGGCTGAGGACCGTGGGCGGACGCTCCGAGGGTGAGCGACTGTGGCCACTCAGCGGCGACAAATGTGGGTCGCGGAAACTAGGCGCGCCGACGCAAGTGATTCGTCGCCGTGAGGCAGATGACGGGGCGGCGGTTACCTGCGACAAGCCGGAGGAGCCGTCGTCATCCGGCGGCGAGGCGAGTCGGGTGGCTGTCGCCGTTGAGCGGCGAATAGGCCCGGTCGCAGTCAGCCGAAAGGACAACCGGCCGGGTTGGAGACCCGCAGAGAAGTGTCGCCAAAAAACGGCAACTCCCCTCCGCGGGCCCGTGACCAGGGTTTTCGTCAGTGCGCGACCGGCTGGGAAGACACAGGACGGCCGACCAGAACCCGGCGGCGACGCTGTGGCGGGATGCGGACTGTGCCGAGGGCCGAGTGGACAGCTGCCTCGGCAAGAGCGGCCAGCGAACGGCGGTCTTCGGCGCGGCCCGGGGCGATCTCCGGGCATACGCGCACTTCCAGGACCAGACCGCGCAGCGCGGCGACCCGGCGCAGGGACGCGATGAGCGACTCCGGCCCGATGAACGCCGGCTGGCTGGTTTCGCGGCCATCGGCGAGGCGGTAGCGGAGGGCGATCGGCCGGACCGGAACTCCTCCGTCGATCGCGGCTTGGAAGGTGGCGGTCGTAAAGCGGCCGGAGGCCAGCCCGCACCAGGTGGTGCCTTCGGGAGTCACGTTGACGAGCGCACCGGCGCGGAGGCTGTCGGCAAGTTCGGACATGGTGTCCGGCAACGCGCGCAGACGGTTGCGGTCCAGGAAAATGCTGCCGCCGCGGCGCACGAGCGTCCCCAGGACTGGCCAGGAGGCGATCTCGATCTTCGCGAGGGCGCGCATCGGGCGCAGCGCGTTGATGGCGATGATGTCCAGCCACGAGATGTGGTTGTTCACCACGAGCGCACCGCGACCCGCTGGGGCAGCTAGGAAGTCCGCACCGCCCACCACGGACATCCCCACCCCGAACGCCCTCAGCACTGCCCGGAAGATCCGGCGCACCAAGCGTTCCCGGCTCTGGCCGCGAATCACCAGCAGCGCCGGCGCGATCAGCAGCGCCGCGAAGACCACGGAAACCGCCGCAGTGAAACGCAAAATCCGTCGGGGCAAGCCGACCGTCGGCGCGCCTTCAGTGAGACAACCGTCACCGCAGGGCGACGTCGGCATCCATGCGTGACTCATCCTTGCGCCCCGAGGAAGAACTTCAAGTACCGCTCGTCGACCTGCTGCAGATCAAGAAGGACGAAGAAGTCCGCGACCCCGAAGTCAGCGTCGAGGGCCGGCGGGCCGCACACTTTGGCACCAAGCCGCACGTAACCTCTGATCAGCGGCGGAAGCATGGCCCGGTCTGGACGCGCGATCGCGCCCGGCTCCCAAGGGTTCAATGGCGAGACGAGCAGCGAGTCGTCGGCGTGATGCTTGGTGCGCAGGACATCCCACACGCCCGCGGCGTAGCTGCCGCCGTCGTTGATCGGGACCGAAGCACAGCCGGCAAGGTAGCGATGTCCGGAAAGGAGCATGTAGCGCGCGATCCCGGCCCACACCAGGCTCACGACGGCGCCGCTGCGGTGGTCGGGGTGGACGCAGGATCGTCCGGTCTCGACCAAGGACGATCGCAGCGCGGCGAGCGTCGTCAGGTCGAATTCGCTGTCGGAATAGAGCTTTCCGGCCTGTGCGGCGCGCTCCGGCGGGAGCATGCGGTAGCAGCCGACGATCTCTCCGGTGTTGTCGTCGCGGACAACGAGGTGGTCGCAGAATTCGTCGAAGTAGTCGACGTCCCGGCCGGGCTCCGGGGAATGCAGTTCCGCCCCCATCTCCTCGGCGAAAACCCGGTATCGCAGTTTCTGTGCGGCGAGCACTTCATCGTTCCCATTGGCGACCAGAAGCGAATACCGCGGCGCGCCTGCGGGAAGGTCGGCACCCGCCTGATCAGTACTGACGAGGAGCTGTGACGACGTCATGGTCAAGGTGTACCTGCCGGTAAGCGGCCTCGGAGAGTGCCAATCGATGACCGGTCAGTGCACGTTGAGTTAATTGCGGGTTCTCAGGTTCCTCTCAGGCAACCGAGAAGCCCCCGGAGAACGCGGAAGGCCGCCGCGTGACGAGCACGCGGCGGCCTTCCGGGCGAAAGAAAAACGTCAGCCCTTGCGCTTGTCGACAGCGTCGGTCAGCTGCGGCGCGACGTTGAACAGGTCGCCCACCACGCCGAAGTCGGCGATCTCGAAGATCGGGGCCTCGGCGTCCTTGTTGATCGCGATGATCGTCTTCGACGTCTGCATGCCGGCGCGGTGCTGGATCGCGCCGGAGATGCCGAGCGCGATGTACAGCTGCGGCGACACCGTCTTGCCGGTCTGGCCGACCTGGAACTGCGCCGGGTAGTAGCCGGAGTCGACGGCGGCACGGGACGCGCCGACAGCCGCGCCGAGCGAGTCGGCCAGCTTCTCGACGACGTCGAACTTCTCCGCCGAACCGACACCGCGGCCGCCGGACACGACGATCGACGCCTCGGTCAACTCCGGACGGTCGCCGCCGACGACCGGCTCGATGCCGGTGATCTTGGCGGACTTCGCCGGGTCCTGAGCTGGGATCTCGACGGTCTCCTCGGCGGCCGCGCCATCGGCAGCCTCCGCCTCGACCGCGCCCGGACGCACCGACACGACCGGCGCGCCCTTGGCAGCCTTGGCCTTGACGGAGAACGCGCCACCGAAGATGGACTGGTCCACAGTGCCGTCGGCGTTGACCCCGACCGCATCGTAAAGCAGACCGGAGCCCAGCCGCAGCGCGACCCGCGCGGCCACCTCCTTGCCCTCGGCGCTGGCGGCGACGAGCACCGCCGCCGGGGAGACCTGCTCGGCGAGCTTCGCGAGCACGTCGACCTTCGGCGTCACCAGGTAACCGGCGGCGTCGTCGCCCTCGGCGACATACACCTTCGCCGCGCCGTGACCGGCGAGCGCTTCCTTGGCCTTCGCCGCAGTGCCAGTCGGGCCCACCACCACAGCGGAGGGCTCGCCGAGGGCGCGCGCAGCGGTCAGCAGCTCCAGCGTGACCTTCTTGACATCACCGTCGACGTGGTCGACGAGGACGAGTACTTCAGCCATTTTCCGGAATCCTCCTCGAAACCGTGTCTCAGATGAGCTTCTGCGCGACCAGGTACTCAGCGACCTTCGAGCCGCCGTCGCCCTCGTCCTCGACCTTCTCGCCCGCGGTGCGCGGCGGCTTCGGCGAGGCCTCGACGACAGTCGACCACGCGTTGGCGAGGCCGACCTCGCCCGCGTCGATGCCCAGGTCGGCGATGGTCAGCGTCTCGACCGGCTTCTTCTTCGCGGCCATGATGCCCTTGAACGACGGGTAGCGCGGCTCGTTGATCTTCTCGCTCACGCTCACCAGCGCCGGCAGGTTCGCCTCAAGGTGGGTGATCCCGTCTTCGGTCTCGCGGTCAGCCTTCACTGCGGAGCCCTCGACGGTCAGCTGACGCACGTAGGTCAGCTGCGGGACGCCGAGCAGCTCGGCCAGGATCGCGGGCACAGCGGCACCGCGGCCGTCGGACGCCTCGTTGCCGGCCAGGATCAGGTCGAAGCCCTCGACCTTGCCGACGGCGGCGGCGATGACCTTCGCGGTGGCGACCGCATCGGAGCCGTGCAGCGCCTCGTCGGACACGTGGATGGCCTTGTCGGCACCCATGGAGAGCGCCTTGCGGATCGCGTCGGTCGCGCGGTCCGGGCCGACCGAGATTACGGTGACCTCGCCCTCTCCGGCTTCCTTGATCTTGAGGGCCTCTTCGACGGCCTTCTCGTTGATCTCGTCGAGCACGGCGTCGGCGGATTCGCGGTCAAGGGTGTTGTCGGAACCGGAGAGCTTCCGCTCCGAGTAGGTGTCCGGTACCTGCTTGACCAGGACAACGATGTTCGTCATGGGTCTTCTTCGACCTCCCGGTTGGGGCCGGCTCTCGGCCGCGGGACAGTGCTCTACTGAGCGGTAGATTAGGGGCAATTCCGCGGCCGGACCCCTCGAGGTGACGGCATTCACCTGGATGAGCAATCTAATGGGACTATCGTCCTAGTAGTTGCCTGGTTAGCCCGTCCAGCGAGCCGCTCGCCCGATCGGAGCAACGGTCACTTACTCGCAGTAGGCCGTTAGGGGTTACGCTCCGGCACCATGTCCGCGCACATCGCCGTAGTCACCGACTCGACCTCGTGCCTGCCCGAGCACCTCGCCGCCCAGTGGCGAATCAATGTCGTCCAGGTCCAGCTGCACGTCGGCGACCAGACGGACGACGAGCACCGCTTCGACCGGAGCGAACTCATCCAGACGATGAAATCCGGCGCCGCCGTCACGACCTCGCCGCCCGATCCGGGCGCGTTTTTCTGGAGCTACCAGGACGCGGCCTCCGCCGGCGCGTCCGCCATCGTGAGCCTGCACATCTCCGGACGGCTTTCACAGACCGTCGAAGCCGCCCGCGAAGCCGCCCAGCAGGTCCGGATCCCCGTGCACATCCTCGACAGCGGGACGGCGAGCATGAGTCTCGGCTACGCAGCGGTGTCCGCCGCCCGGGTCGCCGGGGCCGGCGGACAGCTCGAGCGGGTCCTGGACGCCGCGGAACGGCGAGTGCGCAGTTCGACCGAACTGATCTATGTCGACACGCTCGAATACTTGCGGCGATCAGGACGGATCGGTGCCGCCCAGTCGATGCTCGGAAGTGCGTTCGCGATCAAGCCGCTGCTCACCGTCCGCAATGGAGAAGTGAGCCCGCTCGCCCGCGTTCCCGGCACCAAACGAGCGATGAACCGGCTCGTCGACCTGGCCGTGAAGGCGGCTGGCGACCAGCCGGTGGACCTCGCGGTAACCCGATTCGGCTCCGACGAGAACGAGATCGTCCGGCGGTTGCGGGAGCGTGTGCCAGGCGCGGGCGAGATCGTGGTGGGCGACGCGAGCACCGTGATCGGAGCTCACGTCGGCCCAGGTGCGCTCAGCATCACGGTATCGCCGTCGAACTGACCTCGATTCGCCGTCCCGGGACCAAAAGCACCACGAGCGGCAGCAGGACCGTCACCGCCAGCCCGCCGATGATGAGCACCTGGTCGAGCTGCGGGTAGTGCCCCACGTGACCCGCGTGGTAGATGAGGTGCGGGACGGCGAACAGCAACGCCGCGATCGCCACCAGCCTCGCAACAGTTGTGGTGCCCATCACGGCAGCGCCCACCAGCATCGCGCCGAGCGCCAGGCTGAGTCCGCCGAAATCGATGATGAAATGCTCGTTGTAGGGCCCGTCCATGGAGACCCAGCCGTGCCGGAAACCGGGAAAGTCCTGGTAAAACCCCATCGGGTCGAGCAGCGGCCACAGCCCCTGCACCAGGGTGTAGAGACCGAGCAGGATCAGGAGGATGCGCGTGATCGTCCGTTGCATACCGCTGGAACGAGACCGCTGCGCGAAACGTGACAGGCGCTAGGGTCGCGCAGGTGACCAACGCAGCCACCCGGGCCGAGGCACTGCACCTCACCGGCGAACGGACCGTCCCCGGCATCCCCGAGGAAAATTACTGGTTCCGCCGCCATGAAGCCGCGTACCTCGCCCTCCTCCCCCACTGCGCCGACGCGACTGTGCTCGAAGCCGGCTGCGGTGAGGGCTATGGTGCCGGGCTTATCGTCCAGCATGCCCGGCGAGTGCTCGCACTGGACTACGACGTACCGACCACCGAGCACGTCGCACGCCGGTACCCAAGTGTCGCGGTCGCGCGAGCCAACCTGGCATACCTCCCGTTGCAGGACGGCGCTGTCGACGTGGTGGCGAACTTCCAGGTGATCGAGCACCTCTGGGACCAGGACGGTTTCCTCGCCGAATGCTTCCGCGTCCTGCGCCCGGGCGGGAAACTGCTGGTCACGACCCCAAACCGGCTCACTTTCACGCCGGACAGCGACACCCCGCTCAATCCGTTCCACACGCGCGAACTGGCACCGTCCGAAATGGACGAATTGCTGCGCGCAGCCGGGTTCACCGTGGCGGCACTGAACGGGCTGCATCATGCAGAATCCCTGCGCACCGTGGAAAACCGCTACGGCGGCTCGATCATCGACGCCCAACTGGACGTCGTCATGGGCTCGCTCCCCGGACAGGCCACCTGGCCCGCCGAACTCCTCGCAGACGTCGCAGCGATCCGGGCCGACGACTTCGCCGTCCACAGCGACGACCTTGACGCAAGCCTCGACCTGGTGGCCGTGGCGGTGCGCCCGTGAGCGCCCGGAATCCCGCGCACGAAGGCACGTTCTGCCTCGTCTTGCACAGCCACCTGCCGTGGCTGTCGCACCACGGCAGCTGGCCGGTCGGCGAGGAGTGGCTGTACCAGGCGTGGACGCATTCGTATCTGCCGGTCGTCGACCTGCTGCGCCGATTCGCCGCAGAAGGTCGACACGACGTACTGACACTCGGCATGACGCCAGTTCTCGCCGCGCAGCTCGACGATCCGTACGCTATCCGCGCCTGCCACGACTGGATCGGCCACTGGCAACTGCGCACGCAGCACGCATCGACGCTCTGGCACGGCGATCCGTTGCTGCGCGACCTAGCCGCCGCGGAGCACCAGGCCGCGATGCACGCCACCGAGGAGCTGGAGACGCGCTGGCGACACGGTTTCTCGCCGATCCTTCGGTCGCTTGTGGACAGTGACACGATCGAACTGCTCGGCGGACCGCTGGCACATCCGTTCCAGCCACTGCTGGACCAGCGAGTGCGACGATTCGCCCTCCAGGCCGGACTCGAGGACACCGCGCTGCGTATTGGCCGCGTGCAAGAAGGTATTTGGGCACCTGAATGTGGTTATGCACCGGGAATGGAACAAGATTATCACGATGCCGGTGTGCGACGCTTCCTTGTCGATGGCCCTTCACTCCATGGTGACACTTCAGCCGCACATCCCGTCGGAGACTCCGACGTCGTCTGCTTCGGCCGCGATCTCGAAGTCACCTACCGGGTTTGGTCGCCGAAAGCAGGTTATCCAGGCCATGCGGCGTACCGGGATTTCCACACCTGGGCGCATGAAGTCGGACTGAAGGCATCGCGGGTCACCGGAAAAACCGTTGAACCACAAGACAAATCTCCATACGAACCTGCGCTTGCCGCGGACGTATTAGGTTCGCACGTCAAGGATTTCGTCGAAACTGTCGTCGCGCGGCTGAGAGCCCTCCGCGAGCAACACGGCCGCGAGTCGCTTGTGGTTGCGGCATACGACACGGAACTCTTCGGACACTGGTGGCACGAAGGCCCAGCGTGGCTCGAAGGAATCCTGCGCGCGCTGCCCGAAGCCGGCGTCCGGGTGACCACATTGCGCGGCGCGCTCGACGCTGGTCATCTAGGCGAACCGGTCCAGCTGCCCGCGTCCTCATGGGGTTCCGGCAAGGACTGGCGAGTATGGGACGGCGAGCAGGTCGCAGACATGGTGCAGGACAACACTGCCCTGCAGGCCCGCCTGCTCGACCTGGTCGATAAGCAAGATGAGACCACTCGCGACGCCGTTGCCGATCAAGCCGTCGCTGAGGCGATGATGGCGCTGTCCAGCGACTGGGCGTTTATGGTCACCAAAGACTCCGCCGCCGACTACGCCCGCCGGCGGGCCCGTGTGCACACCGAACGATTCGATGCCCTGGCGGGGTTGCTGCGCAGCGGGGATCGCGCTCGCGCGCTCACCCTGGCCGAGGAATACCGCCGGGCCGACGGCCCGTTCGGACATCTGGACGCGCGCGCCCTGCGGCGTCCTCGCACATGACGATCGAAGGGAATTCCATGGGAATCCGCGACCTGCCCCTCAAGACCCTTGCCGGCGAAGACGCCTCCCTCGGCGGACCGCTGGCCGGCAAGACGCTGCTCGTGGTGAACGTGGCGTCGAAGTGCGGGTTGACGCCGCAGTACACCGGCCTGGAACGCCTGCAAGAACGCTACGGCGACAAGGGCTTCTCGGTCGTCGGGTTCCCCTGCAACCAGTTCGCCGGTCAGGAGCCAGGCACGGCGGAGGAGATCCAGACGTTCTGCTCCACCACGTACGGCGTGTCGTTCCCCCTCTTCGAGAAGATCGACGTCAACGGCGAAAGCCGTCATCCGCTCTACGCGAGCATCACGGAAACTCCTGACGCGGATGGCGAAGCCGGTGACGTGCAGTGGAACTTCGAGAAGTTCCTGATCAGCCCGGACGGCAAGGTGCTCGGCCGCTTCCGGCCGCGCACGGAGCCTGAAGACGAGGCGATCGTCGCGGCGATCGAAGCGGCACTGCCTGCTTGAGCTACGGTCCTGCTCTCCGGCCAGCGTTTACCGCGGCCGGAGAGCATTTGCCGTTTTACGGCAAATGCCGGTGAACGCAGAGACGGCTGGCTTCCCACGGAGATAGCCCTGATCATTGGTCGCTGCCGTTGCCGTTCAGTGGCGAAAGGTCCAGCGTTCATCACCTCTGCTTGTTCCCTGCGTCGTCTTGTCCGCGGCGTTGTCGCCTCTTATCGACAGCTGTCGACCAATGACGTGAGTCGCCATCAGCGGACGTCACCGCGCACCACAACGTCAGCCCGGTGCCACGGCCGAGGATGCCGTCGCCGTCCAAAGGCTGGTTCGACGCCAAGGTCGACACGGCACCGTAGACGGTGACGCACCATGCCCGGACCGGACAGCATCTCGCCAGCTTCGAAACACCGTTGGCCAGTTCGTCGCCAGTGAGCGGCGAATCGCGAGTCGGCCTGGTTCGCCCCCCAGGCCGCAGCCCAGTGCAGGACTGCATATCTTGCGTTGCCGCTCAGTGGCGAATCGCAGGTCAACGGCTGTCCGAAGCCTCGCCGGCCAGCTCGGCAGCGGTCTTCACCTCGGGGTGCGAACCACGCGCGATCACCGCTCGGTTGTGGTTCGCGGCGTCGGCGAAGTCGAGCTTCTGCACTCGGCGGTCGTAGGTGAGGAGGCCGTTCACTTCGTTCTCCACATCAGTGGTCTGAGTATAGATCGCGCCGGACAACCCCAGATCGGAAACCAACCGTTCGAGGCGTTCACTCACCTCCGCGTACCGGCGAGTGAGGTGCGCCGAATCAGTCGCCATTTCGTAGGCATTGGGCGGGCCTGGCCAAATGGAATCTTCGAGTACCAAGCCCAGGCCGCCGTATTCGCCGTCCACCAATGCGCGATGGTCCCCCTCGTGCGGCTCCCCCGGCCCGACGTACGTGTGATCGTCGTAGATGTCGCCAGCACCAGTGTCTGTGCGAGAGAAACAGCAGTTCACTCCGCTGTTGGCGATCACCAGCCGAGTCGGGTCGAGTTCCTTCACGAGCGCCGCGATCCGGGCCGTGTCGAATTCTCCCCATCCTTCGTTGAACGGCACCCAGGCGACGATCGACGGGACGTTGCTCAGCTGCGCGACCATTTCCCGCAACTCGGCCTCGAATCGCTGTTGCCCCTCGGGCAACGGATCCGGCGCGTGGCCGGGCGGACCGGCGAACGAGACGACCAGCGACGGCATGTCCTGCCAGACCGCCAACCCCAGCCGGTCCGCCCAGAAGTACCAGCGCGCGGGTTCGACCTTGACGTGCTTGCGGACCAGGTTGAACCCGAGTTCCTTCGTCTTCTCCAGATCGAACCGGAGCGCCTCGTCTGTCGGCGCGGTGTAGCCGCCGTCCGGCCAGTAGCCCTGGTCGAGTGGTCCGTGCAGGAAGGTCATTCGGCCGTTCACAGCGATCCGTGGCCGTCCGTCGACATCCGGGACAATTTCTACCGTTCGCAGGCCGCAATAACTGGCGACTTCGTCCAATACATCACCGTGCGCATCGAGAAGACGGACGGTGATGTCGTAGAGAAACGGATCGTCGGGAGACCACGGATGCGGTTCCGGAAGGTTGGCCCGCAGCCGCGAGCCAGCGGTACCCCGAATGCGTACTGCCTCGTCGCCGTTTGGCGGCGAAACGATCAGCTCCGTTTGAGCGCCACCGGTGACCTGCGGGAACACAGACACGCCGGACAGGTCCGAGGTGACTTCGATGGAGGAAATGCGCTCGTTCGGCACCGGCTCGACCCAGACGGTCTGCCAAATGCCCGACGTCGGGGTGTAGCAGATACCGCCGGGTGCGTTGCGCTGCTTGCCGATCGGGTACGGCTCGATGTCCGTACGGTCCTCTGCGCGAACGGTAATTTCCTGCGGTCCCGATGCACGGAGCGCGTCTGTGATGTCCGCGGAGAACGACGTGTACCCGCCCTCATGGGTGACCACCGTCTGGTTGTTGACCCGCACCTCGGCTTTCTGGTCGACTGCACCGAAATGCAGCAACACCCGCCGCCCGCTCCAGCTTTTCGGGACCTCGAACAGCCGCCGGTACCACAGCACTTCGTCGCGTCGGCCGATTCCGGAGAGGGCCGATTCCGGGGCGAAGGGAACCAAGATGCGCTCGCTGTACCCAACAGGTCGTGGTGCCGCGGGCGAAGCAGGCCATCCTGCGTACTCCCAGATGCCGTTAAGGCTCAGCCATTCTGACCGGCGGAGCTGGGGTCGCGGGTACTCGGGCAGCACCGCGGCCGGGTCGACTCGGTCGGTCCACGGGGTAGTCAGTGGCGGATCCGCTCGCTGCCATTCGGGCTCTGTTGGAGTCATCGCCGGTCATGGTGGCAGAGAATCGCGGTCCGCGACATGGCTTCAGGGCTGCTCGGACAGGTGGCACCCAGGTGCTGCTCGACGGCTACGTCAGCCGTCTGTGGTCGCTGGCTGGCAACTGGTCCTCGGTGGAGGTTCCTCGGGCGAATCAGCGGAACTGCTGTCGGCGACCTCCTCGCCGATCAGCGGCTAACCGCTGGTCAGCGCGATTCAACCTCGGGTGCAGAGGGTGTGCGGCGGCACGAGAGAGTTACTCGTCGCGGCAGGGGCCCTAGCAGGAAACTCGCACTTCAGCCTGGTGGTCGCCACTGCCCGCATAGGCGTGCTGAGCTGCGGGGATGCGGTCGTCGCAAGCTGGCAGAACGACCAGACAGGACTGTTGCCGTTTTTTGGCGAAACGCTCTGACCAGCGGATTCTCCCCAGCGCTAGCACTCTTGCGCGAGGTCGCGACAAGGCTTTCCGTCGGTCGTTCGGGCGGCCGCCCCGGAGTAAGCGACTGGCGAGTAACCTCGGGCCATGCGCGTGCTGATGTTGTCCTGGGAGTATCCGCCGGTGGTCATCGGCGGGCTGGCCCGGCACGTTCACGCGCTGGCGAGACACCTCGCGCAGCAGGGCCACGATGTCGTCGTCCTCTGTCGGCACACCGCAGGTACCGACGCCTCGACGCATCCGCGCAGCGACCGGGTCATCGAGGGGGTCCGCGTCGTCCGTGTGGCTGAGGATCCGATGCACCTGACTTTCGAGCGGGATCTTGTCGCGTGGACGCTCGCCATGGGCCACGCCATGATCCGGGCGGCGCAGGATTTGCTCCGCACATGGCAACCTGACGTCGTCCATGCCCACGACTGGCTGGTCACGCATCCGGCGATCGCGGTCGCCGAGGCTGCTCGGGTGCCGCTCGTCGGGACCATCCACGCGACCGAAGCGGGCCGGCATTCGGGGTGGCTGTCGCATCCGCTCAACCAGCAGGTGCATTCGGTCGAATGGTGGCTTGCCAACCGCGCCGACGCGGTGATCACCTGTTCGCAGGCCATGCGCAAGGAAGTCGCGCACCTTTTCGAGATCGACCCGGCCGACGTCGCGGTGATCCACAACGGCATCGAGGGGCGCAGCTGGCGCGTGTCGTCCGCCGAGGTCGTGAGGATGCGAGAGCAGCACAGTCCGGACGGGGCTCCGTTCCTGCTGTTCTTCGGCCGGCTGGAGTGGGAAAAGGGCGTGCAGGACCTGCTGGCCGCACTGCCGCGGATCCGCCGACGGTTCCCCGGGACTCGGGTGGTCGTCGCCGGAAAAGGGCGACATCATGACGAACTCGTCGCGCAGGCTCGAAAGCTGCGGATTCGCCGGGCCGTGGACTTCGTCGGCCATCTCTCCGACCGTGACCTGCGAGCTCTTCTCGCCGCAGCCGATGCGGTCGTGCTGCCGAGCCGGTACGAGCCGTTCGGGATCGTCGCGCTGGAGGCTGCCGCGGCGAAAGCGCCGTTGGTGGCGTCGACCGCGGGCGGGCTCGGCGAGGTTGTCATCGATGGGGAGACCGGTTTGGCTTTCGCGCCGGGTGACGTCGCTGGTCTCGCCTCATCCGTGACGACAGTCTTGAGTGACGTCCCGGCCGCGACCCGGCGCGCGCGTGCGGCGCAGGCTCGGCTTGGCGCGGACTTCGATTGGGGGCGGATCGCGGAGGCGACCGTCGAGGTTTATCGGCGGGCTCGGGTCGGCGAGCCAGCAGAGTTGGGGCGACCGAAGATCGCGACTGGCAACGCGTTCGAGGTGTAAGATAAGCGTTTGGTCAGCGGTGGCTCGCGTGATTCGCCGCTTAGTGGCGAATACCTGGTCAGGGTGCTTTCAGCGGGGGTCGACGGCGGCGATGAGGTCGCGGTAGTCGGGGTCTGCTGCCACGCGGTCGAAAGCGTTCGCCAAGGCGGCTTCGTAGACCGGAACGGCTTTGCGCAACGTGACCCGTCCGGCGTCGGTGATTCCGGTGTAGACGCCTCGGCGGTCGTATTCGCAGAGACGTCGTTCGGTCAGACCGGTCCGTTCGAGCCGGCCCACCAGGCGGGTCGCGGAGCTCTGGTTGAGTGACGTCGCGTCCGCGAGCTCCTGCATGCGGAGCTCGCCGTCGGGGCGATCGGCCAGCGACATCAGGGCGACGAATTCCGAGAAGCCCAGGTGCAGCTGCCGTTGCAAGGCCTGCTCTACCTCATGGTCGATGCGGCTGCGAAGTGCCATCATGCGGGGCCACATCGCGCCGAGGGTGGTGAGTTCCGCCCCTGCCTGCTTGCGGCCGGGGGAAGGTGTGGTGGTCACGCGAACGACCTCTCCGGCAAAGCCTTGTCCGGCGTCGACAAATGACGCCGAGACCTCTTGTATAGCACATGTGCGCGCATGCAATTGGGCGTTCGTCAAGCCTCTCGCTGTCCGGGGTCGCGGGTGACCTGCATGGTCTCGGGCGGCGGGAGAACCCGGCGTTTCTGGCTGTGCGGAAGTCTCGACCGCTCGGCGGAACCGGTCAGGCCAACGTCCGCAGGAACTGTTGCAGCAACGGGTTGACCTGCTCTGGATGCGTCAGTGTCGGGGTGTGGGCCGCGCCGTGGACTACGTGCACATTGCTGGCATTCGGGAGGCGTTCGCTCAGCAGGTCCATGCGGTCGCGCGGAAGGGAAACGTCTTGCTCGCCCCACATCAGCAACGTCGGGCAGGTAATTTCGTTCAGACGGCCCGAGACGTCGTCTCGTTCCAGCAGGCAGTGCGCGGCCGGGCCCAGCGGTAGTGCGGGTGTGGCACGCCATCGTGTGCGCAACTCGTCGCGCAGGTCGGATTCTCCGAGGAGTTGTGTCGACAGCGGTATGATGAGGTCATCAATTGGGCCGTATTCGCGCAATGCGGCGAACATGTCGCCATAGGCTGCTTTGTCGGCCGGGTCGCACGGTGTTGCTTCGGTGTCCCATAGCACCAGGCCTGCGACCCGTTCGGGCGCCAGCAATGCAATTCGCAGCGCTGTGAAGCCGCCTTGGGACAGTCCGCCTGCGACGGTGCGTTCGATGCCTAGGTGGTCGAGCAGACCGAGCGCGTCTCTTGCTTGGTCCCAGTAGGTGTATGACGTGCCGGGATGGTCGTCCGGGGTTTGCCCGTGGCCGCGGGCGTCCCAGCTGATCAAGCGCCACTCTGGCGCGAGCACCGCTGCTTGTGGCGAGAACGTTGAGTGGTCCAGGAAGTAGCCATGTCCCAGAAGCAACACCGGTCCGTCTCCCCCGGTGTCGGCGAAGAAGATCGGGCGGTCGTTGACGGTCGCCATGGGCATTGGCTGGCCTCCAAGTTCGTCGCAAGCTACGGTGCCGCGCCGGTGCAGCGTAGTGACGAAAACGCGTTCACAGTGCCCGCGGCCAGAACCAGGCAGGTTCGCTGCCAGTCGGCGGAACTGGGGATGTCGGGCTGGATACGGTCAGTCGTCAGCCTTCGCCGATTCGGTTGAACCGCCGGCGAGTTTGAGGCAGATGACTCCGGTAATGATCACTGCCAGGAACAGGATGCGCAGCGGCCCCAGACTTTCGCCGAAGATGATCGCGCCGAAGATCGCGGCACCGCTCGCGCCGATACCGGTCCAGACCGCGTAGCCGACGCCGACGTCGATAGTGCGCAAGGCCAGGCTGAGCGTGAAGATCGTCGCGGCGGCCGTAATCACTGTGGCGATCGACCACGGCAGATTGGTGAAGCCTCGGCTGCCGTCCGTGCTGACGGCGAACGCGATTTCGCAGACTCCGGCGAAGAGAAGAATGCCCCATGCTCGGCGAGTGGTCTGCGACTTCTCCGGTGTGCTGACTGGTGCGGCTTCGGACTGAACGGACACGGCGGAAATCCTTTCGGGAGCGGGAAGACGAGCGTTCAGGCACCGGTCAGCTGGAGGCCGATGATGCCGCAGATCACCAGGCCGAAGCCGATGAGTTTGCGCCAGTTGAGCTTCTCGTTGAAGAACAGCGCGCCCAGCAGCACGATGCCCACCGAGCCGAGACCGGTCCAGATCGCATAGCCGGCGCCGACGTCCAGGGTCAGCAGGGCCCGGCTGAGGAAGAAGATGCCGCCGGCCGCCATGACCAGCGTGAACACCGACGGCCACAGCTTGGTGAACCCGTTCGTGGCGTTGGCTCCGAGTGCGAAGGCGATCTCGAAGAGCACAGCGATGCCGAGGTAAAGCCAATGCATGATTTCTCCGGGTGCGAGTGAGGTCGGAAGCTGCTCGGCACCCTCGCCGGCGACGCTCCCCCAGGTAGTTACTTGTGCAATATATGTATGTCGAATCAAATAAGCAAGAGGGGTTCGTCAGGTGGGCGGAGCGATGCCGGGTGCCTGCCGAGGAAAGGAGCCGTGGGTGGCCAAGAGGGCGATCGAACGCTTGAAAATGGGCGTTGAGCAGGCATTCGCCACTGAGCGGCAACGGCGTTCGGCCGGGACGAGGCTGGAGTCGGAAAGTTCGACGCCGCCCGTTCGCATCACCGGTCAGACCAGTCGAGGAACCGGGATCTCGGCTGGATAGTCCGTTCAGAGAGCGCGACGGCTGGGCGCGGCCAAGGTCTGGAGACCGGTCGAACGGAGCGGGCGAGATCCATCCGGGACGGAGGTGTCACGGACTCGGCGGCATGGGAGTCTGGGCTGGAGCGCGTGTCCGAACTGGGCGATGCGGTCAAACCGGCCGCAGTGATCGGTGAGGTCCGGACGAGAGGCGGGATCAAACGAGTTCTAGCGTCGTGCGGGGATTCGCCACTGACCGGCCACGACAACGCCGCTCCGAACAGCACCGAGGCTTCCGCAGGGTTCGGGCAGCGCGCGAGCGGAAGTGGGCGAACCCCAAGCCAGGCAATGTCCAAGGCTGAAGCATCGAAACCCGTGAAACCGAAAACCCGCGCCCCTCGCCTGTCGACGGCGAAGGAGCGCGGGTCCGGAAAGACCCGGGCCCGGTGGCGGGGAGCCTCCGCCACCGGACCCGTCCCCTGCACCATCCCAAAATGTGGTGCGGGGTAACCGGTCGCCGGTGGTCAGGTCACTGGCGACCGGAGCCTGTCACCGCTCGGTCAGGTAGCGGGCGTAGGCGACAGTCGTGAGGAAGCTCGGCAGCTTCTCGCCGAGGGCGGTCTCGGTGAAGATCGCACGGGCATCGTCGAGGCGGGCCGACGCGTCGAGGTCCGTGCGGACCTTCGCCAGTTCGTCGTCCAGGAACTCGACGGCGAGCTCGTGGGTCAGCGCCGTGCCGTCCTCGAGCTTCGTGCCGTTGCGGATCCACTGCCACACCTGGCACCGCGCGATCTCCGCCGTCGCGGCGTCTTCCATGAGGTTGTGGATCGCCGCGGCACCGGTGCCACGCAGCCAGGAGTCGATGTAGCGGAGGGCGACGTTGATGTTCGCCCGCACGCCCGCTTCGGTGACCTCGCCGCCGGCGCTCGCGACGTCGAGCAAGTCCGAAGCGTCGACAGTCACGTCTTCGCGCAGCTTGCCGAGCTGGTTCGGCCAGCCGCCGAGCACCTGGTCGAACACCTCGCGGCACACCGAGACCAGACCGGGGTGCGCGACCCAGGAGCCGTCGAAGCCGTCGCCGGCCTCGCGTTCCTTGTCCTGGCGGACCTTCTCCAGCGCGTTCTCGTTGGTGACCGGGTCCTTGCTCGGGATGAACGCGGCCATCCCGCCGATCGCGTGCGCCCCGCGGCGGTGGCAGGTGCTGACGAGCAGTTCGGTGTAGGCACGCATGAAGGGGACCGTCATCGTCACCTGAGCACGGTCCGGCAACACGAAGTCGGCCCCGTGCGCGGAGAAGTTCTTGATGACGCTGAAGATGTAGTCCCAACGTCCGGCGTTCAGGCCGGCCGCGTGCTCGCGGAGTTCGTAGAGGATCTCGTCCATCTCGAAGGCCGCGGTGATCGTCTCGATCAGCACGGTCGCGCGGATGGTGCCGCGCGGGATGCCGAGTTCCTTCTGCGCCAGCAGGAACACGTCGTTCCACAAGCGCGCTTCCTGGTGGCTTTCCAGCTTCGGCAGGTAGAAGTACGGGCCGCTGCCGCGCGCCAGGAGCTGCCGGGCGTTGTGGAAGAAGTACAGGCCGAAGTCCACGAGGCTCGCCGAAACCGGGCGGCCGTCGATGCGGATGTGCTTCTCGACCAGGTGCCAGCCGCGGGGGCGGGCGACGATCGTCGCCGGGTCCTCGCCGATCGTGTAGCGCTTGCCGGCCTCGGTGGTGAAATCGATGTTGCGGCGGATCGCGTCGAACAGGTTGAGCTGGCCGTCGACGACGTTGTGCCAGGTCGGCGAGGTCGCGTCCTCGAAGTCGGCCAGCCAGACCTTCGCGCCGGAGTTGAGCGCGTTGACGGTCATCTTCCGGTCGGTCGGACCGGTGATCTCGACGCGCCGGTCCTCCAGGCCGGGCGCGACGGGGGCGATGTGCCAGCTCTCGTCCGACCGGATCGACCGCGTTTCGGGCAGGAAATCCAGCTGCTCCTCCCCCGACTGCAGCCGCTCGCGACGGCGGCGGCGCTCGTCGAGGAGTTCGCGGCGGCGTCCGGCGAAGGTGTTGTCGAGTTTGGCTACGAAGTCCAGTGCTGCCGGGGTGAGGATCTCGGCGAAGCGGCCATCGGCGGGCCCGGTGACCTCGATGCGGGTGTTCAACGTGTCAGCCATCTCGTACCTCCGCGAAGGGGGAAAGGGAAGGGGCGGGCCGGCGACCGGAATCGCCGGCCCGCGGGGTGCGTCAGTGGAACTGGTCTTCTTCGGTCGAACCCTTGAGCGCGGTGGTCGAGCTCTCCGGGTTCAGCGCGGTGGACACCAGGTCGAACCAGCCGGTGCCGACCTCGCGCTGGTGCTTCGTCGCGGTGTAGCCGCGCTCCTCCGAGGCGAACTCGCGCTCCTGCAGGTCGACGTAGGCGCTCATGCCGTTGCGGGCGTAGCCGTGCGCCAGGTCGAACATCGAATAGTTCAGCGCGTGGAAACCGGCCAGCGTGATGAACTGGAACTTGTAGCCCATGGCGCCGAGTTCGCGCTGGAACCGCGCGATGGTGTCGTCGTCGAGGTGCTTCTTCCAGTTGAACGACGGCGAGCAGTTGTAGGCCAGCATCTGGTCCGGGTACTGCGCCTTGATCGCCTCGGCGTACTTGCGGGCGACCTCGAGGTCCGGCGTGGAGGTCTCCATCCACAGCAGGTCGGCGTACTGCGCATAGGCCAGGCCGCGGTCGATGCACGGCTCGATGCCGTTGTTGACCTCGTAGAAGCCCTCAGCGGTACGGCCGCCGGTCAAGTACTTCTGGTCGCGCTCGTCGACGTCGCTGGTCAGCAGGGTCGCGGCCTGCGCGTCGGTGCGGGCGACGACCAGGGACGGCACGTTCAGCACGTCGGCGGCGAGACGGGCGGCGTTCAGGGTGCGCTCGTGCTGCTTGGTCGGGATGAGGACCTTGCCGCCAAGGTGGCCGCACTTCTTCTCGGACGCGAGCTGGTCTTCCCAGTGCACGCCCGCGGCACCGGCCGCGATCATGCCCTTCATCAGCTCGAACGCGTTCAGCGGACCGCCGAAGCCTGCTTCCGCGTCGGCGACGATCGGGGCGAACCAGTCGATGTCGCCGTTGCCTTCGGCCCAGTTGATCTGGTCGGCGCGGCCCAGCGCGTTGTTGATGCGGCGGACGACGGCCGGGACCGAGTTGGCCGGGTAGAGACTCTGGTCCGGGTAGGTCTGGCCGGAGAGGTTGGCGTCGGCGGCGACCTGCCAGCCGGACAGGTAGATGGCCTTCAGGCCGGCGCGCACCTGCTGCACGGCCTGGTTGCCGGTGAGGGCGCCCAGCGCGTGCACGTAGTCCTCGCTGTGCAGCAGCTCCCACAGCTTCTCGGCGCCGCGGCGGGCGAGGGTGTGCTCTTCGACGACAGAACCGCGAAGCTTCACCACGTCGGCGGCGGAGTAGGTCCGCTGGACACCCGCCCAGCGGGGGTCGGTCTTCCACTGCTCGGCCAGCTCGGCCGCCGCCTGCTCGAGCTGATTGGCCTGCTCGGTCATCGGACTCTCCCGTGTTGCGAAGTTTGCGATTGCTCGCCTTGCCTGGTCACGACCCTGACACGAGCGGGAAAACGCGGTCTACTGCTCCAATTTGCCAATTTCTGCGAAGGTTGCCTAGCATGTTGCAAAGGTTGCGAATCTGCCGTTCGCAACCGCAGCGAAAATTCGCGGGCTTGATCGTTCACGTAATCGTTCAGGCCCGGAAACTTTCCGGCCGGACGGAGCACCCATGGACAAAACTTTCGCCGGGGCGCGGCTGCGGCATCTGCGCGAAAGCCGGTCGATGAGCCAAGCGGATCTCGCCCGTGTGCTCGAGATCTCACCCAGTTACCTCAATCAGATCGAGCACAACTCGCGCCCATTGACCGTGCCGGTGCTGATGCGGATCACGCAGGCGTTCGGCGTCGACACCGAGTTCTTCGCCAACAACGACACCTCGCGGCTCGTCGCCGACGTGAAAGAAGCCCTGCTCGACGAGGCGGTGGGCGTCGAAGCGACCACGAGCGAGCTGAACGACCTGGCCAGCAACCTGCCGTCCATCGCCCAGGCGCTGGTGAAACTGCATCGCAGCTACCGCAACGCGGTCGAGAGCACGGCCGCGCTGACCACGGAAAACGGCCTCGGCCTGCACGGGAGCGCCGCCGCGCCGCTGCCGCACGAGGAGGTCCGCGACTTCTTCTACGAGCGGGAGAACTACGTCGCCGAACTGGACGAACGAGCCGAGCGGATGGCCGCGCAGATCCCGCTGCGGCGCGGAGCGGTGCTGGGGTCTCTCAAGGAACGGCTGTGGCAACGCTACGGCGTCGAGGTGTCCAACGAGGGCATCAACGAATCCGCAGGTGAGCAGCATCGGTACGAGCCGGCGACGCGAGTGTTGCGGCTGGCCCCGAGCCTCCGGGTCGGACAGCAGGCTTTCCGGATGGCGTCCCAGATCGCGTTGCTGGAATACGACGATCTGATCACCGAACTCGCCGATTCGTGGGCGTTTTCCGGCCCGGCCGCGCGGACGCTCGCGCGCGTCGGCCTGGCGAACTACTTCGCCGGCGCGCTGATCCTGCCGTACAGCCCGTTCCTGGCCGCGGCCGAAGAGTTCCGGTACGACATCGAGCGCCTTTGCGACCACTTCGGCGTCGGGTTCGAGACGACGTGCCACCGGCTGTCGACGCTTCAGCGGCCAAAACAGCGCGGCGTGCCGTTCTCGTTCGTGCGCGTCGACCGGGCCGGGAACATGTCGAAACGCCAGTCAGCGGCGGGTTTCCACTTCTCGCGTGTCGGCGGTGCCTGCCCGTTGTGGAACATCTACGAGGCCTTCACCTCGCCGGGCAAGATCCTCACGCAGATCGCGGCGCTCCCGGACGGCAAGCGGTACTTCTGGGTCGCGCGGACGGTGTCGCGCAATATCGGCGGGTATGGCAGCCCGGGCAAGACGTTCACCGTCGGCCTCGGCTGTGAACTGCGGCACGCTGGCCGGCTGATCTACTCGACCGGCCTCGACCTGGACGAACCCGCCGCCGCGACGCCGATCGGCATGGGGTGCAAGGTGTGCGACCGGCCCGCTTGTTCACAACGCGCGTTTCCGGCGATCGGCAAACCGCTCACAGTGGACGAAAACACCAGCACGTTCGTCCCGTACCCGGCGGTGCCGAAGACGTGAACGCAGCCCGTGACGTGAGTGCCCCGGACGTGTTCACCGGGTGCGAAGTACATTCACCCGAGTGCACGACATCGACACGGTGAACGCAGAACTGGTCGAACAGGCCGCCGAACGGCTCGCGGGCGTGGTCACACGCACGCCCTTGGAGCCCAACGCGCGTCTCTCGTCCCGCGTAGACGCGCGCGTCTGGCTTAAGCGCGAAGACCAGCAGACGGTCCGCTCGTACAAGATCCGCGGTGCGTACAACTTCATCGTGCAGCTCGACGCTGAGACGCGGGCGGCCGGTGTCGTATGTGCGAGCGCCGGTAACCACGCACAAGGCGTCGCGTACGCGTGTCGCCGTTTAGGGGCGAACGGTCGCGTGTACGTGCCGGGCACGACGCCTCGACAGAAGCGTGAACGCATTGCGGCTCTCGGCGGCGCGCACATCGAGGTCATCGTCGTCGGCGAGACGTACGAAGACGCCTTCGCCGCGGCTAAAGACGACGCCCACAGCAGTGGAGCGACGCTCGTGCCGGCGTTCGACGACGTACGCACTGTCGCCGGCCAGGGCACTGTCGCGCTTGAAGTGGTTTCGCAGCTCGGCTTCGTGCCGGATGTCCTGGTGGTGCCTGTTGGCGGCGGTGGGTTGCTGGCCGGGATCGCGACGTGGGTCCGCGAGCGGCATCCGGACATCCGGGTCGTCGGCGTCGAACCGGCAGGCGCGATGTGCATGGCGGCAGCCCTCGAAGCGGGCGAACCGGTGCGGATCGACGCGGTGGACCCGTTCGTGGACGGTGCCGCCGTGCGCGAGGCCGGCCAAGTGACGTTCCCGTTGATCCGCGACAGCAGCGCGGAACTGACGTCCGTCGCCGAGGGCGCGGTGTGCACGGAAATGCTGTCGATGTACCAGTCAGACGGCATCATCGCCGAACCCGCGGGTGCGCTCGCGGCCGCCTCGCTCGGGATCAGCGTGCAGGTCGAGCCGGAGCAGACGGTGGTGTGCATCGTGTCCGGCGGCAACAACGATGTCAGCCGGTACAGCGAAATCCTCGAACGCTCGCTGATGCACGAGGGGCTGAAGCACTACTTCCTCGTCAGCTTCCCGCAGGAACCCGGCGCGCTCCGGCGGTTCCTTGACGAAATCCTCGGTCCGGAAGACGACATCACGCGGTTCGAGTACGTGAAGCGCAACAACCGGGAGATCGGTCCCGCGCTGATCGGCGTCGAGATCCCACGGCGCGCGGACCTGCCCGGGCTGCTGGCGCGGCTGGAGAAGAGCCCGCTGNCCCGCTGCAGGTTGAGCGGGTGGAGCCGGGGAGTCCGTTGTTCCACTTCCTGCTCTGAGGCGCCGCTGGTCTGGCGAGCACGACGATTGGGTGCCTGCGGCTTTGCGGCATTTGCCGCCGCGTTCGTCCCACCTCAACAACAACATCAGTGGGCGGACTCGCGCGAACGCGTCGAGCACCTTGGCAGTACAGAGGCCCCGGACTGGCCGTTGCCGGACATCGACCTGGCCGTCGTGATCGCGACTCGCGACGACCTGCCAGCCGTTGTCGCCAGTTTTCAGGCAATCGGCTACTGGCACGATGACGTTCTCGGCATTTCCGTTCCGGGAGAAAATCTCAGTCGAGTACGCGCGTTCCGGGGCCTTCGCCGCACCCACCCGGACGCCGCGCAGACCGACGCGACACTGGAGCGTTCGCCCGCCCATCGCCGAGCGCGGGCTTTCAGACGTCTCGATCCCTGCCGGCGACCGACCAATCGAGCTTCATGAGGGATCGTTTATGCAGGTCAGTGCGATTCGCCAAAAAACGGCAACACCGCTCAGCCGAGCTCGGCGCTGCCCTCGCGGTAGATCTTCGCCGACTTGATGCGGTCTCCGGACAGCCGATAGAAGCCGGCGATAGCGAAAACGTGGTCCTCGCCGTTGTGGGTGAGCCGCTCAGTCAATTGGGCGGCGACCTGGTGACCGTCCGCGAGGACGTTCTCGACCGTCAACGTCGGGAGAAGCTGCACCATCGCGCCGCTGAACAGTTCGGTTAGTTCGTCGCGTCCGCGCGCGACGCTGCTGCCGGTGATCCAGACCGCGTCCTCGGTGAAGCCAACGAGGAGGGCTTGAAGGTCACGGTTGTTGAAGGCGGCGACATGCCTACGCAGAGCTTCGCTCATAAGGCGAGGCTATCGACATTGTCAGGTCATTTTCGCCGCCGAACCGACGACCGGCTCGCTGACCTCAGCTGTCGCCGAGTGTCTTCTGCAGTGCCTTGTTCGCCTTGCGCGCCATGTCGGCGACGGCCTCGCGCCGGGCGGCATCCGCCGCGTAGTCGTCCTCGCGGTTGCGGACCACCCGGGCCGGTGAACCGACCGCGATCGAGTAGTCCGGGATGTCACCCCGCACCACCGCGTGCGCACCGAGCACGCTGCCGCGGCCGACGCGCGTGCCCTTGAGGATGCTGACCTTCGTGCCGAGCCACGTGTCCGGGCCGATCCGGACCGGAGACTTGACGATGCCCTGGTCCTTGATCGGCACGTGGATGTCCGCGGTCACATGGTCGAAGTCGCAGATGTACACCCAGTCGGCGACGAGCGTGGCGGCGCCGAGCTCGATGTCGAGGTAGCAGTTGATCACGTTCTGCCGGCCGAACACCGACTTGTCGCCGATGCGAAGGGACCCCTCGTGACAGCGGATGGCGTTGCCGTCACCGATGTGCACCCAGCGGCCGATCTCCATCCGGCCGTATCCGGGACGGCAGTGGATCTCGACGTTCTTTCCGAGGAACAGCATGCCGCGCAGGATGATGTGCGGGTTCGCGATGCGGAATTTGAGCAGCCGGTAGTAGCGCACGAGGTACCACGGCGTGTAGGCGCGATTGCGCAGGATCCAGCGCAGCGAGTCGGCCGTCAGGAACTTCGCCTGGTGCGGGTCCCGCCGGGCCCGCCGCCAGGCGCGCACGCGCGACAACGCGGGCGCACCCCACATCGACGTCATGCTCTTGACCGTAACCTGTGGGCGACGGTCGGCCACAGGCAAGGGGAGCAGGATGGGGACCAAGCTGATCATCGACACCGACCCCGGCGTCGATGATGCCTTCGCGATCGCACTGGCCGCGAGGTCGGCGGACGTCGACCTGCTGGGCGTGACGACTGTCTTCGGCAACGTACCGCTGGCCACGACAACCTCGAATGCACGCCGTCTGCTGCAGCTGTGCGACCGCCCGGACGTGCCGGTCGCCGCAGGCGCGTCGAGGCCGCTCCTCTACCGCGAACTGCACCGGTCGAGCACCGTCCACGGCTCCGACGGACTTTCCGGGCACGCCGCTTCGCTGCCCGACGCCACCCGCCCGCTCGAGGATTCCGACGCGGTCAGCCTGATGGTGTCGCTGCTCGAAGCCTCGGACGAGCCGGTGACCATCGCGCCGATCGGCCCGCTCACCAACATCGCCGCCTTGCTCGCGGCCCACCCCGGGGTGCGTTCGAAGATCGCGCGCATTGTCCTGATGGGCGGCGCGATCACCCTCGGCAACTCGACCGCGGTCTCCGAATTCAACATCTGGGCCGACCCAGACGCGGCACGACGCGTGATCGCCGAGGACGACGTTCCGTGCGTGATGGTCCCCCTCGATCTCACACACCGGTGCGCGGTCGACAGCACGTGGCTGGCGAAACTCGCGGCGTCCGGACCGGTCGGGCAGGCGCTGAACTCGTTCACTCCGGACTACCTGGCGCACTACCGGCAAGTGCTCGGCTATGAAGGCATCGTCCTGCACGACGCGGTGGCTGTCGCCGAGGCGATCCACNCGATCCACCCGGGCATCCTGCGCGCGGAGACCTACCCGGTCGACATCGACTCCGGCCTCGGCCCGACTCGCGGTATGACGATCGTCGACCGGCGGGCGGTCCCGAACATCTCGACCGGGCGGCCGGTCGAGGTGGCAGTGGACACGGAACTGGATGTGCTGCGCGAGTTCGTGTTGTCGAGACTCGCCGGGGGCCGGTGATGGACGGGGCCGGGAGATCGCCGCTGGACGGCGAATCGCAGGTCACGCCTGGTGCGACGGCGGGTGCGGGCGGCGGGGAGCCTGGGGGTGCGGGTTCGTTGCCGGTTAGTGGCGAATCGGTTGGCGCGGATGATTCATCCGCAGGTGAGGCGTCGCCGGTGGGCGGCGAATCTGTCGGTTCCGGACGTTCGCCGGTCGGTGAATCGTCGCCAGCGCGTGGCGAAAATCCTGGGTCGACCAGTGAGTCGCCGCTGAGCGGCGAAACAGTCGGCGCGAGTGATTCGCCTGCCGGTGAGGCGTCGCCGGTAAGTGCCGAATCAGCCAGCTCCGGTCATTCTGCCGCGGGTGAGGCGTCGCCGATGGGCGCCGAAACAGTCGGCCCCGGACGTTCGCCGGTCGGTGAATCGTCGCCAGCAAGTGGCGAAAATCCTGCGTCGACCAGTTTGTCGCCGCTCAGTGGCGAAACCTCCGGGCTGGCTGCTGAGTCCTCGTTGGGAGGCGACTCGCCTGAGCTGAACAGCGCGTCGCCGTTAAATGGCGACGGGGTCCAGGCCTCGGAGGGCACCGGGATCGCGCGTTCTGCGAGGCAGGGGTTTCTCGCGCGGAATCGGCGGGCCGTGGTGGCGTTGGTGGCGGTCGTCGCGGCGTTGGTCGTCGCGGTGCGGGTTTTGCCGAGCGGTGCCGGTGATGCGAATTCCGGGAACGTCGCGGCGACGTCGTCGTTGGTCCCGAGCACCTCGAAGACGGCTCCGGTTTCGACTGCGCCGACGTCGGCGGTGCCGAGCCAGCCTGGGGTGCCGCGGGCTGGGGAGTTCGGGGCGTGGGCGTCGCGGACCAGTCAGTGGCTCGACATTCCGTTGCGGGCGATGAACGGGTACGCGCAGGCGACTGTCACGCTCGGCAAGGAACAGCCCGGCTGTCACCTGTCCTGGATCACTCTCGCCGCGATCGGGAAGATCGCCAGCGATCATGGACGGGCGCAGGGTAATCGAGTCGGGGAGAACGGGACTCTCGCGAAACCGCTTGGCACGGTGGAGGTTCTCGACTTCTATCACCGGCCCGTTTCGACGCCGGGGGCCGCTGGGCCGTTGCAGCTCTCCCCCGCGGTGTGGAGCAAGTGGCAGCGCAGCGCGTCCGGCGGTAAGCCTGACATTCAGAACATCGATGACTCGGCGCTCGCGGCTGGGCGCACGCTCTGTGCGAATGGCCGCGATCTGGCGACGGACTGGTGGAACGGGGTCGCCACGTTGGAGCCGGCTCCGGTCGTCTTGCATCGGACGCTTGCGACGACCAACGTCTACGGCACGGTCGGCCAAAGCGATCAGCCGCCCAATCCCGCGGTGCTCACTGCGGTCGGCTTCGCGATCGACCAGATTGGCCTGCCGTACGTCTGGGGCGGCAACGGCACTCGCGACGCCGACCCGGGGTTCGACTGTTCCGGTCTGACGACCGCGGCTTACGCCAGCGCTGACGTCAAGCTGATGCGGACGGCGGACACGCAATTCCGCAGCGTTGCCCATGTGAGCGAACCTCAATTAGGCGATTTGATCTTCTACGGCGCGCCCGCTACGAAGATCCATCATGTAGGGCTGTACATCGGGAATCAGCAGATGATCGACGCGCCGCAGACCGGGCAGGCGGTGCAGGTTCATCCGTATCGGAAGCCTGGCGACGACTACGCGGGCGCGGGGCGGCCGACGGCCTGACCTGCGCGGTGACGTCTCGAGAACCAAGGCCTGCCGTCCCGAGAGCCTGTCTTTGAACCTGTTGGCGGGTGTGGGTCGGGCCTCTGCTGGTGATCTAGACACCACATCATGATCACGAACAAGCAGAGGCCCGGTCTTCTTTGTACCCTGCCGCAGGTCAGCCCATGTCGGCGGGCTGTCGCATCCGCCGTTACCCGTCGGGCACCACTGACGCCGAGTGGGCATTGCTGGAGCCGTTGCTGCCTCGGCCCGCGTGCAAGACCGCGGCGGGCGGGCGGCCGGAGAAACATCACCGGCGGGTGATTGTCGACGCGTTGCGGTATGTGACCGACAACGGCATCAAATGGCGGGCGCTGCCGGCGGATTTCCCGCCGTGGCAGACCGTGCACGGATTCTTCGCCCGCTGGAGCGAAGCCGGGGTGTTCGAGAGGATCCGCGACCGGCTGCGTGAGAAGATCCGGCTGCGCGCGGACCGGAATCCGGCGCCGTCCGCGGCGGTGATCGATTCCCAGCCGGTCAAGGCCGCCGAGACCGTCGGGCGCCCGTCGCGGGGTTACGACGGCGGGAAGAAAATCGACGGCCGCAAACGCCGCATCGCCGTCGACACCCAGGGACTCCTGCTGGTCGTGCTGGTCACCGCCGCCAGCCTGCAAGACCGCGCAGCCGCCCGCCAGCTGCTCACCGCGCTGCACACCGCCTTCCGCGGCGTCGCCTGGGTCTGGGCCGACGGCGGCTACACCAGCAAGGCTTTGGCCGACTGGGCCAAAGACGCCCTGCGGATCACCTTCGGCGTGGTGAAAAAGATCGCCGGGCAGACCTCCTTCGTGATCCTGCCGCGGCGCTGGGTGGTGGAACGCACCTTCTCCTGGATCACCCAAGCCCGCCGCAACGTCCGCGACTACGAACGCCTGCCCGGCCACTCCGCCGCATTCATCAACAACGCCATGATCACTATGATGACCAGAAGCCTGACCCGCCGGAAAAAACAGGCCAGGACCACCTAGCCAAGTTCAAAAACAGGCTCTGAGGACCGACGGGGTTTCCGGATGAGGCTCGCGTTGGGCGGCGCTTTCGCCGTTCAGCGGCGAGAGCCTGGGGTTCGGGACCGCTGGGCGATCCGGGGGGGTGGTGGCGAGATGATGTCGCCACCTGGGCGCGGGGTCTGTGGAGCAGCGCATGACGTGGTCATTGGCCAGCTTTGTCGTTTGAGTGTCGTTGTGAAATCTCGGCATCCGAGGGCCAAAGCACGGCTGAGCAAAAGTGCAGGCAACCAGGCGGTGCTTGCTCGGCTAGTAGGTGATGCCTGTGCGCTTCAGCAAAGCGGTGCCTGCGACGAAACCCGGTGCCTCCATCGTCGCCGAGGCGGCAGCAGTCGCGGAGGCCCGCGCGGTGGTCGTCTAAGGTGGCGGTAGTTGTCAGCAAGCAGGTCGTGGTGCCGAAGGTTGGCCCTTCGCACTGCGTCGGTCAGCAGCGTGGTTCGCTCACGTGCCGTGGTCCATAGCGCCTGCCACTCGCAATGACAACCACAGATATGCGGCTCAAGCTCTCGTGTTCACAGCAGAACCTTGCGAATGCGAGGAAACCGCCCTTGCGGCAACACAATTACGCGCTTTCGCGGACCGTGTTGGGTATTCAGTGGGTCCGTCAGCGTTGACGGACCAGATTTAGGGACACCTCCCATAGCTGGTGCGCGGCCGCGGCGTCGCGGGCCCAGCGTTTGACTGCATGACTGTTTCCTGCCAAGTCGACGTCGTCGGGAACTGTCGCGGCTTCGTTGCCGTCGTCCAGGTAATGGCCACCGTTATGGGCGAATTCTCGGGCGGTCGCGGCGACGAGAGTGGTGGCCGCGCCTTGTCCGACGGTCTTGTATGCGAAGACTCCGGCGGCTTCGAGCCGATCTAGGTGGTCCTTCATGTGTTGGGTGAAATCCCGTTGCAGGCCAGTGGAAACTCCGCCGGGGTTGACCGCGTTGGCGATGATTCCGTCGGCTGCCCACCGGCGAGTCGCCTCGACAGCGAACAGCGAGTTGGCCGTTTTCGACTGCCCGTAAGCCAATTGGGGGTCGTAGGCGCGGCGGGTAAAGTGGATGTCATCGAAGACAACGGGTGAGTACATGTGCGCACCGGAGGTCACCGCGACGATCCGGGCCGTTCCTCGCTGGTTCGCGCCTGCGGCTAGGGCGTCGTGCAGTCCCAGCGCCAGCGCGAAGTGGCCGACGTGATTGGTCGCGAACTGCAGTTCCCAACCCTGCGGAGTGCGGCCCAGGGTGGGCCGCATGACGCCGGCATTGTTGATCAACAGGTGCAGCGGGCCGTCCCAGCTGTCGGTGAAGCGGGTGACGGCGGCGAGGTCGGCCAGTTCGAGGTGCGCGACGCGGACGGCGCGGTTTCCGGTGGAGGCGGTGATCTCCTCGGCACCGCTCGTGCCGAGGGCAGTATTGCGTACGGCCAGGGTGACGTCTGCGCCGGCGGACGCGAGCGCGCGGGCTGTTTCGCGGCCGAGGCCGGACGTGGCACCGGTCACGATTGCGCGGACGCCGATGAGGCTCTGGCCTGCGATGACGTCATCGGCGGTGCTGGTGGCGTCGAAGGCCGTGCGGATCAAGGAGGTTCGAGACACCCTTCGGACTATACGCATAGTACCTTCTTTGTATAGTGTGTCTATGAGCAGTGATCGGCGCACGCACGTACTGGACTCGGCCTTGGAGGTGTTCGCGCGCTACGGCTATCGCAAGGCGTCCATGGACGACGTCGCGAATGCCGCGGACATCTCGCGTCCTGGTTTGTACTTCTACTTCTCGTCCAAGCCGGAACTGTTCCGCGCCACCGTGCGGCATTCGCTCGACGGCAGCATCGAGGCAGCCCGGCGCGCTCTCGCCGATTCGCGGCAACCGCTGCGCGAGCGGCTGGTCGAGGCGTTCGATCACTGGGCCGGTCGCTACGTGGGACCGATGGCCGCGGAGATCGGCGTTCTGATCGACTCGAATCCCGACCTGCTCGGCACGATGCCAGCCGAGTACCCGAAACGGTTCCGCGCGCTGGTCATCGAGGCGATCGGGGGACGCTCCCCCGCAGACGTCGCAGGAACACTGATCAGCACCGCGATCGGGATCAAGCACGACGCGGAGACCCGCGACGAGTTCCGCGCTCGGATGACCATCGCGGTCGACCTTTACCGCAAACGCTGAAACTCAGGCAGGCGGCCAGTTGCACAGAGCCGCGTCGGCGACTTCCTGCAGCTCTTCACGGGTTGCGCCGCTTGCCGCTTCGACGGCGATTCCGAACGCGACCGTCATGACGTAGCGAGCCAGCCGCGCCGCATCGGCGTCCGGTGGCAAATCGCGTTCCTCGATGGCGCGTCGAAATCGCTTCTCAAGGGCTCGGCGCGCGGCGTTTCGCCACTCGAAGAGCAATTCGCGCGCGGGGTGGCCTAGTTCGCCAGCTGCCAACGAGCCTTGGACGCCCAGGCATCCGGGCGGGCAGCCGGGATCGGTCGTCGCTCGGACGGCACCGTTGAGTATCGCGGCGGCCACCTTGGCGGCGGTCGGCTCGGCCCACGCTCGCGGGCCGTAGGAGGCAGGGCCTTCGTCGTACAGCGCCAAAGCCTTGCGGAACAGCTGCTCTTTGTTGCCAAAAGCCGCGTACATGCTGGTTTTCGTGATGCCCATGGCCTCGGTCAGGTCGGCCAAGCTGGCCCCTTCGTAGCCCTGCTCCCAGAACACCAGCATCGCGCGCCGCAATGCCTCGTCGGCGTCGAATCCGCGCGGGCGGCCGATGTGCGCCTTGTCCTGACTGGTCACCTCGCCAGCATACTCCTTCGGTACCGATCGGTTCATAAGTGATACGGTCGCTTTAAGTACCGATCGGTACTTAACTATCCGGAGGTCAGGAATGGGACAGTTTGAGGGCAAGACAGCGATCGTCACCGGCGGAAGCAGCGGGATCGGCCTGGCCGCGGCCGAGCGGCTCGCCGCCGAGGGCGCGCATGTCTTCATCACCGGCCGGAATCAGGACGCGCTGGAGTCCGCCGTGAAGACCATCGGTTCGGCCACCGCGGTAGCGGGCGACATCGCCGATCTGGCGGACCTCGATCGGCTTTACGCCGCGGTTCGCGCCCGCGGCAAGGGTCTCGACATCGTTTTCGCCAACGCGGCAGCGGGATCTTTCGCAAGCCTGGAGGAGACCACCCCAGAGCACTTCGACCAGGTCTTCGCCACCAACGTCCGCGGCACGCTCTTCACCGTGCAGAAAGCGTTGCCGCTGCTCAACAAAGGCGCGTCGGTGATCCTGAACTCGTCGGTGCGCGCGGATGACGGCCTCGCGACTTTCGGGGCGTATTCGGCATCCAAAGCCGCCCTCCGCTCCTACGGCCGAACTTGGGCCAACGAACTGAAGGACCGTGGCATCAGGGTCAACGTGGTGTCGCCCGGCACCATCGACACGCCGGTGCTCGAAAAGGCGGTTGGCGCGGACAAGGTCGACGAGGCTCGGGCGAGTTTCGCGGCGCGCGTTCCGCTCGGCAGGATGGGAACACCGCGCGAGGTCGCCGATGCCGTGCTGTTCCTCGCCTCTGACCAGAGCAGCTTCATCCTTGGCGCGAACATCTACGTCGACGGTGGCGAAAAGCAGTTCTGACCAGCGGCAGCGCGGGGACAACGACGTTCCCGCCGTTTCGTACTGGCGCGGATACTATACGAACGTGTAGTCTGCTATTCATGCGTATAGCGACGACTCCATGACTGACCCCGACGACCTGACCGCGCGTGCCCGTATCCGCGACGCGGCGATGCGGCACTTCGGCGAGCACGGCTTCGAGCGCGCGACGATCCGGGGCATCGCGGTGGAAGCCGGAGTGTCGTTGGGATTGGTGCGGCACCACTTCGGGTCCAAGCAGGCGCTCCGCGAGGCGTGCGACGCGCACCTGATCAAGCTCCTTCGCCAGCTCAACGACCAGGTGCCGGACGACCTGGCCGCCAGCGTCACCGCGAATCCCGTCGCGGCGGCGCGGGTCGCCGTCGGGCCCTACCGGGACTATCTCGTCCGGGCGCTGGTCGAAGGCGGCGTCGCGCCGTTGTTCGACGAGATGGTCGAACTCGGCACGAGCCGGCTTGTCGCCACTGACCGGCAACGGACGGACCCGCCGACGGTCGACCCCAAGGTCCGCGCCGCGATCGGCACCGCGATGGCGTTGTCGATCACCGTGCTGCACCAGCATGTTTCCCGTGCGGCAGGCATCGACATCCTCAGCCCGGCGGGCGACAACATGCTCGCCCGCGCGCTGATCGACATCTACTCGCATCCGCAGCTCAGCCTCGACGAAGCGCAGGTGGCGCTCGACCGCCTGCCGGCGGAAGGAAACTGACATGCCGCACGCGACGATTCCCCGCATCCCGCCGCTCGAACTCGACGAGATGGATCCCGAGCGGCAAAAACTGGCGAAACTCGGCGCGGACACCGTGATCCAGGTTCTCGCCCGCGCGCCGGAAGTGCTGCAGGCGTCCGGTGCATTGGGCGGTTACCTGTTGAGCCGAGGGAAACTGCATCCGCGGATCCGCGAGCTGGCGATTCTTCGCGTCGCGCTCCGGTGCGACGCTCCGTATGAGTGGGCCAACCACGCGCCCGCCGCACTCGGCGGTGGCGCGACGGACGCGGAGATCGCGGCTCTCTCCGATCCGGACGCCAGTTGGCCGCCCGAGGACGACGCGGTGCTGCGCGCCGTCGATGAACTGTGCGCGGATGTCTTTGTGTCCGACGGAACCTGGACAGCTCTCGCCGCGACCCGCGACCACGCCGAGATCATCGAGATTCTGTTCCTCGTCGGCTACTACCGGATGATGGCGGGATTCCTCAATTCCGCGGGCGTCCCGGTGAAGCCCGGGCAGCCGGCGCTCGGCGAACCACCGGCGCCCGTGGTTGCCCCGGCTCAGCAGGTTCGGCCCGCCAGCGGCGAAACCGGCCCGGACGGCAGCTGGAAGATCACGTTCACCCATCCGGCGGGAAGCAAGGACCTGCTCCTCGACCTCGGGACCGACGGCACCAAGGTGTCCGGTTCCATTTTCGACACGCAGCTGAAGGTCACGGTCCCCATCGTGTCGGGGACAGTCGACGGTCAAAAGGTCACCTTCACCGCGCTGGTGACTGATCCGGCGCGCTTCGAGGTAAGCGTGACCGGCACGGTTGACGGGGATGCGTTCTCCGGCTCCGTCACGGTGTCCGGTGGCGGCACCTTTCCGCTGACCGGGGTTCGGGAGGTCAGTCCCAGTAGTTGAAGAAGGCTTCGCCGACCGTCGATGGTTTCCAGTAGGCGACGTCGGACCGCGTGAGGTGTGACCGATCTTTGGCGGCGAAGGACCGGTCGAGGTCGCTGGCGTGAGCACTTGGAACTGCCCTGTTTCCGCCAGCACCGCGGTCAGGTCCGATTCGTCGGCGAACTCCGACGGTCCCCGTTCCCGCGTCGGCGCGAAGTCCAATGAGCGAGGCGAGCGAGCGCGACCANCGACCACCGGTGCGTCGTTGGCAGCGACGACCGAGATCGTGCGGTCAGGCTGCTCGATGACAGCTTGACGGAAGTTCGGCGTGACCGACGGGACACGAGAATCGGTCAAGGTTCCGCCGGCACGACGGACGAAGTCGTAACAGAGACGGCGAACCTCGGCCACTGCCGCATCCTGCGCGGCCGTTCCCCCGGCAGGGGGCGCGGAATTGCGGCGGACGAGGACGGGTGGTCTTCTTGGCTCAAGATCGAAAGGTGAGCCGCCATGCCGTACGCGTACACATTCGACCAGATCCGCGACCGGCCGGTCACCGTGTTCGGTGCCGGGACGTTGGGCAGGCGCATCGCGCTGATGTTCGCCTCACGCGGCGGGACCGTGCGGATCAGCGACCCGAGCGCCGAACAGGTCGCTGCCGCAGCCGAATACGTGGCGGAGGCGTTGCCTGTCCTGCTGGAAAAACGCGGCAACGGCGAGATCGGCCAGGTCGAGGACGCGACGTCGATCGAGGACGCCCTGCGCGACGCGTGGCTTGTCGTGGAGGCGGTGCCGGAGCGGCTGGACATCAAAATCCCGCTGTGGGGTCAGATCGACGAAGCCGCGCCTGCCGACGCCATCTTCGCCACGAACTCGTCGTCGTATCCGTCGCGGATGATGGCCGAGAAGGTGCGTGACAAATCGCGGCTGTGCAACATCCACTTCTACATGCCGCCGACGGCGAACGCGGTCGACCTCATGTCCGACGGCGAAACCGGCCGGGCCGTGCTCGACACGCTGCTCGGAGTGTTGCCGGAGTTCGGCATTCATCCGTTCGAGGCGCGTAAGGAAAGCGTCGGCTTCATTTTCAACCGTGTGTGGGCGGCGATCAAACGGGAATCGCTGGCCGTAGTCGAGGAGGGCGTCGCCCGGCCGGAGGATGTGGACGGGATGTTCAAAATCAACTGGCATCTGCCGTACGGGCCGTTCCAGATGATGGACCAGGTCGGACTGGACGTCGTGCTGGACATCGAAAACCATTACGCGGACGAGAATCCGCACCTCCCGACCGGGCCGAGGGACCTGCTGCGCAGCTACGTCGAGGCGGGGAAGCTCGGGATCAAAACCGGCGAGGGGTTTTACTCGTACGGCTGAATCATGGCAGCACGACGTCGACCTGCAGCCCGCCGTCCGCCACCGCGACCGCGGAGACGCGACCGCCGTGTGCGGTGGCTACCGAGTTCACGATCGACAATCCGAGGCCGGCTCCGTCGCGATGGTTCAGGCGTTCGGCGGTCAGCCTGCGGAACGGCTGGAACAGCGAATCGACCGCCTCGGCAGGCACTCGGTCGCCGGAGTTGCGGACGCTCAGTGCCGGCTCGCCGCCAACGTGCACCTCGACCCATCCGCCGGGGCGGTTGTACTTGATCGCGTTGTGCACGAGGTTGGCGATCATCCGTTCGAGCAGGACGGGATCGCCGGATACCGCGCGCTCGGCGGAGTGACGGCGCAGGGTCAGTTCGTGCTCGGTCAGCTGGTCGCCGTACCGGGCGACGACGGCGTCCACCAGTTCGTCAAGCCGGACCGGGATCGTGCCGGGCAGTCCGCGGTCGGCTTCGGCCAGCACCAGCAGGCCCTCGATCAGCTGCTCGTTGCGTTCGTTGACGACGAGCAGCTGTGCCGCGAGCCGCCGCACGTCCTCTCCCCCGCCGGTGACGATCGCGACCTCTGCGAGCGTCCGCTGCACGGCAAGCGGCGTGCGCAGCTCGTGTGACGCGTTCGCGGCGAATCGGCGCTGGCCTTCGAAGCCGGCTGCGACGCGGTCGAGCATTCCGTTGACCGCCGTCGAGAGGACCCACAGCTCGCGCTCGGTCTGGTGCGGGGGCATGCGCTGTCCCAGGTTCTGCGGGCCCAGCTGGTCGATGGTGGACGAAAGATCCAGCAACGGCCGCACCACCCACGACACCACCGGACGCCACCCGCGAATCGCCACAACGACGACGAGGACCAGCGGCAGGAACCACCAGATCGTGCCCAGCGGGTTGCGGCAAGCGGTACCGCGAGGGCAGAACGAACTGTCCACGTAGGTCCCGAGCACCATGGCGGCTCCTTTGCCGACCGGGTAGGCCAGCACCAGCGCGACCAGCAGTCCGCCGAGGAACACCAGCTCGATGCGACCGCGCAGCGAGGCCCGGGCCCGTTTCAAGTAGCCAAACGGTAGCCAGCGCCGGGAACTGTGTGGACTATCGGCGGCGGGCCGAGTTTCTTCCGCAGCGTCATGACCGTCATCCGCACTGTGTTCGTGAACGGATCGGCGTGTTCGTCCCATGCCTTCTCCAGCAGCTCTTCCGGGCTGACGACCCGCTCCTCGGCCCGCAGCAGCACCTCCAGCACGGCGAATTGCTTGGGAGACAAGGACAACGGCCGGCCGTCGCGCGACGCGAACCTCTTGGCCGGATCCAGTTCGACGCCCGCGCCGCACAGCACCGGCGGCAACGAGGGTCGTGCCCGCCTCGCCAGCGCGTGCACCCTGGCGACGAGTTCGGCGAACGCGAACGGCTTCGTGAGATAGTCGTCCGCGCCCAGGCCGAGCCCTTCGACCCGGTCGCGAATACCCGCCGCGGCGGTCAGCATCAGCACCCGGGTCTCGGCGCTGTCGCCGGCGATCCTGCGGCAGATCTCGTCGCCGTGCACCCGGGGCAGGTCGCGGTCCAGCAGCACGACGTCGTACCGATGGACGGCGACGCGTTCGAGCGCGGCATCGCCGTCGTAGCAGACGTCGACTGCCATGCCCAGATGCCGCAATCCCTCCGTGACAGAGTCGGCCAGCATCCGCTCGTCCTCGGCCACGAGCACTCGCATTCAGTTTCCCCTCACGAGCGCCAGTACACCCCCGGGCGGATAAAGACCGGATAAACGCCGATCTTAACTGCTCGGGATCACGCGCTGACTAGACCTGCGGGATGATCTTCGCCAGGAAACGCGCGTCTGGTACACGGTTCGCGGGGGCGGGCGGGCCGGTCGCGAGACGCTGGTCTGCCGCGCGGTTCCAGCGCAGCGCACGGCTTGAGCCGAGTGCGCGAATCCGGCCTCGCGCACTGCTCGAGCCGGGCGGATCCACCTCACAGCTCGGGTCAGTCAGCGGGGTCGCGATCGTCGCGTCCAGCCCATCGTCCAGGCCGCCCGCAGGCTCCGGGAGCACCGGACGGCTCGAACCGGCCGCGCAGTCCGGATTCTTGGCACAGCCTGGGTGCCTTGGGCTGTCCGGATTCGTCACATGGCCGGGATCGATGGCATGGGTCTGGCCCGTCGCGCGAGCCGCCGGGAAACGCGTGTCCGTCCCGATGCTCACCGGAAAGCACGCGCCTGCCTCAGCGCGTCCGGGAATGCGCACCTTCGCCGTGAAGTCTTCCGGAGCGAACGAGTCTGCCTCCGGACTCTCCGGGAAGCGCGTGTCCACACCAGCACTCGGCAGAAGAAACGCGTCCCTCCCAGCGCACACCAGGAAACGCGCCTCGGCGGCACGGTCTCCCGGACGGGGAGCGTCTGCCGTTGGGCTCGCCGGATCGGTACTGGTTTCGCTCGGCGCGTTCGGCGCGGGCGCGACGCCGCGGCACGACCCCGTGCTGTCGGGGACCGTGTTGAGCGCCGTGCGGTTCGGCCATGGCCGCCTGCTGGCGACTGCTGTTGTCTATCTCGGCATTTTCCTCCTGATATCAGCTTGGGTCCGATTAGGACATTCTGCGCGCGCGGGCCAGGTGAACGCACGGAAGATCGTGCGGACGACCTGGATGTGGTGCGTGCCGCTGCTCTGCGCACCGCCGTTGTTCAGCACGGACCTGTACACGTATCTCGCACAGGGCGTGGTGGCACACGCCGGCTTCGATCCCTATACCCGCGTTGCGGCTGACTTTCCGGGTCCGATCACCGACAACACGGCCGGTGACTGGCTGCGTATTCCGTCGCCCTACGGGCCGTTGCAAATCCTGATCGTGAAAAGCGTCCTCTCGGTGACTGGTGACAACGTGATACTCGGGGCGCTGCTGACCCGCCTTGCCATGACGGCGGGTCTGGCGCTGATGTTCGTCGCGGTGCCGATCCTGTGCCGACGACTGGGCGCGCGAGCGGAGTGTGCGCTGTGGCTGGCAACCGCGAACCCGTTGACGGTGCTGTGCGTGGTTTCAGGCGGGCACAACGACTTGCTGATGATCGGGCTCTTGAGTGCGGGCGCTGCGTTGGTGATCACCACTCTACCAGGGTTGGGGTTCGTCTTGGTAGCGCTTGCCGCGGCGGTGAAAGCTCCGGCCGCGGTGGCGTTGCCGTTTCTCTGGTGGGAGTGGGCGCGCCGTCGATCGGGCGGGCGGATTTCTGTTCGTGGCTATGGATTCACGTTCGTCGCCGCAGTGTCCGTTGTGGTCGCTACGATAGGCCTCTGCAGTGTCGTCGCCGGAGTCGGCCTCGGATGGATTCGTGCGTTGAGCGGAAATTCGATGCTGAAGCCTTGGCTGTCGGCTTCGACTTCGGCCGGGAAGATCGTGGGCGTTCTGACAGATGATTCCGCGGAAGCCGTTGCGGTGAGCCGGATTGCGGGCTGCGTCGCGCTCGTGGTTGTGGTCGCTTGGCTGTGGTGGCGTTCGCGAGCGGGCGGCGCGGGCGTGGTGCGTGGTGCTGCTGCGGCCCTGTTTGCGACTGTTGTGCTGGCACCGGTGGCTCTTCCCTGGTATTTCACGTGGCCGCTGGTTCTGGGAAGTGCTGCTGCGTGGCCTGTTTCCCGGGTCGCCGTCGCGGCTGCTGCGTCCGCGTGGCTGGTGGTCAGCACTCATCCTGACGGGAAAAGTTTGCTGCCGCCTTGGGGATTCGGGGTGCTGGCGGTGGCGTCGATCGTCGTGGGCGTGCTGACGATGCACGGGAAGTTCGCACGCCCGGGTGATGCTGGCGGTGGTAGAGTGGTGGCATCAACCTTCGAAGGTTCTTCTTTACCCATCAATGGATTTTCTTGCCATTCGTGCGAATCTGCGTGCCGGTCTGGGTGTGGCGCTCAAGGATCGTGACCGTGTCGCTGTTACTGCACCACGGTCGGCCCTGGCGGATGGAGACGGATGCGCCGAGGAACGCGGGTGCTCGGCTGAGCCGGGCGTTACACGGCCGTCGTGCTGACGCGGAAGGCTGAGCGTCACACGACCGCCGCGCAGACGCGAAGGCCGAGCGTCACACGACCGTCGCGCTGACACAGAAGGCCGAGCACCACACGACCGTCGCACTGTCACGGAAGGCCGGGCGTCACGCGACCGTCGCGCTGGCGCAAAAGAACGGCAGGCCGAGCACGCCTGGCTGAGGGCGGGCTCGGAATGGCTCCACGCTCAGCCAGGCACCGGCACAAGCCCGGCCCAGCCCGGCCCAGCCCGGCCAGCCCAACCCGGCATGGCACGGGACGGGACGGGACGGGACGGGACGGGACAGCACGGCACGGCACGGCACGGCACGGCACGGGCATGACAGGACCAAGGTCCAGAGAGGAGAACACCAGAGAACTCAATCCAGCGAAACCGCGACTTGCTCCAGTGCGTCCATCGACTCCTGCATGCCACCCTCCATACCGGACTCCAGGATGGCGTCGCGGAGTTCCTTGGTACGCGTTTCGGTCAGCAAGGTCACCGTGGTGCGGTTGCCCGATTCGGCGAACGTCACGGTGACCACGGGGGCGTCCGCGTCCGAGGCTCCTGGGGTTTCGTAGACCTCGGTGTGGACCAGGCGTTCGCTGGGCGTTATCTCGCGATATTCGCCGTGAAAAGCGACCTCGAAATCGCCGTTCGCCAGCATCACGTAGCGCCATTGGCCGCCGACGCGCAGGTCGATGTCCACGGACGTCACGGTGCCCCGGTTGCCTGCCCACCAGCGTTTCACCAGGTCTGGCGTGGTCCAGGCGCGGTAGACGCGCTGTCGCGGGGCGGCGAAATCGCGGGTGATCAGGATCTGGTCGTCAGCGGGCAGGGTCACCTTCGCGGTGCCGGTCGTCGTGCCGGTCATGGTTTTTCTCCTCGGTCGGGTCCATTTCTTCCAGGACGGCGTCCAGCGAGGCGAACCGTTCCTCCCAGGAACGTTCGTAGCGGCGCACCCAGTCGTGGATCGGTTTGAGGGCGCGGCCGTTCAAGCTGTAGAGGCGCTGCCTGCCCTCGTCCCGCACCTCGACCGCGCCTACCTCGCGCAGTACTCGCAGGTGCTTCGACACTTGCGGTTGGCCCAAGCCCAGCATGCGGACCAGGTCGTTCACTGGGCGTTCGCCCTCGGCGAGGACGTCCAGGATTTCCCGGCGCCGTGGTTCGGCGACGGCGTTGAAGACGTCCGCGGTGGTTGCTGCCCGTGCCATGCCTCAATCATATGCCGGTATGGGTATGCGTCAAGAGGTCGGGCGGGCGCGGACGTGGAAGCGTTCTCCTTGCGGACCGAACAGGGCCAGGACCTCGCAGACCTCGTCCCCCGCGTTGCCGAACCAGTGCGGGACGTGGGTGTCGAACTCGGCGACCTCTCCTGGACGGAGGATTACGTCGTGGTCGCCGAGCATCAGGCGCAGCTGTCCGGACAGGACGTACATCCACTCGTATCCCTCGTGGACCCGCTGGTCGGGGGGTTCGGGGGTTCGCTCTGGCGGGAGGATCATCTTGTAGGCGCGCAGGCCGCCGGGGCGGCGGGTGAGCGGCAGGTAGGTCCGGCCGTGCCGGACGAACGGTTTCGGGTGCAGGCGCGGGTCGCCGGTCGGCGGTGCGCCGACCAGTTCGTCCAGCGGGACCTGGTAGGCGCGGGCCAGGGCCAGCAGCAGTTCCAGGGACGGTTTGCGCTGGCCGGCCTCAAGCCGCGACAGGGTGCTCACCGAGATGCCGGTCGTTTCCGAAAGACCGGTCAGCGTCGCGTTGCGTTGTTTGCGCAGGGCGCGCAGCCTCGGGCCGACCGCGTGCAGGACCTCGCCGAGCTCCTGGTCGTCTTCGCTCATGCCGTTCAATTTGCCACTTCGGCAAAGAACTTTGTCAAGTTGGCGCGTTCTCCGGATAGTCCGGTGGCAAGGGGACCGACAGGAGGATCCAGTGGACGAGAAGTACGACGTGGTGGTGGTCGGCGGCGGTGCGGCCGGGCTCAGCGGAGCGGTGGCGCTCGCTCGGTCGCGGCGGTCGGTGCTGGTCGTGGATTCCGGTGAGCCGCGCAACACGCCGGCCGGGCATGTGCACAACTATCTTGGCCGCGAGAGCACGCCGCCTGCCGAGTTGCTCTCGCTCGGGCGCGCGGAGCTGGCCGGGTACGGCGGCGAGGTGATCGCGCAGACGGTGACGTCGGTTGCCAAGGGGGACAACGGGTTCGAGGTCTCGCTGGCCGACGGGCGGCGCGCGCACGCGCGGCGGGTGCTGGTCGCGACCGGTCTCGTCGACGAGCTTCCCGACGTCGCCGGGCTGGCGGCGCGGTGGGGGCGTGACGTACTGCATTGCCCGTACTGCCATGGCTGGGAAGTGCGCGACCGGGCGGTCGGCGTGCTGTCGACCGGTCCGATGACCGGGCACCAGGCGCTGATGTGGCGGCAGCTGACCGGCGACGTGGTCGTTTTCCGGCACACGCACGGGGATTTCGACGAGGCTCCGCTGCTGGCTCGCGGGATCCGGATCGTGGACGGAGCGGTCGCGGCGGTCGAGGCCGAGGACGACCAGCTGACCGGGGTGCGGCTTGAATCGGGTGAGGTCGTGGCGCGGGAGGCGTTGGCGGTCGCGGCGCAGGCCAGGACGCGGGCGGACTTTCTCGCGCCGCTCGGGATCGAGCCGGAACCGGTGGAGTTCAACGGTTTCGTGATCGGCACGCGGGTTCCCGCGGACGCGGCCGGACGGACCTCCGTGCCCGGTTTGTGGGTGGCGGGGAACGTCACGGACATGCGGGCGCAGGTCGTGGTTTCGGCCGCGGCGGGATTGATGGCCGGGGCGGCGATCAACGGCGAGCTGGTCGAGGAGGACGTCGTGGAAGCCCTGCGGCTGCGGGAAGAGCCGTTCTCGCACGAGATGGAGCGGGAGGTCGCGCGGGCCAACGAGCACCACGCGGAGGCGCCGCCGTTCGACCGTGCTTCCTGGGAGGAGCGGTACCGCTCGCAGGACGAGATGTGGAGCGGGCGGCCGAACGATCAGCTCGTGACTGAGGCTCGCGGCCTCGAACCGGGCCACGCGCTGGACGCCGGCTGCGGCGAGGGCGGCGACGCGCTGTGGCTCGCGCAGCAGGGCTGGCACGTGACGGCAGTCNCGGCAGTCGACTTCTCCACGACGGCCATCGAACGCGGGCGCGCGCAGGCGGCAGAACTCGGGGTGGCGGACCGGATCACGTGGGTCGCGGCGGACTTGGGCGAGTGGGTGCCGGAGTCGAAGTTCGACCTGGTGACGTCGCATTTCCTGCACATACCGGCGGCGGCCCGGACGGTGGCGTTCGCGCGGCTCGCGGACGCGGTGGCACCGGGCGGGACGCTGCTGGTGGTGGGCCACGACCCCGCGGATCACCACGCCGGGCGGCCGCATATGGCGGACATGATGTTCACGGCCGAGGAAGTGGCGGAGACGTTGGATCAGTCGTGGGCTTCGGTGGCGGCGGACATTCGCGAACGGACCGCGGTCGGGGCGGAGACGGTGGTTCGGGACACGGTGCTGGCGGCTCGGAAGAAGTGACAGCTCCCCCGGTCTGGCCGGAACCCGGACCGGGGCTCCGTCCCACCAGCAGCGCGAAACAGCCGCGGGCGAGCGATTTCAGCATGGCGCGCACGGTCGTCCTCGTTTGAGGCCGCCGATTCCCGTTGCCGCACCGAGGATTCCGGCAAAGCCGTCAGGGTGTTCGGAGTGCGGAAATCGCCATTCGCGGCGCGGCGGGCAGAGCTGCCCGGCAAGACGGCGCGGTCGCCGAGGACCAGCCGGCCCGATAAGCGGCTAGAATCCGGGTCCGGATCCGCAGCTGCGGAGTTCACGGCAAAAAGGGGACGCGGATGCGCAAGACTCTGCTCGCACTGATGACAGCCGCTCTCCTGGCTGTAGTCGTAACACCCGCCGAAGCGGCTGTCGGCGTCGAGGTCGGCGGTGCTGTCGCCAAGCCCGGGGATCTCAGCACGGCACAGTTGGACGGCGCGCGGCTCGATCAGGTCGTGAACGACGCGTCGCCGGTGTTGCCGCCCGGGAAGCACACCATCCTGCGGGTGACAGTCCGGGTCACCGGCGCGGCACATCGGACAGTGACGTTCGCGCTTGCCGAACTGGACCCCTCGTTCGGCAATCATCCGGCGGTGTTCCGCGACGGACGACGCGGAGTCGACCTGACCGTGCCGGGCGATCGCGACGGATCACGGACGGTTCGCGACGTCCGCGCGGTCTCCGTCGCGGTTTCCGCCGCGCGACCGGCCGCACAGCCGGTCCAGGTCACCACGCACGGCCGATCAGTGACGTTGCCGCCCGCGTTGCTGGCGAAACTGCCGCGGCGAACGGTGACCGCGCGATTCGCCTCCGACGCCGGAACGCAGACGCATCAGGAATCCGGACCGCCCCTCGCGCTCGTGCTCGCGCTGGCCGGAGTGCTGCCGAAACCGGACACCTCGGTGGTCGCGGTGGGGGCGGACGGCTACGGCGCGGCGGTGACGCTCGCCGAAGCGTGGACGGGCGGGCGGCCCCTGCTGCTGTCCGTCATGGAGGATGGCAAGCCCCTCGCGGAGCCGCGGCTGGTGCCGCTGGGCGACGTGAAGGGCGGACGATACGTCTCCGGAGTCACCGCGCTGGCGGTCGGCTGACCGGGAAATCAAATGTGGTGCACGGATTCCACGGTGTACAGGTGCGGGTCGCACTCGGCCAGGGCCAGGGCGGCGGACATGTGCTCGCGGCATTCCGGGTCGGCCGTCATGGCGTGGAAAGCGTCGGCGCTCGCCCACTGGGAGTAGTTCACCACGCGCGTGCCGTCGGTGCTCGCATGGATGTTCGCGGACACATAGCCCGCCTGGTGGCTCATGGCTTCCTCGGTGGCCGTGGTCAGGACTTTGATCAGGGCCTGCTGTTTCTCCGGGGCGACGGTGAAGACGTTCACCAGGGTGACTACGTCGGCGTCGGTGCTGATGGTCGTCATGGCTTCTCCTCGGGAATGCTCGTGACCGGCAACCGCCATTATGTGTAAGGTTCCTGTCATGGGTCAAGAGACCACGCGACGGCCGGGGCATCTCGTGAAACGGGTACAGCAGGCGTTCCGGCAGGCCTCCGACGAGCTCTTGCGGCCGATCGGGCTGTCGATGGCGCAGTACGCGGTGCTGGCGGCACTGGCGGAGAACCCGGGGGCGTCCTCGGCCGAGCTGGCGCGGCGTTGTTTCGTGACGCGGCAGTCGTTGCGGGACGTCCTGACCGGACTGAAGACGGCCGGGTTGGTCGCGGTTGCCGAGGAAGCGTCGGCCGGGCGGGCGCGGCCGGTGCGGCTCACGACGTCCGGCGAGGCCCGGCTGAAGGAGGCGCATCGGGTGGTCGACGAGGTCGAGGAGCGGATGCTCGCCGGGATGCCGGAGGACGAGCGGCACCGGCTGGCCGAGCTGCTGAGCATCTGCTCGGACAACCTCACGGACCGATGAGTTTTCGGCACCCTGCCGGTCTGCCTCGTATCGGAGCACACGAGGAGGATCCATGGGCAAGGTGCTGTGGCACGTCGCGATGTCGCTGGACGGGTTCGTCGCCGCGGACGGGCATGCGATGGATTGGATGTCGGGCGCGCGCGTCACGCCGGGGGCGCACGAGGAATCCATCGCGCGGGTCGGGGCGATTCTGGGTGGACGGCGCGGCTTTGACGCGCTAGCCGCCCGGGTGCCCGGGGAGGTCGCCAAGCAGCCGTACGGCGGAGCGTGGAGCGGGCCGGTTTTCGTGCTCACGCATCATCCGGAGGACGCCCCGGCCGAGGACGGGGTCACTGTTCTCGACTGCGACGTCCGGGAAGCGGTCGAGATCGGGCTCGCGGCGGCGAGGGGGAAAGATCTTGAGCTGCACAGCCAGGATATCGCGCGGCAATGCGTTGAGCTGGGGATTGTCGAGGAGTTCCGGGTGCATCTCCTGCCGGTGATGCTGGGGTCCGGGGTGCGGCTGTTCGACAATCCGGGCGGGAAACCGGTTCGGTGGGATCGAGTGCACGACGGGGATCCCGCGCTCGCGGCCGACCTGCGGTATCGGCTCGCCGCGGGACACTGAATCCCGGTCAGCGGGACGGATCGGCATCCTAATGGCGTATGGCCACCACGGGATTATTGGTCTATACCATTTGGACAGGGGTTTACCGCCCCTCGGTCCTCACCGTGGAGGTTCCACCTATGCGTCTCCCCTCCCCCCGGAAACTGGCGGCCGCGCTCGGCGGGTTGCTGGCCGTAGCCGGACTCGCGGTCCCGCAGAGCACCGCGGCTGCGGCGAGCGACTCGTCGATCGCGCTCGCGCCCTATGTGGACATGGGCGCGTGGCCGTCGCCTGTGCTGTCTTCGATGGCCGAGCAGAGCGGCATCAAGAGTTTCACCCTCGGCTTCGTCACCGGAGCCGCCTGCAAGGCCAGCTGGTTCGCCGCCTACGACCCTCGCCAGGGATGGCAGTCCGACGAAATCGCGAAGCTCCGCGCGGCCGGCGGGGACGTCAAGGTCTCCTTCGGCGGCGCGTCCGGCGTCGAACTCGCGCAGGCGTGCGGCGACGTCACTTCGCTGGTCGGCGAGTACGAAGCGGTGATCAAAGCCTACGACCTCAAGTACATCGACGTCGACATCGAGGGTGCGGCGGTCGCCGACCCCGGTTCGATCAAACTGCGTTCGCAGGCACTGAAAAAGGTGCAGGACGACAATCCCGGGCTCAAGATTTCCCTGACACTGCCGGTGCTTCCGACCGGGCTCACCTCGGACGGGCTGAACGTCGTGACCTCGGCCCGGGACGCGGGCGTCAATCTCGACCTGGTGAACGTCATGGCGATGGACTACTACCAGGGTCCCGGCGACCAAGGGGCCAAGGCGATCCAGGCGGCGCGATCCACACAGGCGCAACTGAAATCGGCGCTCGGGCTGTCCGATGCCGACGCTTGGCAGAAGGTGGGCCTCACGCCGATGCTGGGCGCCAACGATTCGCAGAACGAGATCTTCTACCAGAAGGACGCCAGCGCGGTCGTGAGCTTCGCGCAGAGTGTCCACATGGGAATGCTGTCGTTCTGGGAACTCGGCCGGGACGCGAACGCGTGCAGCGGCCCGCTGTACCGGTGCACGAACATTTCCCAGCAGCCGTACGAATTCTCGAAGATCTTCGCCGGGTATTCCGGCTGACGATGCCGAGCAGCCCGGGCCCGGCGCGGGACCCGGGCTGACTCCGGCACGAGATCAGGGCAGGTAGTACATCGGGTTCGGCAGCTTCACCGGGTGGTCCGCGTAGCCGCCTTCGAGGTCGCTGAACTGGTCGCCGACGTTGAGCACGATGTGCGCGCCGGTCGACTGGATGTGCGCTCGGGTGCCCGACTTGTACTGCACGGTGTCGCAGTTCAGCCCGCACGGCAGATAGTCCGGCGGGGTGGTCTTCGGCTTGAAGTACGCGCCGGCCGGCGTCGGGTAGCCCTCGTTGGCGAGGTTCTTGAGCGACTGCGGGCCCTGCTGGTCGTTGCGGCCGGTCAGGAAGTAGACCCGCACGCCGCGGTCGGCGGCCCACTTCGTCAGCTCCAGCACCGGCTTGTTGGCCTCGAAAGTACCGTCGTCGATGGCTTTCTGCTGCTTCACCGGGTCGAAGCCGAAGTCGTTGTCGGCCTCCCAGCCGTAGGTGACCTCGGACGTGTCGTCCACGTCGAGCACGATCGCCGGGTTCTTCACCTTCCCCAGCTTCTGCTGCAGGTACCGCTTCGCGTCGGCGACCACGCGCTTCGTGTCGGTGACGAACCGGCTGGTCTCGGAGTAGTGGTGCTTGCCGGACGCGTCGAGCCAGTCGCCGTAGTACGCCTTGACGTCGTTCTTCACCTGGCCGATGTTGGCCGGTTCGCGGCCGTGCGCCGCGGTGACGGCGTCCGACCCGGCGAGCGCGGTCGCGCCGCCTGCGACGGTGGCGCCGACGGCCGCGGCGGCGGCCAATTTGACGAGAGCGGGAAAACGAGACACAGCGACCCTCCAGTGATGATTCGTCAACCCGCAGAACTTACGCCGCGTTCCCCGGCTTGAAAACCCTCCGTTGGGATGCGTTCGGCCCGGCATACGAACGCCACCGGCGACCGGCCGATCCGGGTCAGCACCACAGTGGACTCTTCGCGACCGCGCGGTTTCAGCTTGCGACGCAGGGCGTCCGGATCCACATCGAGACCGCGGACCAGGATTTCCAGCCGTCCGACGTCGAGCTTCTTCAACGCCTGCCCGAGCGTCTTTTCGCGGTACGGCAATTGCTCCAGCACCCGGAAGGCGCGCACGCCGGGTGGCGGCGTGTCGCCGGTGAGGTAGGCGATGCGTTCGTCCAGCTGCCACAAGCCGTGCCGCGCCGCGTAATGACGCACGAGTCCGGCCCGCACGACCGCGCCGTCCGGGTCGATGAGCCACTCCCCCGCCGCCCGCACGGGAATGTCGTCCGGTTCCGCGTCGGTGAGAGTCCACTGTGCACCGTCCGAACGCAGCACTGTCGCTCGGCGGGCGACACCGGACGAGAGCCCTCGCCACAGGCAGGCTTCGCGGACTTGGCCGTCGAGCGACACGAGTTCCACCTCGTCCGCCCACGCTGCGATGGAGAAATCCATGCCGGGCGCGCATTTCACCGACAGGACCCGGCCGGGACAGGCGGCCACGAGCTCGTCGAGCGGCGGCAGGAAGTCAGCCGGACGCCACACCCGGCGGCCAGCGGAGTCGCGGCGAGCCGGATCGGCGACCACGGCGGTGTCACGGGAAACCGGGCGCAAGGCGTCGGCCCGCGCGACGAGCGGCGAGACTCCGGCGACGGAAGCGTTGTGCTGAGCCATTTCCAGTCGCACCGGGTCCACATCGGACCCGATTGCCACCGAAGCGACCTGAGACAGTTCAACCAGGTCCGCGCCTACCGAGCACGTAACGTCATGCACGGCGAGGCCCGCCAGCCGCGAAGCCCGATGCCGGGCCACTGGCGTAGCGCTCGCCTGCTGCAAGGCGTCGCCAGTGAAAAGCCATTCTTCGGAAGAAGCCAGTTTCAGCACCGATTTACGCCGCAACGCAACGGTTTCCAGCACCGGGGAAGCGTGCTCCCCGGCGAGACGACGAGCCGTCGTGACGTCCGCGATCCGCGAGCCGTCCAATGTGGAGCACTCGGCGAGCGCCGCCCGTCCCGCGGCGGAACGCAGGAAGGCGACGTCGTCGAGCGTGAAACTGTAGGGCAATTCAGGACGGCCGCTTGGTCCCGGTGATCATCACGTTGTAGAACAGCTCGCGCGGCAGCACCTTCGACAGCAGCTTCTTGTCCAAAGCGGACAGTCGCAGCCACAGGTGGTAGGCGAACAGCCGCCAACGCACGGTGAGCTTCTCCTGCGGCACCGCGGCCTCGAAGGTGCGGATCGGCCAGCCGGCCAGCGCCGCCGAGAACTCCTCGGTGACCGCGCGGACGTCCTGCGCGCCGGCGCCGCGCGCCATCGTTTCCAGCTCCGACGGGTCGAAGGTGTGGATGTCGACCACCGCCTCCAGCGCCGCCGCGCGCGAGGATTCGTCCAATTCCGACTGCGGACGCCGCCAGCCGCTCAGCGCGGGCAGCTTGGTGATGTTCGTGGTGAGGTACCAGGTGAACTGGCCGAGCCGGCGCGCGTAGCGGTCGCCGATTTTCGTCGGCTCGCCGGCGAACACGAACCGCCCGCCCGGCTTGAGCACGCGCAGCACCTCGCCGAACGCCTGGCGCACGTCCGGGATGTGGTGCAGCACCGCGTGCCCGACCACGAGGTCGAACGTGTTGTCGTCGTACGGGATCCGCTCCGCGTCGGCGACCCGGCCGTCGACGTCCAGACCGAGGCCTTCGGCGTTGCGCAGCGCGACCTGCACCATGCCCGGCGACAGGTCGGTGACCGAACCCTTCTTCGCGACGCCGCCCTGCATCAGGTTCAGCAGGAAGAACCCGGTGCCGCTGCCCAGTTCCATCGCGTGCTGGTACGGCTGGCCGTCGTCGCCCGCCACCGCGTTGAACACGTCAGTGGCGTAGGAGATGCAGCGCTCGTCGTAGGAAATGGACCACTTCTCGTCGTACGTCCCGGCTTCCCAGTCGTGGTAGAGGACGTTCGCGAGCTTCGGGTCGGCGTAGGCCGCCTTGACCTCGTCTTCGGTGGCGTGCGGGTTCGGCGCCGGGTCGGACACGGCAGTCACTTCCCCTCGAAACTGGCTTTGCCGGGGCCGTTGTCGATGAACGACTGCATGCCGTTGCGCTGGTCCTCGGTCGCCCACAGCGCGGTGAACAGCTGCGTTTCGATCTTCAGGCCGGTGGCCAGGTCGACGTCGAGGCCGGAGTCGATGGCGGCCTTGGCCGCGCGCAGCGCCACCGCCGGGCCGTTCGCGAACTGCGAGGCCCACTTGCGCGCCGCCGCGTACACGTCGTCCGGGGCCACGACCTCGTCGACGATGCCCAGCTTGAGCGCCTCCTCGGCCTTCACGAACCGGCCGGTGAAGATCAGGTCCTTGGCCTTGCTCGGGCCGATCAGCCGGGTCAGCCGCTGCGTGCCGCCCGCGCCGGGGATGATGCCGAGCTGGATCTCCGGCTGGCCGACCTTGACGTTGTCGCCGGCGATCCGCCAGTCCGCGGTCAGCGCCAGTTCGAGGCCGCCGCCGAGGGCGTAGCCGGTGATCGCGCAGACGACCGGCTTCGGGATGTTCGCGACCCGGGCGAGCGACGCGGTCAGCTCGGCGCCGAACTTCGCGATCTCCGGGTAGGTGCGGGAGGCCATCTCCTTGATGTCCGCACCGCCGGCGAAGGTCTTCTCGCCGCCGTAGAGGATCACCGCGCGCACGTCGTCGCGGTCGGACGCCTCGCGCGCGGCCTCGGCGAGCTCGGCCTGCACCTGGTTGTTCAGCGCGTTGACCGGCGGCCGGTCCAGCCGGATCGTGCCGACCCCGCCCTCGACCTCCAGGGTTACGAACTCTCCCACGGGATTCCTCCTCGTTGACGATCTGACAGCAGGCTACCGGCCGGTAAGGACAACTTACCGGCGGCGGGCGAAGAACCGCTCGCCCGAACGCTGCAGCACCAGGTCCTGGTCGAACGTCTTGGACAGGTTCTCGCTGGTGATCACCTCGTCCACCAGCCCGGACACCACCGCGCGGCCCTCCCGCAGCAGCAGCGCGTGGGTGAACCCGGGCGGGATCTCCTCGACGTGGTGGGTGACCAGCACCATCGCCGGCGCGTCCGGGTCCATCGCGAGCACCGACAGCCGGGCCACGAGGTCCTCGCGGCCGCCGAGGTCGAGACCGGCGGCGGGCTCGTCGAGCAGCAGCAGCTCCGGGTCGGTCATCAGCGAGCGGGCGATCAGCACGCGCTTGCGCTCGCCCTCGCTCAGCGTGCCGAACGTGCGCTCGGCCAGGTGCGCGATGCCGAGCGTGCCGAGCAGTTCGGTCGCCCGGTCGAGGTCCATCCGGTCGTACTGCTCGCGCCAGCGGCCCATCACCGCGTACCCGGCGCTGACCACCACGTCGCCGACGAGCTCGTCGCCGGGCACGCGCTGGGCGATCGCGGCGGAGGTGAACCCGATGCGCGGGCGCAGGTCGAAGATGTTCACCTTGCCGATGCGGTCGCCGAGCAGGTCGACGGTGCCGGAGGTGGGGTGCAGTTCGGCGGCGGCCAGGCGCAGCAGGGTGGTCTTGCCCGCGCCGTTCGGGCCGAGCACCACCCATCGCTCGTCCAGCTCGACCGCCCAGTCGAGGGCCGCGAGGAGGTCGTTTCCGGTACGGCGGACGCCGACACCGGACATCCGCACGACGAGATCGTCAGGATCGCTGGGCAGGATCGGCTCGCTCACGAGCCCATTGTGGCGGTCGCCCGGGCGCGGGCGCGCACCCGCCCGGGGCTAACGGCGCGCCGGGTGTCCAGCCGCTGGGACGAGCGGCCGTGAGCGCGGCGCTGTGGCAGCATCCCCGGCATGTTCAGGTCCGCGCGCCCCGTGTTGTGGCGCCGTCGCGCGATCGACCTGCTCCTAGTCGCTTCCAGCGGATGTAGCCGGGCGCGGCACGCACGCTGATCCTTCGTCGGCGTGCCGCGCTGCCTCGCGTCCCGGCACCGACTCATTCCAGGAGCACTCGCGTTGACCACGTCCATCGTCCGTCCGGAAGTCGAAATCCACCCCCAGCTGACCGATCCGCTGCTGCCCGAACTGCTGCACCCGTCGCGGCTGCTGTGGACGCCGCGCGAGCTGGCCGACCTGACCCGCACAGTCACCACCGAACTGACCACCAGCCTGCGCGAGGTCCTGCGCTTCGACGAGGACCAGCGCTGGTGGGCGCGCCTCGCGCTGACCGACGGCGTCGAACTGTGGCTGCTGTCGTGGCTGCCCGGCCAGCACACGAAACCGCACGACCACGGCGGCGCGTCGGGCTCGTTCACCGTGCTGCAAGGCGAACTCGGCGAGGAGTACCGCTATCCCGGCGGCCCGGTGCGCCGCCGCACGCACGCCGCCGGGCAGGGCATCGGCTTCGGCGCCGGGCGCGCGCATCNCGCATCAGGTGCTCGGCGTCGGCAGCGAACCGGCGGCCAGCGTGCACGCCTACTCGCCGCCGCTGGTGCCGACGCGCGAGTACACGAGCCTTGCCGACGTGCCTAACGAGATCCCGCCGCTTCCTGCCATTGTGCGGTCATGACCGCACTTGACGGTTTTCTCGCCGACGCCCGGTCCACCTTGGACCGGGCGAACCCGGCGCGCGCCGCCGGCTTGCAGGCCGAGGGCGCGCTGATCGTCGACATCCGGCCGTACGCCAACCGGCTCGCCGAAGGCGAGATTCCCGGGTCGGTGGTGGTCGAGCGGATCCATCTGGAGTGGCGGCTGGCCCCGGAAAGCGAGTGGCGGCTGCCGGGGGTTACGGCGGAGACGGTCGCGGTGGTGGTGTGCAACGAGGGGTACGCCTCCAGCCTGGCGGCGGCGGATCTGCAGCGGCTGGGGCTGGTCNGTCAAGGCGACAGATCTCGCGGGCGGGTTCCGGGCTTGGGCGGCGGCTGGGCTGCCGGTGCGCGAAGGCGGGTCGCCCGCGGTCCCATGAGTGCCTCCATGCCTCGTTGGGTGCATCTGAGGCACCCAACGAGGCATTGTCAGCAGCTGTGGTGTGCGGCTTCGCAACGGCGATGCGCAGAACCGGCGGGCCGCGCCCGGCCGGGGGGGACAACCTCACTCTGCCGTTGGGGTGCTCAGGCGAGCACGACTCGGGCCAGCTCCGCCGGGCTGGCCAGCAGCGGGTGTTTCGGCAGCACCCGCACCGTGTAGCCGACCGAACCCGCTCGCGGGAGGCGCAGGGTCGCGGCGAACGCGCCGATTCCGTCCGGCGGCATCGGGACCTGCACCGCGTCCGCGAGTTCGTCCCCGTCGCCGACCTGGCCCACCACGGCTTGGATGTCCACTTCGGACGGTTCGAGTCCGGCCAGGTCGATCCGGGCGCGGATGGTGACCTCGGTGCCCACCACGAGGCGTTCGGTGTGGTCGTACTGGAGTTCGGCGTCGAAGATCCGCACGCGCGGCCACGCGACGTCCAGTTTGGTCCGGTAGTCGGCCAGCGAAAGCGCGCCCTGGTGGCCGTTGCCGGTGGCGGCGGCGACCATCCTCGACGCGGGCAGGTAGCCGGAATCCACGTACTCGCGGACCATTCGCGACGCCTGCACGCGCGGGCCCAGCGTTTCGAGCGTGTGCCAGACCATCGCGAGCCAGCCGGTCGGCACTCCGTCCTCGCCGGTGTCGTAGTAGAGCGGCGCGATCTGCTGGCCGAGCAGGTCATACAGTGCCGCGGCTTCGAGGTCGTCGCGGCGGAGCGGGTCGGTGACGCCGTCCGCGGTGGGGATGGCCCAGCCGTTGGAGCCGTCGTAGCACTCGTCCCACCAGCCGTCCTTGATGGACAGGTTCAGGCCGCCGTTGAGCGCCGACTTCATGCCCGACGTGCCGCACGCCTCCAGCGTCCGCACGGGGTTGTTCAGCCACACGTCGCAGCCGCGGTAGAGGTAGCGGGCCATCGACATGTCGTAGTCCGGCAGGAACACGATGCGGTGGCGCACCTCGGGATCGTCGACGAACCGCACGATCTGCTGGATCAGCTGCTTGCCGTTCTCGTCGGCGGGATGCGATTTGCCGCCGATCACGATCTGGATCGGCCGCTTCTCGTCCAGCAGCAGCGCGCGCAGCCGGTCCGGGTCGCGCAGCATCAGCGTGAGCCGCTTGTACGTCGGCACGCGGCGGGCGAAGCCGACGGTCAGCACGTCCGGGTCGAAAACGCGGTCGGTCCAGCCCAGTTCCAGCGCTGACGCGCCGCGCTGCATCCACGCCGTCCGCACCCGCCGCCGGACCTCGCCGACCAGCTTCTCCCGCAGTTCCCGGCGCAGTTCCCACAGCTGCTGGTCGCTGACGCCGTCGCGCAGCGAACTGTCCGGCGTGCGGCCTTCGTGGCCGAACTCCTCGTGGTTGCCGCCGAGCAGCGCGCTCAGCTCGCGCGCCACCCAGGTCGGCCCGTGCACGCCGTTGGTGATGGACGCGATCGGCACCTCGGCGTCGTCGAAACCGGGCCACAGGCGGGAAAACATCCGGCGCGTGACGCGGCCGTGCAGCTCGGAGACGCCGTTTGCACGTTGTGCCAGACGCAGTCCCATGTGCGCCATGTTGAACAAGCCGGGGTTGTCCTCCGCGCCGAGTTGCAGCACGCGGCGGACATCGACGTCCGGGACGAGCCTGCCGTCGGAGAAATAGCGCTGCACGAGATCGACCGGGAAACGGTCGATGCCCGCGCTGACCGGCGTGTGCGTGGTGAACACGGTGCCGGCGCGGACCGCGGGTAATGCCTCGTCGAAGGCGAGGCCGTCGGACTGGATGATCTCGCGGGCGCGCTCCAGCCCGAGGAATCCGGCGTGGCCCTCGTTGGTGTGGAACACCTTCGGCTGCGGATGCCCGGTCAGCTCGCAGAACTTCCGCACCGCGCGGAATCCGCCGATGCCGGCCAGGATCTCCTGCCGGATGCGGTGGTCGGCGTCGCCGCCGTACAGCCGGTCGGTGACCGAGCGGAGGTCCTCGTCGTTGGCCTCGATGTCGGTGTCGAGCAGCAGCAGCGGGATCCGGCCGACGCGCGCCCGCCACATCTGCGCGCGCAGGTCGCGCCCGCCGGGCATGGCGACCTCGACCAGCACCGGGCGGCCGCCCTCGGTGACCAGCTCCAGCGGGAAGGCGTTCGGGTCGATCACCGGGTAGTGCTCGACCTGCCAGCCGTCCAGCGACAGGCCCTGGCGGAAGTAGCCGGACCGGTACAGCAGGCCGACGCCGACCATCGGGACGCCGAGGTCCGAGGCCGCCTTCAGGTGGTCGCCGGCGAGCACGCCGAGGCCGCCGGAGTAGTTGGGCAGCGCCTCGGTGACCCCGAATTCCATCGAGAAGTACGCGACCGCTCGCGGCAGGCCGTCGTCGGTGCGCCGCTGGTACCAGCGCGGTTCGGTCAGGTAGCGCTCCAGCCCGGCCGCCGCCTCGCGGGTGCGGCTCAGGAAGTCCTCGTCCTTCGCCAGTTCCTCGAGCCGCTCCGGCGGCAGCGCGGTGAGCATGCGCAGCGGGTCGCGGATCTTGTTGAACAGTTCGGCGTCCATCGAGGCGAACAGGTCGCGCGTCGGCGGATGCCAGGTCCAGCGAAGGTTGGTCGCGAGCGCCCCGAGCCCGGCGAGCGGCTCGGGCAGGCTGGCGCGGACGGTGAACCGGCGGACTGCACGCATGGTCAGCGACGATATCCGGCCCGCTTCGCGCGCGCTCGCACCCCGCTTCGGGGATTGTCCGCGCGTTCCGCCATCCGGGTCAGTAATGTCCGGGTTCGTTGTCGGACGCGGATGGGGAACGAGGGAACATGAGCCGAGGGGGACGCCGGTACGCGCTGGTCGCGCTGGTCGCGGCGACCGTGCTGGGGACAGCCGGGTGCGGGGACAAGGCTCCTCCGGCGACGCCGGGCGCCGGGAACGTCGCCGGGCTGCCGGTCACGCACTTCGAGAGCGGGCTGCGGTCCGGCGCGCCGCGGCCGGACTTGCGGGTGCGCAACGCCAGCGGCGGCGAGGACGACCAGCTCGCCACCGCCGCGATCGCGGACGTGCAGGCGTACTGGACCGAGGCGCTGCCCGCGGAGTTCGGCGGCAAGCGGTTCGAGCCGGTCAAATCGCTGCTGTCGTACGACTCGAAGCGCGACACCGAGGACACCGCGTGCGGCAGCGTCAAGCAGCTGGTGAACGCGTTCTACTGCGCGGGTGACGATTCGGTGGCGTGGGACCGCGGCGTGCTGCTGCCGATGCTGCGCAAGCGGTTCGGGCCGATGTCGGTGGTGACCGTGCTGGCGCACGAGTTCGGCCACGCGATCCAGTACCGGCTCGGGGCCGCGGCGGGGATTTCGAAGTCGACGCCGACCGTGGTGAAGGAGCAGCAGGCGGACTGTTTCGCCGGCGGGTACTTCCGGTGGGTCGCCGAGGACAAGAGCAAGTTCTACCGGGTGTCGACCGCGGAGGGGCTGGACCAGATCCTGGCCGCGATGTTCTTCATCCGCGACCAAGCCGGGACCAGCGCGACAGACCGGCAGGCGCACGGCACGGCGTTCGACCGGACGTATGCGTTCCAGGCCGGGTTCGAGAAGGGGCCGAAGGAATGCGCGGGGATGAACGCGCAGAACGTGCAGAAGCGGTTGACTGAGCGGCCGTTCGACCGCGACGACAAGGGCAAGGGCGACGCCCGGTTCGACGAGCAGCGGGTGGCGGATCTGAAGGCCAGCCTCGACGAGGCGTTCAAGGGGGCTGGGGTGCAGGGGCCGCAGTTCCGGGCCGGGGCGGGCAGCTGTCCCGGCGGGCCCAGCACCCCGCCCGCGTCTTATTGCCCGAACGACAACACGGTGACTTTCGATCAGCGGGCGCTGGAGAAGCTGGCCGAGCCGGTGGACCAGGAAGCCGAGATGGCTGGCCGGGCCGGGGGCGGGCTGGGCGACTTCGCCGCTTTCGCCGAGCTGGCGTCGCGGTATGCGGTGGGGGTTCAGAAGGGCGTGGGGGCGTCGATCGACACGCCCAACGCCGGGTTGCGGACGGCTTGCCTCGTGGGGGCTTGGGCGGCGTTCTCGAACAACCCGGCCGGGAAGGTGAAGCTGCGGCTGTCGTCCGGGGACCTGGACGAGGCGATCGCGGATCTGCTCCGGCCGGACGGGCTGGTGTCGGCGAACGTGAACGGGGAGCGGCCGGACAGCGGGTTCGACCGGGTCGAGGCGCTGCGCCGCGGCTACCTCGAAGGGTCGTCTTCCTGCTCGAAGCTGTACGCCTGAGCCAGACAGCGAAAAGGGCCGCACCGGAACTGTCCGGTGCGGCCCTTCTTGTCAGCTCAGAACAGCGCGCTCGCCAGGTCGCGGCGGGCCTTCGCGACGCGCTCGTCCGCGGGGTCGAAGAGTTCGAACAGCGCGACCAGGTGTTCGCGGACGCGGTTGCGGTCGTCCCCGGCGGTGCGGCGGACGACGTCGACCAGGCGGCGGAACGCGCCTTCCACGTCCTGGTCCGCGATGTCCAGGTCGGCGGCCGCGAGCTGGGCGCCGATGTCCTTCGGGTCGGCTTCGGCCTTCTCGCGGGCGCTCGGGTCGGCGGCTTCGGCGCGAGCGGTGAACTTGACCTGGGCCAGCGCGTTCTTCGCCAGTTCGTTGGCCGGTTCGGCGTCCAGGATGCGCTCGTACGCGGCCTGCGCGGCGGCGTAGTCGCCCTGCTCGAAGGCTTCCTCGGCCTCGGTGAAGCGCGGGTCTTCCGGTTCTTCGACCGGGCCGCGGGCTTCTTCGGCCGCGCGGATGCCGGGCAGGCGGTCGCGCAGGGCGTCGAGCAGCGAGCCCAGCCACTTGCGGATCTCCGGCTCCGGCAGCGCGCCGGAGAAGGCGTCCACGGGCTGGCCGCCCGCGATCGCGACCACGGTCGGGACCGATTGCGCGCCGAACGCCTGCGCGATGCGCGGGTTCGCCTCCACGTCGACCTTCGCGAGCACCCAGGCGCCGCCGCTCTCGCCCGCCAGCCGCTCCAGCACCTCGGTCAGCTGCTGGCACTGTTCGGAGAACCCGGCCCACAGGTCGACGACCACGAGCTGGTTGAGGGAGAGTTCGACGACGGACTGGAAGGTCGCCTCGGTGACCTCGAGCACCGTGTCCGACGGAGGGGCGGACGCGCCGCCCGGCTGTCCTGCCCCCGAAGGCGGCTGGTTCCGGGACGCCTCCGCCCTGGCTTTGAGCGCGGACAGGTCGACCGCGCCGGACAACGCGGCGGACATGGCCGCTGAGTTCGCTGCAGATCCGCGTGGGTGTGTCACGCCCTCCATCCTGGCACGCCTCGCCACGACAGTTCAGCGGCAGCCCCGAGGTTCGCTTTTGGCATGAGCACTTCACTGAGGCATGCTCTGCGCGAGGACAACGAGGAGGCCGCAGGATGCTCAGCCGGCGCAACGTCACGGTGGCCGTCGCCGTCGTGGTCGCGGTGGCGTGGATCGCCAGCATCACGGTGACCGTCGCGCACCAGGACCCGCCCGGCGCGGCGTCCCCGCCGGAGCTGCGCACGGAGCTGAGCGCCGCGCTGAGCGGGCGGGACGCGGACGCGCTCGCCGGGCTCTTCGACGTCCCCGGCTCCGGCGGCGACGACCTCGCCAAGGACTACGTCAGCGTCCTCAAGGACGGCAACGCACGCGACATCTCCGTGCAGCTCGCGCCGGACGAGCATGCTCCCACCACCGCCATCGTGCACGGGAAAACCGGGGCAGGCGAGCAGTTCAGCTACCGGCTCGCGGTGACCAGCGCCAAGGGACGCTGGACCGTCGCGTTCACGCCGCCGATTCCGTAGCTCAGTCCTCGCGCAGGTGCGCTTCCACGCGCTCGACCTTGGCGGTGAGCTGGCCGGTGTCGTAGCCGGGGCGGAGGTCGGCCTTCAGCACCAGCCCGACGCGCGCCGAGCCCTCGCCCGCGGCCTCCACCGCCTTCTTCACCACGGCCATGACTTCGTCCCACTCGCCCTCGATCTCGGTGAACATCGAGCTGGTCGAGTTCGGCAGCCCCGATTCGCGCACCACCTTCACCGCGCGCGAGACGGCCTCGCTCACTCCGCCGTCCGGTTCCCCCGCCGAGGGGCTCACGCTGAACGCGACGATCATGCCGGCTTCCTTTCCCTGTTCTCGCAGGGCGACCCCCACGACCGGGGTACCCGCTGGTAGCTTCGGTTGCCATGAACCGTCCGCTGCCGTTCGATCCGATCGCCCGTGCCGCGCAGCTGTGGGAAGACCGGATCGGCCCGGCCGGAACCATGGCCGCGGTCACCGGTGTGATGCGGGTGCAGCAGATCATCCAGTCCGCGGTCGACGGCGCTCTCAAGCCGCACGGCCTCACCTTCGCCCGCTACGAGGCGCTAGTGCTGCTCACCTTCTCCCGCAACGCGCGGCTGCCGATGCGGGTGATGGGCGAACGGCTGCAGCTGCATCCCACCAGCGTCACCAACATAGTGGACCGGCTTGAGCGCGACGGGCTCGTGAAGCGCGTGCCGCACCCCACCGACCGGCGCACCACGCTCGTCGAGATCACCGAGGAGGGCCGCGCGCTGCGGGAAACCGCCACCGCCGCGGTCACCGGCATCGATTTCGGGCTCACCGGGCTCACCGGGCGGCAGGTGGAGCAGCTGACCGAACTGCTCACCAAGGTCCGCAAGTCCGCGGGCGATTTCACCTCGTAACGCACTCGCGCCTCGTGAGTGGCAATCCCGGTTCTCACCGGGACCAGCACTCACGAGGCGCGAGGGATAACGGAAGGTCAGGCGCTGACCGGCTCCGCGGCGCGCACGAACAGGCCGACGCCGCCGTGGGTCAGCCGCTGCGGGCCGTCGAGCTTGCCGTTGCGCAGGGCCCACTTCTCGAACAGCCAGGTGAACAGCGGCGGAATGCTCGCGAGCAGCGCCAGCACCAGGGTCTTGCCCCGCCAGCCCAGCGGCTTCGCCACGGACAGGGAGACGATCACGTACAGGGCGAAGACGACGCCGTGCACCATGCCGAGGACGGGCACGCCGCCCTCGTTAGACGCGTCGACGACGTACTTGAGAAACATCCCGATCAGCAAGCCGAGCCAGGACAGGGCCTCGGCGACTGCGGCCACGCGGAACACGAGAGCGGCCTTGCTGGACACGACATCCTCCTGTGCGTCACCCGGTGCGTGCTGACTGCACACACAAAAAACTCGTCCGACGCGACTGTCCAAGGCGGACGGAAACCGCCTGGCGTCAACAGCACTGTCGAACGGGTATGAGACCAGTGTGAGGCGTGACCGGCCTCACCGGAACACCGGGGCCCGTGACTCTGGTCACGAGCGATCGCGGCAAAGGTCTGCACCAATTTCGGGCAGGGGCGGAAAACGGGCGGGAAATGCCCGGTTAACGGGGAAGACCGCCTCCCGATCCCAGGATCCGGGAGGCGGTCTTCACCGACTGTCCTACAGCGATCACTAACCGGCACAAGGAGAAGGCGGTGCGGAGGAGCGTGACGTTCCCCACGTGGCCTTCGGCGCGTCGGCCGTCAGGGTGAAGTCCAGAGTGGACCCGCGGCGCAGTTGTTCGAGGCTGACGAACGTTTTGTCCGACGCCGTGCCGTTGACGCGCAGCCCGGAGACGTACTGCAATTGCGCCCCGTTCGCGCCGCGCGCGTTGATGGTGAAGTCGCGGCCGTTGGACAGGTGCAGCACGGACTTGGCGAACCGCGGTGCGTTCAGCACGAAGTTGCCGGTGCCCGGGACGGCCGGGTAGAGGCCGAGCGCGCTGAAGACGTACCAGGCGGACATCGTGCCGAGGTCGTCGTTGCCGGTGACGCCGTTGGGGGCGTTCGTGAACAGCGTGTGCGCGGCCCGCACCACCGCGGAGGTCTTCCACGGCTGTCCGGTGAGCGTGTACATCCACGGCGAGTGCAGATCGGGCTCGTTGTTGGGGTTGTAGCGGAACTGCTTGTAATAGTCGTACGGGCCGACGACCCACTCCTCGTGCGCGGTCTTCGCCGGGTCCTTCACGAGGTCGTCGTAGGCGAAGAAGTCGTCGAGCCGTTTGCCCGCGTTGGCCGCGCCGCCCATCTTCGCGACCAGGCCGGGCACGTCCTGCTGCACCAGCCACTGGTACTGCCACGCCGTGCCCTCGTGGAAGCCGTCCTGGCCTTGCGGGCTGTACGGGCCGTCGGCTGGGGTGTACCAGCTGCCGCCGGTGACCTTCGGACGGAAGTAGCCGGTGAAGCCGCGGTCGGTCACGGACGGATCCCACAGCGTCGAGTACGTCCGGCCCTTGGCAGCCAGTTGCTTCGCGTCTTGCTTGCGGCCGAGCGCGGAGGCCATCACCGAGAGGGAGCAGTCGGCGAGGGCGTATTCGAGGGTCGCGGACGCGCCGTGTGCCGGGTCGGTGTCCTGGCCCTTCTTCGGGAAGTCCGGGTCGTACTGGACGAATCCGCCGGCCTGGTAGCTCGCGTTGCCGGAGCGGCCTTGGAACGGCGACGACGCGGGCGGGATCTCGCGGGAGTTCTGCAACAGCGCTTGGTAGGCGTGCATTTCGTCGCCGCTCAGCGCGCCGAACCGCCACAGGTCGACCAGGAACGGCGTGACCGGATCGCCCGTCATGGTGTTCGTTTCCTGGCTCGCGTACGCCCAGCGCGGGAGCCAGCCACCTTGGTCGTGGATGGCGAGGAGGCTCTTCGCGATGTCCCTTGCCCGGTCCGGTTTCAGCAGGGCCAGCAGCTGGTTCTGCGAGCGGTAGGTGTCCCAGAGGGAGAAGAAGTCGTAGTACGTCCAGCCGATCGCGCGGTGGATCTTCTTGTCGAAACCGTAGTACCGGCCGTCGGCGTCGTTCGCGGTCAGTGGTTGCAGGAAGGCGTGGTAGAGCGAGGTGTAGAAGACCGTCCGGTCGTCCGGGTTGCCGCCCGTGATGTCCACACTGGACAGTTCGCGTCGCCAGGCGCGCTGCACGTCGTTCTTCACGGCCTCGAACGGGCGGACGCGCGAGGCGGCGAGGTTCGTGTCCGCGCCGCGAGCGTCCACTTGGGAAATCGACGTGGTGGCTGTGACTTGGCCGCCCTTCGGGAAGGTCAGCCACGCGCCGCGCAGGCCCGCACCGCCTTGTGTCGAGCGGCTTCCGGGTGTGCCGCCGTCCGGCGACCAGGTGCCGTAGGAGGAGAACGGCTGGTCGAATTTCGTGGTGAAGTAAGTGGTGTAGGGCTTGCCGCCGCAGAAGGCCTGCGATTCGACAGTACCCGCGATGGTGTGGTCGTCGACGATCCGGACGCTGCTGCCGCTGACCGGTTCCTTCGCGTTGGCTTGTCCGACGTTCACGAAAACGTTCGCCGGACCGGATTTGCCGAAGGAATACCGTTCAACGCCGCTGCGGGTGCTGGCCGTCGTTTCGACGTCGATGCCGCCGTAGCCAGTGAGATGCACCTTGTAGTAGCCGGGTTTGCCGACCTCGCCTTCGTGCGTGTACGGCGCGGCGTACTTGGCTTGGTCGAAGGTCGCTGGTTTGCTGGTGTCGAACGCCGCGCCCGGGCCGATGTCGCCGGTGGTGGGCAACATGGACACCAGGCCGCCCTGTTCCCAGCAGCCCGCGCCGGACAGGAAGAAATGGCCGAAGCCGCGGATCGCGGTGTCGGTGTAGAGATATCCGGCGTAATGCGTGGTGATCGGGCTGGATTGCACCATGCCGAACGGCGCGGACGCTCCCGGGAAGGTGTTGCCCTCGTCCTGCGTGCCGATGAACGTGTTCACCGCGTCCAGCGGATCGGCCGGTCGCGCTTGTGCCGCGACGGGCGTGAGCGCCGCCGCGGTGACAGCGAGCGCCATCGCACCCGCCAAAACCCTGCTCCTCATGGAACTCCTCTGGGAAAAGTCCGTGAGGGGAACCCTGAGGGAATCTGATTCCCTCAGGGTTCCCCTCACGGAAGGTCAGCCCGCGGCGATGGCGAACACGTGCATCGAGCCGCCGGTGACGCCGCTCGGCAGTGTCACGCTCGCGACGGTTTTGCCCGCGTCCAGCGTGATCGGCGCGGTGGCGAACACCATCGTGCGGATCTGCTGCGGGTCGCCGCCCGCGGAGTTGCGGTACGGGGTGGACAGGACGATCCGGTTGCCGAACGCCGGCTGCGCTCCGCCGCCGCCAAGGGTCCAGTCGGAGAACCCGACGGTGGCGGTGGACTTGCTGCCGTCGGTGTAGGTGACGGTGAGCGTGCCTTGGGCGTTGCCGTTGCTGGCGGAGCCGAGCAGCGCGAGCCGTCCCGAACCGGTCAGGTTGACCGTCTGGCCCGCGGCCACGACGTTGTCCGGATCGCCTGCCGGGAACGACGGCCAGGTGAAGTTCAGCCCGTCGCTCGACACTGTGCCGCCTGGCTTGGCACCGGCCTTGGCCAGCGCGTCCGTCGAATAGCTCCAGCCGCCGCCGTCGAAGTTCCCGGCCGCCGAGTTCGCGTCCGGCGACAGGCCCGTGTTGTTCACCGTGGCCAGCCAGCTGTTCGGCTTCGCCACCAGGACGGTCAGCACCGCCTGGACGTCCGCCAGGCCCGGAGAGGAGAAGGTGACCGGGATCCGGCGCGGACCGTCGGAGGTGCCCGCCGGAACGCTCACCGTCACCTCAGCGTGGCCCTTGCCCGCCGCCGGGACCTGGACGGAACCGGTCGCGGGCGTGAGCGTGATGCCGTCCGCGCTGCCCGTGGAGTAGGTCCAGGTCTTCGCCGTGCCGGACAGATCCTGCACGCCCACCGAGGCGGTCGAGGTCGTGCCAGCGGGCACCACCGCGCGTGCCGGGTCCACAAAGGACAGGCTCGGCTTCTCCTGTTCGCGGAACGACGGCGGTGCGTCAGCCGGAGCGGAACCCCACGCGGTCGCGGACGTCGAGCGAGTGAAGTCCAGCTTGCCGCCCTGCGAGAGCAGCCCCTCCGACAGCCACGCCTTGCTGGCCGCACCGCCGTTCACCTTCAGGCTGCTGGTGTACTCACCGGTGCCGGGAGCGTTGACGGTGATCTTCTTGCCCGCTCCGGTGGTCACCTCGGCGTGCGCGAATCGCGGCGTGGTCAGCACGGTTTCGGCGCGGCCCGGGATCTCCGGGTAAACGCCGAGCGCGGACCAGACGTACCAGGACGACATCTGCCCGAGGTCGTCGTTGCCGATCAGGCCTTCCGGACGCGGGTTGTACAGCTCGTCCATCGCCCGGCGCACGATGTTCTGCGTCTTCGCCGGAGCACCGGCGAACGAGTACACGTACGGCGCGTTCGAGTTCGGCTCGTTGCCCAGGAACGCGTACGGCTCATGGGTTCCGGCGTTCAGCTTCGTGAAGAAGGTGTCCAAACGCGACTGCGTGGCGGTGGTGCCGCCGAACGCGGTCACGAGACCGGCGAGGTCGTACGGGACCATCCAGTCGTACTGCGCGCCGTTGCCCTCGACCCAGCCCTGCGAGCTGGCCGGGTCGTAGTTCCCGGAGAACGAACCGTCCGCGTTGCGCGGCTGCAGATGTCCGCTGCCCGGGTTGTAGAGGTTCTGCCAGTTCTGCGCGCGCTTCATGAACGTCGTGTACGTGGTGCTGTCGCCGAGCCGCTTCGCGAACTGGGCGATGGCGAAGTCCGCGCTCGTGTACTCCAAGGTGTCCGCCGCCGCGCCGGGCACGTAGCCGAGCCGCTGGTAGTCCTGCAGACCCGGCCGCTCGGTGTAGCCCTGCGTCGGCTGCGTCGCGCCCTTGATCATGAGCAGCAACGCTTTCTGCGCGTCGAAGTCACGCGCGCCGAACGCGTAGGCGCTGGAAACGATGATGTGGTACGGGTCCCCGTTCATCACGCCGGTGTAGTCGTTCGCCACCGTCCAGCGGTCCCACGAACCGCCTTGTTCGGCGAAGGCCATCATCGAGCGCACGAGGTCCGAGGTCTGCTTCGGCGCGATCGTGGCCAGCAGCGGGACCTCGGAACGGTAGATGTCCCAGCCGGAGATGTTGGTGTACACCGCGTGGCCGCGTTCGGCCTGGTGGATCCGCCCGTCGAAGCCCGGGTAGCGACCGTCCACATCGGAAAACACGTTCGGCTGGACCAGCGAGTGGTACAGCGAGGTGTAGAACGTCGTGGTGTCGGCGTCGCTGCCGCCGCTGACCTGGATCTTGCCGAGCTGGTCGTTCCACGCCTTCCGCGCGGACGCGGCCACCTGGTCGAACGAATTCTTGCCGTTGTTCTCCGCCTTCAGGTTCGCCTTCGCCCCGTCGACGGACACAAAGGACAGTCCTACCTGGACGTTGACCTGCGCGCCGTTGAGGTTCGGGAAGGTCACGTACCCGCCGCTGCCCGGCCCGCTCACCGTCGTGTCCTGCGGCTTGGCTTTCGCTGGGCGCGCCATTGTGGAGCCGATGCCGTTGGGCTGCGCGACCTTCGCCTTGGCCCCGCCGGTCTCCGCGGTCTTGCCCGGCGTCACCGCTCCGTTCTTCCACGTCCCGCTCGCCTCGAACGGGGTGTCGAACTTCGCCGAGAAGTAGACCCGGTAGGAATTCTTCGCGCCGCAGAACCGGCCGCTGGTCGCCCAGCCGCTGATGGTGTCCTTGCCGATGCTGATCGACGCGTCGTCGGTGCCGTTGATCGAGCCGGAAGTGTTGACCAGCAACGTCGACGCCGCGCCCGCCGGGTAGGTGAAGCGGCCGGAGCCGGTGCGCTGGGTCGCGCTCAGTTCGACCTTCGCGCCGTTGTCGAGGGCGACGTCGTACGCGCCGGCGGTCGCGTGCTCGTTCTTGTGGTCGAAGGTCGAGGTGTAGCGGCCCGGATCGGTCGCGGGCGACGTGCTGATCTCGCCGACGTAGGGCATGAACGGCAGGTCCTGGTATGTGGTGCAGCCCGCGCCGGAAAGGTGCGTGAGGCTGAACCCGGTGATCGTGTTGTCGTCGTAGAAATAGCCGCCCGGCTGGGATTTCTTCGTGTCCGGGCTCCACTGCACCATGCCGAACGGCGCGACCGCGCCGGGGAAGGTGTTGCCCGCGCCGCCGCCGGTCCCGTGGTCCGCGCCGCCGGGCCGGGTGCCGACGAACGGGTTCACCCACTTCGCCAGGTCCGCGGTCTTCGCGGAGCCCGCCGCGGGATCGGCCAGTGCGGGGGCGGCGGGGGCCACCGCCGCCACGACCGCCGAGGTCAGGAAGATCAGTCCGGCTCTCCAGCGCGCTCGCGCCATCGCCATCGCCTCTCCAGTTGTCCGGCGCGAACCCGCCGTCACCGACCTCGATGCATCGATGACAACCTTGTCGCGCACCGTCGATGCGGGCTACCTTCGGCAATGTCTCACCGGATCGTCAAGACCGCGGTGAGAGCCTGTCCGATTCGAGACAACGATGTCCACCATCCGCACCAGCGCCTTCGTCGGCTGGGGCAAGGACAACCGGCGGCCATTGACACAGAGCGGGCGGATGGTGTCCAATCCCCCGCATTATGACAACGTTGTCTCACTCGGGCCGGGACGCGGACGGGCTTCCCCGCCCCGCCAGCAGGCGGGCCACGATGAGCGATGTGGCCCGGCTGGCCGGCGTCAGCATCAAAACGGTGTCGCGGGTCGTCAACGACGAGCCCGCGGTGCATCCGGACACCGCCGAACGCGTGGTGGCCGCGATCGAACAGCTGGGGTTCCGCCGGAACCTCGGCGCCCGCAACCTGCGCCGCGGCTCGACCACCGGCACCATCGGCCTGGTCGTCGAGGACGTCGGCAACCCCTTCTACTCCGAGCTGAACCGCGCGGTGGAACGGATCGCGACGTCGTTCGGCAGACACGTGCTGACCGGGTCGTCCGGCGAGAATTCCGACCGCGAACGCGAACTGTCGCTGGAGTTCTGCGCGCGGCGGGTGGACGGGCTGCTGATCGTGCCCGCCGGGCTGCAGCACGGCTATCTCGTGCCGGAAATGCGCGCGGGCACGCCGGTGGTGTTCCTCGACCGGCCGGCCGGCGACATCGTGGCCGACACCGTGCTCGTGGACAACCTCGGCGGCACCATCGAGGCGGTCGGCCACCTCGTGCGGCACGGCCACCGCCGGATCGCGTTCCTCGGCGACAGCCCGGACATCTTCACCGCCGCCGAACGGCTCCGCGGGTTCCGGGAAGGCTGTGTGCGCAACGGGATCTCCTACGACGAGAGCCTCGTGGCGATGCAGACGCCGACACCGGAAACCGTCGGCCAGGCCGTGCGCAAGCTGATCGGCGGGCCGAATCCGGCCACCGCCGTGATCGCGGGCAACAACCGGGTCGCGGTGCACCTGCTGCGCGCGCTCGCGCACGCCGAGCACCGGCCCGCGCTGGTGAGCTTCGACGATTTCGAACTGGCGGACCTGCTCGACCCGCCGGTCACCGTGATCGCCCACGACGTCAGCGCCCTCGGGCACGCAGCGGCCGAGCTGCTGTTCGCCCGCATCCAGGGCGATCAGTCCGCCCCGAGAAAGGTAGTTCTGCCCGTGCACCTAGTCGCCCGCGGTTCCGGTGAGGCCGCCCTGTGACCAAGCATCTCGAACCGGTCGCGCTCCCGGCCAACCAGCCGCCGCAGTTCTATCGGGGCGGCGACGCCATCGCCGCCCTGCGCGGCGCGACCGGCACCGACTCGAAATTCGGGCCGGAGGACTGGGTCGGTTCCGTCACCACCATGTTCGGCCAGGAGACCAACGGTCTCACCAAGCTGCCCAGCGGGATCTGGCTGCGCGACGCGGTCAGCGCGGACGCGGACGCGTGGCTCGGCGCCGCGCACGTCGCCAAGCTCGGCGACTCGACCGGCCTGCTGGTCAAGCTGCTCGACGCCGGACAGCGGCTTCCGGTGCACTTCCACCCGTCGGATTCCTTCGCCCGCAAGCACTTCGACTCGCACTTCGGCAAGACCGAGGCGTGGATCGTGGTCGGCACCTACGGCGACGACCCGCGCGTGTACCCAGGTTTCCGGGAGACGCTGAGCAAGGAAACCGTCGCCGAGTGGACCCGCGAACAGGACGCGCCGAGCATGCTGGGCGCGCTCAACAGCATTCCGGTGCGGGCGGGCGACACGGTCTACATCCCGGCCGGGCTGCCGCACGCGATCGGCGAGGGCGTGTTCGTGGTCGAGCTCCAGCAGCCGACGGACTTCTCGCTGACTCTGGAGTGGCGTGATTTCCTTGCCTCGCCGGAAAAGGGCCACCTCGGAATCGGCTTCGACACCGCGATCGAAACGCTCGACACCTCCGGCTGGGACGACGACCGGCTCAAGACGATCGTGAAGCACACCTCCGGCGACGAAGCGACCACAGTGGACTTGCTCGCGCCGGACTCGGCGGAGTTCTTCCGCGCGGACCGCATTCAGTTGTCCGGCGACGTGTTCTCCCTCGACCCGTCGTTCAGCGTGCTCGTCGCGCTCGACGGCGAGGGCACCTTGCGCACCGAGCACGGCGGCGAGTTCCCGGTGGCCAAGGGCGACACCTACGCGGTGCCGTTCTCCGCGGGCCAGACCGAACTGTCCGGCTCGCTCACCGTCGTCCGCTGCCGCCCGCCCGCCCCGGAAAGGAGTTAGCGCCGATGAGCGAGATCCTGCTCGACGCGGTGGACCTGACCAAGCACTACGGATCGGTGGAAGCCTTGCGCGGTGCGTCTTTCCAGGCGCGCGCGGGCGAGGTGACCGCGCTGATCGGCGACAACGGCGCGGGCAAGTCCACGCTGGTGAAGTGCCTGTCCGGAGCCGAACAGCCGACGTCGGGCCGGATCTTGCTCGACGGCAAGGAAGTCCGCCTCGATTCGCCAGTGGCCGCGCGCCGGGCGGGCATCGAGACCGTGTACCAGGATCTCGCCGTCGCGCCGGAGCTGGACCCGGCGGCGAATCTTTTCCTGGGCAGGGAAATCCCGCGCAAGGGCATCCTCGGCAAACTCGGCATGCTCGACAAGGCGGAGATGCGCCGCCAGGCGGTCACCGAGTTCGAGAAGCTCGGCGTCAAGCTGCAGAGCAGCGAAGTGTCGATCGGCTCGTTGTCCGGCGGGCAGCGGCAAAGCGTCGCGGTGGCGCGGTCGGTGGCGTGGGCGTCGAAGGTCGTGTTCATGGACGAACCGACCGCGGCGCTGGGCGTGCGGCAGCGCGAACGCGTACTGGACGTGATCAGGAAGGTCAGGGACAAGGGCATCGCAGTGGTGCTGATCAGTCACAACATGCCTGAGGTGCTGTCGGTTTCGGACCGGATCGAGGTGCTGTTGCAGGGCAAGCGCGTCGCCCGGTTCACCGGTGCGGACACGAAACTCGAAGACCTCGTCGCGGCCATGACCGGTGCGCTGGTCCAGGAGGAGGCGGCATGAGCGCTCCCACGAAGGACATCCAGACCACTGTGGACGGCGAATTCGTCAAGCCGCCGCTGGGGAAACGGCTCGTCGGAGCCAACACATTCTGGATCGCGCTGGTGCTGATCGCGCTGATCGCGGTCTTCACCGCCATCGCCCCGGCCGAGTTCGCGACGGTGTTCACCTTCCAGACGCTGCTGATCGAAACGTCCGTGCTGCTGGTGCTTTCGGTCGGCATGACCTTCGTGATCATCACCTCCGGCATCGATCTGTCCGTCGGGTCGGTGCTGATCTTCGCCGGCATGGTCGCGGGAAAGACCATGGAAGCGCTCAGCGGCGGCGACGCCTCGAACGCCGGATGGGGCGTGATCCTCGCCGGATTGGTCGCCGCGGTGCTCGCGGGGGCGGTCTGGGGCCTGATCAACGGATTCCTCATCGCGGTGGCGGGCATCCCGCCGCTGATCGTCACGCTCGGCACCATGGGCGCCGCACTCGGCGTGTCGCTCCTGCTCAACAACGGGTCGGACGTGCGCACCGTGCCCGCCCAGCTGACCAAGACCCTCGGCTACGGCACGCTGTTCGGCGGGATCCCGAACCTCGTTCTGGTGGCCGTGGTGATCACGCTGATCGGCGCGTGGCTGCTGCACACCACGCGGTTCGGCCGCTACACGTACGCGGTCGGCTCGAACGCCGAGGCGGCGCGGCGGTCGGGCATCGGCGTGACCGCGCACCTGCTGAAGGTGTACCTGCTCACCGGTTTCCTCGCCGGAATCGCGGGTTTCATGTCGCTCGCCTATTACGCGTCGACCACGGTCTCGGCGCACGCCACCGACAACCTCAACTCCATCTCCGCGACGGTGATGGGCGGCACGAGTCTCTTCGGCGGCATCGGCTCCATGCTGGGCACGGTGATCGGGGTGTTCATCCCGGCGGTGCTGCGGAAGGGCTTCAACATCACGCACGTGCAGGATTACTGGCAGCAGATCGCGGTCGGCGCGGTCCTGATCGCGGCGGTGTGGTTCGACCAGCGCCATCGCCGCAAGCGCAACTCCCGCTGAATCGATCCCCGAGTACAAAGAGGTGCTTACGATGAAGTTCAGCAAAACCGTTCTCGCCGCGGGAACGCTCGCATCCGCGGCGATGCTGGTGGCCGCGTGCGGCGCCGGGCAGGTGGGACAGAGCGGGTCCGGGGACCAGCCCGGCGGCAACTCGGCGAACAGCAAGAAGCTGGCACTGGTGCCGGGTGTGCAGGCGGAGCCGTTCTACATCTCAATGCAGTGCGGCGCGCAGGAGGAAGCGAAAAAACTCGGCTACGAGCTGACCACGCAGGCCCCGCAGAAGTTCGACGCGGCCATGCAGACCTCGATCGTCAACGCGATGGGTTCCAATCCGCCCGCCGCGCTGCTCATCGCGCCGACCGACGACCAGGCGATGCTCGCCCCGATCCAGCAGGTGCGCAACCGCGGCGCGAAGATCGTCGAGGTCGACACTTCGCTCAAGGACAAGAGCGTCGCGGTGTCGTCGGTTTCCTCGGACAACGCCGAGGGCGGCAAGCTCGCCGCGCAGACCATGGCGAAGCTGGTCGGCGACAAGCCGGGATCGGTGCTGATCCTCGACACCATCGCGGGCACCTCCACCACCGCCGCCCGCGCGAAGGGCTTCGAGGACGAGCTCAAGAACCACCCGAACCTCAAGTCGACGGGCATCCAGTTCACCCAGAACGAACCGGAGCAAGCCGCGGCGAAGGTGACCGCGGCGCTGGTCTCGACGCCGGACCTGGCCGGGATCTTCGCCACCAACCTCAACACCGGCGAGGGCGCGGCGACCGGCCTGCGCAACGCGGGCAAGATCGGCAAGGTGAACCTGGTCGGCTTCGACGCCAGCCCGTCCGAAGTGGACGGTCTGAAGAAGGGCGAGTACCAGGCGCTCATCGCGCAGGACCCGGCGCAGATCGGCACCAAGGGAGTCGACCAGGCGGTGGCCGCGCTCGAGGGCAAGCCGACCGAGCGGGACCTGACCGCGCAGCTGCACTCGATCACCAAGGACGATCTGGACGCCAGTTCGAAGTACTTCTACAAGCAGAAGTGCTAGCTTAAGGTCCGGCCGAAGGGGACTTTCCGCACGGAAAGTCCCCTTCGCCGTGTTCGGCGCTACTATCTACTCCCCCAGGTACCCGAGGGGAGGCCGTCGATGACCGAGAGTGCCCGGCTGCCGTGGCGCTCCCGCCCGGACGCCGTCGGCGTGCTCGGCGCGGCGCGGAAAGTCGCCGACGACCTCAAGGACGGCCTGTCCGGAGTCCGTGCCCGACGCGCCGCACACGGTCTGCGACGGCTTTTCGACGTCGCCGGGCTGGGGCTCGCGGATTTGTCCGGCGCCTTGATGTGGTCCGGCCGCCCCGGCGCCGACGAAGCGGTGTCCCAAATCCTGGACGACGTGCTGCATCAGGAAGAGCCGATCACCTCGCGTGGCGTGACGGCAGTTCCGTTGCACGTCCACGACGAGCTGACGGGCGCGTTGCTGCTGGTCGGCGAGGTGCCCGGCGCGGTGACGCGGCAGGCGGCGGACCTGGTCGTGCAGTCTTTGGAGCGGGGTCGGCTCGAAGCTTCGGCGGACCAGGCCGCGCAAGCCGAACTCCGGGCCCTGCGGGCGGAGATGTCGCCGCATTTCGTCTACAACGCGCTCACCGTGATCGCCTCGTTCGTCCGGTCGGAACCGGATCGCGCCCGCGATCTGATGCTCGATTTCGCCGACTACACCCGCTACAGCCTCTCCAGGCACGGCGAGTACACCGTCGTCGCGGAGGAGTTCCGCGCGGTGGAAACGTATCTCGCGCTGCAGCGGGCGGTGCTGGGCGAAAGACTGAAGGTGCAGGTGCGGGTCGCGCCGGAAGTGCTTGCGGTGGCGGTGCCGTACCTGGTACTCGAACCCCTCGTGGAAAACGCGATCCGGCACGGCATCGAGCCGCGGTCGGGCACCGGGCTCGTCCAGGTGCACGGACAGGCGGAAGGGAACGACTGCGTGATCAGCGTCGAGGACGACGGGGTCGGCATGGAGCCCGAGCGCGCCGCGGCCATCCTCGCGGGCAGCGGCGACGGCACCGGACTCGGACTGGCCAATGTGGACAGACGATTGCGCACCGTGTACGGGGCCTGGTACGGGCTGACCGTGGAAACGGCGGCCGGCGAAGGCACCCGGGTCGTGCTGCGCGTGCCGCGGTTCCAGCCGGGGGTGCTGCCGTGAGCGGGCTGCGGGTGCTGGCGGTCGACGATCTCGCGCCGGCCTTGGACGAACTGTGCCGGATGCTGCGCGAGGCGCCGGAGGTCGGCGAGGTCGTCGGCGCGAGTGATGCGCTGAAGGCACTGAAACTGTTGCAGGCAGACCATTTCGACGCGGTCTTCCTCGACATTTCGATGCCCGGCTTGGACGGGCTCGAACTCGCGTCGCTGCTGGCGAAACTGTCCGAACCGCCGGTGATCGTGTTCGTCACCGCGCACGACGGGCACGCAGTGACCGCGTACGGCATCGGCGCGGTCGACTATCTCCTCAAGCCGGTGCGCACGGAACGGCTTTCCGCCGCACTCGCGAAGGTGACGCGGCTGGTGCCGAGCGGCCGTCGACAGTCCGCTCCGGACGCGATGGCCGCGCTGCCGGTCGATTCCGGCGGCCGCACGCGGTACGTCCGGCGCGACGACGTGCTGTTCGCCGAAGCCAACGGCGACTACGTCCGGCTCCACACGCGCGACGGCGTGCACCCGGTGCGGATGCCGATCTCGCGGCTCGAAGAATATTGGGAAGGCACTGGGTTTACCCGGGTGCACCGCGGATTCCTGCTCGCGGTCAGTGCGGTGCTGGAACTGCGGAGCGACACGACAGGCGGGTTGCTGGCGCACACCGAGGCCGGGGACGTGCCGGTGAGCCGACGGCATGCGCGGGATCTCCGGGACCGGTTGCTGGAAGCGGCGCAGCGCGGGCAGCTCGGGAGTGCCCGGTGAGCCGCCCGCGCCGCACCGCTCGTGAGTGGCAATCGCGGTTAGAACCGGTGCCAGCACTCACGACGCCAGCCGTCCACCTGCCCACACCTCGTGAGCGGCAATCGCGGTTAGGACCGGGATTGCCGCTCACGAGGGTTGCGCGGGGTGTCCGGTGAGCCGCACCAAACGCGTCGCCGTCACCAGCCCGCAGACGAGGCTCGCCCGGTCGCGGCGGCTCGAACGCGGCCGGTGGCGGATGCCGCGCCTGCGCGCGCCGGAAGCGGAACGCGCGGCGGTGCTGTACCGGATCCAGCGCAGGCGCGGGATCCCCGCGCTGGTGGCGATGTTCGTGCTGGTGCTGGGTCTGCCGGTGCTGTTCTCGCTCGCCCCGTCGCTCGACAGCGTGCGACTGTGGGGAATTCCGCTGTCCTGGCTGCTGATCGCGGTCCTGCCGTATCCGGTGCTGGCCGGGCTCTCGTGGTGGCAGCTGCGCCGCGCGGAAAAGATCGAGGACGATCGGTGAGCCCAGTGCCCGCAGCGCTCCGATGTGGCATTGGGTGCGTCGGCCCGGCGTGGCGCGTGTTCCGCCGCCCGGCGTGGCGGAACACGGAGGCGACGAACCGGACACGGTTTGCCCCCTTCGGCGGTACCCGTTGCGTTCGCGGCAGTAATGTCCGGCGCGACCTGGAGATTCGCACTGATTCGAGGAGTCGTGGATGACGCTGGCCGAGACCCGGGACAGCAAGCGGGAACGGTGGGGCTGGTACTTCTACGACTGGGCCAACTCGCCGTTCTATTCGTCGGTCACGACGGTGTTCGGGGCGCTGTACATGAGCACCGTCGCAGCGGCGGACGCGAAGCAGAACATCACCCTTAACGGGGACAGGGCTTGTCTCAACGCGTCCGGAGCGGACGACAAGCTCAACCACTGCGACGTGTCGCTGTTCGGGCTCCACTTCCCCGCCGGTTCGCTGTGGGGCTACCTGCTGTCGGTGGCGACGATCGTGCAGGTTCTGGTGCTGCCGATCGCGGGCGCGGTGGCCGACCGCAGCCGCAACAAGCGCAAGATCCTCGGCGGGTTCGCCGTGCTCGGCGCGGTGGCCTCGGCGCTGATGTTCTTCATGGCCGGTTCGGACTGGCAGCTGGGCGCGGGGCTGTTCATCCTCGCGAACATCGGCTACGGCGGTTCGCTGGTCGTCTACTACTCGTTCCTGGTGGACATCGCGACGCCGGACGAGCGCGACGACGTTTCGGCCAAGGGCTGGGCGTTCGGCTATCTCGGCGGCGGGCTCGCGCTCGCGCTGCAGCTCGCCTTCTACCTCAGCCGCGAGTCCCTCGGCATCGACACCGGCCTCGCGGTGCGGATCTGCTTCCTGACCTCGGGGATCTGGTGGGCCGTTTTCACCATCCCGACACTGCGCCGTCTCCCCCGCAGCCACGTGCCGACCGCGACCGCGCGCGGCGTCTCGGTGCTGCGGGCCGGTTTCCGCGAGTTGCGCCAGACGCTCGGCGAAGCGAAGGCGTATCCGCTCACGCTCGCCTTCCTCGGCAGCTACCTGCTCTTCGCGGACGGGATCAACACCGTCGTCACGGTCTCGGCGCAGTACGGGAAGGACGAGCTGCGGTTCTCCGACGAGGTGTTGATCATCACGGTGCTGGTGATCCAGTTCCTCGCCTACGCGGGCGGCGTTCTGCACGGCCTGCTCGCGCGACGCCTCGGCGCGAAGCGGACGATCCTGGTCAGCCTCGTGCTGTGGGTCGTGGTCCTCGGCGGGGCGTACTTCGTGCAGCCGAGGCAGCCGTTGCAGTTCTTCGCCGTGGCGATCGGCATCGGGCTCGTGCTGGGCGGGACGAACGCGCTGGCCAGGTCGCTGTTCAGCCAGATGATCCCGGCCGGGAAGGACGCGCAGTACTACTCGCTTTACGTCGTGGGCGAGAAGGGCACGTCGTGGCTCGGGCCGCTGGTGTTCGCCGGCGTCGGGCAGGCGACCGGGTCGTTCCGGCTGGCGATCATCGCGCTCGTGGTGTTCTTCGTGCTCGGGTTCGTGTTCGTCGCGCTGGTGCCGGTGCGGCGCGCGATCGCGGCCGCCGGCAACCGTCCGCCGGAGGTGCTGTGAGGCCCAGATAGGGTCGGTCGTCGTGACCGCCGCAGACGACGTTGTGCTCGACGACCCCACCGACGCGCTTTCCGCGGCCCCGCCTGCCGGGGCCCGGCGCAACGGTCCGGCCCGGGGACGGCTGAAGTTCTGCTACGGCCCGATGGACTGCGGGAAGTCGACGCTCGCCCTGCAGATCGACCACAACCACGCGCGCCAGGGCCGGCGCGGTCTCGTGCTGGTCCGCCACGACCGGTCCGGTGCGCCGCAGATCACCAGCCGGATCGGCATCGCGCGGCGGGCGACCGAGGTCGCGACCGGCACCGACCTGCGGGATCTGGTGCGCGAGCAGTGGGCGCGCGGGCAGCACGTGGACTACGTGATCGTGGACGAGGCGCAGTTCCTCTCCTCCGTCCAGGTCGACCAGCTCGCCGAACTCGCCGACGAGGCCGGCATCGACGTGTACTGCTTCGGGATCGCGACGGATTTCCGCAGCAGGCTGTTTCCCGGGGCCGCCCGGCTGTTCGAGATCGCCGACGAGCTCCAGCCGGTCCAGGTCGAGGTGCTCTGCTGGTGCGGGCTGCCCGGCCGGTTCAACGCGCGGGTCCGCGACGACGTGATTCTGCGTGACGGAGACACCGTTGTGGTGGCAGATACCGAACACTCCGTAGTTGAATCTTCAGCTTCAGCACGGTCTGATGCCGAAATGGTCACGGTCCGTTATCAGGTACTGTGCCGTCGCCACTTCCGCTCAGGGGATCTGGGACCCGCTGCCGCCCAGCACGGTCAGTTACGGTTGTCCTAGAGCTAACCTAACTAGCCCGACTGGGGGATATCCGCACTAAGAAGGCGGTATCCGCGTCACGTCAGAGGGCGAAAGGACTCCCTCTGGAGGAAGCTGAAGACCACGGGTGACGCAGCTCATCGTGAGCAGCGACATGGTGTGCCGGGAATCCCTCGGATGCCTCGTTCGTTGCATAGGGTGAGCATCACCCTGGCTCCACCCGGAGCTGACTGAAAGGAATCCCACTATGGCCGACCGTGTTCTCCGTGGAAGCCGGCTGGGAGCGGTCAGCTACGAGACCGACCGCAATCACGACCTCGCTCCGCGCCGTACCGTGCGCTACTCCTGCCCCAAGAACCACGAGTTCGAGGTGCCGTTCTCCGACGACGCCGAGATCCCGACGGTGTGGGAGTGCCGCCTGCACGGCAGTGAATCCGAGATCGTCGACGGCGGGCAGCCCGAGCAAAAAAAGGTCAAGCCCCCCAGGACCCACTGGGACATGCTGCTGGAGCGCCGCTCCATCCCCGAGCTCGAGGACCTGCTGAACGAACGTCTCGCCGAGCTCAAGGGACGCCGGACCAGCCGGTCCGCTTGAGCCTCGGCCAGTAGCTGGCTCCCACCACCGAACAGGAACGGCCCCCGCGACCTCCCCACGCGGGGGCCGTTTCGCGTCCCCTGCGCAGGGGGGCCGGTTCACTGTGCTCTGGTGCGCGTCCGCCGCCGGGCAGTGGCCCACACCGCGAACGCGCACCCGGCGAACGCCGCGCCCAGCACGGCGGAGCCGGCCCAGCCCGCCCCGGCGAACGCGGCGGTCGTCGCGGCCGCGCCCAGCGCGGAGCCGAGCGAGTAGAAGATCATGTACCCGCCGATGACGCTGCTGGTGCGGTCCGGATGCGCCGCGGTGAGCAGGTGCTGATTGCTGACATGCACCGCCTGCACGGCGAAATCGAGCACCAGCACGCCCAGTCCGAGCAACCACAGCGACGGCTGCCCGATCGCCAGCCAGGACACCGCCAGCAGGACCAGCGCCCCGCCGGTGACGAGGCTCGCGCGTCCCCGGTCGGCCCAGTGTCCGGCACGGGCGGCGCCCAGTGCACCCGCGAGGCCGACCAGTCCGAACAGGCCGATCTGCGCGGTGCCCAAGTTCCACGGCTCCTCGGCGAGCGGCAGCGACAGGCCGCTCCACAGCGCGCCGAACGACGCGAACAGGAAGAACGCGATCAGCCCCCGCGAGAGGAACAGCGGCTTGCGGAACAGCCCGCCGAGCGAGTTCAGCCCCTGCCGGTACGTCGTGCCCTCGGGACGCGGATCCGGCGGCATCGTCTTCAGCACGAGACCGGCGAGCGTCACCAGCAGCACCGCGAGCGCGACGTAGACGCTGCGCCACCCCCGCAGTTCGGCCAGCGCCCCGGCGGCCACGCGGGCGCCGAGGATGCCGATGACCACTCCGGACGTCACGACGCCGAGGGTGCGGCCGCGTTCCTCCGGAGTGGACAGCGCGGCGGCGTAGGCGACTGTCGTCTGCACGACCACTGCGAACAGGCCCGCGAGCACGAGTCCGGTCAGCAGCAGCCAGGTTTGGGTCGCGACTGCGGCCAAGGCGGCCCCGACGGCGGTCAGCAGCAGGTGCACAGCGATGAGTTTGCGCCGGTCGACGAGGTCGCCCAGCGGGACGAGCGCGGCGAGACCGGCGAGGTAGCCGAGCTGTCCGGCGGCGACGATCCAGCCCAGTCCGGCGCCCGGCACGCCCAGGTCCGTGCCGATCTCGGCCAGAACCGGCTGAGCGGCGTAAATGCTCGCGACGGCCACCGCGCACACCGCGGCGAACACCGTCCGGCGGCCCGTGGTGCGGCCCATGACTCCCCCAATGAGTAGCGAATTGCAACTAATCGCACCGTACGGCAGAATGGTTTCAAAGAGCAACTCATCGAGGAGGCGCGCGAGCGTGGACGGCACCCCGGCCTGGACCGACCCGTCGTGTCCGGTGGCCCGCACCCTTGACCTCGTCGGCGACCGGTGGAGCCTGCTGATCGTCCGCGACGCGATGGACGGCGCGCGCTCGTTCACCGACTTCCAGCAGCGCACCGGCATCGCGCGCAACATCCTCACCGACCGGCTCCGCCGTCTCGTCGAGCGCGGCGTCCTCGACCGGCAGACCGCGGAATCGGGCAAACGGCAGGTCTACTCGCTCACGCCGGCCGGACGCGACCTGTTCACCGTCGTCGTCGCGCTTCGGCAGTGGGGCGAGCGGCATGCCTTCTCCCCCGGCGAAGACCACTCCGTGCTGGTCGACGCGACCGGTCAGCCGATCCCGCCGCTCAAACCGGTCGCGGCGAACGGCGCGGCAGCCGACGTCGAGACGACCTCGGTGCGCAAGCACTGAATCCCGCTGCGCCTCTTGCCCGGACGACGCGGCGGGCATATAGTCAACGAACTGATTGATAAAGAGATCGGTTGATAAAGATGTCCGTTGACAACGTCGAGGACCGGCTGGACCGGGCCTTCACCGCGCTGGGCGACCCGATCCGGCGAGCGCTGATCGCCCGGCTGTCGCGCGGCGAAGCAACGGTGAACGAGCTGGCCGAGCCGTTCCCGGTGACGAAACAAGCCGTGTCGCGGCACGTCCAGGTGCTGGAGGCGGCCGGGCTCATCACGCGCAGCCGGGACGGACAGCGCCGCCCGTGTCATCTGAACGCCGCCGCTCTCGAAGAGCTGACCAGCTGGATCGACGCCTACCGGCTGACCCGCGAACGCGAGTTCCGCCGCCTCGACGCCGTCCTCGAAGAAACCAAGGAGCAGGACCGATGAACCCGACCACCATCACCGCCCAGCCCGGCAGCCCGTTCATCGAGATCGTCCGCGATTTCGACGCGTCGCCCGGGCAGCTCTTCCGCGCCTGCACCGACCCCGATCTGCTGACCCGCTGGCTCGGTCCGCGCGACGTCGAGATGCGGATCCACGAGTTCGCCGCGCACTCCGGCGGGGCGTACCGCTACGCGCACGTCGACACCGACGGCAGCGAGCACGTTTTCCGCGGCGTGTTCCACGCCGTCGAGAGAAACGAGCGAATCGTCCAGACCTTCGAGTACGAGGGCGCGTCGGGCAGCGTCAGCCTGGAAACCCTGACTTTCGAAGACGTCGACGGCCGGACGCGGCTGCGGACCCGGTCGGTGTTCCCGAGTGTCGAGGCCCGCGACGCGATGGTCGCGAGCGGGATGGAACGCGGGATCCGCGATTCGATGGACCGGCTCGACGAACTCGCGCGCGACGCGGAGCGGCCGGGCGCGAGCCGGGTCGTCGTGGACATCTCGATGTCGCTGGACGGCTATGTCACCGGACCGGGCGCCGATCCCGAGCACGGGCTCGGCGCCGGCGGCGAACCGCTGCACGCGTGGGTGTCCGACCCGACGCCGCGCGATGCGGAGATCCTGCACCGCTCGTTCATCGAGACCGGCGCGGTCGTCATGGGCCGCACCATGTTCGACGTCGTGGACGGCCCGAACGGCTGGGCCGACGAGGACGGGTACGGCGAGGGCGAGGACCGCATCCCCGCGCCGCCGGTGTTCGTCGTCACGCACGCCGGTCCGGAGAAGATCCGGCTGGGCGAGCGGTTCCGGTTCGCCACCGGCGGCATCGAGAACGCGCTCGCCCAGGCTCGCGCGGCCGCGGGCGGCAAGGACGTCATGGTGATCGGCGGCGGGTCGATCGCTTCGCAGGTCCTGCACGCCGGGCTGGCGGACGTGCTGCGGATCCACCTCGCCCCGATCGTCCTCGGCGGCGGAACCCCGCTGTTCCCCGAGGGAAATCCCGCAACGGTGCGGCTGGAACCGCTCGGTGCGGTGTCGACGCCGGGCGCCGAACACCTCACCTACCGCGTGCTCAAGTAGCGGTCAGCCTCGGCCCAGCAGCTTCTTCAGCTGGGCCAGGCGGCGCTGCACGCCCCACTCCGCGACCCGGAAGAACGCCTCGGACATGATGCCGCCGCTCATCTTCGACACGCCGATCTCCCGGTCGGTGAAGGTGATCGGCACCTCGACGATGTCGAACCCGGCGTCCGCGGTGCGGCGCGTGAGGTCGATCTGGAAGCAGTAGCCGTGCGAGGCGACCTCGTTCAGCGCCAGCTTCTCCAGCACCGGACGGCGGTACGCGCGGAACCCGGCGGTCATGTCCGCGACCTTGATCCCCAGCGCGATCCGCGAGTACAGGTTCGCCCCGCGCGAGAGCAGCGTCCGGCGCAGCGGCCAGTTCACCGTGCTGCCGCCGGGCACGTACCGCGACCCGATCGACAGGTCCGCGTCGCCGACCGCGTCCAGCAGCCGGGGCAGGTCCTCCGGGGCGTGCGAGCCGTCGGCGTCCATCTCCACGAACGTCGCGTAGCCGCGCTCCATCCCCCAATGGAACCCGGCGATGTAGGCCTTGCCGAGGCCTTCCTTCGCGGTGCGGTGCAGCACGTGCACCCGCTTGTCCGCGGCCGCGCGCTCGTCGGCCAGCTCGCCGGTGCCGTCCGGGCTGCCGTCGTCGACGACGAGCACGTCGACGTCCGGGAGTGCCTTGTGGAGCCGGTCCAGCACCGGGCCGAGGTTGTCCCGCTCGTTGTAGGTCGGGATCACCACCAGCACCGGTTCGATCGTTTCGGCCCCCCGCGGCGCCTGCGCCATCCGTGTCCTCCGCATCCGGCGGATCAGTCCGCCGCTTCCCCTGCTGTGGTCCCCGTTGCCGAGGCCGGCACTGTCGTGCCGGTACCGCGCCGGGTGCGAAAACGGAGCACGAACCCGCCGGCGACACCCGCGATCGCCAACGCCAGCAGTCCGTACTCCGTCCACGCACCGATTCGATCCGACAGCGTAGTCTGCGTGCGCAGCGGCACGCGCCCGACCAGGGCATCCGCCGTGAAAAGCCGGGTGGAGCTGGTGATCGTCCCGTCCGGGGCGACGAACGCGCTCACCCCGGACACCGCCGACACCACCACCGCGCGCCCGTGCTCGACCGCGCGCAGCCGCGCCATCGCCAGCTGCTGGTAGCTCATCTCCCCCGGCCCGTACCAAGCGTTGTTGGTCGGCACGACGAGCAGTTCGCCGCCCGCGTTGGTCGCGTCGCGGGCCGGGGCGTCGAACGCCGACTCGTAGCAGATGAACACGCCGATCTTCGTGCCCGCGACCGACAGCGCGGCGTTGGAGCCGTCGCCGGGACGCATGTCGCGGGTGTCGTCGATGAACGGCGTCACCAGCCGCGCGACGGCGCGCGCGGGCACGTATTCGCCGAAGGGCACCAGATCCTGTTTGACGTAACGCTGGCCCGGGCCGGTGTCGGGGTCCCAGACGACCGCGGAGTTCTCCGCCGCCCCGTCCGGGGTGCGCACGAGCGCGCCGATGACCGCGGGAGCGCCGAAGGCCGACACCATCTGGTCGACGGCCGGGTCGTCGCCGTCGAGCGGGGTCGAGGTTTCCGGCCACAGCAGCAGGTCCGGCTTCGGAGCCTGTCCTGATTGGACTTTCCGCAGCAGGCGGGCGCTCTCGGCGAGGGCGTTCGCGCGCAGCACCCCGCGTTGTCCTTGCAGAGCCAGGCCGATGTCCGGCGCGTTGCCCTGCACGGAGCCGACGGTGAGCGAACCGTTCTGCGCCTCGGTGCCGATCGTCGGCCACACCGCGAGCCCGGCCGCGGCGGGAAGCACGGTGAACACGGCGGGCCACACCAGCGCGCGGTGCCAGGCTTCGCGCGTGCGCCAGAGCCTGCTGATGACCGCGGCGAGGCCGAAACCGGTGAGCACCACGGCGAAACCGACCAGCGGCGCGCCGCCGACCGACGCGAGCGACAGGAACGCGCCTTCGGGCTGGCTGAACGCGACCCGGCCCCACGGGAACCCGCCGAGCGGGAACCACGTGCGCGGCGTCTCCAGCGCGATGAACACCAGCGCGCCCCAGAGCGGCGCCAGCGGCAGCCGCGCCACGACCCGGATCAGCCATCCGGCGAGTCCGAAGTAGAGCGACAGCGCGAACGACAGCGCCAGCCACGGCAGCGGCCCGAAGTCGCGGCCGAGGAAGTCCTGCAGCCACACCAGCAGCGGCACGAAGAACGCCATGCCGAACACGAAGCCGTACCCGAACGCGCCGCGGAACGACCGCCCGCGAAGGACCAGGGCGAACGCGGCGAACGCGATCGGGGCCAGCCACCACAGCGGGCGCGGCGCGAAGCTGAGGTAATAGCCGCAGCCCGTCGCCGCAGTCGCCGCGACGCGCGCGAGCCAGGGCTTCCACTCCCGCTTTCGCTTGGTCTTGTGCGGAACGCCCGAATCGGCGTCCGCCACGTTCACTGCCACACCCGGAACTCTAAGCCGACGGTGTGAACTCGTCGTAGATGACCGTGCCGCCGCGGACGGTGCGCAGGCAGCGCGGCAGCGGCGTGCCCGGCTCCAGCCTCGGCAGCGGCGGCACGCCTGAGCGCGGATCGGTGGACCAGCGTTGCACGCGGCTGTCGGCCGTGGCCACGACGAGGTCGGCCGCGTCCCAGATCGCGTAGTGCGCGGGCGCGCCGGGGACGAGGCTGCCGGTGACGCCGTCGTTGACGCCCGCCGCGCGGTGTCCGGCGCGCGTGTGCGCGGTGAACGCGGCGCGGGCGGAGAGGCGTGCTTCGGGAGTGTGGTGGTGCACAGCCGCGCGGACCGCCGCCCACGGGTCGACCGCGCACACCGGGGCGTCGCTGCCGAAGGCGAGCACGACCCCCTCGGCGGCGAGCTGGGCGAAGGGGTTCAGCGCTGCCGCCCGGTCGCCGAGCCGTTCCGAGTACATGCCGGAGCCGCCGCCCCAGGCCTCGTCGAACAGCGGCTGCACGGACGCGACGACGCCCCATCCGGCGAGTGCGCGCGCCTGGTCCGCGGTGACCATCTCCAGGTGCTCCAGCCGGTGGTGCCGCGCGGCGAGGGGACGCTGGCCGACCTGCTTCTCGGCGAGCCGGAACCCTTCGATCACCTCGCCGACGGCGGCGTCTCCGATGACGTGGAAGCCCGCCTGCAGCCCGGCTTCGGTGCAGGCCACGAGATGGTCGGCGATGACTCCGGCGCCAGCGTAGAGGGAGCCGGAGGTGCCGGGCTCGTCGGAGTACGGCGCGGTGAGCGCCGCGGTGCGGGAGCCGAGCGCGCCGTCCACGAAAAGGTCTCCGGCGACGCCGTGCGCGCCGAGGCGGCGGGCGGTGCCGAGGGCGTTCAGCTCGCCCCAGAAGCCGACGACCTCGGGCAGCGCCGGGTCGGCCAGCGCCAGGAGGTCGGCGAAGTCCTCCTCGCCGGAGATGTCCGGACCAGCGCATTCGTGCACCGACACGATCCCGCGCGCGGCGGCCGTCGCGAGGAACGCGCGCTGGGCTGCCTGGCGCTGCGCTCGGGTGACCGCGTCCCGCGCCGCGCCGCGGACCAGGTGGTGGGCGGTGCGGGTGACCGGGCCGTCTGCGGACCATCCGGCGGCGGACTCGACGCCGGGCGCGAGTTTGGCGAGCGCGCTCGACACCAGAGCGGAGTGGACGTCGACGCGGCTCAAGTAGACGGGCGTGTCCCCGGCGGCGTCGTCCAGCTCGGCGCGGCTCGGCAGCCGCTGCTCGGTCCAGGACGATTCGTCCCAGCCGTGCGCGAGCAGGACCTGCCCGGGAACGACGGCGTCGCGCACCGCGGCGAGCAGTTCGGCGGAGCTGCGGACGGCGGTCAGGTCGAGACCGGTCAGGTGCAGCCCCGTCGAGGTGGCGTGCACGTGCGCGTCCACGAACGCCGGCGCGACGAACGCCCCGCCCAGGTCGACGACCTCGGCGTCCGGGTGCAGCGCGCGGGCCGGGGCGTCCTGGCCGACCCACACCACGGTGCCGCCGGAAACCGCCATCGCGGTCGCGTCGGGAGAGGACGGGGTGTAGACGCGGCCGCCGAGCAGGAGCGTGGTGCTGTCGTTCACTCTCCGAGTCTCCCGCCTGGTCTTCCGGGCCGAGCCGACCGGGTCACCGTGCAGAAATATTTACGGTCGACTAACGTTATGGCAGGATATTTTCACGCGTTCCCGACGACTAGGAGTACAGATGACTGCGATCCAGGAACCTGTGCCGACTGCCGCCGCCTTCGACCAGCCGTACGAGTACGTCCGCGCCGAGTTGGCCGAGCCCGACTGGCGCCGCTTTCCCGGCTGGCACGACGTGACCGACGCGGAGTGGCGGGACGCCCAGTGGCAGCGCGTGCACTGCGTGCGCAACGTCAAACAGCTGCGCGCCCTGATGGGCGACCTGCTGGAGGACCGGTTCTACGAGGACCTGCTCGCCGACCAGCGCGAGATGGCCACCATGTCGATGCTGCTGCCGCCGCAGATGATCAACACGATGGCCCCGCACGCGGGGACCGACCCGGCGAAGGTCACCGAGGCGTTCTACGCCGACCCGATCCGCCGCTACATGCTTCCCGTGCGCAGCGACCGGGACCCGGTGTGGCCCAGCCACCCGCACGCCGAACGCGACTCGCTGCACGAGGCCGAGATGTGGGTGGTCGAGGGGCTCACCCACCGCTATCCGACGAAGGTGCTGGCCGAGATGATCTCGACCTGCCCGCAGTACTGCGGGCACTGCACCCGGATGGACCTCGTCGGCAACTCGACCGACCAGGTGGAGAAGCACAAGCTCGCGCTCAAGCCGGTGGACCGCCAGGACGCCATGATCGACTACCTCAAGCGCACCCCCGGCGTCCGCGACGTAGTCGTCTCCGGCGGCGACGTGGCCAACGTGCCGTGGCCGCAGCTGGAGTCGTTCCTGATGCGCCTGATGGACATCGAGACGGTGCGCGACATCCGCCTCGCCACGAAGGCCCTCGCGGCGCTCCCGCAGCACTGGCTCCAGCCGAAGGTGACCGAGGGCCTGCAGCGGGTCGCTTTGACGGCGCAGGCGCGCGGGGTGAACCTGGCCATCCACACGCACGTGAACCACGCGCAGTCGGTGACGCCATTGGTGGCGGAGGCGGCCCGGACGGCGTTGCAGGTCGGGGTGCGGGACGTGCGGAATCAGGGCGTGCTGATGCGCGGGGTCAATGCCACTCCGGCCGCGCTTCTGGATCTTTGCTTTGCTTTGCAGGGCGAGGCCAATATCCTGCCTTACTATTTTTACATGTGCGACATGATTCCGAATGCGGAGCATTGGCGGGTTTCCGTGCATGAAGCGCAGGAATTGCAGCACTCGATCATGGGGTATCTGCCGGGGTACGCGACGCCGCGGATCGTGTGCGATGTGCCCTACGTCGGGAAGCGGTGGGTGCACCAGCTGGCTGAGTACGACCGGGATCTCGGGATTTCCTACTGGACCAAGAACTACCGGACCGGAATCGAGCACGAGGACCCCGAGGCGTTGCAGCGGAAGTACCCGTACTACGACCCGATCCAGACCCTGCCCGAAGCCGGGCAGCAGTGGTGGGCCGACCAGAAGACCTGCTAATCCCGAGCGCTTGCCCACAGCTGGGCGACAGACCTGCAAGGCACGGCTAACCGTCACGGGATCCGCGCCCTGCCGTAGGCGAACCGCGCAGGGGAAGAAAACCTCAAAGTGGTGCCTGGCCGGCGGATATACCGTCGGCCAGGCACCTGCCAAAGTACCGCGACGTCGCCGTCGGCGCAGTGAAACAGTCCGACCTGCCGACCGTGCGAGCCCGGACTCGGCTGCGAGAGCACACCCAGGACGTCCGCGATTCTGATCGGCGGATGGCCCAGAAACGGCCCAGATAATCCACAATGGACACTCGCGCACAGCTATTTCAGATGCCCGAACGAGTGAAGCCGGCACAGGAATCGGGTAAGGCCGCACACCGCTGGAGGAAAGCGCGGGCTTCGGAGTTCCGGTGGAATGGCCGAAGGCGCTTTCTCAGATCACGCATCGCGATGGTCACTCGGCCGGAGCACAGACTCGAGCAGGCATCGAGGAAACGGTCCGCGGTGGCGCAGGCGCGAGTGAGCAGGCCAAGGTCGAGTTGTCGTTCGGCGAGCTGGGCAAGTGTCAAAGCGCGCGAGCGGCGCTCGGCGGGCGGGTAATGGCGCAGCGCGGAACGCAGCGACTCCGCCGCCCCGGAGATATCGCCGTCGAACACCCGGATCGATGCGGCATGGTAGTTCAGCTCGCCCCGGTGATAGGAACCGAAGGTCGGTGCCGGCCCGGTGGCCCGGCTGAGGCTCTCGTGAGCACGCCGGTGCGACGCGAGCGCCGCCTGCCCGCGCCCGAGCGCGGCGTAGCTCAGTGACACCTGGGCATGCAGGAAGGCACTGGTGTGCGGCTGGGCGTGGGGGTCCCCCGCGGAGAGCGCGGCGAGAGCCAAGCCCAGGGCAGGCCTCCCGTGCCCGAGATGAGACGCCTGCAGGCTGAGCGCACGCAGCACGATGGCGTACCGGAGCGGGTCGCGGTTGAGGACCGCGAGGTCGAGCGCGATGCGATAGTAGCGCTGGGCCAGCCCGTGCTCGTTGCTGTCGAAGCACGCGAACCCGATCAACAGCACGAGGTCGAGAGCCGAACCCAGCAGGCGCCGATGCGCGGTACCGGTTTCCAGGCGAGCGAGGTGCGGGAGGACGTCATCGGCGAGGTAGGCGGTCAGCGCGCTCCTGCCGCGACCGCCGCCGAACCGGTGATTGGCGGAGACGAATGCCTGAATCAGGTGGTGGTCCAAGCTCGACCGCGCCGAGTCCCGGTCGGGCTCGCGTTGCCAGCGGTCCTCCCATCCCCCCTCCGGCCACGCGGGCGCCACAAGCACATCCAGCCGGTACACCGAGCGAGCGAGGCGGCGACGGCCGACGAGATCCAGGTCGGTCCGGACCAGCTCAGTCAGCGCCGCGATCCCGCTGCCGGCGCTTCCGGCGGGCTGCTCGGCCGTGGCCAGGTCCATGCCGAGGTCGGCGAGTGCGACCGGGCGGCCGAGCCTTCGGGTCAGCACTTCGGCGATCAGTGCGGGAACCGGGCCGCGAGGGCGGGTCCCGGTCAGCCAGTGCGCGACAGCTGTCCGGTCGTAGCGCAACGACAACCCGGCCTCGGAGCCCGCCTTGTTCACCGCGCGCGCCAGACAGTCGAAACTCCATCCGCCGGCGTCCAGCAGGTCCCGAAGCCGGTCGTTGCGCGCGCTGCCCGACATAGTGCCTCCACCTGGTCCGGAGAGGAGATGCTCGGCCGTTCAACATGTTCAACATTTAGATTGCTCAGCACGGCTGCGTTGCCGCAAGGCCCGACGGTGTACTGAGAGTCCCACTCCGACGACTGGAGGCAGTCAGTGCTCGATGTCACGGGCAAACGGGCCGAGATCGCCGACATGGTCCGATCCCGCTGGGGAACGCTGCTCGACAAGGTCGGCGAGACCGTGGTCGAACGAGACGAGGCACGGCTTCCGCCTCCGGCGGACCTGATGGGCGCGCTCGCGGCCGCCGGGTACCACCGGCTTTCCCTGCCCCCGGACATCGGCGGCACCGGGGCCGATGTCCTGACCTGGGGCATGGTGCTCGAACAGGTCGGCTACCGCTGCCTGGATTCCGCACTCCCGATGATCGTCAACCACGCTATCGACATCGCGCGGTTCATCCACGAGTCGGGGCGGCCCGGCTTGATCGAGAAGTACGCCGAACCGATCGGCCGAGGGGCCGTCTGCGCGGGCGTCGCCTATACGGAAGACGCGGACGCCTGGTCCTTCCGCACCGTGCTCCGGCGCAAGGGCGGCGACTTTGTCCTGTCCGGCCACAAGTCCTACGTGACGGCCGGCGTCATGAGCGATGTCTTCCTCGTCTACCCGCTCGATGAAACCGGGGACATGGTGGCCTGCCTGGTGGAACGGAGCGACCCCGGCGTGACGGTGACGCCGGCGGAACCTGTCGGCATGCGGACCGCGGGAGCCGCGTCCCTGACCTTCCAGGACGTTCCGCTGACCGCGGAACGCATCCTCGAACCGAGCGACGGGCTCACCCACGCGCAACGATTCCTGAGCGATCAACGGCTGTGGATCACCTGCGCTCCGCTCGGACGGGCGCAGCGGGTCCTCGAAGACTGCGTCGCGTGGCTGTCGGGCAGTGTCCGTTACGGCGAACCGGTCGCCGGGCTGAAGAACGTGGAATCGACGCTCGGGCGGATGTACGTGGCGATCGAATCCTCTCGGGCCATGCTGTATCACGCTCTTTCCCATGTCGAAGCGGGCCGCGCCGAGCCGGTGTTCGATCCCACGCTCTCCGCGGCCAAGTGTTTCGCGGCGGACCAGATCCGGTTCGTGCTCGAATCAGCGCTTCGCGTGATGGGCGGCCAGGGCTTCTACGGGACACCGCATCTGGGCCGTTTCCTGCGCGACTTCACCGGTCTCCCGATCGTCGCGGGAACCAACGACATCCTGGAAGTCAACCTCGGGGCAGGCGTGGTGGCACGATCGGGCCGCCACAAGGAGAACGGAGACCGCGCATGAACATCCAGTTCACGGGAATCCTCCTGCGCGCCGCGAACAACAACCACAGGGTCGCGATCGACGCGACCACACTCGCCGGCGCACTCGCCGAACTCACCGCGAAATTCCCGTCGATGGACCGGGTCCTTCTCGACAACACCGGAAACCTCCGCACAGCACACCGCGTCTTCCTCAACGGCGAACTGATTCCGCACCCCGACAGGGCCATGCCGCTGGGCGACGACGATCGGATCGAGTTCTTCACCGCGGTCGCGGGTGGCTGAGAACAAGCCGGGGACGGCGGCGCCAGGCGGGAAACACTGGAACGCCAACGCGCGCGACTGGGCCGAGATCCAGGAACGCACCGCCCGCCCCGCGTGGCTCGCCGTCCTGAACGAGCTGACGCCCTCTCCGGGACGGCAGTTGCTGGACCTGGGCTGTGGCGCCGGCGGGTTCGCCAGGCTGGCCGCCGGGCGGGGCATCAGGGTCAGCGGGCTGGACACGTCGGCCGCCCTGGTCGCCATCGCACGCACCCGGACCTCCGCGGGAACCTTCCGGATCGGCGACATGGAACAGATTCCCTTCCCTGACGACGAGTTCTCAGCGGTGACGGCGTTCAACAGCCTCCACTTCGCACGCGATCCCGCCAAGGTCATCGCCGAGGCGATTCGCGTCACCCGGCCCGGAGGGCACATCGCCATCGCCGCGTGGGACCCGCTCACCGACTGCGACGCGCTGGCGTACCTCCTCGATCTCGGCGGGCTGATGCCGGCGACACCGCGCCGAGCGCAACCGTCGCCGGACCTGACCGATCCCGCATCCGTCCGCCGCCTGCTGTCACACGCGGGCCTGACCCTCTCCCCCGACCGGACCGTCGAATGCCCCTGGGAGTATCCCGATCAGGAGACCGCCCTTCGCGGGCTCCTTTCCACCGGCCCCGCGGCGGCCGCGATCGGCCACGCCGGCCTGGCGCGGGCGACGGAGACCATCACCGAGTCCATCTCGCCCTACCGACGCCCCGACGGCTCATACCTGCTGCGCAACACCTGCTTCACCATCACCGCCACCGTCACCTGACCCACGCACCCGGACAACGGGAGAGTCCGCCAAGATCGTCGCGTTCGCCAACGAGCGTCCCCGCACCGCACGCGCACGCCGGCGGCAGGTCCTCGCCGGCGTGCGCGAAGAAGATCCGCGAACGAGAACTCCGCGCCGAGTACAGGAATCCGCCGCTCCCGCCCGATCTCTCTTCCGGCAAGGCCATCTCTTCGGTCCGCCCGAGGATCGGCGAGCGGGCCGCCGCAGGCGTTCTCGCGGAAGCATTCTTCGATCGTGCGGTGGACGAGGACAGACGGTGGTCGCGGTGGTCCCAGAGTTGCGTCTGGACGAATCTGGCGATCGCTGAGACCGGCTTCGCCGCGGCGCACGGCCAGCTGCGGCAGAACGCGGCTTGGCCCACGCCGCTGGACAGCGGTCGCGATGGGCGGTGGCAAGGTGGTACCGGTCCGGGATCCGGAGCCAGTACCGGCGGCGGGGCGGGAGCCGGTGCGGCGGTTCGGGTCGCACCGCGGGCAGCGTCACCGGCCGGGCCCGCAGGTGTTGGTCAGAACCGGTCGTCACCATGCGCGTCGCGGGCCGAGGCGGTGCTGCTGCAGATGCTGGACTTCGCCGGCGGGGCGACCGAAGTGCTGTCGCAGCCGATCCGGCTGCGTTTCGAGGCCCAGGACGGGCTGCGGGAGCACATCTCCGGCTTTTCGCCGACACGAGCGCGGGCCGGTGGCTGATCGACGCCCGGCCCCGCGGTCGAATCGAGCCGCCTGACGAGGTCGCGTTCGCCGCGACCGGGGAGGTGGGGCTGGTGCTGGGCTGGGGTTACCTCGTGGTGACCGGGCGGATGCCGCACGTCGCGGACACGGTGGACCAGTTCTCCGCGCAGCGGCGTCCGTTGACCGACCGGCTGGGCATCAAGGAATCGCTGCTGGCATGTCTGGCAGAAAGGCCGGAGCTGTCCGGGGAACTCACCGCAACCACGATCGCCCCGCCGATCGCTCGCGCTGGTCTGCCGCACCTGCTCTGGCCTCGCGAGGTCGGCATGAACCTGGCCTCGCCGCTGAGCGACCGCACCCTGATCGCCTCGGCCAGGTCGACCGGGCGGGGTGAGACGGGTGCTGGATCCGGAGCCGGGCGATTCCGTGCACCGACGGGTCGGCCGACAACCCGCCGATCCGTGCGATCAATTCGTCAGTCGTGGTGCAGTCGGGAAGTTCGATACTGCGTGGGTCAATGCCGACCCGCCGACACCTATTGCGCTTCATCTTCACCTAGGCATGCGAGGCGGAATCATTCCCCACAAGTACCGTCGCCAAGACCGTCTTACGGCCGGTCCGATCTACGAAACGCTGAGCGCCCGCCGTGGGGTTCGGCCAGCAGTGACTGGGCCGGCCGGGTGCCATCCATGATCTTCGCAGGCACGAAAACCTCCCACTCCGCAACGAGTGAGGGGCACCCAGGCAGGCGATGCCGTCTCTCCGGTGGTCAACCACCCTGACGCCAGTCGTACCTGATCAGGGCTACCCGATCAATCAGTGCGGCAAGAGGACACGCCGCAAGCCCAGCGTCGCCGACAGCGTCGCGGGCATTTCAGGAACTCTTATTCGCAGGTCGGACACACGCAGTTGTCGGGCTTTGCCGGAAGAAGTCTCTATCCTGCGACCGCAACGTCGGCACCGCCCGCAAGGGCGTCTCCGAGCGGTGTGCGGGAATAGAGCACCGTCCGGCCGGAGCGGGCTTTGTCGACGAGACCGGCGTGACGCAGCACGGACAAGTGGTCGCCGACGGCACCGGTGGAGATCTTCAGGCTGTGGCCCAGTTGTGTTGTGCTCGCCGGTAGTTCGAGGGCAAGGAGTACCCGGGATCGGTTTCGTCCGAGGAGCCGGTCGAGATCGGCAGTGTCCGGGTCCGCTGCGGCCGACCAGAAGGCATCACTGCCCCGGGCGGTGTAGACGATGGTCCTGGGCCATGCGGGTTCGGAGAAAATCCCCACCCGGGGACACAGCATGACCGAGGGCACGAGTAGCAGGCCGCGGCCGTCGCTGGTCACATGTTTGCTGGGTCGGTGCCGCGGAACGGTCAGTGCGCCGCCCGCCCAGCGGATACGGGCGTTGAGGCTGCCCAGAGTAGTGAGCCAGCCGTGCCGGCCGAGCTGGCCGAGCCGGTAGACGATGTCCCGTTCCGCGATCGCCCGGAGTCTGGGCCATTCGGGTTCGAGTAGTTCGTGCCAGGCGGCGTGGAGGGCATCGCCGATCCGCGACACGACATCTGTCGCGGCGAGCACGCACATCACCGCCTTGTTGCGGCAGGGACGGACACCGAGACAGAAGTCGATCTCTGCGCGGGCGGCAGCGAGTGAAGTGCCCCGCACAGCGACAATGTCCTCCTCGAAGGTCTGTCTCGGTCCGACGGGCGGCGGCGCGGTGAAGCACGGTTCGTAGTGCCTGCTCTTCAGCGCCAGCACCGCGTTCAGGGCCGTCCGGCGACGCAGGTCTTCGAACGCGGGCCGCAGGGTCGCGGCCCAGTGCTCCGGGAGCGGGTCCGGCGACAGGCCGGCAAGCTTGCGCAGCAGGGAGTCGAGCTCGGCGATCGGCGACAGCGCGAAGCGGGTGCGAAGGAGGTCGTCAGCATCGAGTTCCCAGGTCAGCATCGCCTGATGTTACGCTGTGAGACGTAACATTGGACGCTGACAGTGACCCTCGCGAGCATCGGAGCATGCAAGAAGCCCCGGGGGAAAAGGCGACGTACGGCCAGGTTTTCGCTGACCACCGGTTTCGGGTCCTGTTCGCCGCCCGCGCGCTGGGCGTCACCGCCGACGCGTTGCGGTCAGTCGCCCTGTCGATCCTGGTGTTCAACCGGACCGACTCGCCGTTGCTGGCCGCGGTGGCGTTCAGCATCGGTTTCCTGCCGCAGGCGATCGGCGGAACCTTTCTCGGGGCGCTGGTCGACAGATTCCCGCCACGCGAGCTCATCGCGACCGGCTACCTCGCCCAGTGCCTGACCGGGATGGCTCTGGCGTATGCGCACCTGCCGGTCACGGTCGGCCTGATACTGGTCGGCGCGGTCGCGTGTGCAACGCCGGTCTTCACCGGGGCGTCGAGCCTGTTCGTCGCCGAAGCACTGCACGGGGACGCATACGTGCTCGGGCGGTCCCTGTTCTACCTCGTCGCGGTCGGTGCTCAGCTGGCCGGGCTGGCCGGCGGCGGCGTGGTCACGGCCGTGCTGGGTGCTGAGCACACCATGGCCGCGACAGCGGTGCTTCATCTCGCAGCTGCGCTGACCACGCGGCTGTGCTTGCCGCGGCAAGCTCGGCCGGAACGAAACAAACCAGAAGCGGTCGTACGGGCGAGCTGGCAGCGCAACAGGCAGCTCCTCGGCATCCCTGCCGTGCGAAAGCTGCTGCTTGTCCAGTGCATCCCGTCGGGCTTCGCCGCGGCGGCGGAGAGCCTGCTGATCCCCTACTGTGCGGAACGTCAGTTCACCTCGACCCAGGCCGGCTTCCTGCTGGCCTGCCTGCCTGCGGGTATGCTTGTGGGAGATCTCGCCGTCGGGCGGCTGCTGGAGCCCGCTGCGAGGGAGCGTCTGGTGCTCGCGTTGCTGCTGACCCTCGCGCTGCCATCTGTTCTGCTGACCCTGCCCGTGCCCTACCCGGTTGTTGTCGTGGTCTTCATTGTCACGGGCAGCGGATTCGCCTACCTTCTCGGGATCCAGCGGGCCTTCCTGGCCGCAGTGCCCGAGCAGCTACGCGGGCAAAGTTTCGCACTCCTCAACACCGGGACGATGACGACGCAGGGAGCGGCGCCGGCCCTGTTCGGCGGGATCGCGGAGTTTCTGCCAGTCGCTGTCGCCGTCTCCCTGACCGGCGTTGCCAGCCTGGCAACCACCCTGTCCCTGCGCAGGACAGTGACGCACGACTGGGGAAAGCCTACGAAATCCGTGACCGAAACTTCGTGACACCCGGCAAAGCGACGGATCTGGCGCTCATTGACGCTCATCTCGCCAGTTGGACGGCAATTATCATTTCCTAGTCAAATCTATTTCGGCCAGATGGCAGGCGTCGAAGCGCTGGCCCAACCAGTCAATTCCGGTGATCGACCTTCCCCCCGATCGTCGTATGGACACCGCCCTTGAGGCGTGGATACGGTGGAGACGGTCGCGTGGATCAACTCTCGCCAGAGTGCGACGCCGTTGGGCCGCGGCGAAGCGGGAACAGAGATTCTGCCGTAAACCCGGACTGCCGATCTGATGGCGTTGACGTCGAATTAGGCGAGATTCGAAAGATATGCGCGGTCGCGTTTTTGCGGCCGTGCTGATTGTTGTGGGCACAAAACGCGGTAAACCTTTTCTCGTGCGCGCACTTTGGAACATGAGTATGCGCGTCGAGAATTTTGAAGGGGGAAATGACGACGTGTCGCCAACTGCACTGAAGCGCGGCCTGAGGGCGACCTCAGTGGGGCAAGACGATCCGCAGCTGTCGCGCCTCCTGGAACAGGAGGCGCGGTACCAATCGGCGGTCCTGCCCCTCGTGGCCCACGCGAGCCTCGCTCATCCCTCAGTTCTCGCCGCGGCTGGCTCGGTGCTGTCGCATTGCACTGCCGAGGGATACCCGGGACGCCGCTTCCATGCCGGCGCGAGGTGGTTCGATCAGGTCGAAGAACTCGCTGTCGCACGAACGAAGGCCGCGTTCCGCGCGCAGTATGCGAACGTGCAACCACACTCGGGTTCGGCAGCGAACTTCGCAGTACTCGTGAGCTTGCTGGACCCCGGAGACACTTTGTTAGGCCTCGCCCTGGACGCCGGCGGTCACCTCACACACGGCGCGCCGGCGTCGGTCACCGGCAAGCTCTTTCGGTCCGTGACGTACGGCGTCGGTGCCGGCGGCCTGATCGACTACGACCAGGTCGCCGAGCTCGCACGGAGGCACCAGCCACGCCTGATCGTCGCCGGGGCGAGTGCCTATCCGCGGCGGCTGGACTACGTGCGGTTCCGTGAAATCGCCGACGAGGTCGGCGCGTACCTGCTCGCCGACATCTCGCACGTTTCGGGATTGGTGGCCGCCGGCGTGCTGCCCAGCCCAGTCGATGTCGCGCACGTGACAACGACCAGCACCTACAAGCAGCTCGGTGGCCCCAGGGGAGGCCTGATCCTGCTCGGCGCCGACCACCGGGCCAGCGGACCGGACGGCCGGACCCCGCTTTCGGCGGTGCTCGACCGCGGCGTCTTCCCGATGACGCAAGGGACCCCGAACGCCGCCGCCATCGCGGCAAAGGCACGGGCCCTCGATCTGGTGTGCGGAGACGGGTTCAAAGAGGTCGTGCGTCAGATCGCGGCCGACGCCGTCGCACTGGCCAAGGCACTGGGCCACGGATTCGACCTGCTCACCGACGGGACAGACACCCATCTGATCGTGCTCGACCTGGCTCGCACCGGACTGACCGGCGTCATCGCGGAACGTGCGCTCGAGGAATGCGGAATCCTCGCCAACCGCAATCGGGTCCCGGGTGACAGCAGGCCACCGCAGATCGCCGGCGGCTTGCGCCTGGGCACCAACATCGTCGCCCAGCGTGGCCTGACTCCGGCAGACATGGCGGGATGCGCTCGTCTCGTCGCCGAAGTGCTGTCGGCGGTCGAACCGCTCGGTACCACCGAGTACCGGCTCGCCGCCGGCGTCAGGAACGCCGTGGCGGACGAAGTGGCCGAACTGTCCCTGCGTTTCCCCGTTCCCGGCGCAGGGGTGACATGCGCATGACCGCCACCGGCCTCCTGCCGACCGACCACCTCCGGAAGCCGGGGCGGACACCATTCCATCGGTCCGCGAGTCGGGCGATTGACGCCGAACTGCTCGGGCGGGTGCACGAGCTCGCTGGGGAATGCCGGACCGACGCGGCTCACGTCCTGCTCGCGACTCTTGCCGCGATATTGAACCGCTACTCCGAAACCGAATCCGTGACCGTGGGTATCGACAAGAATTCGGTGCTCACCATCGAGGTGCCGGCGGATCCGACGTTCGCCGAGTTCATCAGCGTGGTCGCCGGGACCCCGATCCGGCAGCGCAGCTCGGATCCGGCTGCTGTCGTCTTCCGGAACACGGCGTGGGACGAGCCGGTGGCCACGCACGACGTCGTGCTCACGGCCAGGCTTGACGCACCGGAACCCGAGCTCCGGGTCACCTACGACGCCGGCCTGTTCGAACTGCCGACGATCGCCCGCCTGCTGACACACTTCACGACCCTCCTGGCCGCCGGTGTGGCCGATCCTCAGATCAGGCTTCGCTCGCAGGCACCGCTCCTGACGGCGGACGAGCTGCAGCTGATGCTGATCGACTGGAACCGAACCGAACAGGAACTCGGTGAGGATCGGTGCCTGCACGACGAATTCGCCCAGCGCGTCGACGCGGCGCCCGGAGGTATCGCCCTGATCCATGACGGCGGCACCTGGACCGCGGACGAGATCGACAAAGCCGCCAACCGGCTGGCGCATCACCTGCAGGACATAGGTGTCGAACGCGGCTCCCGGGTCGGTCTCTGCGTCGAGCGCGGGGCCAACCTGCTCATCGGTGTCCTGGGCGTGCTGAAAGCCGGAGCTGCCTATGTTCCCCTGGACGCCGGATATCCCGCCGAGCGGTTGGAGTTCATGCAACGTGACTCCGGATGCCGGTTCCTGATCACCGAGTCCCCGCAGCTGCCCCTGCTGCCCCGGCCGGATGGATGCCGGGTCGTTCTACTCGACCGCGACGCCGAGGCGATAGGCCGCCGCCCGGGCAGCCGGCCCGCCGGGCGCGCGGACGCCGGCGATCTCTGCTACGTCATCTACACCTCAGGCTCGACCGGCAGGCCCAAGGGCATCGCGCTGCGTCATCGCGGTGTGCTCAACAACCTGCGCGACCTCAACAGCCGGTTCGCCGTCGGAAACGAAGACCGCGTGCTGGCGCTCTCGTCGCCCAGTTTCGACATGTCCGTCTACGAGTTCCTCGGTGTCACGCTCGCCGGCGGTGCGGTCGTGGTCCCCGTTACGGACCGGCTCAAGGACCCGGCTCACTGGCACGAGCTGATCAACACCCATCACGTCACCGTGTGGAACTCGGCTCCACCCCTCGCGGAAATCTATCTTGAGCACACGCGCACGCTTATGCCGCAACCGCACACCGGTCTGCGGNGTCTGCGGCTCGCCCTGCTCGGTGGCGACTGGGTCCTGCCCACGCTTCCGGAGCGACTGGACTCGGTGGCACCCGGGATCCGGGTGATCGTCATGGGCGGAGCCACCGAGTGTTCCATCCACTCCACCCTTTTCGAAGCCGGGCGGCCGCTGCCCGGCTGGCACAGCATCCCGTACGGCCGTCCAATGGCCAACCAGCGGACCTACATCCTGGACACGGCCGGCCGGCCGTGTCCTATCGGTGTGCCCGGTGAACTCCACCTCGCCGGAAAAGGGCTCGCCGCAGGCTACGTCGGAGCCCCGGCGCTGACCAGCGAACGGTTCTTCGACTGGTCGTACGGCCCGGTCGAGGCGGAGCGGCTCTACCGCACCGGCGACCTCGCCCGCTTCCGCTCCGACGGCCTGATCGAGCTGCTCGGCCGGGTCGACGATCAAGTGAAGATCCATGGTCACCGGATCGAGCCCGGGGAGATCGAAGCAGTCCTCCGGGCGGACCCGACGGTCGCGGGCGCCGTTGTAGTGGCCAAAGAAGACGATCGTGGCGAGCGTGTCCTCGCAGCCTACGTGGTGCCGTCGGGAACGGGAGTGGCCGATCCCGCTGAACTCCGGGATCGGCTTCGCGAGAGGCTCCCGGCCCACCTGGTGCCTTCGGCAGTGGTCGTTCTGGACGCCTTCCCGCTCAGCCCCAACGGGAAGGTCGACCGGCTCGCGCTGCCCGCACCGGAGGTCCGCGACGGCGGCCAGGGCCGCGCACCCGGTAACGCGACAGAGGAAACGCTGTGCCTGCTCGGCGCCGAAGTGCTCGGGGTCGAGCGGCTTTCCGTCGACGACGACTTCTTCGAACGCGGCGGTCACTCGCTGCTCGCCACCCGGTTCACCAGCCGCCTCCGTACCACCCTCGGCATCGGATTGACCGTTCGGGATCTCTTCGCCTCACCCACAATGGCGGCTCTGGCGCGTCAGCTCGTGCATGCGAAACCCCGCGACCGAGCGGCGTTGAAACGGGCAGCCCGGCCTGATGAACTGCCGCTTTCTCCGGTGCAACGGCGCATGTGGTTCCTGGACCAGCTCGGCGGCCCGGCGTCGGCACACAACGTCCCGTTCGTATTCCGGCTGTCCGGCACTCTCGATCCGGACGCACTGTCCGCGGCACTTCGCGACCTCATCGATCGCCACGAAGCGCTGCGCACGATCATCACCGCGTCCGACGGGGTCCCCGCGCAGGTCGTGCTCGAAGCACCGCAGGTCTCCGCGGTCATGAGCCGGATGCAGGTCACCGCGAGCGGGCTGGAAGCCGCCCTCGAAGAAGCAGGCCGGCACGTATTCGACCTGTCTCGTGAGCTTCCCGTGCGCTGCCACCTATTCGAGACAGGCCCGACCAGCCACGTTCTCCTCGTGCTGATCCACCACATCGCAGCCGACGGCTGGTCGCTGGAACCGATGGCTCGGGACCTTCAGAACGCCTACCTCGCTCGGCAATCGAACCAGGAGCCCGGCTGGACACCCCCCGAAGCGCAGTACGCCGACTACGCCCTCTGGCACCGCGCTCTGATCGGCAACTCCTCCGACCCGGCCAGCCTCGCGGCGCGACAGCTCGACTACTGGGCCGCCCAGCTCGCCGGTCTGCCCGATGTCACAACCCTGCCCACCGACTACCCGCGTCCCCGCGCCGCCTCGCCGGCGAGCCGCGCCGCGCGCTTCACGATCCCGGCGCCGGTGCACCGGCAACTCACCGACCTCGCGCGGCGCACGAGCAGCACTCTGTTCATGGTCCTCAATGCGGGGCTCGCCGCGCTGCTGACGAAGCTCGGAGCCGGAACAGACGTGGCGGTGGGCACGCCGATCGCCGGGCGCACCGACGACGCCTTGGACGGACTTGTCGGGTTCTTCGTCAACACTCTCGTGCTCCGCACGGACACGTCGGGCAACCCCGGCTTCGCCGAGCTCCTCAGCCGCGTCCGGGAAACCGCGCTCGCTGGGTACGAAAACCAGGACGTGCCCTTCGATCAGGTCGTCGAACGGGTCGATCCACCCCGATCTGCCGCACACCACCCGCTGTTCCAAGTCAGCTTGGCGGTCCAGAACACCCGCGAACCACGGTTTGTCGTACCCGGACTCCGGGTCACGGTGGACCGGCCGCCCGCGCTCAGGTCCCAGGCCGACATCCACATCGATGTGATCGAGCACACCGCCGACGACGGAAGTCCGACGGGTCTCAGCTGCACGGTCGACTACGCGGCGGAGCTTTTCGAACCTGGCGGGGTCGACACTGTCTTCAGCCGTTGGCTCAGCCTGCTGGAGCAAGCCACGACGGACCCGCAGCGTCCGCTCGGCGAGATCTCACTCCTGAGTGAACAGGAGCACGCCCGGATCGCGGCCAGGAACGAGACGGCCACCTCCGTCGGCGATCTCTCCTTTCCCGAGCTGTTCCGACGGCAGGCCCGGGCCGTGCCCGACGCCCCGGCGGTCCTCTCCAGTGAGGAAACCTGGTCCTACCGGCAGCTCGAGGAGCAGTCGGCCCGGATCGCGGCCTGGATCGCCACCCGCGGCGCCGGACCGGACAGCCTCGTCGCCGTCGCTCTTCCCCGATCCGCGGCTTTCATCGCCACAGTCGTCGGGATCCTCCGGGCCGGAGCCACGTTCCTTCCGGTCGACCCAAGCTACCCGGCCGAGCGCATCGCCTACCTGACCGCCGATTCCGCCCCGGCCCTAGCCATCACCTCAGCCGAACTCCAGACCGGCGCGCTGGCGGGCTACACCGCCATCGACTCGCCCGCTATCAGCGCCGAGATCGCCGCCTGCCCGGCCACAGATCCCGAACCCTCGGACCGTCCACACCTGGACAACGCCGCATACGCGATCTACACCTCGGGTTCGACCGGCCGCCCCAAAGCGGTGATCGTCACCCACCGCGGGCTCAGCAACTACCTGGCCTGGTGCCGTCGCCGGCATCCGGGGCTCTCCGGCCACCCGGTACTGCACTCGTCGATCTCGTTCGACCTGACAATCACCACCCTTCTGGGCACCCTCGTGCAAGGTGGCGCACTATCGGTCGTCGCCCAGGACGAGACCCTGCCGGACGGGCTACGCGACCTGCCCGAGGGCAGTTTCCTGAAAGCCACACCGACTCACCTGGAACTGCTGCCGGCTGCCGCTGACGGGTTTTCCGGCGCCGCGGACCTCGTCATCGGCGGAGAGCAGCTGACCTGGGAGGCTCTGGGGCCATGGCGGGCCAGCCACAGCACCTCCTCGGTCGTCAACGAGTACGGGCCCACCGAGTTCACGGTCGGCTGCGTCGAGTACCGGATCAACCCCGGTGACGCGGCATCCACCGGCCCCGTCCCGATCGGCCGCCCGATTGCGAACACAGCGGTTCACGTACTCGACGATCGGCTGCGGCCGGTGCCCGACGGGGTGGCCGGCGAACTGTACCTGGCCGGAGCCGGATTGGCGCGCGGCTATCTGGGACGCGGCGCGCTGACGGCCGGCCGCTTCGTGGCCGACCCGTACGGCCCAGCGGGATCGCGAATGTATCGCACGGGGGACCTGGTTCGGTGGACCGGCAGCGAACAGCTCGAATTCGTCGGCCGACGGGATGACCAGGTAAAGATCCGCGGACATCGGGTCGAACTGGGCGAGGTCGAGGCAGCCTTGCGGGCAGAGGAGTCGGTGGCGGCGGCCGTGGTGGTGACCCGTGAGGACACCCCCGGCGATCGCCGGCTCGTGGGCTACGTGGTACCGCGGCGGCCCGGCACGACGAACCCCGCCGCACTGCGGCAGGCTTTGCGGTCAGGGCTGCCGGAACACCTGGTGCCGTCCGCGCTCGTCGAACTCGGCACAGTTCCGGTGACGGCCAACGGCAAGCTCGACCGGCGGGCTCTGCCTGCGCCGGACTACTCGGCCGGCGAGTCCGGCCGAGCGCCACGCAACGAACGCGAGGACCTCCTGTGCGGTCTGTTCGCCGAGGTGCTCGGCACTGCACGGGTGTCCATCGACGACAACTTCTTCGACCTGGGCGGCCACTCGCTGCTCGCGACGAAGCTCGTCAGCCGGATCCGCGCCGTCCTCACTGCCGAACTGCCCATCCGCACGCTGTTCGAAACACCCACGGTGGCCGGCATCATCTCCCGGCTGCACTCCCCGGAACCGGACCGTCGCCGTCTCGAGCCACAACCCCGTCCCGACCGCATACCACTCTCATTCGCCCAGCAACGGCTGTGGTTCCAGGATCGCCTGCAAGGGCCTTCGGCAACCTACAACATGCCGCTGTCGTTCCGGTTGACCGGACCACTCGACACCTCAGCGCTGGAGGCCGCCCTCGCCGACGTCGCAGGTCGGCATGAGTCGCTGCGTACGACGTTCCCCGATCTGGACGGAGCCGCAGAGCAGGTCGTCGTTCCGGCGGCGGAAGCGTTGCCGGAGCTACGCCGCGTCCGTGCCGTACCGGCGCGGCTCGACCACCTGGTGCGGTCGGCAGTCCGGTACGAATTCGACCTGAGGCACGAGATCCCTCTCCGCGGATGGCTGTTCGAACTCGGTGAGGACGAACACCTCCTGCTCATCCTGATCCACCACATCTCCGGCGACGGCTGGTCGATGGCGCCGTTGGCCAGAGATCTGGTCACCGCCTACCGGGCACGGCGCTCCGGGCGCGCACCGGCGTGGGAACCCCTCCCGGTCCAGTACGCGGACTACACACTGTGGCAACGGGACCTGCTCGGGGACACCGCATCGACCGACAGCCTGCTGGCAAGGCAGGTCGGTCACTGGGCCCGGCAGCTAGCCGGCCTACCCGATGTCGTGACGTTCCCGACGGACCGGCCACGGCCGACGGTGGCCTCCTACGATGGAGCATCGGCCCGTTTCGCTCTCACCGCCGAGCTACACGAGCGCCTCGTGAAATTCGCCCGGCAGTCGGGCTCCACACTCTTCATGGTCGTGCAGACCGCACTGGCCGCGCTGCTGACCCGCCTGGGAGCCGGCACCGACATAGCCGTCGGCACGCCGATCGCGGGCAGGCTGGATCAGGCGCTCGACGGGCTCGTCGGATTCTTCGTGAACACGTTGGTGATCCGCACGGACCTGACCGGCGACCCAACGCTCGCGGAGCTACTGGCTCGCGTCCGCGAGGTCTGCCTCTCGGCGTACGAGCATCAGGACGTCCCATTCGAGTACCTCGTGGAGCGGCTCAATCCGGAACGATCGCCCGCGCACCATCCGCTGTTCCAGGTCATCCTGGCGGTGCAGAACAACCAGGAAGCGACGTTCGACCTGCCCGGCCTTGACGTGCGCTTCGACACGCCGCCGACCGGCCGCTCCCAATTCGACATGCACCTCGACCTCGTCGAGACCCATGCCCCGGACGGCCGGCCGAACGGCATGACCTGCACCATCGACTACGCGACCGAGCTCTACGACCCAGCAACGGTGGCGACAGTCTTCGGCCGATGGCAGCGGATCCTCGAAACGATCGTCGTCGCCCCGGAGACGAAGCTCAGCGCGCTGCCGGTCCTCACCGCCTCCGAACGCGACAACTTCCCGGCCGGCTCCTCCGGTGACCACTATCCCTGCCGCGACGTGAGCCTGCCTGAGCTGTTCTCCGAACAGGTCCGCGCCAAGCCCGGCCAGGTCGCGTTGACCGACGGAGACATCGACTGGACCTACGCACAACTCGACAGCTGGTCCGACCGCGTCGCCGCCTGGCTGCGCAACCTCGGCCTCCGCCCCGAAGAGCTGGTCGCCATCGCGCTGCCGAGGTCGGCAGGCCTCGTCGCGACCCTGATCGGCGTGCTGAAGGCCGGTGGCGCTTACCTGCCCGTCGACAGCGCATACCCCGACGAGCGCATCGGCTACCTGATCGCGGACGCCACGCCGGCGGTCATCGTCGCGTCGCCCGGCACGACCGAGAGGTTCACCAGGCTGGCTCCCGCCGGCGTCGTGACGACTCTGGACTCCATCGACCTGGCGGACCCGACCGCCGCCGGTCCGATTACGCGGCCGCACGTACAGCCGGAGCAGCTCGCGTATGTCATGTACACGTCCGGTTCGACGGGGCGGCCCAAGGGCATCGCGACCACCCAGCTCGACGTCGCCCATTTCGTGCAGGACCCCGCCTGGACCACCGGGCACAGCCGGGTCCTCGCGCACTCGCCCCACGCCTTCGACGGATCCACCTACGAGATCTGGGTTCCGCTGGCAGGCGGCGGAACGGTCGTGCTGGCCCCACCTGGCAGCGAAGATCCGGACACGCTCAGCTCATGCATCGACCGGAGCGGAGTCACCGCCGTCTTCATGACGTCGGTCTTGTTCACCCTGATCGCGGCCGAGTTCCCGGAACGCCTCCGTGGTCTCACCGAAATCTGGTCTGGCGGTGATGTCCTCCCGCCAAGTGCGGTCGCGAAGATTCGCGCTGTCGCCCCGGACCTCCGTGTCGTTGACGTCTACGGGCCCACCGAGACCACCGCGTTCGCCACCTACTTCCCGATCGGCGGCGGCCTCGATCCCTCGGTAGACCTACCGATCGGACGCCCCTTGGCCAACACCCAGGCGTATGTGCTCGACGACCGGCTCAACCCGGTTCCGGCACTGACGCCAGGCGAGCTGTACATCGCCGGTGCCGGGCTCGCGCGCGGTTACCTCAACCGGTCGGCGCTGACCGCGGCCCGGTTCGTCGCCAATCCGTTCGGTCGCCCCGGCGAGCGGATGTATCGCACAGGTGACTCGGTCCGGTGGAACGCCGATCGGCAGCTTGAGTTCCTCGGCCGCACTGACGACCAGGTCAAGATTCGCGGTCACCGCATCGAACCAGGCGAGGTGGAAACGCTGCTGCGTGCCCATCCCGGGGTCCGGGCAGCCATCGCGCAGGTCCACGAACACACTCCGGGCGACAAACGGCTCGTCGCCTACATCGTCCCGGAAGGAGACCGCGGCTCCGGTGACGCCATCGCGACGGACGACCACGTCTCGGAATGGGGTGAGATCTACGACTCCATCTACGCCAGGGACGAACACGCGGGTCTCGGGGAGGACTTCTCCGGGTGGAACAGCTCCTACACCGGAGAACCGATCCCACTCGATGCGATGCGTGAATGGCGCGCCGCCACGGTGGACCGCGTCCGCGCTCTGGACCCGCACACGCTGCTCGAGATCGGTGTCGGCACCGGCCTCCTCCTCAGCCACTTGCTGCCCGCAGTGGACGAATACTGGGCGACGGACTTCTCCCAGCCCGTCGTCGCGCGGCTCGCGAAGCAGATCGCGCAGGCGGAAGGGACGTCTCGTGTCCACTTCTTGAACCGCGACGCCGACGACTTCTCCGGGCTGCCGACCAGCCACTTCGACACGGTAGTGATCAACTCCGTGGTCCAGTATTTCCCGTCGGGCGAATACCTCGCTCGTGTCCTTGACGGGGCGCTCGAGGCGCTGGCACCGGGTGGCCGGATTTTCTTGGGCGACATTCGCGGCAAGGCCTCCCTGCGCGCGTTCCACTCGGCCGTCCAAACGCTCAGGCTGGGACCGGACGCCGACGTCGCACGCCTGCGCGCAGCGGTCGACTACGCCGTCAAGATGGAGAAGGAACTGGTCGTGGACCCGGACTTCTTCGCGGCGTGGGCGGACGCCCATCCCCGTGTCGCGGGCCTCGACATCCGGCTCAAGCGCGCACGCAGCCACAACGAGATGTCGCGGCACCGCTACGAGGCCGTCATCCACAAGGTGCCGGTGCCGGCCTGCTCCGTACGCGACCTTCCGGTAGTCCGGTGGAGGCAAGAAGACCTCGAGATGCTCGCCCGCTCACACGACGGCGCCGTCCGGATTCAGGGGATCCGCAACGCCCGCGTCGCCGGAGAACATGCCGCCCTCAAGTCGTGGGAAACAGCTCCGGCATCTTCTACCCTGGACGACGTCCAGCGGGACGCCCTGCCCGAAGCGGCAGCCCTCGATCCCGAGGAGGTCCACGAATGGGCCGAAACAACTGGTCGAAGAGTCATCACGACCTGGTCGGGAAACGACGCCGAGCATTTTGACGCCCTCGTCTTTCCCGACCCGGCCGAGGCGACCGGCCCGCTCACCGGCACCTGGGTCCCCGGCGCGGCTCGCCGTAACCCGGTCAACTCACCAGCAACCACCCGGACCGGCGGGCAACTCGTCCAGACCCTGCGCACCATGCTCGCTGAGCGTCTACCGGACTACCTGGTTCCCGCTGCATTGATGCTGCTCGACGAGATCCCGGTGACCGCCAACGGCAAGATTGACCGCCGGGCCCTCCCCGCGCCGAACTACGCGATCGCGAGTGCCGGACGTGACCCACGCGACGGCCGCGAAACAGCACTCTGCGTACTGTTCGCTGAGGTTCTCGGGGTCGATCGCGTGACCATCGACGACAGCTTCTTCGACCTGGGCGGTCATTCGCTGCTGGCAACGCGGCTGGCAAGCAGAATCCGGAGCGCTTTGCGCGTCGATCTCCCGGTACGGGCATTGTTCGAGACACCGACCGTGGCCGAGCTCGCCCAGCGCCTCGACGATGCGACCGCCGAGGGCCGGCCTCTGCTGGCCCGGCTCGAACGGCCCGAGCATCTCCCTCTGTCCCATGCCCAGCAGCGCATCTGGTTCGCGAGCAGGCTCGAAGGGCAGTCGCCGACGTACAACATGCCGTTCGCCTTCCGGATCAACGGAACACTGGACACCGGTGCCCTCATCGCGGCATTGTCGGATCTCACCGAACGTCACGAGCCGTTGCGGACCATCTTCCCCGCGCCCGATGGCACTCCCGAACAAGAGATCCTGGACCGGATCGACCCCGGATCGAGCTTCGGGTACGTCACGGCCGAACCCGAACAACTCGAGTCGCTCCTTCAAGCTGCGGCCCGGCACGAGTTCGACCTGTCACAAGAGAACCCGTTCCGGGCCTGGCTCTTCGAAACCGGCCCCGGACAGCACACACTGCTGATCTTGATTCATCACATCGCAGGCGACGGCTGGTCGATGGCGCCGTTGGCGCGTGACCTCCTCAGCGCGTACACCGCCCGCGTCGAGCGAAAGCCACCGTCGTGGCTACCACTTCCGGTGACCTATGCGGACTACACGTTGTGGCAGCGTCGGCTGCTCGGTGACGCGGAGGACCCCGGGAGCCTGATCTCCCGCCAGACTTCGTACTGGACGCAGCAGCTGGCAGGGCTGCCCGAGGTCGTCAGTTTCCCCACGGACCGACCCCGGACGGCAGTGATGTCCCATGCCGGTGAAACACAGTGGTTCGAAGTGCCGGCACAAGTGCACCGACGGATCGCAGCCATGGCTCGCGCGGCCGGAGCCAGTACGTTCATGGTGTTGCAGGCCGCAATGGCAGTGCTCATGACCCGGATGGGTGCGGGCACGGACATCGCACTCGGCACCGGAATCGCCGGCCGCACCGAGGAAGCCCTCGAAGGGCTGGTGGGGTTCTTCGTGAACACCCTGGTCATCCGGACCAACACAGCCGGCGCCCCGCGCTTCGCCGACCTGCTCGATCAAGTGCGTGAAACCAGCCTCGCTGCCTACGAACAGCAGGATGTCCCGTTCGAGCATCTCGTTGAGAAAATCAACCCCTCGCGCTCCGCGGCGCGTCATCCGCTGTTCCAAGTGGCGCTGTTCCTGCAGAACAGTCCTGTCGAACGGTTCACACTCCCAGGCCTCGAAGTCGAGGTCGGCGAAACCTCCACCGGCAACTCGGTCTTCGACCTCTTCTTCAGCGTGTCCGAACGCGACAATGAAGCAGGACTCGACATCATGGTCCAGCATCGCACCGACCTGTTCGACGCACGCACGGTCGAGGCCATCATGCGACGGTGGCAAGTCGTGCTCACCGAGGTCCTGGCCGACCCGCAGGCGCGGATACCGGAGTTCGACCTGCTCGGCCCAGCCGAGCGGGTCGAACTACTCGCCAAGCGCAACGAGACCCAGACCAGCCCGGTGGACGAATCACCGGTCGTGGACTTCGAGCGGTGGGCACACCGGACCCCGACTGCCTACGCGGTCGAAGACGGTGGCAGACCGGTCACCTATCAGCAGCTCAATAGCGCAGCCAACCGTGTCGCGCGGCTACTCCTTGAGCGTGGTGTGGGCCCGGAGACCACTGTCGCGGTGCACCTGGGCCGCACGCGTGAGCTCGTGATCGCGATACTCGCCATCGCCAAGGCCGGAGCGGCCTACCTCCCGCTCGACCCCGCCTATCCGGCGGATCGCATTGGTTTCCTGCTCGACGACGCGGGTCCGGCCGTCCTGCTGACCGGGCGAGACCACACCGGCGCGTTCGCCAGGCGGACGAGGGCAACCCTGGTGCTCGACGAGTCGTCGCTCGTAGATTTGCCGACGGAGCTGCCAGATCCCGACGTCACGGAGCACGAGCTTCCCGCGCGCAAACACCTCGATCACGCGGCCTACCTCGTCTACACCTCCGGCTCCACCGGGCGGCCAAAGGGTGTTGTGATGTCTTACGGCGCTTTGGCCAACCTGGTCAGCTGGTGCGGCTCCACGTCACCGGTGAGCGTCGGTTCCCGCGTTGCGCAGTTCGCCGCGACGAGTTTCGACGTGTCGATCCAGGAGGTCTGGTCCGCACTGGTGACGGGCAGGACACTCGTACTCTGCCCGCAGGAGGTCCGATACGACCCGCTGGCCCTGCACAGCTGGCTGACGCGTAACTCGGTGGGCGAGTTGCACCTTCCCAGTGTCGCGCTCCACACATTGCTGGAGGCGCTTCCGGGAGCCAAAGACGACCTCGCGCCGCTGACTGATGTAATCCAGGCCGGTGAGCGCCTGGTCTGCACGCCCTCGCTTAAGCACGCCGTGGCGCGCAACAATGAGCTGAAGGTTCACAATCACTATGGTCCGAGCGAAACCCACGTCGCGACCGCCTGGTCCGGCAGCGCGGGCATCGCCGGCTTGTCCACGATGGACGTACCCATCGGTCGCCCCATCGCCAACACACAAGTATACGTGCTCGACGAATGGCTCAACCCCGTGCCCGATACGACCCCGGGCGAGCTCTACATTGCAGGCGCAGGGCTCGCGCGTGGCTATGTCAACCGGCCTGGGCTGACTGCGGCCCGGTTTGTCGCCAACCCCTTCGGCGCGTCGGGCGGGCGGATGTATCGCACCGGCGATCTGGTCCGTTGGAACCTGAACAGGCAACTGGAGTTCCTCGGCCGTACCGACGACCAGGTCAAGATTCGCGGCCACCGGATCGAACCGGCCGAGATCGAGTCGGTCATGGCCGCGCGTCCTGATGTGGAGGCGGCGGTAGTCCAAGCACACGAACATCTGCCGGGCGACAGCCGGCTCGCCGTCTATCTGGTTCCGCGGCCAGGCTGTCGGCTCGACGAGGCAGTTCTGCGTGCAGCATTGAAGGAGAAACTGCCCGACTACATGATCCCGTCGGCCTTCGTGGTGATCGACTCGCTTCCGCTCACGCCCAGCGGCAAGATCGACCGTCGCGCGCTGCCTGCGCCGCAGTACACGCTCAAGGCTTCCGGACGCGCGCCGCGCAGCGAGCGGGAGACCGTTCTGTGCAAGATCTTCGCCGAGGTGCTGGGCACCCACGACGTTTCCCCGACCGACAACTTCTTCGAGCGGGGCGGACACTCCCTGCTCGCGGCGAAGCTCAGTGTCCGGGTCCGCCGTCGGCTTGGCATCGACCTCCCTGTCCGGGCGCTGTTCGAAACGCCCACCGTGGAGGGGATAGCCGATCGGTGGGGTAAGAACTACGGCGAAGATTCGCTCGGCCAGGTGCTCGGATTCCGCACCGGCGGGTCGGCGTCGCCCCTCTTCTGCATCCATCCCGGAGGCGGGCTCAGCTGGCCGTACGCAGGCCTGCTGTCGCATGTAGACCGTGAAGTGCCGATTTACGGCCTGCAGGCGGAGGGGATCGTTGAAGGAGCGTCCCTGCCGTCGCGGTTGGCCGCCATGGCTCGTGACTACGCGGACCGAATCGTGCGCACTCGTCCTGGCGAGGCTTGTCACCTGCTGGGCTGGTCGTTCGGCGGCAAGGTGGCCCACGCCGTGGCCACCGCTCTGCAACACCGCGGCGTGAGCGTGTCGTCCTTGACGATCATCGACTCGGTACCGGGTGCGATCGACGATCCACCCGCCGGGCCGGGGCGGCAGGCGGCGGTCTATGCCGACATCCTTGGGATGATGGGGCTCGCCGCCGACGACATCCGGCCCGAAATGCTCGTCCACGAACAGTTCGCTGCCACATTGCGCGGCAGGGCCGCCCCTCTGGCCGAACTCGACGTCGAACAGGTCGGCCGGTTGGCAACAGTCATGGCGAACAATCTCGAACTCGCCCGGGAACCGGTCCCCGAAGTCTTCGACGGTGATGTCCTGGTCGTAGCGTCGAGCCGGACCCTGATGGAGGCAGGCGTGTCCGCGGAGGATTGGCGGCGCCATGTCCACGGCGACGTGCGTTTCCACGTTGTTGACTTCGAACACCTTCACCTGATGACTCCTCCAGCTCTTGCGGAGATCGGCCCCGTGGTCGACGCCGAACTGCGGCGCGCACGACAGCCAATGACCGGAAAGGACGAGGGAGCATGAATCCCTTTGAGAACGACGAGCAAACATACCTGGTCCTGATCAATGGCGAGGAGCAGTATTCCCTGTGGCCTTCGTCGATCGCAGTGCCGGCCGGGTGGACGGTCGTCTACGGCGAGGAATCTCGGGCAGCCTGCGAAAAATACGTAGACGCGCACTGGACCGACCTTCGCCCAGCAAGCTTGCGGCGGATGATGGTCGGAGACCGGGGCGAGGGCGATGCTGTCCGGACACCTCACCCTGTGCTCGGTCGGTAGAGCGGTCAGAGCAGGATCGATGCTGGCGATCTTCTTCGGCTGTACAGAAGGTGCCCATTCGAACGGCATCTCTCACCGCCCGTCGATCAGGTGCTGATCACGGGGCACCGTCTCAGCGGAGGACGCGCACCCCTGGAATAGGTCTCTCCGCCAGTCAACGGCCCGAAGAGCGGCGAGATCCATTCCAAGTTGGTTCTTGAAGCTGAGTTCTTCGGAGAAGGTCGGGTACTCGATGGCCGAGACCACAAGGCGTGCCTGTTCGAGTGCGTGTTCGACCCTTTCGGCGCGCCGGCCGTTGAGTACCGACGCGACCACGCCGCCGGTACCGGCGCCCATGGCGAGACCTGTCTTGATCACCTCGATCCGGTCGGCATTGCTGCCGACTTCTACGAGCGCAAGAAGGGTCATGACCGCGGTCGACGTGGCCGCGACGACTGGCACCACGACTACCAGAGTTGCCCACCACCATGTCCCCGCGCGGCGCTGCCATCGACTCTGCGATCCAATGAACCTGCGCCTCGGATCCGTCTCCCCGTCCATGGCGACATCATCGCGGCCGGGAGGGATAGCAAGCGAGCGTGTTCGGTGATGCGGCGCGCAGGCGCGTACACCTGTTGAACTGGGCGGACCAGGGTTTGGCTGACACCAGCTTCCCGGCGACAGGCGCGCTCTCGACTTGCTGAACGTGTTCACTCGCTACCGAAGCCACCTGGAGCAGTGCGTCGACAACGGACCCGTCAGTCCAGCGATGACAGTTACCTTGGTCAAGTGACAGATATCGCGGTCCGTCACTGCAACCGCAGGTAGTTGTGACGACAGGCGATAGCTGGCATCGCTGGCGGCGCGTCGTGTCTGCCGGCTTCAGCGTGGTGCACTTGGATGTCGCGGTGGTGGTCGAGCAGGTGCCGGTGTGGTCGCATGCGTGCAGCTGGGTCGACCTGGCGTGGAGCGCGTCCTCGTTCGTCGACGGCCGTGCCAGTTGCGGTTGGAGGAGTGTCCGCGACGGTGGTCCGGCTGGGCGGCGGCGAGGTGTCGGTCCCGGTTCGGGATCTTGCCGAGGTCCAGACAGCCGCGCGGGAACCGGTGCGGCGGTTCCCGCGGTATCGGTGTTCACGGCGTCGCCCGGGGCTTGAGTATCTGGTCAGCACAGGACGGATGCACGGGTTCGAGTCGCTGGCTGAGGCGAGGCTGCTGTTGATGCTCGACTTCGCAGGCGGCGTGACGGATGTCCAGCTCAGCCATGGTTGCGAGCAAGGACCTCACGCCAGAGCTGGTGCAGCAGCACATCGATGAGATCCTCGACCCCGCCACCCACACCCCGTTCGCCACGATCGGCAAGCAGGACCTTTCCGTCGTGAGAAAGTGATTCTCCGGCAGAGAAACTGAACAACACCGCACCGCCAGCGAGGCCGCTCACCGCGGGCAGCGACGCCGTCGAAGCGCCGATATCGCACTCGGCCCGCATCCCGGGGACGACGAACCCGAGTGTCGAGGTCTTGCTGACGTCGATGGTCAACGCCGCCGTGGCCACCACGGCAATCCTCCGCCTCGCGCGGATTCCCCGGCACGGCGAGGAAATCGGCCGTCTGGTCGAGCCGTGCGCGAGCGCCGCGCCTCCCGCGACGAGCAAGCCCGCTGCATCGACGAATATCTCCGCCAGCTGCATCCCGTGCGGCCGGGAGCCGGGCGGGGCATCGCGAACGCCTGGAAGAAACCCGCCAGGGAAGCGACCACCACCAGCGCTGGAGTGACTCGCCAGAGCGACCGGGGCACCCGGGAAGTCGTCACCATGCCGGCCACGCAGGGGCGCCGGCCGGGCGCTGGAAGCTCCAACCGATCGAGAACGCAACAGTCTGTACCGCGCGATCGGATCGAGGAAGCTGGTTGTCGGGCCCCCTGGGGGGACTGGGTTCCTGCGCGACGCGGACGCAGCACGTCCTTCCTCCGTTGATCCGAGCAACGGCGATTACAGACTCCGGCCAGGGGCGAAAGTCGCGCGGCCGATCTCCCTCGCCGCGCAGATTCTGTCATTCCGACTGCTGGCGGATCTCATCCGCACTGTGGCCGCCGTACGGGTGATTCCTGTTGACGTAGCCATGTCTAAAGCTGGAATAATTTTCAACGGCCGTGCTGGGGTGTCACGAGCGCCACAAAAACACGGTCCCAGAAGCGCCGAATATCCGTTCGTGAATTCGCGTCCGGGAAGATCGACTGAGTTCCCAATGCGGCAGAATCCGCCTCTGCTCCAGAGGAGAAACGATGGCCATCCCGACTGAGCCGATCGGCAGCATCCCGCGCCCCGGGCATCTGCTCAGCGCGCTGGACGAATTCGCTGCCGGAAGGATCAGCCAGGATACCCTCGCCGAGCACCAGGATCGTGCGCTGGCCGACACTATCGCCCTGTTCGAGCAGACCGGTTCTCCGGTGATCACCGACGGCGAACAGACTAAACCGAGCTTCGCCACCTATCCCCTCGACGGCTCCGACGGACTCGCTCCGGACGGGGTGGTCATTCCGTTCGCCGACGGGCACCAACGGCAACTGCCCAGGCTGACGAAGGGACCGTTCCGTTACACTCGCCATGCCGACGAATTTCTCCTGCGAGCTCGCCAGAAGACGGAATCTCCGGTCAAGCAG
>NZ_LWSF01000008.1:229707-237781 GCF_001651785.1 Amycolatopsis sp. M39
GCGCGAGGAGTTTCTGGCCGATCTCGTGAGCGAGGCCGAGGCAGACATTCGGCGAAGCCTCCAGTCGGGAGCAGACAGCGTCCAGCTCGACTTCACCGAGGGCAGGCTCTCCCTGAAGCTCGACCCCAACCGGCGGACTGCTCGGCCAGTTCGTAGATCTGAACAATCAGGTCCTCGACCGGTTCACCGAGGAGCAACGAGCGCGGATCGGGGTGCACACCTGCCCGGGCGGCGACCAGGACTCGGCGCACAGCCTCGACGTCGACTACGCCGGACTACTGCCGACGCTGTTCCGGCTCCGGGCCGGACGGTTCTACCTCCAACTGGCCAGCGAACCGGACCCCAGCCACGTGCTGAAGACAGTCCAGGAGCACCGGCGACCGGAACAGCATGTCTTCGTAGGCGTGATCGACCCCATCGATCCGCGGGTGGAATCCCCCGCTGAGGTCCGCGACCGCGTGCACCTCGCCGCGGAGTACATCCCAGCCGACCGGCTCGGCACCTGCGACGACTGCGGTTTCTCGCCTTTCGCGGATGACACCTCCACCTCGCGCGACACTGCCTTCGCCAAGATCGCCGCCCGGGTCGAGGGCACCGCACTGGCCGGAAGCTGAGCAGCGCAGCGGTCCCCTTCGCACTTCATTGAGATGGAGTAATTCGGTGCGCCAAACGAGTTGATTGCACCCTACAGCGACGTCTTCCGCCCTGGCCGCCCGCGACACTCTTGTGGAAATCCACCTCGCCCCACGAATGGCGGACGATGATGACCGCTTCTGATAACCCTCGCTTCGACCTCGCCGAGCGGCTGATCCTCGGTGCCGCGGCCGGACTCGCCGGCGGCGTCGTGTCCGGGATCGAACTGGCGGCCCTGGGCCGGCTGCCGTTGCTCGCAAACCTGGTCGGCAGCGGCTCGCCAGTGATCGGTGCCGCCGCGCATCTGGCCATGTGCAGCGTATCCGGCATAGTGTTCAGCCTTCTGGCCTACGGAATGTTCCGCCGGATGCGATCGCTGGTCGCGCTCGGCGTCGTGTACGGACTGCTGCTGGGGGAACTGGGTCCTGTCGTGCTGCAGGGCTCCACGGCACCGCTGTTCTCCCTGGACTGGTCCATCGGGCTGCTACTGGCTGGGCACGCGGTGTTCGGCGCCGCACTGGCGTTGACGCTCAGTCTCCTCCACCGCCACACCTTGCGTAAACCCCTTGGTGTCAAAGAGAAAGACTTGTCGTTATAAACAACAATGGCGATCTGGCCGGAGCACTGAAGGACGCGAGCCGAGGGGGTTCGGTGGCCATTCTCACCGCAGACGACCTTTGCCGAATCGCCGGGCAGCTGGCCCCCGCATCGATCTCCGATTCGGCCCGGCCGCACCGGATTGGCGGGTGCTGCCGCCGAGTTCGACCCGCGCGCTGTCTGTCGCTTTCGACGCGCGCCTGAGCCGTTCGTGCGAATGCCTCAAGTGGGAGAGCATGCGCCAGTTCCTCGCGCTCGTCGAAGTGGGCGTGCGCATCCAGCCTTGGCGCAGCGTCACCGCTCGGCAGCCGAGCTCATCTCCGAGGTGACGCGTACCCGGGCGCGCGCGTATGCCTGGCCAGGGCCGGACCGGTCTCCGGGTACCACTCGCTGCGCGCCGCATCCGGCAATCGCCTCGACGGCGCACTGCTGAGCTATAACGACGCCTTTACGGGGTCGCAGTCGATGTTTGTCCGAGAACGGCGGGGTCGATCTGCTCGGCGTCCAGGCAGCCGGACTCGCCATCCCTACGGGAGCTAGGCGGTTGGCCCCGATGACCTGGACCTTGGTAGCGGTGAAAACCTGCTCAGGGACGCGCCGAACGACCCGGTGCTCTCGACACCGATCGAAGCAATGACGCCGTGGCCGGTGATCCGTTCCAGCAACTGCGCACAGCCACGGTCGCGGGCAGGGAACACGATGTCCGAGTAACCGGCCGTGCTCGTCGGCTACGACCGCGTAGTGGGTGTGTTTGTGGATGTCAGCGCCGCCGATGACACAGGTTGCGATGGTTGCCATGCTGGAACTCGCTCCTCCGGTGGGTTCACGCTCGCGGAGAGGGCGAACCGACCGGACAGGCGACAGGTCAGCGACGGGCTTCTGGTCCAAGCTCCTGTCAGATCAGACCCGTCTGGCCGGTGCGCATACGGTGCTGCGCCTGGACCAGCCGACAAATCGGACGCAGGACACCAAGGTCGTGCCTCGGGCCATACCTTTGCCGGGTTCAAACCAGCTCGGCGCAGCACAAAGCCCTGGTCTTCGCGGACTTTTCCGTTGTGGCGTGGGGTGTAAGGCGTGATTCGCTGATGCCGGGTGCCTCGCAGAACGGTGGCGAAGTCGTGCGCGCGGTAGCAGGAGACGTTGTCGGTTACGAGGCAGTTCATGTGGGTGATGCCGTGCGCTGCGAAGAACACCAGGACCCGGCGGACGAACCCGATCGCGGTGTGGGCGGTTTCGTCGGGCAGCGGTTCGGTGCAGGCCAGCCTCGAGAAGCCGTCGACGGCGGAGTGCAGGCAGGAGTAGCGGATCCACTGGCCTCGGATTTGCCGCGAGCGACCTTCCGGTCCTGGCTGCTGCTTTGCCGTGGATCCGCCAGCCGCCGCCGTCGGGGATCTGGCCGGTCTTCTTCACGTCGAGGTGGACCACGTGCGCGGGCCAGCGCGATCCGGGCCATGTCCTCGGCGGGGTGACAGCGGACTGGTGGCGCGGGACGCTGGGCAGGTCGAGCAGCCCGGTCTCGCCGTGGCGACGCCAGCGGTTGACCCACTTGGATGCGCACTCCCTCGACGTGTCCATCTCAACGGCCATCTGGACGATCAGGCAGGACTGGCAGCGCGCGCGACGGCGGCTTTCGACGGACGACGGGGCATTACGGTGGTGCATGGATGGGTCTTTCTGCTTGGCGGACGAGTGCGCCGCACTTCTCATCCTGTCGCCGAAAGACCCACCCCTCGTCGCATGCCCCGCCGGCCGAGCAAACGTCATGGCCCGCAACAGCTGGCCTGGATCTTTCGCGTGGGTGCGGTGCAAAAGCCGGGCACGATGCGCAAGCGCGACTGCGCGCTCGAACCGACGGCCGGTCGGAACCCGTCAGGTCAGCTCGATTCGGCCTCGGCTTTTCGCAGGGTGCGCTGCCGTCTGCTGGTGTAGGCCGCTGCCGAGCCGCAGAGGAGGGCGAGGATCGCTACCGCGATCAGCATTTCCGGGACCGAGGTGACCAGCAGGGAAAGCACCAGCGGGCCGACTAGGCCGCCCAGGCGGTTGAAGAACGAGACGGACCCGGCGACCCGGCCGCGGCGGCTGTGGTCGGCCACGTCCGCGGCGACGGGGAGGAACACCGCGGCCATGGTGTTCACTCCCAGCAGCGCGACGGTGAGCACGACGGCCGACAGCCATGGTGCGACGGCCGCCCAGCCGGAGACGGCTAGCGCCAGCAGCAGCCCGGCGGTGCAGACGGCCAGGCGCACTGTCACGCCGGCCGGCCCGAATCGGCGGTAGGCGAGCGCCAGGAGGCCCGCGCACAGCACCATCGCTACCGCGGAGCCCGCCAGCAGGGCGTTCGCGGTGGTCAGCGAGAGACCGCCGGCGCGGGACAGGGTCGGCACCCAGGTCGTCAGGCCGAATGTGGTCAAGCCGATCGAGAAGGCGAACACCCATTGCAACCGGGTGGTGAGCGTGTTCCTGGCCAGCAGGTTCTCCTCCCCCGCGCCGGGTGCGGGGGCGCTGCGCTGATCCGGGATGACGGCGGTGGCCGAAGCCAGCAGCAGCCCGGTCGGCGCGCCGATGAGCCACAGCACCCGCCAGCCGAACACGGGCTCCAGCCACAGCGCCGAACCCGACGCGACCAGGTAGCCGACCGCGGTGGCGACGATCGACAGCCCGGCCACCGCCGCGCCCCGGTGCCGGCCCGGGAACAGGTCGCTGAGCACGGTGACCAGAATCGGGGCCAGGCCGCCGACAGCGATGCCCATCAGGAAACACATCACCACGTTGCCGCCGAAATCCGGCATGGTTCCGCACATGCTGGTCGCGGTGAACCCGAGCGTGGCGAGCAGGTAGCAGACGCGGCGGCCGATGCGCTCGGCCAAGTAGCTCAACAGCAACGCGCCCAGTGCGGTGCCGGACAGCCCGCTCACCGCGAGCAGCGACGCGGTCGAGGCGTCGATACCGTACTCCGCGCGCAGGCCGGGCAGCACGAAGCCCAGCGTCGACGTTTTGCTGATGTCGATGGTCAACGCGGCGCTGGCGACCAGCGCGACCACCCGCCTGCCGCGGACCTTCTGCCGCGGCACGGCGACCGTGCGCCGCGTCCGGCCGAGGATCAGCGCGATGCCCACCGCGAGCAGCAAGGCCGCGCCCGCGACGAACATTTCCGGCATGTCGGCCAGCGCCATGCCGTGCAGCCGCTGGTCCGGCATCGAGGCCATCGGACCCATCGAATCCATCGGCCCCATGTCGGGCATGGCGAACGCCCGGAAGAACCCCACCGCCGAGGCGACCACGACGACCGCCGCAGCCACGCTGAGCACGCCCAGCCAGAGCGTCCGGGCCGGCACCGAAACCGTCGCCATGTCAGTCCGCCTCGACCAGCCGGAACTGCCCGGGCCGCCGTCCCGCGACGTCGAGCCAGCGATCGGCGTCCGTTCCCGCCACACGCAGGCCCAGGTCGTCGCGATGCCGTCGGCGCGTGGCCACCAGGCAGAAGTCGACTACAGGCCCGGTCACTCGCTGCTCCGCGTCCGCCGGACCATACGTCCACCGCGCCTCGGACCCGACATCGACGTCGCGGACCGCGAGCCCGACCAGATGCTCTATCCGGTCAGTGGGCGCCCGTCGCGCGCCGACCGCGTCCAGACCCGCCGTGATGCCGGTGGCCGGGGTCTCGACGAGTTCGACGGCTCCCGCGACGACCGCTCCGGGACCGTCCGAAACACCGGCGATCGCCCGGTCGTCCGGTGCCCGTTTCTCCCCGGGCACGATGGTGCCGGCGAACGCCTCCAGCGTCGCCGTGCGCAGGTCTCGCTCCGGGCTGCTCGATTCCACGGCCGTCCTCCCCTGTAGGTGATGGGATTCGATCGTGCTGCGCCGGAATATGCTGGTCGTCTCCGATATTGCCCACCCACTGCGCAATTCGGAGGAACACCGCGCACCGGCTCGCTGGCTACCGTGTGGACGAGCGCGCAGCCCTTGGTGCGCACCAGGAGGAACGGATGCCCGGACAGTGGGGAACGCTGCGCAGGATCGCGCTCGCCCCGTCGACGGAAAGCATCACCTTCACCCGGCGCGGTTTTCCCGTCGCCGCCGACGAAACCACCGAACGGTTGGAAGCCATTCCGCGTTCGGCGGTGTGCGGATTCGAATGGGGAATCGAGGATCGCGGGCGGCGAGAACTGGAGCGCCGGCCGGATCTCGTGCATCCGGATCTTCGCGGCTTCGCCTGTGAAGGCGCGACCATGGCCGCCACTGTGCGGAACGCCCTGCCCGGAAGCGGGGGCCGGACGCCGGACCTGCTGCGCCATGGCGGCCGACAACATCTCTTCCTGGCCTACGTCGGCATCGGGTTCGCCATGGCCCGGCTGCGAGACCGCTGCGGCGCAGGGTGCTTCCCGAGCTGACCGATTCGCCTTATCACCCGGTAATGAGCTGGCTGGCCGTCGACGGGTACGGCTTCGACACCGAACGCTGGGTCGACGCGCAAGAGGTCCCCGTTCCCTATCCGTGGCAGGGCAGGCCGGAGAACGTCCCGAAGCTGAGCGTCCGGCTGACTCGGGTTTTCTTCTTCCAGGACGATGCGGGCGCCGTCGCTGCCGAGGCTGCGTTCGACCCGGTTGAGGTTCAGGCCGGCCAGAACGGTGTTGTCGGGTGAGAGAACATGCAGGTGCAGATTCGGGTTGTCACCGAGATCGTGGGGGCGCGTCATGATGCGCACGCTGGCGTCTTCGAGTCGTCCGCCGAGACCCCGGGGTGCGTCGACCTCGCCGCGGTAGGCACCGGGCGGGCTCTGGAAAGGAGTGCCGTAGCTGTGGAAGTCGCGCAGTGTCTCGGCGAAGTCGCCGCCGCTTTCCAGGGCGACCGTGCCCGAGCCCCTGATGGGACGGACCTGTGTCGACGTCCGGGCTCCGGCCGGTCGCCCTTGCCGAAGCGGACTTCGGTCGGTATCCAGAACGGCCAGCACAGGCCCAGCGCACGATAGCCCGCCGACCGACCGCGGCAGTTCGAGGCGGCCTATGGTCGGATCCGGCTTGGGCATTGCTGACGGCGTTCACTGCGGCAGTCGTGCTTGCCTGCGCTCCGAACCAGTCACGGGGTAGATTCGGACCCGACGGCGGCCGGTACTCAACACCGGGAAAGCAGTGTTCCCCATCGGGGCTGCCGAGCGATGGGGAGACGGCGCAAACACGGCGGACGGAGCAGCGCGAGCCCGTCCGGCTGAAAGCGACTCCGTTGATCCCCTTGGCCGGCCCGGCATCGGACGGTCCGGTCACCGACCACAACCGAACGGTGGAGTCGTCGCTGCCGCTGGCCAGGCTTCGGCCGTCCGGGGCTGAACGCGATCCAGGAGAACTGGAGATCTCGCGTCGGCGACGTCCCACCGGCGCAGCACACCGTCGCTCGGCGAAAAAACAGCGGCCATGACGTCCGAGCCGAGCCGGACGGAGGACGCCCGCACCCGGTCCGGCCCGTCCCATAGCTGTCCCGAGGCGGACGGGAGGGAACCGCGTCGTATTTCGCCGTTGTGCCGGCACTCAACGTTCGCCCATCGGGGCAACGCCAGATGCGCCACGGGGTCCGGTGCCGACACTGCGGACAGTTGCCGCGGATGCCGTGGCTGGGCTGTGCCCCACAGCCGGATCTGGCCGGTCAGACTGCCCGTGGCCAACGTTCTCCCCTCGGGACCGAACGCCGCAGCGGTGACAGCACTCCCCGGGACGGACAACGTCGCCACCGTGTCCGGACGCCGCGGATCCGTGATAACCCACAACACTGCTTTCGAGTCGAGATCGGCGGCGAACAGATGCCGCGCGCGGCTGGCTGCCGTGGCAGTGATCTGCCCGGTGTTGCCGGCAAGGGAAGTCGGCAGCGGAGCGGCGACGCCGAGCAGATCGTCGATCGCGGCGCTCCGCGCCACCGACCAACGGCGGTTGTCGCGCCCCGGCCAGCGCTATAGGAATAGCCCATCCATTGGCGAAATACCCAAAAGGGGCAACCGTATGAGACGACTCCGCTACGCGGTGGTGATCCCGGCGTTCGCCGGCACCTTGCTGGCCGGGTTCACGCCCGCCTTCGCGGGCCAGGAGGCTGCCGCAGGCAAGCAGCCGCTGAACTCGACCGCTATTCCGGCGCAGTACGCGAACCAGAAGCTGGACTGGCACACGTGCGCGGTCCCCTCCGAACTGCCCACTGCCCCGCCCGAGGGCGCCAAGGACATGGAGTGCGCGACCTACAAGACGCCGCGCAACTGGTACCAGCCGAACGCCCAGATCGACCTGACCATCGCGGTCAGCCGGCTGAAGGCGACCAAGAACGCGACAGCCAGCGTCGTCACCAACCCGGGCGGCCCGGGAGCTCCCGGGCGCAACTTCCCGGCGCGGCTGCGCAACCAGCCCAAACTGCGAGAGCACCAGGAGATCGTCGGGTTCGACCCGCGGGGCACGGGCAAGAGCACCAACATCACCTGCGGCGGTGCCATCGGCACCGGCTCGGACCTCGACCCGCGCGACCGCAGCAAGCAGAACCTGAACCTGATCCTCCAGGCGACGAAGTACGCGGCGCTGTCCTGCCAGCAGAAGTCCGGCGAACTGGGCCCGCTGATCACCACCGACCAGACGGTCAAGGACATCGACCTGCTGCGCGTGCTGCTCGGCCGCGACAAGATCAACTGGGTCGGCTATTCGGCAGGCACCTGGATGGGCGCCCACTACGCCCAGGCCTTCCCGGCCCGCACCGGCCGGTTCGTCCTCGACTCCTCGACGGAGTTCACCACGACCTGGCAGAAGTCGTTCGACGCACAGCCGCTCGGCTTCGAGCGCCGCTGGCGGCAGGACTTCCTGCCGTGGATGGCGAA